>JACFOH010000099.1 GCA_019454405.1 Promineifilum sp.
CTGATTACAAATGCCTGGCAAAATGCACCTCGGCCGGCACACGATAATCCAGAGCTAAATGAGGTCGGTCGTAGTTGTAGAGAGTAATTGCTTCAGTAGTTGACGCCATCATCTGCTCCAGGTCGACGAACACGTCGCCCAACCCATACTCCAGCTTCAAGATGCCGTTCATCCGTTCGGCCAGAGCGTTCTCATAGCAGTTACCAACCTCGCCCATGCTTGGGCGGATATCGTGTTCGGATAGAAGGTTGCGATAGGCATGAGCTGTGTATTGCACGCCGTGGTCGCTATGGTGAACAAGACCCGTCAGAGAACCTCGTGCTTGCTCCAGGGCCGAGTTGAGCGCCCGCAGGCAACCCTCGACCGCCAATGAAAGCGAGAGGTCAAAGCCCACGATGAAACGGGAATAAGCATCGGTCAACAGCGCCAGATAAGCGAACCCATTCTCTGAGGTAAGATAAGTGACATCGCCGACCCATAATTGGCAAGGAGCTGTCACGGTAAGCTCGGGCAACAGGTTAGGGCAACGCCAAAGCCCGGCACGTGTCGTCTTTTGCCAGCGCCTCCTGGTCGGCACCAGCAGGTCATGACGTCTCAACAAGTCGAAAAGAGCGTCACGCCCCAGGGAAATCCCTCTAACAGCCAGCAAAGGCTGCAATTTGACCAACAATTTGCGTGTGCCCATCCGCGGATGGTAATAGCGGATGGCGCGAACCATATCCAGCACTATGGCCTCTTCTCCCACCCGGCGACGCAGCCGATTTCGCTGCTGGTGTTGTGCCTGGCGGCTGATACCGACATGTCGCAGAAAATCCTGTCTTGTGAATCCGCATTCATGTCTTAAAGGGTGCTGGAAGCATGCTTCGAGGATGGCGGTACGTCGTTTTTTTTGACCTCCATTCCCAATAATTGCTCGGCCTCGGTCAGTGATGACTCCAGTACGATCTTCTCCAGCGTCAACTGGGCTACAGCGGTTTCCAATTCACGTATTCGTGCTTCAAGCGCCTTTTGATGCTCGCGTTCATCGGCTCGCTGAATGACAACTAATTCGTGACGCAAGCTGGCACAAGCATACTTCTTGATCCATCGTTCGATTGTCCCATTCCCTGTGATACCGTACTTGGCCCGTAAGGCCGATATACTGTGTCCCTCTTTGTATTCACCGACGACCTGTCGCTTGAAGGCCTCGCTATATCGCTTTATCACTTGCTTTTTCATCAGACCATCCTCGGTGGTTCAAACTATTATATAGATGTCTGATGTCAATCATATTTAGGACGGGTCA
>JACFOH010000034.1 GCA_019454405.1 Promineifilum sp.
CTACTTCGAGGGGAAAGAACAGTTCTGGGATAAAAGGCATCATTCCCTGGGTGGTAATCTGGCCGCTCGAATCCATCTGTATTCCAAGGACAGCTCCAACTATCAGGATGTAGTCAGACGATCTAATGCAGGGGCGAACCAGTACGATATTGGTGTGTCTGAAGAGCACCACCGGGAAATTTTTTATGACAGGCCGGACGAAGAGACGCTTCAGCCCTATATCGCCAGACTCCGCCGGAATTACCCGAATCTCGACCTGATAGGGGATATGCTGACGTCCCGGGATGTTGGGAATCCTGACGGATGGGGTAGCGTTTGGCCGAGCTTGCAAGATAGCGCGTTCGCGATACAAAGGCAACGCGCGCTCAAAACTATCAAGGACCGGTATCATCAGGCCCGCTTCAGCATGCGCTACCGCGAATAAAGCTGCTGAGCGGGGAGCTGATTAGATAGCAGAGGTGAGACAGGAAGAGGCCGGTTGAACAAGTTCAGCCGGCCTCTTCTCATCAAGCGAGAGGAGGACTAATATTGGTTGGTCGCCGCCATCCTGGATAATCCGGTCTGGCGCAACCCTTCTTCTTCGCTATCGATCAGGCGTAAGCCTGCCGCAGAATCATCCTGGTCGCCGGAATCAAGCCATATGATCGCGGCGGTCCCATCCTGTGTGTAATGCCGATCAATATCGTCGACCGTATCAAAATTAAGGATGTGGAAGGGGTCTTTGTTCCAGACCAGAACGCAGCGCAAATCGGGGTACTGGGTTCCGTAGGCCATCACGATTTGTTGATCTCTCTGCATGAGGACGAAGCGGCGAAAAGCTTCCGGGAGGGTGACGCTCGACGCTTCAGTCACGGAGATCAGGCCGTCACGCTTGCTGGTGTTGCTGTTGCCGGCGTTATCAGTGACGGTCAGTGAGACATCGAAATCGCCGGCTCTCGTATAGGTGTGTGATGGATTGACCTCGGTGGATGTTTCACCGTCGCCAAACTCCCACCGTCGCGAGACGATCACGCTGGATGCGATGCTCTTGTCGATGAAGTCGACTGTATGGGGTAGCTGGCCGACCGCCTGTCCCGGGCCAATGCTGAAGTTGGCCGTTAAGTCGATCGATATGCCGGCATACTCGTGCGCCCCGATATCAGGCTTGTTGTCGCGCGCTGCGCCGAAGAAATCTTTTTGAATGGCCGGCGGCGTCAATCCATTGGCGGCTGAGCCGTTGCTCGCCATCCCGATAGCCAGATTGCTTGTTGAGGTCAGCTGATAATTCCGCGGGTCGATGTCGGCCTGCGGCTCAGGGTAGACGTTCCTAAGCTTGGCCGTTGGGTTGACCAGATTGGGGTTACCGATGCGATCGCCGCTGCCGCGCATGGAGGTGATGGGTTGTTGATCCCAGAGATTGTTGCGGAACAGGATGCCCTCCCCTGACCCGTTGGAGATAGAGCCGCTCGCCGGGATATTGGCGATGATGTTATTTTCAAAGATGTTCTTTTCGTGTGGGAAGCCGGATTGTGCCGGAACGATGTTGATGCCCACCTTCGTATTAGGACCACCGATGAACGTGTTATAGCCGATATAGGTTTGGCGGAGTCGGGAGTTCGCGTAGTTGCCGGTATTACTCCGGATGGTAAAGAGACGTCCGGTGTTGACAACGATATTGTTGTATATCTGATTATCGATACTTTCCGGGAAGGCCTCGCTCTGAATCTCATCGCCCTGAAGGATTCCGTCGGTGGAGATGCCGTTGTGCAGATATTCAGGCGTTCCTGTGCAGTAGATCAGGTTGTTACGCAGAATAACCCCTGAAGATCTTTGGATATATAGGCAGACACCGAAAGAGTCGTGAATGATGTTTCCTTCGACGATGATTCGAACTGACCCCCGATGGATGTTGATGCTCTCGCCGAAGGAATAGGCCAGGACGTTGTTGCGAATGATGCTGTCGCGGGCGCGAGAGACGTTCAGTGCGCCGGGCCAGTTTGTGAGCCCCGGTACCAGGCGACAACGGACGGCACGTGTTATGACGTTGTTCTCGATGACGATGCGATCGGCCCAACCGCCCCCGGCGGCGACTTTAACCGCTGTGCCGTAGGTAAAGTCGGCTCGGCAATTCCGCACAACGACATCGTTAACATTGCTCATGCCAATGCCCCCGCCGGCACTGTTCTGAATCGTTAGCCCATCGACTACGACGCCATTGGCCTTGATTGTGATGAGACTGGCGTATTGGCCATTCGTCGGCAGATGACTCGATCCCGGGGCCGGCATCTTGCCGTTGGACATTAACCCCTCATGCCAGCGACCGTCGATTATCGGAGTATGGCCTGTATCCGCTCGCCATGACGTGTTGGCGGCGCCGATGTTGAGTTGCTCGTAGTAGGTTGCTGTCCTGATGCGAATCTCATCGCCTGGCTTGACCTGACTAGCCGCTTTCCCCAGCGTTTTCCATGGCGCGCCACTGCTGCCGTTGGCTGAGTCGTTGCCCGATTTCCCATCTACATAATAAGTAGCCATGTTCATCTCCTGTCAACTTCTACGGTGACTAGTCGGCCCCGGATTCGTCGACCCAAATCAATTTAGTGGTTTCATCGGTGAAGGTTCGCGCAACATCGTCGACGCTGGCGAAGAACATCTGGATAGCTGGGCCTCCGTCGTTCCAGGCGATGGCGCATCTATAATTGGGGTACTGAATTCCAAATGCACGTATCGCAGATGTGCCAATTTCGACGAGCATGAACCGCGCGTACTCCGGCGGAACGGGCGGCAATGGCGCCGGCACGACCGTGATCAGGTCCGGATGGACAAGCTTTTTAACGCTGCCCTTCTTGTCAGTGACGGTGAGCGACACGCTGTAGACCCCGGCCGCTTCATAGGTATGGGTGGGGTTGGCCTGGTTCGACGTTTGACCATCGCCGAATTCCCAGTAATAAGTAGCGATACCGGCAGTGGCGACGCTGTCCGATGAATCGAACTCAACGGTATGGGGCGCCACGCCTCGTCCGCCGCCTGTCACAATCCTGAAACTAACGGTCAGAGTGTTATCAGTGATGAAGGTCGCTTCATAATTATGCAAGACTTCGCCTGCGGAAAGCGCCCGCGAATAAACGGCCACTAGTCTGTACAAGCCCAACCAGGGGCGGTCGTCGCTTAGCTCGTCAGCCAGCATCAACTGCATCGTGTTGTCCCAGGTGTCGAAATTACCGGCGATCTTCAGCGCCGACCGGGCCTGGCCGTTCACGTAGAGCGTAGCCTGGCCGTCGCTGCTCCGCGTGTAGACGACATGGGAAAGTGTTGCCGTCGCTGTGCCGGCCGGGCTGATCACGGCAGGCAAACCGTTGGTCGAGGTCTGGGTGGTGCGCAGCCGAGCCATGTACAGGTTCTGGGGCTGGTTATCCCATAAGCCCTGGCCCAGGGTGAAGTTGCGCTCCACCTTGTTTTTGGAGAGGCTGATGATTCGGGCCGGGCCGTCCTGGGTGGTATTTGCGGGAACGATCCACGCCTCCAGCGTGATCTCATTTGAGGCTCGGCAGGCGTCGATGATCTTTCTTGCCGGTTGATCAGAGATGATGCGAACCGGGGTTTTAACCAGCAAGCCATCGTTGGTCCATTGGACGGCCGACTCGTTCGTGATCCGGAGATTCAGCGCCTGGCCGGCGTTGCTAACATCTTTTACATCGCGCCCCTTGCCCTCCTTGAAGGTATACAGGGCCGATAGTCCGTCGGTGATGCGGTCTCCTGATCTGGGCAGCGCGGCAGATCTGGCCGGCTCCCTGGTGGTCGGGTTTGGGAATTCGTTCGCACCGATGTCTGGCGCGCCGGCGCGTGAATTCCCCCAGAAATCGACCGTGGCCACGCCATCGCGCGGGATGCCCCGATCGATGGCTACCGATCCGCCGGCTAATTTATAGGCATCGGGCTTGACCTCTCCGGCGACGACGGGCGCGTCAATGTCGACCAGGCCGATGTTCGCTTCCACGATATCGCTGACCGGATTGAAGATGTTCATGCCGGGGAAATCTGACCACAGGTTGTTGCGCCAGATAACGCCGGCTCCGTTGGAAATGTGGACGATCCCGTTGCCGTTCGCCGCCGCCAGCACGTTGTTTTCGATGTAGCTGAGTGTGCCGGCATTAATGACGTTGATGTCGAGCAAGCTTTCAGTGCTGTTCAGGATGGTGTTATGGGCCAATTGGAAGTCCGTCAACTGGCCTCCGGTGCGGCTGGTCTGGAAACCGACCCCGCAACCGACGATGTAATTATTGACCACACGTATATTGCGCGTATGCCACATGCCGCCGGTTCGATATTGAGCCAGGTCGTGCTTGGTGATGCCTGGGCCGCGTTGGCCTTGCAGCGTCAGCAACTCCGTGTTGCCGGTGTGGTAGCACAAGTTGGAATCGATCAACACGTCGACCGAAGAGGTGATGCCGATCTGGCCGTTGCGGTTGTCATAGCAGGTATTTCTGAAGGCCTTCACCTTCTCGCAGCCGGGCAGGATCGCGATGCCGCGATCGGAATTCTCGTGAACCAGATTCTCCTGAATCGTCACATCCCTGGACTGGCGCACACCCAGGGCGGAGTTGGTGTCTGAAGCGCCGTCGGCCAGGAAGCGACGGGCACAGCCGCTGATGTCGCATTTCTGTACGAGGAGGGTGTCGCACTGGTCGGCGAACAGGCCCCCCGCCTGGCAATATTCGACTTTGCAGCCGTCGATCGTGATTTGGCTGGACTTGCCGACCAGGATGCCGCAGCCGACAGAGTTCCGGATCGTTAGCCCGGTCAGCGATACATTCTGGCTTTGCTGAATAACAACCAGAGCGGCGTCTTCCGGGATATCCAGGCCGGTGCCGTCGATAATCGCCTGTTCGCCCGGATCGGTGGTGATGGCGAAGGAAGCGCCGGCCGTCCCCGGCTTCTGGATGTGCAGGCGCTCGGTATAGGTTCCGCCACGAACTGTGATAGAGTCGCCGGATTGCGCTTTATTGATCGCCGCCTGAATGGTCCGCAGGGGATAGTTTGGGTCGTTACCAGGGTTGTTGTTATTGCCGTTGGTGGCCGACACGTAGTACGTACTGCCCATACCTCATCTTCTCCCGTATATCATATCGTTGAGGATGTAAATACATCCTCGGCGCCGGGTGGAGGCACGGGGACGTCCACAGTCCTCCCGCTGCCGGCCCGGAGCGCAGGTGTGTACATCCATTACGTCGCTTGGTACTACTATGCCGATACTTGAAATCAGGCTCGGGCGACGACCCCCTTACACCGGAAAAAGGAAGAGCAGGGCGACTAGCGACCTTCTCTACCCAACCCACGAGTCTTGCCTCGTCGTCTCCCGATTGCCGCCCGCTCGCGACAGCGAACCGGGGCGTCGTCATCGATACCTAATCGTGGGTTCATTATACTGATGGGCTATTGAAGGCGCAATAAACATTGAAGTGATACAACAGGCTATAATGTAAAAAGATCGCGCCTGTGGCATCGTCGTGCCGGATTTTGACCTCGCCGCCCCTCGACAAGGGAACCATTCAGGATTGTCTCATCCTGGGAGGCCGAGGCCTGCTGGGACGTGGATGATCGCGGATCGTTAGCCGTTTTGTAAGCTTCAGGCGGTAAAAAGGACATTATAGTTCGGAAGGCTCCGATATCGCACCAGGCATAGAGAATCAACGATGGGGAATCCGGACGACAGGAAACCAGACGAGATGGAAGAGCAAAAAGTTATGCAATGGTCGACAGGCCCGGCGATTAGATCTCAGCAAGTGGATACGGATACGGTATATTTTATCGCGAAACGGATGATGGATCTGATCGTCGTCACCCTTTCAATGATCTTCCTGTTGCCGCTTATGGCGTTCATCGCTCTGCTTATCAAGCTGGACTCCCCCGGCCCGGCTATCTTCAAGCAGGAGCGGGTGACCGCCAAACGGCACGTGCGCAACGGCCGGGTCTATTGGGAAGAAGTTCCCTTCACCATCTACAAGTTCCGCACCATGCGAGCGGACGCGAAGTCGACCATCCACCGCCAGTTCATTGAAGCCTACATCGCCGGGGACGAGACGCGGATGGCCGAGCTGCAATCGGCCCAGAAATCCGAGGATGCGAAATACAAGCTGGTGGCCGACCCGCGCGTGACGCGAATCGGCAGCTTCCTGCGCAAGACCAGCCTGGACGAGCTGCCGCAATTCTGGAATGTGATGATGGGACAGATGAGTCTCGTTGGCCCTCGCCCTCCCATCCCTTACGAAGTCGATCTGTACCTGTTTCATCACCATGACCGGCTGCGAACTGTGCCCGGCATCACCGGCTGGTGGCAGGTGACCGGCCGCAGCGCCACCAATTTCGAAGAAATGGTGCGTTTGGATGTAGAATACATCCAGCAACAGTCTTTATGGCTGGACATCAAAATCATATTTATGACGGTTTTGGCCGTCGTCAACGCAAGGGGTGCTCGTTAATCATGACCGACCTCCGTATCGGCGCCATTGGCTGCGGCTATTGGGGCCCTAATCTTATTCGCAATTTCATTGAGATCCCCGGCGCGCAAGTCATCGCCATCGCTGATCTGAAGCAGGAATCGCTCAACCGTATCATGGAGCGCTTCCCGCAGATCGAGGTTGCGACGCGCGATTATCGCGATCTGTTTGATCTGAACCTCGACGCCGTCGTCATCGCCACGCCGCCGGCGGCCCATTACGCCATCGCTCGTGATTGCATGGAGCATGGCCTGCACGTGCTTGTGGAAAAGCCGATCACGCTCAATAGCGAAGACGCCGAGGATCTGATCCGGATTGCCCGGGAAAACGAAGTCCAGTTGATGGTTGGCCACACGTTTGAATACAATTCGGCCGTTCGCGCCATCAGGCAAATGATCCGGGAAGGCGAGTTGGGCGAGATCTATTACATCGACGCTATTCGCGCCAGCCTGGGCCTCTTCCAGACGCGGGCCAATGTGGTCTGGGACCTGGCCCCGCACGACATCTCCATCCTGCGCTACTTGCTGGACGACGATCCGATTTCGGTCAACACCCACGGTTCATCGTGTGTGCAGGAAGGCATCGAGGACGTGGCCTACACGACCCTCATGTTCCCCAACAACATCATGGCCCATATTCGCTCCAGTTGGCTCGATCCGTCGAAGCAGCGCCGTATCACGGTCGTCGGCAGCAAGAAGATGGTCATCTATGACGATGTCGAGCCGCTGGAGAAGATCAAGATTTATGACAAGGGCGTGAAGGCTATCCGCCACACCGATACCTTCGGTGAGTTCAGTTTTGCCTATCATTATGGCGATGTGGTCATCCCCTACATCCGCTTTGAAGAACCGTTGCGCGTGCAGTGTCAGCATTTCCTCGATTGCATCAATGAAGGTAAGCAGCCGCAGACGGACGGTCTGAACGGCATGCGCGTCGTTCAAGTGATCGAAGCCGCGCAACGCTCGATGAAGAACGGCGGAAGCACAGTTTTTCTGAATCAGAACGGGCACGGCGACTCGGCCGACGCCCTGCGTGCCGAGGCACTCATCAATGTCTGAGGTGCCCGACTACGTCCTGCTGGAGGCGCCCAGCACACTGGATGAAGGCGTGTCGCTGGGCTATCCGACAGGGCGTCATATCGCCGACCAGACCTTGCGCATTGGCAGCGGAGCCACTGTGCGCTCCGGCACGGTGATCTACGCCGGGACGATGATCGGTCGTGGACTGCAAACCGGGCATAACGTCATCATTCGCGAGGAGAATGTCATCGGCGATAACGTGGGCATCTGGAGCAACTCGGTCATCGACTACGGCTGCCGGATCGGCAACAACGTGAAGATCCATAGCAACGTCTATGTCGCCCAGTTCACGACTATCGAGGATGACGCGTTCCTGGCGCCGGGGGTGAGTATCGCTAACGATATGCGGCCGTTGTGTGCCGAATGTACACGGGCCGGCGGCCCCACCATCAAGCGTGGCGCGCGCATCGGCGTCAATGTGACCATCCTGCCTCAGGTTGTAGTGGGGGAGTATGCTCTGGTGGGCGCGGGCGCGGTAGTGACGAAAAACGTGCCGCCCTACGCCGTTGTCTATGGCAACCCCGCACGCGTCGTCACGACGGTCGACGAACTGGACTGCCCGCTGCACCCCGGAGAGAAGGCCTACGACCACGGCCTGAATCGTCACGGCGGCGCGCGCTAAGTCATTTGGACGGAATCATGGACGAGAGACATTCGGCCGACGCCCCCCTGAGACTGGCTTGGGTATCGACTGTTTCGGCCAGTACGCTTGACGCGGCCACCTGGCTCGACACCACCCGTGAGCTGCGAAATCAGGGCGTCGATGTCGTACTCATCCTGAGCGGTCCATCGGGCAAGCATGTCTATCGTGGCGTGGAAGTCCTGGATATCGCCCGGCCGTCGATCTACTTCCTGGGCCAGATGATCTTCTACCTGCGCGTACTGCAATTCCTGCTGGCTCGGCGGAAATCCTTTGATGTTGTCCTTTTCCATCAGAAGGCGGCCATCTGGCTGTTGCCGCTTCGGTTGCTGGGCCGTCATCGCCCGCGACTGGTCATGGATACCCGTGACGTGCATGATCCGTCTAATGATCTGAAGACGCGCCTGACCATGCTCTGGTATGCGATCAGCGCCAGACTCGTAACCCGGTTTGCCGACGGCCAAACGGCCATCACGCCACGCATGGCTGAACTGGTCCACATCCCCCCGGAACAGCTCTGGGGGGTATGGCCATCGGGCGTCGACGCCGCGCGATTTGCCGGCGCGGCCAAAGCTCGTCATTGGCCTTATGAGGGCGAGGCGGTCCGCCTGGTCTATATCGGTATCTTTTTGGTCGGGCGTAACTTGCTGCCCCTTTGCCGGGCTGTTCATCAGGCCAATCGGGAAGGTATGTCATTCGTATTCACGCTCTACGGCGACGGGGCGTTTCGTCCCGAGCTGGAAGCGTTTGCCTCCGGAAGCGACGGCGCGATTCGGGTGGAGCAACCTGTTCCACATGAGGAAATCCCTCATCTATTGGCTCGCGCCCATATCGGCGTCACATCCTTGCCCGAAGTTGATGACAGGAAGTATGAGGCGTCCAGCCCGATCAAGCTGTTTGAATATATGGCGGCCGGCATGCCTGTTCTGGCGACTAGTAACAAATGCCATACCGACGTCGTCGGCGACGGCCGTTATGCGTTCTGGGCTGATGATGTGACCGAGGAAGCGTTGCTGGTGACATTGCGGCAGATATGGGCCGATCGCGCCACTCTTGAGGAGCTTGGACACGAGGCCCAGGCCGACGTCCATAACTGGACGTATACCGCCAACGCCGCGAAGTTGAAGGCGGCGCTGATCTATGGGTTGCATCGGGATGCTTGTTCCCAGCCGGCGATGGGCTGGATGGGAGCTGAGTCGGACTGATGTCGATCGTCGCGATGCAGAGGCCGGCGAGAATTTATCAGGCCTGAAGCCTATGGCGTGGGGGCAGTCGCCACGTCTGAGAGACAAGATAAGGTGAGGTATTCACATGGAAATTCCGTTTGTAGATTTGAAGGCCCAGTATAAACAGATTAAGGATGAGGTTGACCCGGCCGTATTGGCTGTCATGCAACGCGGCGATTTTATCCTGGGTGGCGCTGTAACCGAGTTCGAGCGTGAATTTGCCAACTATTGCGGCGTGGAACATTGCGTCAGCGTCGATTCCGGTTATTCCGCACTGGAATTGATCGTCCGCGCCTATGATATCGGCCCCGGTGACGAAGTCATCACCGCCGCCAACACATTCATTGCCACGACACTGGCCATCTCCAACGCCGGCGCGACGCCCGTCCTGGTCGATTGCGACCCGGTCACCTATAACCTGGATCCGAGCAAGATCGAGGCGGCTATCACCCCACGCACTAAAGCCATTATGCCGGTCCACCTCTATGGGCAGCCGGCCGATATGGATGCCATCAATGCCATCGCTCGCAAGCATAACCTGCGGGTCTTCGAAGATGCTGCCCAGGCTGCCGGCGCACGCTACAAAGGCCGGCGAGCGGGCAACCTGGGCGACGCGGCTGGGTTCAGCTTCTATCCTGGCAAGAACCTGGGCGCCTATGGCGACGGCGGCGCGGTGACGACCAACGACGAAGTCATCGCCGAGAAAATCCGCTTGCTGCGCAACATCGGCCAGAAGGTTAAATACCATCACGAGGTGAAGGGGTTCAACCACCGGCTGGACACAATGCAGGCGGCCGTCCTCCGGGTCAAGTTGCCCTATCTGGACGACTGGAACGCCAGCCGCCGCCGCGCGGCCGCGACCTATGCCCGGCTGTTGGCTGATTTGCCGATCGAACTGCCAAGTTATGCCGACGATCATATCTTTCATCTTTATGTGATTCGCATCGCCGGACGCGATGGAATGATGGATTATCTGAAGGAGAAGGGCATCGCCAGTGGCCTCCACTACCCGATTCCCATTCATCTTCTGCCCGCTTATGCCGAACTAGGCCATAAGCGCGGCGACTTTCCTGTGACGGAAGCTTATGCCGATACGATCGTGTCACTGCCGATCTTCCCCGAGCTGGATGATGAGAAGGTTGCCTACGTCGCCGGCGCCATACGCGAGTATCTGGCCGATCACCCCGCCCATGAGGATTTACCTGCGGCGATAGCGGCAGGCTAGCAATGTTAGTATGATGGAATGGGCAACACAGTATCCTGTTACTGTGTTGCCCATGAGTCTTGATATGAGTGATATAGCCGGCCGAGATCATCTATACCCAGGAACAATGGAACC
>JACFOH010000013.1 GCA_019454405.1 Promineifilum sp.
TCGCGTTTTGTCGGCTTCGACAACTATATTGCTATTTTCACAAACCGGTTGATGCTGGAGTCTTTCCGCAACAATATCATGTGGATCGTCTTCGGCGCGACGACCACAGTGATCGTCGGCTTGCTCATCGCCGTGCTGGCCGACCGCAGCAATTTCGAGCGGGTGGGCAAATCGGCCATTTTCCTGCCCATGGCCATCTCCTTCGTCGGCGCGGGCGTCATCTGGAATTTCATCTACGCGGTGCGCCCCGCCAATGAATCGCAGATCGGCCTTCTGAATGCCCTGGTGACATCATTGGGCGGCTCGCCCCAACCCTGGCCGGCCTGGACGGCCATCGCCCCCTGGAACAACCTGTTCCTCATCGTCATTGTCATATGGCTCCAGGTTGGGTATGCGATGGTGCTTTTCTCGGCCGCTCTGAAAGGCATCCCTGCTGAACTAATGGAAGCGGGTCGGGTCGACGGCGCCAACGAGGTGCAGATCTTCTTCCGCATCATGGTTCCCTATATCATGGGGACTATCATCACCGTCTCCACGACGGTCGTCATCTTTACCCTGAAGATATTCGATGTCGTCTGGGTCATGACCGGCGGTCAGTTCGGTACGGATGTGATCGCGACCCAGTTCTATCGACAATCATTCACCGCGCGTAATTCGGGTTATGGCTCAGCTATCGCCATCGTTCTGCTCATCACCATCATCCCGGTCATGGTCTATAACTTGAAGCAATTCCGCGAACAGGAGGCCTTCTAATCATGGGTAGCATTAAATCTCAACAACGGTTGGGTTTCCTGCTGGTAAACGGCGGGTTGCTTTTGCTGATTATCCTCTGGACGGTCCCCACATTGGGCGTGTTTGTCTCCAGTTTCCGCTCCCGCGAGAATATCAAAACGACCGGCTGGTGGAAGATTTTCCCTCACCGGGCCTATGAAACCGTGGAAGTGCTTAGCCCGGCCGATATGGGGCTTGACCCCTCTGGCCCGATGGTGATTGAAGGCGTTGAAACAACGTTCGAGCAACTGCGCGGGACCGGCATCACAACTCCCGACGGCACTTTTTATCGCTGGGTCGGCAACCGGCGACTCGGCCGGGTCGAGATCCAGGAACAAAAGTGGACGGTAGACTGGAACTTCACCCTCGATAACTATCGTCAGGTCCTCAGCGGTAAAAGCTTCCAGTACGAACGCTCCGATGGCACAATCGAGACCATTCCGGGTGATGACTTCGTCAGCGCCTTTTTGAATAGCCTGGCGGTGGCGATTCCGGCGACAGTCATCCCCATTCTGGTGGCCGCCTTTGCCGCCTATGGTTTCGCCTGGATGCGATTCCCCGGCCGCCGGATGTTGTTTGTCCTCATCGTCGCCTTGCTGGTTGTGCCGTTGCAGATCGCGCTGGTGCCGATTTTGAGAGACTTCCGCTCGTTACAGATTAACGGGACCTTCCTGGCGATGTGGCTGGCTCATACCGGTTTTGGCCTGCCGCTGGCCACCTACTTGCTCTTCAACTACATCAGCCAGTTGCCGCGCGAGACGCTCGAATCGGCTTTTATCGACGGCGCGTCCCACTTCACCGTCTTTCGCCGGTTGATCTTGCCCTTATCCGTGCCTGCGCTGGCATCGTTCGCCATCTTCCAGTTCCTGTGGGTCTGGAACGATTATCTGGTCGCCCTCATCTTCCTGGGCGGCAACCCCGAGACGAAAGTCATCACCCAGCGATTGGCCGATATCGTCGGCTCCCGGGGCAATGACTGGCACCTGTTGACGGCCGGCGCGTTCCTGACTATGCTGCTGCCGCTGATCGTTTTCTTCAGCCTGCAGCGCTACTTTGTGCGCGGGCTTTTGGCCGGCTCTGTTAAGGGATAGCGCGCTCCGGCCCGCGAGGGATCTCCTCGCGGCATCTGCGCTGGATAGATAATCAATAAGCACGGAGTCATTTGTTGGGCTTCGTGCTTTTCTTTACTGTGAACAAATCATAGTGCGGCCGCCCAACTGTGGCCGCATTGACCAGACTGCTATAGGGAGATGAGATCAATGTCCGGGAAATCGTGGTATCAGGAAGCCGTGTTCTTCGAGCTTAATATTCGCGCCTATCGGGATTCGGATGGCGATGGGAACGGGGATTTTCGTGGAGCCATCAGCAAGCTCGACCATATTCAATCGTTAGGCGTCGATTGCATCTGGGTTCAACCCATGTACCCCTCCCCGCTGCGAGACGACGGGTATGACGTCGCCAACTATTGCGGTATCCATAAGGATTTCGGCACGCTGGATGATTTCAAGGCCTTCCTCGACGCCGCCCATGCCCGCGGCCTGCGAGTGATCACGGATCTGGTGATGAATCACTGTTCCGACGAGCACCCCTGGTTTCAGGCTGCGCGGAAAGATCGCAACTCTCCCTATCGCGACTATTTTGTCTGGAGCGACACCCCCGACAAATATAACGAGGCGCGCATCATCTTTCTGGATGTCGAACCGTCTAACTGGACGTATGATGAACTGGCCGGCCAATATTTCTGGCACCGTTTCTACGCCAGCCAGCCGGATTTGAATTACGATAATCCGGCCGTCCACGAAGAGATGCTCAACATCATCCGCTTCTGGCTCGATATGGGCATCGATGGTTTTCGGGCCGATGCCGTGCCTTACCTCTACGAACGCGAGGGTACCAACTGCGAGAACTTGCCGGAGACGCACGAATTCCTGAAGAAGATCCGCCGCCTGATGGACGAGGAATATCCCGATCGCGTTCTCATCGCCGAGGCCAACCAATGGCCTGAGGACTTGTTGCCGTACTTTGGCGACGGCGACGAGTTTCACGTCTGCTTCCATTTTCCGATCATGCCTCGGCTGTTCATGGCCCTCAAGAGCGGCGACAAGATGCCGATCATCGATATATTGGCGCGCACGCCGGCGATTCCCCCCGGCTGCCAATGGATGACCTTCTTGCGCAATCATGACGAGCTGACCCTGGAGATGGTGACCCCCGAGGAGCGGGATTGGATGTGGCAGCAATACGCCCCCAACCCGCGCATGAGATTGAACCTCGGCATCCGGCGTCGCCTTGCGCCCCTGCTCGATAATGACAAACGACGCTGGCTGGCGCTGAATGCGCTGTTCCTCTCGCTCCCCGGCACGCCTATCATCTACTACGGTGACGAGATCGGCATGGGCGACAATATCTGGCTCCCTGACCGGCACGGATGCCGGACGCCGATGCAATGGTCGGCCGGGCAGAACGCCGGCTTCTCCGAGGCCGGCAAAACCTACATGCCTGTTATCGACGATGAGACTTATAGCTATCGTTATGTCAACGTTGCCGCGCAGGAGGCTGACGAAGACTCCTATCTGGCCTGGACGCGTTATCTAATCAACGCGCGGCAAGGGCAGCTTGCGTTGCGCTCCGGCACGTTGTCGTGGGTAGAGACGGGCGACAGGTCCGTCCTGGCTTTCCGCCGTGAGGCGGCCGGCGGCTCGGTGACGTGCGTCTTTAACCTGTCAGATGAGGCGCGGCCGTCCGGTATCTCGCCCGCGGTACAAATGAAGGATTTGCTCTCGCGCGCGCCGCGGATCCACCCGTCCGGGGTCGAGATACAGCTACAGCCTTATGAAGCGCTGTGGCTGGTTGAAGATGCGGAATAGGCGAGGATACGGAGCGCTGCATCGATGACCGAACTAGTGGGCGGGATTGAGGCCGGCGGGACAAAATTCGTTTGCGCGATCGGCGCCGGCCCGGATGATATACGTGCCGAGGTGCGCTTCCCGACGACGACGCCGGCGGAGACGATCGACCGCGTCGTCGCCTTCTTCCGCCGGCAGGAGGAACATCACGGCCGGCCAGCGGCTATTGGCGTGGGCGCGTTTGGGCCGATCGATCCCAATCCCGCCTCGCCAACCTTTGGTTACATCACCGCGACGCCCAAGCCCGGCTGGTCCAATTTCGATCTGGCAGGGCGGCTGGGGGAAGCGCTGGGCGTGCCTCTCGGCTTTGATACCGATGTCAACGTGGCCGCCCTGGGCGAATGGCGCTGGGGAGCGGGGCGCGGCCTGGGCAACTTCATCTATCTGACCGTGGGCACCGGCATCGGCGGTGGCGCGCTGATCGATGGCCGGCCGCTGCATGGGCTGGTCCATCCTGAAATGGGGCATGTCCTGGTCCGGCACGACCGGACGGCCGATCCATATCCGGGCCGCTGTCCTTATCATGGCGATTGCCTGGAAGGTCTGGCGTCCGGCCCGGCTATCGGCGAGCGCTGGGGGCAACCGGCGGACGAACTCCCGCCCGATCACCCGGCCTGGGGACTGGAGGCAGATTACTTATCCCAGGCTTTGCACGATTATATCTGCGCTATTTCTCCGGAGCGGATCATCCTCGGTGGGGGCGTCATGGAACAGTCGCACCTCTTCCCGATGATACGACAGAGGGTGCGAGAATCGCTGAATGGCTACATCCAGGCCGCGTCTATATTGCGCAAAATTAAGGATTACATCGTCCCGCCGGAGCTTGGCAACAAAGCGGGAATCGTGGGGGCGTTCGTCCAGGCCCAACGCCTGATCGACGACAAATAAGAAGTGCGAGGGTTGGGGGATTTACCCTTGTTGTTCTTCCCGGATGACGAGCGGTACGAGCGATTTCTCCTCTTTGGCCTTCTGGTCACGTATCTTTTTGAGCGTCCCCATCAGAATGAAGCCCGTGACGGCCGTCGGGATGATCACTGCCCAGTAAGAGATCAAAATACTTAACATCACAACAGTCTCTTGCTCCTATGTGACTTGTCAACCCTGATTATGGTGCTTCCTCGGGTAGAGTCAATAGGGCGGCGTCGTTTCCAATGAATATCTTACGTTCGGCGTTGGTTCCTGAGAATCCGCTATGGCGCACGGGCGTTATAAGCGCTAGCGAGGCGATCGATTCGCATAGCCATTATATATTGAATTTGTCGGACGATATGACTTATCGGATAATTATTATGTGCGGCGACGACCGCCTTTTTTATTTCAATGGCGACGATGAACCCAATCACCCCCTTTCTGCAGCAGCAGGGCATGCTCGTCCTCGATGGCGGCCTGGCGACCGAACTGGAACAGCGCGGCCACGATCTGAATGGCGCGCTCTGGTCGGCCCGGCTTCTGGCGGAGGCCCCCGACGTCATCCGGCAGGTCCATCTGGACTACTATCGGGCCGGGGCTGATTGCTGCATCAGCGCCAGCTATCAGGCGACTATCTCCGGCTTCGTCCAGTGGGGCATGTCCGCGGAGGCTGCCCGCGAGCTGATCGCGCGCTCCGTACGCCTGGTGGCCGAGGCGCGCGACGCGTTCTGGGCCGTGGAACAGAACCGGGTTGGCCGGCTGCGGCCGATCGTCGCGGCCAGCGTCGGCCCCTATGGCGCGTACCTGGCCGATGGCTCGGAATATAGCGGCGCGTACGACCTTGACGAGAACGGTCTGCTGGATTTCCACGCCGAGCGCTGGGGGATATTGGCCGGCGACGAGGCCGATATCCTGGCTTGCGAGACGATTCCCTCCTTCGCCGAGGCGCGGGCGTTGTTGCGGCTGCTCGACGATACGCCCGATGTCTATGCCTGGTTCAGCTTTAGTTGTCGCGACGGTCGCCACATCAGCGACGGCGCTCCTATCGCCGAATGCGCGGCGTTGCTAACAGGTCATGAGCGTGTCGCGGCCATCGGCATCAACTGTACGCCGCCCCGCTTTATCCCCGAGCTGATTCGCGCCGTGCGGTCTGTGACGACCAGACCGGTGATCGTCTATCCCAACTCCGGCGAAACCTATGACCCAATCGAGAAGCGTTGGCTGGGTCAATCGGTCCCGACTGAATTTGGGACTCTTGGTTATCAATGGCATGCGTTGGGCGCGGACTTGATCGGCGGCTGTTGCCGCACGACGCCCGAACATGTTCACCAGATCAGGGATCGAGTCCAGAAACATCCTCCGATCAATTCACTGTAACGAGTAAATCAATATGCTTTGGGGAGAAATTGCTGCCCTCTTGACCGCTGTTTGTTGGTCCTTCACCGCCGTCTTTTTCAGCTATAGCGGCCGTCGCGCTGGCGCGGATGTCATCAACCGCAGCCGTCTGCTCTTTGCCTTTGCCTTTTTGCTCGTCACGCATCGGGTTCTGGAGGGACAATTCTTCCCCACCGGGGTTGAGCCGTTCCGCTGGGGATGGTTGGCCGTATCCAGCCTGCTCGGGCTGGTCCTCGGCGATGCTTTTCTGTTCAGGGCGTACGCGTTGATTGGCCCGCACCTGTCGATGCTTATGATGTCGACCGTGCCGATCATCAGTATGTTGGCCGGCTGGCTGCTATTCGGCGAGACGGTTTCCCCCGTGGAACTGGCCGGGATGCTTCTGGCCGTGGCCGGTGTCGCCTGGGTCGTCACCGAGATTCATAGTGACCCCACCCGCACCGATCGCGCCAGCTATAACAAAGGGCTTTTATTCGGCCTGCTGGGCGCGTTGGGCCAGGTGGCCAATCTGGTTACGGCTCGCTATGCGTTGGTCGATGATTACCCGGCCATCTCGGCTACGGTGATTCGCATTCTGATCGCTTTAGTGGTGTTATGGGGGCTGGCGGCGGCTCGTGGTCAGATTCGCGAGACGTTTGATAAATGGCGCGACCAGCGGGTTTTCCGCGCGATCGTCGCCGGTTCGGTGGCCGGCCCTTTCCTCGGCATTTGGCTGTCGCTGATCGCCGTTCAGAATGCTCGCCTGGGGATCGCCTCGACCCTTATGGCGTTGCCGCCGGTGCTGCTCATCCCCATGGAGTATTTCATCTTCCGGCATAAAGTCAGCCGGCGCGGCATTACCGGCACGATCATAGCCCTGGTGGGTGTGGCGATTCTGTTCTTGTAGACGCGGTTGCTTATTCGGGCGTCGGGCTGGCGATGATCATCTGCAGGAGGCCGCGGCCGTGGGTCGTTGTTTGGTCAAGGTGGAAGCCGCTGGCGGCGACGGTTGAAGCGGTCTCGCGGTTCAGGTGGCATGATCCCTGGAGAGCGAACCAGACGGGATGCAGCCAGTCGGTCATCCGGCGTGTGAAGGACGTCTGCCCGCGAACATGCTCCAGCAAGAGTAGCCGGCCGTCGGGCTTCAGGACGCGCTTGATCTCGGCCAGGGCGCGGTCCGGCTGTTCGATGCTGCAAAAGACAAGCGAGCCGATGACGGTGTCGAAGGCGTCATTGGGGAAGGGGAGGTCCTGGGCGTTCGCACAGGCCAGGATGGTCGCGCGTTCGCGGCCGTTTTGGCGCGCCTTCCGGGCCACCGTTTCCAGCCGTTCCGGTTCCACGTCAATGGCCGTCACAGTCGTGCCCGGCTGATACAGACCGATATTCGCCCCCGTACCTACTCCGATTTCAAGGGTGTTGCCATGCGCTTCGGCCGTCAGCCAACGCCGTAATTTTGATATGCCGGCTCGTTCGAGGGGATACATTCCGCGATCGTATCGTTGGGCTGTCTTGTCGCTGGTCGCCATGGGATATTACATCTTTGCCGAAAATATGATTTTTGATTATACGGCGCGGCCGGGAAATGAAAAGAGCAGCTCGCGAGATGTTGAGCTGCTCTTTAGATGAGGCGTAATCCGGAAGCGTGCTTATTGCTGAATGCCCAGGCGGGCGGCCGCCTGCTGGCACAGACTCGCTCCGCCGGCGGCCAGCCATTCGTTTAGCCTCTCGCTGCTCGAATGGCCGGCGGCGGCGTCCTGATAGATCCCCGTGCTCCAGACGTAGTAGCGCTGCGTCTCGGCCGGCCAGGTGTCCCAACTGCGGGCGGCCGTGCCGTGGCCGCCGTTGTAGCCGGCGAAGGTTCGATTCACGTCGCCGCCGGTTTGTTGCATACCCAGCGCCAGATAAGCCATGCCTCGCCTTGCGTTGGTGTCCGGGTCCTGCATCGACTCGCCCGCCTCGAAGTGGAAGGGCATCACCTGGAAAAGACCTTGCGCCCCCGCGCCAGAGACGGCGTTGGGATCGCCACATGATTCGATCTGCATGACCGTGGCCGCCATGTTGGGATCGATGCCGTATTCATTGGCCCAGGCGACGATCTGCGGCGCCCAATACTGAACTTCTTTTGTGAACAGGGGCGCGATGCCGCCGGTGGCGGCCGGCGCCGGCGCCAGAGCCGGCGCAACTTCCTGCTCGGCCACGACCGCCTGCTCCGGACTTGTTTCCGGCTGGGCTGCCGGCTCAACCGCTTGTTCCGCGGTCGCCGCGATATTTCCGGAGCGCGCGACCAGGACGCCGAAAAGGAGCATGAACAGGATGGCGGCCAGAAGGATGAACGCCATGCGTCGCTGGACTGTCACTACCGGGTCGGGCATGTAGGGCGTTGTTGCTTCCGCCAGCCCATAACTGTCTTCTTCCATTTGGCTCAAAGGAGAGTTTACATAATAATATGGAGTTTCCTGATAAGTTGTCATAGTTTAACGCCACTTGTGTTGAGCGGTCACCTGACCGCTCAACGGCGAGGATTCATCGGACGAGCCTGAACGGGTTGCCGTTGCATGTTGCCCGGCAGCGGCGGGCGCCTTTCAACTCTGGAGGCGGGCTGCCGCGCGCCGGAGCCGGTGGTTTTGGGCGCGGGCATGTCGTCGAATGGTTCATCAATCGGTTCATAGGTAATCGGCGTGGCCTGAGCTGCTGGATGAGATGGCTGCTGGCGCGCGCCGTTCCCCGTCGCCGGATTCTTTGGTCGGGCGGCATGGTTTGGCTGCGGTGTGGATGCGCTGCCGGCGGGTTCCCGCTTTGGCTGGGCGCGCCCGGGTTCGGACGTGCCGGCCGGCCGGCGGGACGCGTCCGCGGGCGCAGAACGCCGATCATCATCCCGCACTATGGCGAATACATTCTCTCCGGCTACGGAGAAAGCGCCGATGAAGAGAATCCGTGTCAACCACACCAGCGTTGCCACGAAGATCGGGACGTAGCGCAGCAACATCTCGCGGCTCAATACTTCGTTGCCGAACTCGTGACTAAGCAGGGAGACGGAGACCGCCCACCAGGTCAGGGTCGAGTTGGCGATCGTCCCCAGGAACCACGCGCCGGTCAGAAACCACACGGTGCGCGGTTCTTCTCGCCCGCGCTCGGGCGTGATGATTCTTACCAGGCCGGCGAAGTCGATCGCGCAAAAGGCGATGGCCAGGACCGTCGCCCACATGATGCCGGCGAAGCGAATGTCGCCCATCAGGTTGGCCAGAGCGAATTGCGTCGTATCGTAATTGAAGACCTCAAAGGCGATCAGGGCGATTGCCAGGATCGCGGCGATGATCATTTTGCGGGCGGCTGACTCGTGCCCGCTGAAATCCAATGCAAATGCGTTGCTCGGGTTCTTTAACATCGTGCTACTCCTTTTCTTGTGTTTGATTGGGCGGTTGCGCTGAATCGCCATTTTCATCTATTCAGAACAATTGTTCTATCACAGGACTATATAATAATGGTAATCCCGGGCGTTGTCAATCGATCTGCGGGAACTCTCGATTAATGATGATGAGGTATAATCGGCCGTATGGCGCTCATCCTGACGCACGAGAAGACGGATTTCGACGCGGTGGCCTCCCAATTGGGAGCAAAAAAGCTCTACCCGTCGGCCGTGGCCTTGTTGCCGCATCACCTGAATCGTAACGTTCAGCAGTTTCTCAATTTGTATTGGGATTCATTGCCGTTCGTTCGTGCTACGGACTGGCGGAGGCGACAGGTCGATAAGGTCATTCTGGTCGATACGCATACGGTCAGCAACGTGCGCGGCCTGGTGGCCGAGCCTAAGGTCCACGTTATCGATCATCATATGGGGCATGCGCCGAAACCGGGCTGGACCTATGAAGTGGAACCCGTTGGCGCGACAAGCACACTCCTCGTCGAGCGGCTGCTGGAACGAGGATTAGTGCTATCGCCTGAGGAAGCCACGCTGCTGCTGTTGGGCATCTATGAGGATACCGGCGGCCTGACCTATGACACGACGACGGCTCGCGACGTGCATGCCGCCGCCCGAATGCTGGAGCAGGGCGCCCAACTGGTTGTCGCCCGGCGCTTTCTCAATGTGGCTTTGTCTGACCAGCAACGGCAGCTTTATGATGCGCTGCTGCATAATGTTGAGTGGCTGCGGGTTGAGGAACGAACGATCGTCATCGCCTCGGCCGATGCCGTGCCCGGCTTTGACGACGAGATCTCGTCTGTGGCGCACCGCTTGCGAGAGACGTTGACGCCCGATGGCCTGTTCGTCCTCGTGCAATTAGGCGATGGCGTCCAGGTTGTCGCCCGCAGCTCGGTCGATGAGATCGACGCCGGCCTGGTGGCTCGTCACCTCGGCGGCGGCGGGCATAGCCGGGCCGCGGCGGCGATGGTCGTGGGCAGCCGCCTGGCTGGGGTTGTCGATCGAATCCGTACCATTCTGCCCCAGATCGTCCGGCCGACGGTGCGCGTCTCGGCGTTGATGTCCCATGGAGTACAGACGGTTACTGACTCGACGACGATCAGGGATGTTGCGGACCTGATGCAGCGCTACGGGCATGAAGGCTACCCCGTCGTCGACAAGCAAAGGCGCCATATCGTCGGACTTGTCACCCGGGGCGATATCGATCGGGCGATGAATCATGACATGGGCGGGCACCCCGTCGGCCGTATCATGCGGCCCGGGTCGATCACGGTCAAGCCGACGGATACGATCGAGCGTGTCCAGGAGCTGATGGCCGCCGAGGGCTGGGGGCAGATTCCGGTCGTCGCCGATGGAGATGGCCCTCATGGATCGTTGCCCATCGGCATTGTCACCCGCACGGACTTGCTGAACGCTCTCTTCAAACCGCCCCCGGAGACGTTGGGGAGCGACATGCGCCGGCAATTGGCCGACTCTTTCTCACCTGAATTGTGGGCGCTGGTGCGGGTCGTTGGGGAGACGGCCGCGCGGCTGCAGATGGCCATCTATTTTGTCGGCGGTCTGGTGCGCGATCTGCTGCTCCAGAAGCCGCCGACCGATCTCGACATCGTCATCGAGGGCGATGCTATCCAGTTGGTGCAGGAACTATGCCGGCGATTTGGCGGCGAGGTCCACAGCCACGGCCGCTTTGGCACCGCCAAGTGGACCCTGGGCGGCGAAACGTATGCAGCGATCCTCGATGCGGTCGCGGAAGAACGCCTCGATATCGGGTCCGATGAGCCGGTGGCGGCCGGCGCCGTGCGAATGCCCGCGCCCGGCCAGATCGATTTTGTCAGCGCGCGCAAGGAATTTTACAAGCGGCCGACCGCCTTGCCCGATGTCGAACCGGGGTCGATCAAGCTCGATCTGCACCGGCGGGATTTCACCATCAATACCCTGGCTATCCGGCTTGACGGCGATTATTTGGGCCAACTGCTCGATTTCTACGGAGGACGGCGCGATCTGCGGCGCGGTCTCATTCGTGTTCTGCATAGCCTGAGTTTTATTGACGACCCCACGCGGATCTTGCGCGCTGTCCGTCTGGAACAGCGGCTCGGCTTTACAATCGAGGAGAACACCGCCGCTCTCATCGACGCCGCGCTGCCGTTGCTCGACCGCGTCAGCGGGGAGCGCATTCGCAACGAGATTGAACTGAGCCTCAATGAAGCGAACCCGATCAAGGTGATGGAGCGCCTCGACGGATTGGGCGTGTTCAAGCATCTCCACCCGGATTTATCGTGGCGCGCAGAGACGGCGGCGGTCTATGAGCGCATCCCCCGATTGGCGGCCGACCCGATCTGGGGAGAGATTTACCGTTCCAGCCCGCCGGAATTCTTCTACTTCGCCGCCTGGTTAGCTCCGTTTCCCAAGCCGGTTCCGGAAATGGTCGGGAACCGCCTGCGTGTTCGCAAGACGACGATGGATGATTTACTGGGGATGGCGACCGTGCGCGAGGCGCTGCTCGGGTTGCCCGAAGACGCGCGCCCCAGCGAAGTTATGCGCGCCCTGGCTCCGTTTGCTCCTCGCGCTTTGTTGACCGCGCGCGCGCTCGACCTGGGCTTGCAAATCAATGCCTGGCTCGATCGCTACATCGCGGAATGGCGACATGTCAGGACGACCACCACCGGCGATGACCTGCGGCGAGCCGGCTTGTCGCCCGGGCCTATCTATACCCGAATCCTGGACCGCCTGCTGGTCGCCCGGCTCGACGGCGAAGTTCAGGACGACGCGGCCGAGCGCGCCCTGCTGGAATCCTTGCTGGCCGGCGCGCAAGCATAGGCTGGTCTTGTTATGTCAAGATGAAACAAAGCTGGCGATAGCCTCGTTGGCCTCGTCGTCGATGACGACTTTCAGCGAGCTGCCGGCGACGGCTTGCAGATCGATGACGCGCAGCACGTCCTCGAGATCGGTTGCTTCGGGCAGGTAGAAACTCAATCGATTGGGCGACTGGCGCAACAAGTCCCAATCCATCATCGTGCCTTCTTGTGGCGCGGGTTGAATGCCCAGCACGAAGATGCCCGCGTCGATGACGTCCTCGAAGAAATCCGTTCCATAGGCTAACTCCGGCGCGGGCGTGTAGGACGGGCTGATCTCTACCAGCAACCCCGAGTTATTGATATCCCCGAAAGTGATGGGAACGCTCAGGCGGCTGTTGGCGCTGCCCCAGCGGCCCGGCCCGATGAGGCCGAAGCGGCTCGCCGGCAGCAAATCATTAAGCGCAGTCACGGCGTCGGCGATCGCCTGGCGGCGCGCCTCGTCTTCTATGTCATAGTAGACTTCCGGATCCACGAAGACGAGATAATCGATCGCCTCGACCGTTCCCGCGGGCCGGCGGGTGGGCATGGAGAAGAGGCGGCGGCTCGTATCGGACATGACCTCTTTCAGTTCTTTTGGCGTCCGCGGCTGGGAGCGGCGCTCGTTGAGAGGGCGGCACTCCAGGATATAGAGGCGGTAGTTGTGTACGGCGCGGCCGTCTTGCGGGCCGGCGCTGCCCGGCTCGATCTCGATGGCGAACTCCAGATCGACCGGCTCTCGATAGACCTTCTCCAGCCTATCGAGAGATTCACGCATGATATCGGGGAACGTGGGATCCTCGATCAGCCCGTCGAAGGTCAGAACGATGTGATCGCTGTCCGTTAACTCATGCCCCTCCGGGAAGGGGAGCAGGTCGTTTCCGGTGTCGAGTGTGGCGATGAGCGGCAGGAGATGCTCGTTTCCCTCCAGCCCTTCGCGCACGGGGATGGTCGTCATGCTGTTTTGCTTGCGGCCGATGGCGGCCATGATTCGCTGGGCGTAGATGCGGCGACCCTCGACCGAGCTGTCCGTCCGCAAGTGAGGATGGCTGAGCGGTATCAGCCGGGGGTAATCCTGGTCGACGCGTTCGACGGCCCTTGTGCTCAACCCCGTGACCACTCGCAGGAAGCCCACGTCCGGCCGTATTTCCGGTGTCCAGCAAAACGGGTTGATACTGAAGCCCACGCCGGCCACGTCGGGGTAGAAGTAGTCGCCATTCCAGCGGCCGGTTACGCGCTGGAGAAGGATCGCCATGCGCTCGTCGTAGTCGATGAGGCCGTACTTCTTGCGGTAGCGCAGCGCCTCAGGGTTGACGGTGCTGGCATAGACGCGACGGATGGCGTCGAGGACGGCCGTCAGATTCTCCTTGGGCGTGCCCTGATTGGGGCAGATATAGCTGCTGTACTTGCCGGCGAATGAATAACCGAAATTATCCTCCAGGAGGCTGGACGACCTGACGACGACGGGGCTGTTGCCCAGAGACGCCAGCACCTCCCGCACCTGAGTCACCACGTAATCCGGAAGTCTGGCGGCCAGGAAGTCCTCGACGATGCGCGGATATTCCGACCGCATCTCCTGCACCGTGCGGTACTTTTGATTCATGTGGTGCTCGAGCTTGTTCATCAGGAAGAACTCGTAAATCACGTCGGTGCCGATGAAGAACGAGTCGGGGATGTTAATGGTGGCGTTGTCGAATGTCTCGTCTACATCGTGCAGGATCCGCCAGGCGAGATAGATACCGGCCGCCTTGCCGCCGATTTTGCCCGTGCCGATGAGACTTAGATAGATTTGCCGTAGATCCCGGATGGTCAGCACGCGCTTGGCCACGCCGATGTAGGGCAACTGGTCGCTCATCAATCGCTTGATGAGCACGACCTTGATCTCTTCCAGGTGGTGCGCATGGCGCTCTCGTTCACTGGGCGACATGCGCTCGTAGATTTCGCCTTGCTGGAATAGCATCTCCCATGGGGCGATCTCGGGGTTGAAGGAAATCGCCTCCATGTTTGGGTCAGACGAACGGCTGTTGAGCACTTCTTCGATCAGGGCGTCCAGCCGCGCGCTGCCAAAGTTGTCGGCGAACAGGGCGTCGGTGTGCATGTCGCGGATGCGATCCATGCGCAGCTGCCAGGTTTGAGAATCCTCTTCGTAGTAGGGGTCTCCCAGTCCTTCACGGCGTTGGGAGGCGATGCTCAATTCGCGAACCTCTTGCTCGAAACTTTCCCGCTCGATGATGCCCCGTCCGAACAACTCCTGTCGCATGCGCTCGCGCAGCCGGTCGGCCAGGATCGGATATTGGGCCAGCTTGATGTAAATGTCGATAGTGGGCGTCGTGGTGCGTAATGGGGGATTGCTCGTCATGTCACTCGCTCCTGGCCAGGTAGCCGATCGCTTCCTCGCGCGCGCCGTTCATCAAGACGTTTAGCCGGGGTTTGCCCGGCAACCGGTCCAGATCGATGACCTTCAGGTAAGGCGCCAGGGCAGCGTCTTCGGGCTGTAATTCGGGCAGATAGTTCGGTGATTTATCGAAGAACTCCTGATTGAAGGTGGCGCTGTCAGGCCCGGCCCCCAGATGCAGAGCCAGGGAATGGATCCCGGCCTCGACCAGGTCCTGGAAGAAATGGGTTCCATAGGATAGCTCCGGGATATTGCCGTTGTGGGCGACGGCCATCTCGATCAGCACCTTGGTATTGAAGATGTCGGCGTAGGTCACATGGACGCCGAGGTCAATGTTGGCGCTGCCCCATCGTCCCGGCCCCATCAGGATGAAACGCTCATTTTCCAGATGTTTGTTAAGGCGCCCGACCGCCCGACCGATCTCATGCTTCACGATATTGTCATGAAGTCCGTAGTATGCCTGGGGCTCCACATAGGCGATGTAGCGAATACCTTCCGCCCGGCCGTCCGGCACCAGCCGGTGAGATGTAAACAGAATACGCTCCGGTGGCAGATTCCTGGGGATGGCGACGGCCCTATCCTCAGCGCGCTGGCTGAGGGGCCGGCATTGCAGGACATGTAACCGATACTCGGTCTGGGGATGGCCGGGTATGATGTCGATGGCGAACTCGGTATCGACGGGTCGCTGATAGGTGGCCTCCAGGCGTTGCAGCGATGTGCGCATCAGATCGATGAACGACCTGTCTTTGGTCAATGTGTTGAACGTCAGGATGAAATCGTCGTCGCGGCGCAATGACACCGTCGATAGTATCTCCTGCAGATAATCATCGCGGTTCACTGAGGCGATGTAGCGAATAAAAGGATACTTCTCGTCCAGAACATCATAGATATGGACCGTCTTGAAGCTGTTCTCCTCGATGTCGATCACGTCGATATACCATTGCGAATACTGGCGAATTGCGTGCGCGCTGGTTTCCGGTCGTAATTGGGGGTGACTCAGCGCGATGAGGCGAGGGTAATCGTTGGCGACCCGGTCGACAGCGCGGGTCCCGTACCCCCAGACCATACGCAGAAAACCATCTTCGCGCCTGATCTTGTTATTCCAGCGGAAAGGGTTCTGGCTGAAGCCGACGCCGGCCAATGTGGGGAAGTAGTAACGGCCGTAGGGTCGTCCGAGCGCCCGCTGAATCAGGATGGCCATACGCTCGTCGTAGTCGATCAGGCCGTGCCGTTGGCGATAGAGGATCGCGTCCGGATTGAGCGTGCTGGCGAACACACGCTTGATCGCCTCAAGCAAGTCTTGCAAATTCTCTTCCGGCGTGCCCTGGTTAGGGCAAAAGTAACTGTCGTATTTGCCGGCGAACGCGTAGCCGAAGTTATCTTCCAACAGACTGGACGACCGTACCACCAGCGGGCTGTCGCCCATCACCGCGAGCATCTCCTTCAGTTGATCGATGATCGCCTGAGGGAATTCCCCAGCCAGATGGGCCTCGACGATTTGCGGATACTCATCACGAATCTCCGCCAGCGGCCGGTACTTCTGATTCATATAGTGGTCGAGGCCGTTCATCAGCCGAAATTCATAGATTACTTCCGTGCCGATGAAGTACGAATCGGGGATGGCGACATGTTTGTGGGTTTCATATTCGTCGCCCAGGTCTTGTTGCAGGATACGCCAGGCCAGCATAAGTCCGGCTGATTTGCCGCCGATCTTGCCCGTCCCGATGCGTCGCTCATAGATATACCGGAGATCGGCGATGTCGAATATTCGTTTGGCCACACCGATGTAGGGCAATTGATCGCTGACCATTCGCTTGATCAGGACGACCTTGATTTCTTCAAGATGATGCCGGCTCTGCTCGCGCTCCTCCTCCGGCAGCTGCTCGTAGATTTCTCCCTGACGAAATAATACTTCCCAGGGTGAAAGCTCCGGATTGAAGTTAAGGCCTGACGAGACGGACGGGGAGGGCTGATTGCCAAGTTCCTCCTGGATGATCTGATCCAGGAGGACATTGCCCAGATTGGCGGCGAAGATGGCATCGGTCTGGAAATCGCGCACGCGCGCTTTTCGCAGTTGCCACACATGGGTTTCTTCCTGGCCGTAAGGGTCCGTCAGGCGTTCGTGCCGCTGCGATTCGATCGCCTTCTCCCGCACTTGCGCTTCGAAGGTGATCTCATCGATGATGCCGCGACGGAATAACTCCTGCCTCATTCGCGAGCGGATGCCGTCGGCCAGCACCGGATATTGCGCCAATCGGATATAGATGTCGATCGTGGGGGTGACGCTGCGTGGCGGGTTGGTCATAAGCAAGCAATCATGTCAAAGGGAGATAGCGGATTCATTTCCGATATCTCTATTATAACAACCGTATGGGTTTGCGCGCCTAACCTTTTGCCGGTAAAACGGATCATATCACGATACGGCCTCTTTGGCCGAAGGAGCGATGAGCTTGCCCACGATATTCTCTAAAATCATAAGCGGTGAACTGCCGTCAGATATCGTCTATCGCGACGACCTGGTGACCGCGTTCCGCGATATTAATCCGCTCGCGCCGACTCACATTCTGATCGTTCCCAACAAGGAAATCGCCACCGTCAATGATCTGACCGACGACGATGAGCGTATCGCCGGCCGGCTGTTTTTGGCCGCTCGCCGGATTGCCGAGCAGGAAGGCATCGCCCAGGATGGCTATCGGTTGATCGTCAACTGTAATCGTGACGGCGGCCAGGAGGTCTATCACCTCCACATGCACTTGTTGGGCGGCCGGCCGATCGGGCCGATGGTCGTTCGCCACTGATGTGGCAGGTCAAATAATCTAGCGCGTGATGGTATTCCCCTCTTCGCGGCAGGCACATGCTTCGCGGACCATCTCGCCCCGCGTCAGGTAGCCGTCATATTCCGTGCCTGTCCCTGACGAGACCCAGCCGCTCATCACGAAGGGCAGGTCGCCATCGGCCGAGATCCAGCGTCCGTTATAGCTGCGGACGATGTGGGTATGCGTGCCGTTAGAGAAGCCTCCTTCACAGGACGGGTGGCCTAATTTGTCGCCGGTCTTCACCTCCGTGCCGGCGGCCACGCGGTCGCGGCTTTCCAGGTGCATGTAGGTGATCGCCCACCCCGTTCCGGCATAACCGTCGCCATCCAGATCGACGACGACCGCGCCGTGCCCGCTGCGACTGACCGTGCCCGGCGCCATGGCTGTGACCCATGCGTCGCTTTGAATGCAACCGAGCAGTTCGCTCGGCGGGGCGAAGTCCAGCGCGCCCCAGGCTGAGCCGGTGTTCCAGGCGCCATGCGGGCCGCTGGTCAGATACCACGTTTCTCCCACGGCCCAGGGAAGCTCCAGCGCCGGCGATTCCAGATCGTCAGGTAGAAGGGGCTCGACAGAATAAGCGAAGGGATTGCCAAACAGCTTGTGGTAGACGGCATAGAGGCCGCCGGCGCCCGATTCCCGTTGCCAGGACTCCAGCGTCATGCCGTCGATGGCTGCCAAATAGCGCTGGACGCCGGCCGTGCCGTCGTTGATGGTGGGCGAGAATGTGACCTGGGTGTCTGTGCCCAGATTGAACCCGCGCAAGCCGCCCTCGGACCGGCCGTAGAAGCCCAGATTGAGCAGATTGGCCGCCCAACTTAACTGACCGTATAGCCCTTGCGCTCCCATGCCCGTATAACCCATGTTAGGCGTTATTGAATCGGGCTTCTGCCTGGTGACCCAGCCCGTCCGATATTCCAGGGCCGCCAACAATAGCCGGGGATTGACGCTATGGCGATCCGCGACCAGTTGCAGGATATCCGGCCCGGCCATCATTTGCCCCTCGACTTCTTCCTGATGCTTCAGAAGATACCCGCCCAGCCCGGCCACGAAAGCCTGCGCGTCGAAATCCCGTGCTGCGGGGCCATAAACCAGCTCGCTATCGGGGATTATCTTGAAATCGGGCCCGACAGCGACTTGAATCTCGACGCCCGGGACCAGCAATGACTGACCCACATGGATGATATCCGGGTTGGCCAGGTCATTGAGCTTCATCAATTCCTCGACCGTAGTGTCGTACCGTTGTGCCAGCGAGCCGAGCGTCTCACCGGCGGCGACTGTGTGGCTTCCGGCCGTATTGCTCGCGTCAACGGCATAATGGGCGCTGTCGGCCGTGGGCGATCCGGCATACTGGGGTGGCGGCGTGCCTAATTGAGCCGAGAGCGGCGTGCCCTCGTCGAACGGCGCCGTCCCGGCGATGACAACGCCCTCGCCGCCGGCTTGCGCCGCGGTAACCGCCTGGATAACTTGTCCGCGTTGTCCTGGCCCTGGCCGGACGCAAGCTGACAGCGTCAGGGCCGCAGCCAGGAGCGGCAAGAGGCGACGGCATCCGGATTTCAGATAGACGGTCATCATAGAGGGATTGTATCCTCGCCGGCGGCGCTTGGCACCTGTCGTCGGTTGATGGGGGACGATGATCGTGGTATTACTCGGCTTGTGGAACCTGAAAGCCAGACTCTCCAGCCTGCGCAGCGCATGCGAATTACCCTCGCCAAGGGAGGGGCGGCGCGGTTCATCAGCCATCTGGACGTGACGCGAGCCTTGGAGCGCGCGTTCAATCGGGCGGCTTTGCCGTTGGCTTATAGCCAGGGGTTCAATCGCCGGCCCAGGCTCTCATTAGCCGCGGCGTTGCCTCTGGGCTACACCAGCGAGGCCGAGATTGCCGACGTATGGCTGGTTGAGCCGTTGGCCCCCCAGAATTTCCTGGAGCAATTATCGCCCATGATGCCGCCCGGGATTACGGTAGTATCGGCCGCTGAGGTGCCGTTGGCCGCGCCATCTCTTCAGCAACAACTGGCAGAATCGATCTATGTAGTCCGGTTTATGAACCAGATAGATCCGGCCGAGCTGGAGGCGCGTGTTGGATCGATGATGGCTGCCGGCTCGCTTATCTACGAGCGGACGCGAGCAAAGGCGAAACGGCCGCAACCGATAGATCTTCGCCCGCTTATTCTGGATATGCGGGTTGATTCGCGTGAAGAGGGCGCCCCGGTTCTGCACTTGCGGCTGGTTCATACCGCCACACAAACCGGCAAGCCCGATGATGTGTTGGCTGCGATGGGTATCGATCCGCTGGATACTTATATCCATCGCACGGCAGTGCGACTGGTATGAGCAGGGTAGCAAGCGTTGACGTACTCTGCTTGCGTTACCGACTCTTGCCGCTGCCGAACAGCGATCCCGTTGAGAACGCTTCGCCTACGTCGCTTAATCGCGTCCCTTCCCACGTGCAATTCCGGCAGCGATACCGGTAGGCGGGAATTCCGAGGGCGTTGAGCAAACGTTGTCCCGGACGGCGACTGATGCGCATCAACTCTCGCTGACCGCATTGAGGGCACCCGCTTTCCATGCGCAGCTGATTGTTATTGAGGATGAGCAATCGCGCCGTCATCACCAATAACAGGAGAACAGCCAGTCCGAGCAACCAGTAGCTTAACAGTCGATACCCGTTACCGAAGGCCAGGGACGCTAACAGGGGCGTCATGTCATAAAGGACGGACGCCTGTCCCCGGTCGGTGTCCAGCAAGAAGACGACCGGTTCAGATGGCCGGTTTGTCCTAAAGGTCAGGGAAACCGGCGTATCCGTCCGGCCGGTAACGTCGATCGATTGATTCGCACTATTGGTAATGAATTGGGCTTCATAGGCGCCGGGCGCGGAGATATGCCGCACTTGTTGATATAGCCCGCCACTAAGCTGTTCTAATTGCGAGCTGGCATCGTTCTCGTCCCAAAACTGGAAATTGCCGATAACTCGAAAATCGTTTGCGTCATCGATGACGTTGACGATATAGGGCGCCGCGCCGAAAAGCGCCGTGCCTCGCCCCATCGTATCGAAGACGAAAGTTACCTGTTGATTAGGCTGAGTGGTCTTCAGCCAGGCGGCCGTCGCCGGATAGGAAAGGTCAGGATTATCGCAGTCGCTTACCTGGAAGTTATAGGTGCCGGGTTGAGCGACGGTGTAGTTGAGAGAGAATACCCTGTCGCCGGCCAGAATATCGCCCTGGTTCCCGCTGTCTGCCAACTTTAAACGGTCGCCCGCGCCCAGGAAGTCGCCGTCGACGCACCAGTTGCCGCTGCCGGATTTTGGCGGGATGGCGGCATAGGGCGCGGCCGGCTTAGCCAATGTAGCTGAGTTCATGGCCACACGAATAAAAGGGTTGACGAAGAAGGTTATCGCTGCCAACCCGAGGAGGAGCAGGCTGGTCAGGAGAAGCCCCGACGTCCACCGGCTCTTCTTGCCCGCTTTCGAGGTAGCCACCAGCCGGCCGTGGACGTAAGCGCTGTCCACAGCCGTTGAAGTTGGCTCGAAGTATTCTGATCGCGCCCTGCTCGGGTGCGCTGCTGCGGCGCTGAGGTCGATATGATCGTGCTCTGCCGGCCTGGGCGACGGTGATTTTCTCGCAGAAATGTCAGATTGGCTTTGTGTGGCGCTGCCATCCGTGAAGAGCGCCTGAACCCACGCTTCAGGCTGGTTATCGCCTGACTGCACGCCCGTATGCTCTTCAGCACTGATCGGGTGTGGGGTGTGTGTCGATTCGGTGACCTCAGATGATGGCTCGCCGGTGTGCGCTGGCTTGGTTGTTGATTCGGGAGCCGGCGCGACTCCGGTTTGTTGTTCCGCCTTTTCCTCGAATAGGTTATCCTTTCCTTGCAAGGCGAGAGAATCGCGCAAAATCTCGGGGGTCAGTGGGCCCGTCTCGAGCCATGAAGGCTTGAAGCCTGAAGTTTCAATGAAACCGGGAGATTTCCTCTTTTTTGGGGGACCGGATTGCGTTGTCTGGTCTGCCGGTTCCTTGTGGTTTTTGGACTCGTCGGCCGATGACTGATTGGTACTCATGTATAATATCGTCCTGCTTAGCCATACGGAAAATGTGAATGGCTAACAAGCAGCTCCACGCCACACTAAAGAATAACACCGAGCGTAGGAAGGGGAACGGTTGTTGCGTAAATATTGAGTAAATTATAAGCAAAGGACGAACAAGTCTCTATGGGTAAAATTGTCCAACACCTGTTGTGGATTTCAGGCACTTGATGACAAGCGCCTGATTCCGTCCCCTGGTTCTTAATGGATTCCAGGATATTGATGACATTTAGTCGATGAATAAGTCGTATTACGAAAAGCTGTTCTTTCCTGCGATCCGGCATCTCGATCCGGAGATGGCTCACGATCGCACCTTGAACGCGCTGGAGTTAGCGCAATCCAACTCTCTTGGCCGGGCCATGCTGCGGTCTATCGCCGGAGAGGTCCCGGTTCAGCCGGTTCAGGTTGGCCGTCTCCATTTCCCTAATCCGCTCGGCATCGCCGCCGGCTTCGACAAGGACGCGCGGGTGGTTCGCGGCCTGGCGCTGCTCGGCTTTGGCCATATCGAGGTGGGCACGCTGACGCCGCGGCCGCAACCGGGCAACCCTCGACCACGCATATTCCGCTTGCCGGCCGATGGCGCCGTCATCAACCGGATGGGTTTTCCCAACGGCGGGGTTGCCGCTGCTGTTCCCCGCCTGCGAGCGTTGGCCGAGCATCCTCATGATTTCGTGCTCGGCGTCAGCCTGGGGAAACAAAAGGAGACGCCCCTGGCGGATGCAGCCGGTGATTACATCGCGGTTATGCGAGCGGTTCACGCCTATGCCGACTATCTGGCGGTAAACATCAGTTCCCCTAATACGCCCGGCTTGCGGGAGCTTCAAGGCGGCCGTTATCTGGAGCGGTTGCTTGGGGCGCTCGTCGCCGAGAACCGTGGATTGGCGGCCGCGGATAAACCTTCTCCACCTTTATGGGTCAAGGTCGCGCCCGATCTTGAGCCACGAGAGGTCGACGAAATTATGGAGGCGTTGGTCGCAACGGGCGTCGACGGGATTATCGTTGCCAATACCACCCTGGCCCGCGATGGGTTGGCTGACCAGGCCCAGTCGGAAGCAGGCGGCCTCAGCGGTCGACCACTCCGCGAGCGAGCGACGGAACTCATTGGCTATATCCATCAGCAAATGGGGGACGCGTTGCCTATCATCGGTGTTGGCGGGGTTGGTTCCGCCGCTGAAGCGCGGGAGAAGCTGGACGCCGGCGCGACCGTTGTCCAGATTTACACGAGCATGATCTACGGCGGCCCCGGCCTGCCCGGTCGTATCCTGCGCGACCTGGCCGGATGAGTACCATCCAACCCAACGTCAACCCCACCCAATGCCCATAATTTCCTGTCGCCATTTAGCCGAACGAACCAGCTGCGGTATAATTTGCCCATGTCATTTCATGACCCTCGGCCACAGTCTCGTCTCGAAGCCACAGTATTTGGTCTGGTGCAAGGCGTTTTTTTCCGGCAATCAACGCAACGCGAGGCGAGCCGCCTGGCCCTCGTAGGGTGGGTGGCCAATCAACCTGACGGCACGGTACGAGTCGTCGCTGAGGGCGATGAGAACATACTCCGGCAATTGCTCGATTACCTTCATCGCGGCCCTTCCGGGGCGCGAGTCGAGCGCGTTGAGGCGAATTGGGCGGAGGCTACCGGAGAATTCACTGGTTTCCGGGTCCGATATCTATGATTAAATTGAATCGGGATAGCCGGCAATGGTTGGCCTGGATGATCCTGATCGGCGGCTTTTTTAGCTGTGTTCTCCTCAGCATAGCCGTGCCGGTGCTGGCCAACGCCTTCCTGCAAAACTCCACTGAATCGCTCAACCTTGCCGTGCAGGCTAACCAGGGCACGGTTGGCATTGAGGAGGGCGGCGGCCCACGGCGCGCCGTGCTCGTCGGCGAGCCGGCCATGTCTATCGGCGATCGGACGACGATCAGGACCGACACGACCGCCTCGGCGTTGATGACCGTCACGCCGCCCGATCAGCAATCGACCCTGGCTATCTTGCAGGTTTCCAGTAATTCAACGGTTCTGCTTGGCGAGGCCACGACCCCGCGCTTCAGGGTTAGCGATCACCCCCATCGACTGGCGGTTGATTTGCAGGCCGGCCGGGTGCGTGTCGATGTTCCTGTCCTGGCCCAGCGTTCGCTGGACCTGACGGTGACGACTCCCCAGGGTGGAACTATCGACGTACATGATCCGGGCCGCTATGTATTCGAGGTCAGCAACGATGCGACCCAGGTATCGGTGCAGATTGCGGGTAAGGCTTCAGTCGCCGCCAATGGCGGCCGTATGGAAATTGGCCCGGGCCAACGAGTCGAGATATTGCCGGAGGCTCCTCCCAGCGGGCCGCTTGATCCGGCTCGTGATCTCATTCGCAACGGTGATTTCAGCGACGGGCTTGATAACTGGGCCGTGTTCTCCTGGCGCGTCGAGTTGCCCGATCAACCGGCGGGGTCGACGTCTGTTCTGCCCAATGGCGGCGATCCATTCCTGCGCTTCAAGCGCGAGGGGACCGGCCATGCCGACGTGCGGGCCACGCAATCCATTAACCAGGATGTGTCCGGTTACGAGTCGTTGCGGTTGTCGGCGACACTGCGCATTGTTGAGCAAAGCCTCGGCGTGTGTGGCATCCAGGGTAGCGAATGCCCCCTGTTTTTCATCGTCAATTACATCGACGATAGCGGCGTCAGCCGGGTTTGGCAGCACGGCTTTTTCGCCAGTGGGACCGTGGATGATAATCTAACGCCGGGCGCCTGCATCTCTTGCGCGGTCGTGCAACGCCCTCATGAGCAGGTGCCGTTGGGCCAGATCTATTTCTATGAGACGGATTTGATCCAGGAGTTGGCCAGCCAGGGAGCCTTGCCGCCCAGATATATTGAAAACGTGACCATCGTCGGGTCGGGGCACTCGTTCACCACGGATATTCTGGATGTGGCTCTGATCGTCGAATAGGTTGGCGATTCAACGCTCGAATGCGAGTCCCCTTTGCTTTAGCGATACAAACCGATTACGACCGATCACGATATGGTCCAGCACGTCGATGTTGAGCAGCTTGCCGGCCTCGATGATCTGCCGGGTCACATTGATATCCTCCGGCGAGGGAGAGGGATCGCCCGACGGATGGTTGTGCGCCACGATGAACGCGGCCGCATTCTCGCGGATGGCTGCCCGGAAGAGTTCGCCCACCCGAATGACCGAGGTGTTCAGGCTGCCCTGGTAGATCGTTGGAGTGCGCAGAACCCGGTTGCGCGTATCCAGCAGAATCAGACGCAGGTGCTCCTGTTCGAGAAACATCATCTCGGATTTCAGCAGGTGGAAGGCGTCATCGGGCGAGGAGACGCGCGGACGTTCTTCGGGCGCGCTGGCCACCAATCGGCGCCCAAGCTCCAGCGCCGCCTTGATCTCGGCCGCCTTGGCTTCGCCTACTCCCTTGGCGGTCGTCAGCTCGGTGATCGTCGCTTGCGCCAGGCCGGGCAAATGGTCGAACTCTATGAGCAAGCGCTCGGCCATGCGCAGCACGCTCTCCCCTTGCGTTCCGTTACGCAGGACAATCGCCAGAAGCTCAGCCGTTGAGAGGACTTCTGCCCCCACTTTCGTCAGCCGCTCTCTTGGCCGATCGTGCTCGGCCATGTCCCGGATCATCGGGACATATCGGATGGGTTGTTGTTCCGCGTCCATACGATCCTCAGATAACAAGAAGGGCCGGAGCGACTATCTGGTCACTCCGGCCCTTTCGGCGATAGGCGTCGCTTAAGATGACGCGCTTCTGATGAGCAGGACGAGGTCTTCCCACTCCTCGGGAGAAAGGTGCAGGGATATGCCACCTAATTCCACGTGGTAGACGTAACCTTCTTCATCGTCCTCCACACTGCGCCAGACGGCAAAACCGAATTGTTCGGTTTCGGCTAGAACATCGGGTTCCGTATCATGATTGTGATTCATTTGTTTCCTCAGTGAACATTATTTCATAACAAAAAGCGGGCCGAACTTGATAGAACCTGTGATTATATGACTGCTCAATCGTTCAGGCCCCTTACTGGATAGCGTATAGCGTCCCGTCTTCGGCCCCGACGTAGATGACCCCGTCGGCGATGGCCGGCGATGACAGGCCGGACGCGGCGCGGAACTGCCAGCGCTGCTCGCCCGTGCGATAATCGATGGCGTACAGATTCTTGTCGAAGCTGCCGACATAAACCAGGTCACCGGCTATCGCCGCGGCGGAGAAGCTGATGTCCTGCATGGGGAAAGTCCATAACTTCTCGCCCGTTTTCGCCGACAGGCCATAGAGCAAACGATCCAGCCCCGACCATATCAGGATGCCGTCCTTGACGGTCGGAGCGGAGAAATTCTCCATGTTCGACTTGAAGGACCAGAGAGCTTCGTGAGAAGCGATATCAACAGCGTATAACACCCCGACCAGGTTGATGTCGCTGGTCATGAAGTAGACGACGCCATCGGCCACGACCGGATCGGCCGTAGGACTATAGACGTTGTTATCCGAGTTCGGGTTGTAGTTCCACTTCTCGATACCCGTGGCCGCGTCGATCGCGTACAAACCCCCATTCGATACGGGAATGTAGACAACGCCGTCGGCGACGGCCGGCGAGAAGGCGATCACCGTGTCCGGGATTTCGAACCGCCACTTTTCCGCGCCGGTTTGACTATCCAGAGCCAGAAGGCGGCCGTTCTCTCCGGTGAAGTAGGCCACGCCGTCGACCACGGCCGCCGAACCGGAGGCCCCTGCACCGAGGTCTGCCCGCCATTGTTCCTTGCCGGTATCCCCGGCGAGCGCGACGATCAGGCCGCCCATGTTGACGACATAGACCTTGCCGTCGTAGGCGGCCGCCGAGGCGATGACGATGTTGCCCGTATCAAATCGCCACTTCTCCGCGCCGGTTTCGCGATCGGCGGCGTAGACGAATCCGTCGTAGCTGGTGAAATAGACTGTGTCGCCCGCCACGGCCGGCGCGCCGAATACCCAGTCACCGGCTTTGAATTGCCACTTGATTCCCCGATATTCGGTCGGGCCGTTCGTTAAATAGACCCCTGTCCGCGCCGGATCGGCCCGGTGCATGGCGATGCCGGTGGGGCTGTTTGCGCTTCCTCCGCCTTGCTTGCAAGCCACGAGGGGAATACAAAGCAGACAGAGAAAGATGGCGATAAAGGCCGGGCGCGTCCACGCCCGGCCTTGGATCTGTGTGGTGATCGGCATAGATTATCCTGCCAGGAAATGGCGTAACACGGTGTGGAGGATGCCTCCGTTTCGATAATATTCCACTTCTACCGGTGTATCGATACGGCAGGTCGTCTCGAACGTGGTAACCCGTCCGTCGGTGTGCACCGCCTTGACCTCGATGGTCTGGCCCGGCTTTACGTCATCGGTGAGATTGATAGTGGAGTACGTCTCCGTGCCATCCAGCCCCAATGATTGCGCATTCTCACCGGCCTTGAACTGCAGGGGCAGGATGCCCATGCCGACCAGGTTGCTGCGATGGATGCGTTCGAAGCTCTCGGCGATGACCATTTTCACCCCCAGAAGCAGGGTGCCCTTGGCCGCCCAGTCGCGCGAACTGCCCGTCCCGTACTCGCGGCCAGCCAGGACGACCAGCGGCGTGCCGCTTTCCTTGTACTTCAACGAGGCGTCGTAGATCGTCATCACTTCATTGGTCGGCAGATAGGTCGTCATGCCGCCCTCGGTGCCGGGAGCCATTTGGTTGCGCAGGCGGATATTGGCGAAGGTGCCTCGCGTCATGACGCGATCGTTGCCTCGCCGCGAGCCGTAGGAATTAAACTCGCGCGGCTCGACGTGGTTTTCGACCAGATATTGCGCTGCCGGGCTGGTGCGCGAGATCGCGCCGGCCGGGGAAATATGGTCGGTCGTGATCGAGTCTCCCACTTTCACCAGGACGCGCGCGCCGGCGATGTTGCCGATCGGCTGGGTTTCTCTGGACAGGCCATCGAAGAACGGCGGCTCCTGGATATAGGTTGAGCTTTCATCCCACGAATACAGCTCGCCGCCGCTGGTCGGGATCTCATTCCACTTTTCATTCCCCGTGAAGACGTTGCTGTATTCCTTGGTGAACATATCTGGCGACAACGCATTGGCCACGACTTCCTTGATCTCGGCGCTGCTCGGCCAGATATCTTTCAGATAAACTGGTTTCCCTTCCTGATTCATTCCGATCGGCTCGTTGTACATATCCAGATCGGTGCGGCCGGCCAACGCGTAGGCCACCACCAGGGGCGGGGAGGTCAGGAAGTTACTGCGCGTTTCGGGGTGCACGCGTCCTTCGAAGTTACGATTGCCGCTGAGGACTGACGAGACGACCAGGCCGCCTTCCTGGATAGCCTGGCTGACCTCTTCCGGCAGCGGGCCGGAGTTGCCGATGCAGGTGGTGCAGCCGAAGCCGACGATGTAGAAGCCCAGTTTTTCCAGATAGGGCAACAATCCCGCTTGCTTGAGGTAATCTTCCACCACGCGAGAGCCGGGGGCCAGACTTGTCTTGACATAAGGTGGCACAGATAGCCCCGCCTCGACCGCCTTCTTGGCCAACAGACCCGCGCCGAGCATGACGCTGGGGTTGGATGTATTGGTGCAGCTGGTGATGGCGGCGATGACTACCGCGCCGTGGCCGATCTCGCTGGTATGGCCGTTGGATACCTGGGCCGTCCGCGTCAGGTCCGCCTCGCTGAGGCCGAAGCCGCGCGGCCCAACGGGCGAGAGCAATAGCTGCCGGAAGGTGCTCTTCATCTCCTTGAGCGGGATGCGATCCTGCGGCAGCTTTGGCCCGGCCAGGCTCGGCTCGATCGTGCTCAAGTCCAGTTCAACGATATCGGTGAATTCAGGATCCGGCGTGTCGTCGGTGCGGAACAGGCCCTGAGCCTTGGTGTAGCGCTCGACCAGATCGATGAGTTCAGCGGGGCGGCCGGTGCTGCGCATATAGTTCAGCGTTTCATGGTCTACCGGGAAGTACCCCATCGTCGCGCCGTATTCCGGGCTCATATTGCCGATAGTCGCCCGGTCGGGCAGCGTCATACTGCTGAGGCCAGGGCCGAAGTATTCCACGAACTTGCCCACGACGCCCTTCTTGCGCAGCATCTCGGTGATGCGCAAGACCAGGTCGGTGGCCGTTGCTCCGTCGGGCAGGCTGCCGGTGAGCCGCACGCCGATCACTTCGGGCGCCAGCATGTAGATTGGCTGGCCCAGCATGACGGCTTCGGCTTCGATACCGCCCACGCCCCAGCCGAGCACGCCGAGGCCGTTGATCATCGTCGTGTGCGAATCCGTGCCCACCAGGCTATCGGGAAAGGCGACGACGTCGTCCCCTTCCGGCCCGCGCATGACAACCTGCCCCAGATACTCAAGGTTTACCTGATGAACGATACCCGTCGCCGGCGGCACGACCCGGAAGTTCTTGAACGTCGATTGCCCCCACTTGAGGAACTCATAGCGCTCGTGGTTGCGCTCGAATTCGCGTTCGGCGTTGAAGAAGAGGGCGAAGGCCGAGCCGAATTTGTCCACCTGCACGGAGTGATCGATGACCAGATCGACGGGGACGATAGGGTTGATCCGTTCGGGGTCGCCGCCCAGCCGGGCCATGGCCGCGCGCATGGCCGCCAGATCGACCACGGCCGGGACGCCGGTGAAATCTTGCAGGATCACCCGGCCAGGCTTGAAAGGAACCTCAAACGATTTGTCCATGTGCGGTGACCATCGGGCCAGCCGTTCGACGTCTTCAGGCTGGACGATATAACCGTCGGTCGTGCGCAGAACGGCTTCCAATAGTATTTTGATCGAAAACGGTAACCGATCGATGTCCGCCAGATGGGATAATTTGTCCAGGCGATAATAGTAGTAATTCGTTCCTGGGAGTTTGGCTCGTGCGCCAAACTGATCGAACAATTGTTTGCTCATGGTTCTCCTCAACTCAATCCGGGCTTTACGCACCTGTATTCAGGACACGCGCTGGCCTTCGTTGTTTAATGCAGTTGCCGGCTGCCCGGCCGCGTATTCCAGTCTGTGAATGGTTTTGATTATAGCTGATTTCACGGGTCTGGAAACCTGCATCTCTTGCTCTTGCATCTGTCATCTCTCCTGAACCTTCGCTGCGCTGCATTGCCAACCGCCGGCGCCGGAGTTATCCTTACGGGCGATGAATCCATTCCACTGGGCTTTTGACAAGCTCTACCCGATCATCCGCTATCTCTACGAGCGCATCCTGGGCCATCGCTGGTTCGATGAGATTGAGCCGCAGTTGTGGCTGGGCGGCGCGCCGACTTACGCGCGCGACTACCAGTTTTTGCTCGATCACCATATTAATGCGGTGCTTGATATGCGCCTCGAACGTGAAGGCGACCAGGCGTTTTATGACGCGCACGATATCCGGTATCGTCGCTTGGGGGTGCTCGATGCGATGGTGCCGTCGGATGAGTATCTGAGCGAGGGGGCGGACTGGATCCACGAACAAATCACCGACGGCCGCACCGTGCTGATCCATTGTGCCAAAGGGCGTGGTCGCTCGGCTACCCTGGTGGCCGCCTACATGATGCGATATGAGAATCGCTCCTTCGATGAGGCGAAAATGATTATGAGCCGGATCCGACCGCTGGTGAAACTGGAAGATCGCCACCGCCGCCGCCTCGAAGCCTGGAATGATTTGACACAACCTGCCGGGAGTCTCTAATGACGACACCTCCATTCGACGCCGGCGCCAGGGGAGTTTCCCGAGCCATTGGCCAACGTTCCCTGCGCGACCCAAACCTGCATTATCCGCTCTTTCCTGCGCTGGTTACGGGCTGCCCCCAAACGAGCACGGCCGGGATTCAGTTTCCGCTGGCGCTCGATTATGATTACGATGCCGTACCGCGCGACTTTTTCGACCGCGATCCGTTCGCGGGGATTTGGCGGTGGGGCGAACTATTACCCCCGCTGGCTCCCGGCCTGCCGATGGGCGAGGGCGGCACGCCGCTGGTGGCGGCGCCTCGCCTGGCCGATTGGGCCGGCTTTGGTGGAGAAGTTTACATAAAGGATGAAAGCCGGAACCCTACCGGCAGCCACAAAGATCGCCTTAATCTGTGCACTGTCAGCGCGGCCGTCCTCAGCGACGCGCCCGGCGTCACGGTCGCTTCGTCGGGCAATCACGGCGCGGCCGCCGCCGCCTATGCTGCTCGCGCCGGTCTGCCGTGTGTCTTATTCATCACCGAGGGGACGGAACCCCACCTGATCCGCATGGTGACCGCCTATGGCGCGGCCGTCGTGCCCTTGCCGCGGCCCCTGCGTCGTGTGCTCATGCGCGAACTGGTGGAGCGCGCGGGATATCACCCGGTCAGCAGTATTACCGAAACCCACACCGGCCACCCCTTCGGGCCCGAAGGCTACAAGACCGTCGCCTATGAGCTTTACCGGCAACTGGGCGGCCGTATGCCGGCGGCCGTTTTCGTGCCGACGGCTTATGCCGAATTGCTTTACGGCGTCTGGCTTGGCTTCAAGGATCTGCAACGGGTGGGCGCGATAGGCCCGCTGCCCCAGATGATCGCCTGCGAGCCGGCCGCCGGCGCGCCTCTTCGTGCGGCCCTGGCGGCCGGGAAACCGGTCGTCACGGTTGATGAGGCTCCCACTGCCGCCTACAGCATCGTCGTCGGCTCCAACAGCTATCGCGGCGTGCTGGCTGTTCACGAGAGCGAGGGCGACGCGCTGGCGCTGACCGACGAAGAGATCGCCGCCGCGCAGACCACTCTGGGACGGGAGGGCTTATGGGCCGAATTCTCCGGCGCCGCCGGCCTGGCCGGGCTGCGACAGGCAGTCCAGGCGGGCATGCAGTTCGATGGCCCGGTCGTTTGCCTCATGACTTCGTCCGGCCTTAAGGATCAGGGCCTGCCCACGCCGGAATTGCCGCCCGTCGCCCCTACCTGGGATGCGGTTCGCCGGACCCTCGTCGATTATTACGGATTGACGGTGTAAGATCAGTTGAAATCAGCCCATGCCATCGGAAACCGTCACCCCCAGCCGCCAGCAATATCTTGATGTTCGCGCCCAGCACCCGGGCGCCATCATCTTTTTCCGCCTGGGAGATTTTTACGAGACGTTCGATGATGATGCGGCTATCGTCGCCCGCGAGTTGGACCTTGTCCTGACGAGTCGCCCGCAGGGGAAGAACGCGCGCGTACCCATGGCCGGCGTGCCCCATCATGCGGCCGAAAACTACATCGCCCGACTCATCGCCAAAGGATACAAGGTCGCTCTTTGCGAGCAGGTGGGCGACGAACCCATTAATGGATTGATGCCGCGCGAGGTGGTGCGAGTCTTCACGGCCGGCACGGTGATCGAGCCGGGCATGCTGGAATCGGGCCGTAATAATTACCTGGCGGCCGTGGTATTGGACGATGGCCGTGCTGGTCTGGCCTATGCTGATATCACCACAGGCGAATTTGCCACCACCCAATTGGACAGTTTTCGCCGGTTGACGGAAGAGGTCGCCCGACTTTCGCCGGTGGAGCTGCTGGTCGCGGAGGAAGCTGAGATCGATTTTCCCGCGATCAAGACAGTGAGCCGGCTGCCCGCCCACCGTTTTGAACTGGGTAACGCGCGCCAGACGTTGCTGCGCCATTTTGAGGTCGCCACTCTCGATGCCTTCGGCTGCGAGAATAAGCCGCTGGCTATTCGAGCCGCCGGCGCGGTGCTCTATTACTTGCAGCAGACTCAGCGGGGCGGCGTCGGACAGATGCAGCGCCTGACGACCTACACGACCGACGGCTACATGGCCCTGAACGAGGCTACGCGTCGCAATCTGGAGTTGACAGAGGCGATCTCCGGCGAGCGTGGCGGGACGCTTCTGGCGATTCTCAACAAGACAGTGACGCCGATGGGCGCGCGACTGCTGCGGCAGCGCATTACACAGCCTCTCCTGAGCATCGGCGCGCTCAATGAGCGGCTGGATCAGGTCGAGACGCTGGCGAGCAATGCCATGATGCGCGCTGAATTGCGGTCGGCGTTGAAGGGCCTGCCCGATCTGGAGCGGTTAACCAATCGTGTCTTGAGCAACCGGGGGACGCCCCGCGACGTGGAGCAGATCGGCCTGGCGCTGGCGGCCGTTGGGCGTGTCAAGGCTCTGGCCGGTAACGCGCCGGCGCTGGCCGCCGTGGCTCAACGGCTGGATCCATGCGATGAGGTGGCTGCGACGATCGGCCGTGCCCTGGATGACGACGCTCCGACGAATCTCAACAAGAGCGGAATCATCCGCCGGGGTTTCTCGGCCGAGCTGGACGGCGTGATCCAGACGTCGGCCCATGCCCGCGATTGGGTGGCCGAGCTGGAACCGCGCGAGCGCGAACGGACAGGAATCCCCTCGCTCAAGGTCGGGTTCAACAAGGTCTTCGGTTACTACCTCGAAGTCACCCACGCCAACACCAAGCTCGTCCCGTCCGACTATATTCGCAAGCAGACATTGACCAACGCCGAACGATATATCACGCCCGAACTGAAAGAGTATGAGACGCTCATCCTGAACGCCGAGGAGCGGATCTTGCAGATCGAGCGGCGATTGTTTGCTGAATTATGTCAATACGTGAGTGGTTTTTCGGAGCGATTGCTGGCGACGGCGGCGGCGTTGGCCGAACTGGACGTGGCGGCCTCCCTGGCTGAGGTCGCCGCGCTCAACGATTACGTCCGGCCGGAGCTGACCAGCGGTATCGGCCTCCATATCGAGAACGGCCGCCACCCGGTAGTGGAGGCGGCGCTGAGCCATGGACAGGTCCAGGGGGCACAGCGTGGGGCGCGTTTCGTACCCAACGACGCTCATTTCGATGATTCATCCCTCATCCAGATCATCACTGGGCCGAACATGAGCGGCAAATCGACCTACTTGCGGCAAGTGGCGCTTATCGCGCTGATGGGCCAGATAGGCAGCTTCGTGCCCGCCTCGTCGGCGCAGATCGGCCTGATCGATCGCATTTTCACCCGCATCGGCGCCCATGATGAATTGCACGCCGGACGCTCGACGTTCATGGTGGAGATGGTCGAGACGGCCGAGATTTTGCACCATGCCTCGCATCGCTCGTTGCTTATCCTCGATGAGATCGGTCGCGGCACCAGCACCTACGATGGGTTGTCATTGGCCTGGGCCATCGTGGAGTTCCTTCATAATCATCCGCGATTGAGTCCGCGCACTCTTTTCGCCACCCATTACCACGAGTTGACCGGTCTGGCTGATTTCCTGCCCAATGTCGTCAACTACAACGTCGATGTGACTGAAGAAGGCGGCGAGGTCACGTTCCTGCACCGTATCGTCCCCGGCGGAGCTGATCGCAGCTACGGCATCCATGTGGCCCAATTGGCCGGGCTGCCCCGTGATGTGATCCTGCGGGCCGGGGAGATCCTGAAAGACCTGGAGCGTCATGCGCCGACGGCGGCCGTGGAGCCTAGCCGCCTCTCGACCGGCCAACAGATCGCCTTATTCCCCGAGTCCAGCCCCTTCCTCGACGAGCTGGCGGAGTTGGATGTCAATGCTTTAACGCCTCTGCAGGCTATCAACAAGCTCTACGAATGGAAGCAGCGCTATACCAAGGATCGGCCGTAATCGGCCGGATCTCTTGTTTCATTTCCCTTTCTAGCGTGTTACAATTTTCGATTGCTCCGCGCCTCAAGAAAGGCGGCCGAGCGTATTTATATCTGTGCAGGAAGGATTGGTATGCTGAAAACGCATAGCTGTGGCGAACTTCGCAGCGAACATGTGGGCCAGACGGTAACACTGGCGGGTTGGGTTAATCGGCGGCGCGATATGGGCGGCGTCATCTTCATCGATATCCGCGACCGGGCAGGGAAGACGCAAGCCGTCGTCGACGCCGGCCGCACGCCCGATGGATTTGCGACGGCCGAAAGCATCCGCAGCGAATATGTGGTGCAGGTGACCGGAGAAGTCTCGCGCCGTCCCGCGGGCCAGGAGAATCTGAATTTGCCCACAGGCGAGATCGAGGTGCTGGTCAATAAAGTGACCATCCTTAATTCGGCCAAGACGCCGCCCTTCCTGATCGACCGCGATGAAGTCGTCGATGAGACAACGCGACTCCGCTATCGTTACCTGGATCTGCGACGCGAACGCATGCAGCGTAATCTCATCTTGCGTCATGACGCCATCCGCTTCATTCGCGAGTTCCTGAGCGCCCGTGGCTTCATCGAGGTTGAAACGCCGATCCTCTTCAAGTCGACTCCCGAGGGCGCGCGCGACTACCTTGTGCCCAGCCGAGTGCATCCGGGCAAGTTCTACGCGCTACCGCAAAGCCCGCAGCAGCTCAAACAGCTTCTTATGGTGGCCGGCTATGAGCGTTATTTCCAGATCGCGCGCTGCTTCCGTGACGAAGATCTCCGAGCCGACCGTCAGCCCGAGTTCACCCAGCTTGACCTTGAGATGAGTTTTGTTGAACGGGATGACATCCTGGATCTGATCGAGGAATTGATGGTCGGCATGGTCAACGCGGTCAGCCTGGTGCCACTGGCGTCGGACTCGTTCCCAAGGCTGACTTATGCCGAGGCTACGGAGCGGTTCGGCACCGATCGACCTGACTTGCGCTACGGCATGGAATTGGAGAATATCAGCGACATCGCCGGCGGCAGCGCGTTTCGCGTTTTCGCCGAGAATGTGGCGGCGGGCAAGCCGGTGAAAGCCATTTGTGCCCCCGGCTGCGGCACGTACAGCCGCAAGCAGCTGGACGAATTGGAAGGGATGGCCCGCGATCAGGGAGCGAAAGCGCTGGCCTGGCTGGCTATTCATCCGGAGACGGGCGAGATACGCGGCCCCATCGCCAAGTTCTTCACCGTTGACCAGCTGATCGCTATTGTTGAGCGGCTGGGAGCCGATCCGGGCGACCTGATCCTGATTTCCAGCGACACCAAGGCCATCGTTCATAACGTCCTGAGCACGCTGCGCACGGAACTGGCCCGCCGCCTGGGTTATACAGACAAGAAGGAATTGGCCTTCGCCTGGATCGTCGACTTCCCCCTGTTCGAAGAGGAACTCGAGAACGGCCATTACGCGCCCAGCCATCATATGTTCACCGCGCCCAAGCAGGAGCATATCCCCCTGCTCGATACGAACCCCGGCGCTGTGCTCAGCGAACAGTACGATCTCGTTTGCAATGGTTTTGAAGTGGCCGGCGGCAGCATCCGAATTCACGACCAGGCGTTGCAAGCGAAGATCATGTCGCTGATCGGTTTTTCGATGGAGCAGGCGCGGGAGCAGTTTAGCCATCTCCTGGAGGCGTTCGAATATGGCGCGCCGCCTCATGGCGGTATCGCCCCCGGCATCGATCGCCTGATGGCTCTCATGGCCGGCGAGCCTAATATTCGCGAGGTCATGGCTTTCCCCAAGACCGCCCAGGCCACCGATCTGATGGCTGATGCGCCGTCCTATGTGTTGCCGTCACAGCTTGAGGAGCTGAAGCTGGCCATCAAGAAGGATAAAACTGCCACGGGGGATTGATTCAACGGCGCGGCCCAGGGAACGAAGCCGTCCGACTTCGCCTGTAACCGAACGGGTTATCATCGACCGAACGGGTTGAGCGACAATCGTTGCTCAACCCGTCGGCTTTTATTCAGCCGGAACCGGGCTTTCCTTTGATTTATCTTTGAGAATATCGCGGCCCAGGTACGCGGCGGCGCCGAAGCCCAGCAAGCTGGGGATCCAGAATGAGATCAGGCGGTAGCCCAGGATGACCACGACGCTGACCGCGTTGGGTACTCCGAGACTGGCATAGATGGCTACCATGCTGGCCTCAACCACGCCGACGCCGCCCGGGAACACGAACGCGATCTTGCTCAACATGAAAGGCAAGCCGTACCCGGCGAACAGAATTCCCGGGCTTACCGGGTGGCCGGCGGCGACAAACATGAAATATAGCGTCAGCATGTCGAAACCGGTGTTAGCCAGCGCGCCCAGCGCCGGGTATCGCCATCGGCCGTGGCCCAGCGCTTGCCAGGCCTGGGTGAATTGTTCCACCGAGGCGATTGTGTCCTCGGGCCGGTATTCCTTGTGACGCAGCTTGGCCCAACGACTGGCTGCGGCCGCGGCCAGACGAGTGGCTACTTTGGGCGAGCGAAAGGTGAACGCCGCCCCCGCCACGACGAGACAAATCGCCAGCAGGACGACGGCAAAGCCGATTAACTGCGTCCGGCTCAGATCGTGGGCCGCGAGCAGATAGCTGACCCCGATGATGGAGACGCCGGCCAGCACGATGTTATTCAATATCGGCGGCAGGGCGCCGGCCAGGGCTGCTGCGTCGCCGTCCTGGCTTTCCCGCCGAGTCCAGCTATAGGTCGCGGCCGCGCCGCCTACCCAGCCCCCGGCCACCAGGCCGATGCTGGCGGAAGCCATCGTGATGAGGGCGCCTCTCAGGGGCGATAACCTCTGTTTCTCATTGGCCAGGATGGCGTGCAGGACAAACCCGCTACCGAGATAACTGAGTATCTGGGCAAAAATCGCTAACGTCACCGCCCACCAGGTCATCTTCCTGATAACCGACCACGAATTGGCCAGCGCCGTGATCTGCGGCACGAGCAAATGTACGGCCAACCCCAGGATGATGAGGATGGGTAGATAGCGCCAGGCGCGTATTTTGGGGGCGGAAAAGCGTCGCAAGTGCTTAGACATTATTCTTGACCTGATGATAGAACCAACGCTTGGTTAGTTCGGCCGAGAGGAAGTATAAGGCAACGATGCCGAAGATAGTCAGCAACAGTGGCCATGAGAGCGGGGTGAATCCCAATAAGTTCGCCAGTGGAGAATAGGGTAAATACAGTGTGATCAGGATGACGATGGCGGTCATGGTCAGCATGGTGCGGCTGGGTTTGCTGCGCATGAACGGAAGGCGCGTTCTCACGGCAAAAACCACTACCCCTGCGGAGAGAACGGATTCGATGAACCAGCCCGTTTGAAAAGTCTGTTCATTGGCCCTGATGACCCACATGAGAATAGCGAATGTGGCATAGTCGAATACCGAACTGAGCGGGCCAAAGACCAGCATGAAGCGGCGGATGAAGCCGATATCCATGCGACGAGGGCGTTCCACGTAGACATCGTCTACGTTGTCATTGGCGATAGCCATTTCGGGCAGGTCGGTCAGGAAGTTGATCAGCAAGATTTGCTTGGGCAGCATCGGCAGGAACGGGAGAAGCAGCGATGCTCCCGCCATACTGAACATGTTGCCGAAGTTGGCGCTGACGGCCATGAACACATATTTAATCGTGTTGGCGAATGTTTTCCGCCCTTCCACGATGCCCTCGCGCAGCACATCGAGGTCCTGTTTGAGCAATACCAGGTCGGCGGCTTCCTTGGCCACATCCACAGCATTGGCGACCGAGATGCCCACGTCAGCGCTGTGCAGCGACGGCGCGTCGTTGATGCCGTCGCCCATGTAACCCACCACATGTCCGCGCTTTTTGAGCGCCAGGATGACGCGCTCCTTCTCGTTGGGGTCCACTTCCGCGAAGATGGTGGTTTCCTCGGCCGCGAGCCAGAGCGCTTCGTCGCTCATGGCATCCATCTCCGAGCCGGTCAGCACTTTGACGTTGTCCAGCCCCACTACCTGGCCGGTATGGCGGGCGACCAATTGATTGTCGCCGGTGATGATTTTTAGCTGGACGCCAAGCTTCCACAATGCCTGAATAGTCTCCTGAACCCCGGGTTTGGGTGGATCGAAGAATAGCAGGAACCCCATCAGGATCATGCCGGCTTCGTCTTCCTTGGAATAAGGATGCTCTTGCTCGTTGATCGGCTTGGACGCCACGCCGAGCACGCGGTAGCCTTGCGCGCTCCACTGCTCGTATTGCGCCCGCACCTTGCCCAGGACTTCATTGTCCAGCGCCTTTTGTTCATCCCCGACCTGCACCAGCGAACAGATGGCCAGAATGTTTTCCAGCGCGCCCTTGGTGATCATAGTCGCTGATGAGTTTTCCTGAGCTACGACGACGGTCAGACGTTTGCGAATGAAATCATAGGGGATCTCGTCTACCTTCGAATACCCTTCCGAACCGTCGCCGCCCGCTTCGATGATGGCTTCGTCAAGAGGGTTCGCCAGACCGGTCTGCATATGGGCGTTCAGGTAGGCGAACAGTTTGACCTGGTCCGACGCCTGCCCGTTCACGTCCAGGGCGCCATCGAGTTGCACGACCCCCTCGGTCAGCGTACCTGTCTTGTCGGTACAGAGGATATCCATGCTCCCGAAGTTCTCGATGGACTCCAGCCGTCGCACGATAACCCCATGCCTGGCCATCTTCTGTGATCCTTTCGACAGGTTGATATTGATGATGGCGGGCAATAGTTGCGGCGTTAGCCCAACGGCCAGGGCGATAGAGAAGAGCAGGGAATCGAACACCGCCTTATGGAGCAGCACGTTGAAAAAGAAGATGCCGATGACCAGGATGAACATGACCTCGGTCAGCAAGTAGCCCAGGCGCTTGATGCCGCGCTCGAACTCGGTCTCCGGCGGCCGCAGAGTCAGGCGATCGGCGATCTGGCCGAACGCGGTGTTCCGCCCTGTTTTAACGATCAGCACTCTGGCATTGCCGCTGCGGACGTTGGTGCCCATGAAAACCGTATTGGTCCGCTCCGGCAATCCGGCACTCTCAGGGACCACGCCGGGCGTCTTCTCCACCGGGAAGGTCTCACCGGTCAGCACGGCTTGATTAACGAAGAAATCCTTGGCCTCGATCACTAACCCGTCGGCGGGGATCAGGCTGCCCGCCGAGAGCAGGGCGACATCGCCGGGGACGATCTCCTCGGTCGGAGTAGAGACGGGATTCCCATCGCGGAGCACGGTTGTCTTGAAAGAAAGTTGATCCTTCAACTTCTCGGCGGCGTTGTTCGCGTTGTACTCCTGAAAGAAACTGAGTAACGCGCTGCCCATCACGATCAGCAGGATGATGATGGCATCCGTCCAATCCTGCAGGAAAGCCGAGATCACCGTAGCGACGACGAGGATGAGCACGATGGGGCTTTTAAATTGATTGAAGAACAGGCCGAGCGGCGTGACTTTCGCCTCGGCATGAATGAGATTTGGGCCGCTGCGTTGCAGTGCTTCCTGCGCGGCCTGCTCGCTCAAGCCGTCAATCGAGGAGCCTAGCTCTGTGGCGATCGCATCTACCGGTTTTGACCAAAAAGGAGAGTCTGTCATGATGTCCTTCTGATTATTGATCAGACTGTTTGTCATTTATGGTATCAAATATATGCGCACTTCCATAGTCCGTGATGAATGGGAATTGAGACAAACCCATCGGGCCGCGCTATAATTAAGGGGGAGTTTACAATGATAATTGATGACCCGGCTCAGATCGGGTGAGGGTAGGGGAAAAATGAACAAAGCGATCAGCTTCATGGCCGGTGCGGTTTGTGGCGCGTTGATTGGGGCGGTCACGGCCTTGCTTCTGACGCCGTCGTCCGGCTCTGATTTGATGCAGAGCGCGGAGGAGCGCTGGCAGTTAGCCAAGGACGAGGCGCGGAACGCCATGGAAGAACGGCGGCGCGAGCTGGAAGAGCAATATCGCTCGGCTAAACAGTCCTGACTGTTTACCTCTCGACGGACAGCCAATAATCAGCCGTTGACTCCACAAACGGTGTCAACGGCATAATGATCAGCGCACCACCCTCGGCGCCCAGTTCTGTTTCTATCCTCCCCCGATTCAGCTCATCGAGTGTCAACGGCAGAACTTCGGGCGCGCCCCCTTTGCGAATCAATCGAACCTCCCATTGTTGCGGCAGGATATGACCTGTCTCGACGAACCCGCTCGGCCGCCACTGGGGCTGTTCCGCCAGTTGGGGAATGGTCAGATGGCTGAGAGCGAAACCACGGCCGAACGCTTCGAAGTCCGTCATAACATCGAAACGAAGCAGGACGGCCTTGCCCGTGTAGGCGCTCAAATCGATTTGTTCGGACACCCAATTGTTGTCATGGTCGAGGGCCTCCGCGCTTTGCCCGCCCCAGCCCGGCCCGTAGGCTCCCATGATGGCGTGCCCCGGCTCCAGGACGCGCCATGTGGCTCCTTCATCGGTTGAGATAGAAAGATAGGCGAAATCGTAGAGGGGTTCCAGATCGTACCAGGCTGCGAATGAGAGTTCGGCGTTCGACAAGCCCGACAAGTCGGCGGCGGCCGTCAATCGGCTGCGGGCGTTGTCTGCCGGTGGCGCGAACCAGATCGGTCCTCCGCCAGGCGGCTCATCAGTTAGGGCTGTCACGGTGTCCCCGGCGAATGTAAGCGTCGCTCGGCCGCGAAAATCCAGATCGATGTAGTCGATGGCATATTGATCGAGAGTCGCCGTCTCCGAAAAGGGAAGCTGCCGCACCCGATTGGCGAAGAATGGCCGCGGCAGGGCATACCCGTTGATGTTGTAACGAGGGTCGGCTGACTTGCCGTCCAGGAAGAGCGCCGTCGCCCAATCGGCCGTGAAGCGTTCCAGTGACAGCTCGGGCAGATGACCAGCCAGGGTGTTGCGCACGGCCGCCAGCCCGTTGGCCGGCTGGCGAGCCAGTTCGGCCAGGGCCGCGTCGCCCGCCTGTTGCCAAAAGTAGAGCAGGTAGAGGAACGCGCCGCCGTAATGGGCATAGATCTCCGGGTCGAACTCCGTCCATCGATCGAGCCGGATGTTGGTTTGCTCCAGATAAGGTGACGGATCGACGGTGTCCAGACCGGCCATGACTTCGGCGATCTGTGATAACCCCTCATTGAACCATTGGTCCTCGTTGGCGTCCAGGTTCCATTGGATGAGATGTTGCACTTCATGAACGAGCGTGCCGTCATAAAGGGGCGTTCCTAACGTCAGTTGGCCCATATTCAGGTAAATCATCTCCCGCTCGTTTGATTGGCTGAATAGCGAGCGCGGGTATTGATTTTCATCAGTGAAGTAGCCCAGTTGATAAGTATCGGTCGCGCCCAATACGTGAAGTACCGTGAAGCGCATGTCGCCGTCGATGCCCGGCCGCCATTCCTGTCCGAAATTGCGGCTGAGGATCGGATAATATTCATTGCGCAGGCGTCCGGCAGCGGCGACCAATGCCGGTTGATCGAGCGACAACCCTGTCTCGACCCAGAAGGTGGCCAGGTCGTCCATGTAGGCCAACTCCGCCTCGCGAGGGCCATCGGCCGTCTGGAAAATCGCCGTCTGTCCCACCGCGTAGCCGGCCGCTTGCCCGGTCCGATCTCCCAGCTCGCGGTTGCCCAGTTCTTGCGCGGTGGCGAAGTAGTCATGAGCCGGTACGAGGGTGGTGAATAACCGGTCGAGATCGCCTGCCGCCCGTTCAGGAACCGGGACTTGTTCGATCGATGGTGGAATGTTCGAGTAGTCCGCAGTTTCTGCGGTCGGGGGCATGAGCTTGCCGTCCGGCGGGTGATTACCGGCGGCGGGGTTGCTGAATGTCGGCGGCGCTTGGGGCGATGGGACCACGACGATCTGTTCGGCCGGCCGGGCCAGACGCCACATCATCAGCGCGAGCAAAGCAAGGGCGATCCCTGTCAGTATAAGAGCGATACCCCATCGAAAAGGCCTGGGCCTGCTTCCCCCGGAAGATGATGACTCGTTCATGGCTTGCGGGTGATTGTACTCATCGGCCGAACCCCGGCGCAACTGTTACCGAGGCGCAGTGTTGTAACTCTCTGTAGAGGTTGTTCAACGATCAAGCATGATGACGCGATACGCCCATATCGTCGGCTGGGGGTGCTACCTCCCTGACCGCACAGTGACCAACGACGAACTGTCGCAGATCGTCGATACGAGCGACGAATGGATTTACCAGCGCACGGGTATTCGCACGCGCCATATCGCCGCCGCTCACGAGACCACAGCCACCCTGGCTTTTGAGGCGGCCGCGCGCGCGTTGGCGGTGGCTGACATGCATCCTTCGCAAGTGGATCTGATCATTGTCGCGACCTCAACCCCCGCGTATATGTTTCCCTCCACCGCCTGTTTAGTGCAGGATTACCTGGGGGCGACGAAGGCGGCCGCCTTTGACTTGAGCGCGGCGTGCTCCGGATTCGTCTACGCCTTGCAGATGGCCGCGCAATCGATCGCTACCGGCTCGATGCGAAATGCTATCATCATCGGTTCGGAGACGATGTCGCGCGTGCTTGACTGGAGTGACCGCAGCACTTGTGTCCTCTTCGGCGATGGCGCGGGCGCGGTCGTGTTGAAAGGCTCCAGTATCCCCGGTGGCGTGATGGCTACGACGTTACGTTCGGATGGATCGGGGGCCGATCTGCTCAGCCTGCCTGCGCTCTACCATAACCCTGTGCCGGTCATGGGCGCGGAATTCTCAACCAACGGCCATCACAAGAACATCATTGACATGGACGGCCGGCAGGTCTACCGGTTCGCAACCAATGTGATCGCCTCGTCCATCCAGGATGTCCTGAGGCAAGCTGAACTCACCGCTGACGACATTGCCCTGATCATTCCCCACCAGGCCAACACCCGAATTATCGAGACAGCGGCTAAAAAGCTTAAGATGCCGATGGAGAAGTTCTATCTGAATGTGGAACATAACGGCAACACGTCGGCCGCGTCGATCCCCTTGGCCCTGTGCGACGCCGTCCGCGAAGGGCGACTCAAACCGGATGATAACGTGGTGTTCGTCGGTTTTGGCGGCGGGCTGACCTGGGGCGCGTCTGTAGTCAAATGGGGCGTGCGACCTCAGGAGGCGGCGCCGAGCGGCAATGAGTGGAAGCGCGTCCGCTATGTCCTGGCTCGCGGCCGTTCGCGCCTGCGCCGTCTGCAACGTAAGGTCGAAGCGATCGTGACCGGCCGTTCCGACAACGGGAAGGAGCCTGAACGCTAGGACGCGCCGCCCGCCTTGCTCCCGCTTTTGAGCGCCAATCCGATTTGCCGAACCAGCTCGTCCTCTTCAAGCTCGCCGTTGTAATGTACCCGCTGATTGATGACTACATGTGGCAGATATTGTGCCGAGTATCGCTGCGCGGCTTCGGGGAAGAAGTCGGTGACAATTAGAAATGTTCGGACTCGGTCGGTCGATGCCGCCGCGCCGAATGCCGACTTGGCCACGACGGCCCCGGCCTCGTCTTCGGCCGAGGTCAGGAGTTCGATCGCGACGTCGGTCCCATAGGTCTCCACCATCCGGTGCAGTTTCAATCGCGAGAGAGGCTCGATCGTTTGTCCGCGAAATGAAGCTGCCTGGATCGCCGCGATAAGCGATGTCATCTGGAAGCCGATGGGCAGTCCAATGATCCGCAACCCCAGGTCGGCGGACGCTTCGGCTGTCCCGATCATGATGCCGATAACCGGATAATAGGGATAATTAACCCGGCGCGGGAACAGCCGGTAAGACAGTTTGTCCGGGAAGCGCTCGGTCAATACCTTGGCCAGACGCGCCGCTTCTCGCTCAGCCGCGCCGGCGGACTCGTCGCCCCAGATGTGCAGGCACACCGGCTCGGGCAGGTTGCTCAGAAAATCGGGTAGTTGTTGCCAGGTTTCTTCGTCAAATGGAACGGAACCCGGTACATTTTGAGAATTGTTCATATGATTGAATTACTCATCGCTTTATTGCTTTGGTCTGTATTCCATAGCCTGATGGCCGGCGTGGCGGCAAAGAACTGGTTTCAGGACACCTTCGGCGAACGAACTTACCGGGGATTATATCGATTGCTCTTCAATATCATCGCCGGATGGACCCTGCTGCCGATCCTTTACTTATTGGCTACGCGCGCGCCGAATGGATTGCTATGGTCCGTACCAATGCCCTATCGTCTGATTAATTATACCGTGCAATTCATCGGCGTGCTGGGCGCCCTGATGTCGTTGTGGCAGACGGATGTCTGGCGATTTATGGGATTGCGCCAAATCGTTCGTTTCCTGCACGGCGAGGCGGACCCTGAGCCTCCGTCACGGTTCATCGACACCGGCACCTATAAAGTCGTGCGCCACCCGCTCTATTTTTTCAGCCTGCTTATCTTGTGGGCCAACCCGGTGATGAGTTGGTTAGCCTTCATCGCGAGCGGGTGGGCCACCATCTACTTTATCGTTGGCTCTTACCTGGAAGAGCGACGGTTGCTGGCCAAATTTGGCGACCCCTATCGCCGGTACCAGGCGCAGGTCCCGCGCTTCATCCCGTTGCTTCGAGGGCATGATCAGCCCTCTGCCACCGGTAAGTAGAGGGCAAAGGTCACCCCTCTCCCCGCCTCGCTGATGGCTTCTACGTAGCCGTTGTGTTTTCCGGCGATTAGACGGGCGAGTATCAGTCCGATGTCTGCCCCTCGCAGCAGGGGGGAACCGCTTTGGCCGGTGTCTGACATATCAAATAATCGCGCCAGATTATCGTGATCCAGGCTGCGCTCCGGATCGGTCAACGTCACCCGACCGAGATGATCCTGGCGAGCGAGGGCGATTTGCAATTCAGTGCCGGGCCGCGCGTACTTTGTCACATGGCTGAGAAGATTATAGAGCGCGCGGTCGATCTGTACCCGGTCGACTTCTACCTGGAGGGGAACAGGCAAGGGCTGATAGGAAATAGCGATTTCTTTCAGTTGAGCCAACGCTTCCATCTGCGCCAGAACTGTGCCGACTCGACCGTTGAGATCGTCGCGGCTAACGTTGAGAGTTATCCGGCCGCTCTCCAACAGATCCAGCGTTATCAGATTATCTATCATTTTCCCCAAGGCTTCGGCATGGGCGAGGATATTGGCAATGTATTCGCGGGCTACGTCGCTCTCGCCTGCCAAATCGGCCGCCAGAAGTTGGGAGTAACCCTGGATGATCGCCAGAGGAGTCCGCAGATCATGGGCGACCATTGCCAATACGTTCGACCTGTGCCGTTGGATGGCTGTCAACTGCGCTTCAGCCTGGGCAAGTTCCTCCTGTAGGTTGCGTATCACTTTCTCTTGGTTCATGGCGTAGGTCTTGATCTGTCTTGATATACTTGGCGCGCCCGAGATGACTAGGGTGTCGGTGACGGGCTAAGCTCAGGCGGTATCGTGCCTGTGATATCAAGGTAGCGTGTTGAGAGCCACCCCTGCCTGGGCCCAAACGGTGATTGCCATTCGATCAATAACCATGGGTAATCCGTCTCGACCAGAGTCAATGGCGTCCCGGCTTCGATAATGTCGAGCTGCTCTGATTCCAGTGATGGTTCGCGATAGGTCCATACCGGACGATTGGGTATGATGGCCAGCGGGATATCGGTCGGCTCGGGTGTGGTCAATGGTTCGGGTGTTTCGGTGGGCACGTCCGTTGGCGTCATCGTTGGCGTAGCTGTGGGCGTTTGCGTCGCCGTGGCTGTGGGCGATGGCGATGGGGTCGCGGTCATCGTTGACGTAACCGTATAGGTTGGGCTGGGCATGGTCGTCGACGTTGGGGTTGGCGTGGATGTCCCGAATGCGACAGGCAACAAGGCCAGCGTGAACTGGAGATAGAAGCACGCGAAAGCCAGGAGCAATGCCCCGCCGATACCCATCCCGGCCAGGGCCAATTTTTGGCCCCGGGTCAGGGGGGCAGGCTTGTCGGCCGGTGCGGTCATATCGCCGAGTTCAACGGCTATCTGATCGAGCGAGGGCTGTAATTCGCCCAACCGGCTCATATCCCCGTCGAAAGATTGCAAGGCTCTGTAGTGGTCGGTGTGAAGTCGGTTGATTATGCGGTGAAGTTCGGCCCGAAAGCCCGAAGGCTCGATGCCATGGATAACGACCGCCAGATAACACAGTTGGCCATCCTGCACGATGATTCGCTGTTCGCCGTATTGAATTTCATCGATTGATGAGGAGGCTTCCTGGGATTCAAAGGAGTCGTGCATGAAATCACGCACGGCGGTCAGCATTCCACTGATCAGGTCCGAGTCAACAGCTTTATCACTGCCGGCCCGTGCCAGCAGCAACCCGGAACCTCGCTCGATCAGGAATATCTCGCGAACCTGAAAAGGTAAGGCGTCGCGCATCACCAAATCGGTATCCGAAACGCCGCCCAATCGTGCTCTGATTCGCCGGCCGAATTGTCCCAAACTGAAGGTTGATTTCAGCCGCGCGTCGATGTTGCGCTGAAGTTCCCGGAAGTATTCACCGACATAGCGCAGGGCGACATCGCCAATGATCGGGTAAAGAGCTTCGATAAGGCTGTGTCGTGATTGTTGGATCTGTCTTTCGAGCGCTTCGCCCATCACTGGAGCGACAGCCTCGGCCAACTCTCCTCGCGATTGGCGTTCCTGTGCGCGTAGCGCGCCGGCCATCACCGGCCCCAGCGCCTCGGCCATATCTTCGGGAGCGGCCGTGACGCGGCGGGCGATCACGCCATCGATATCGTCTGCCAGCCCGTCGGCTTCTTCGCGTAGTCTTTTCTCGGTGACGACCAACTCGGCTTGCAGCGCCGCCAATTGGGCTTTAAGCGCGTCAATTTCACTCTTTAGGCGTTCTTTTTCTTGATCGAGCTGGTTGATCCGTTCGCTTTCAGCCGCGAAGAGAATGCGCCGAATGGATGAAAGGGAGGGTTCTCCGTTGGATGCCGGCGATGGGCCTGGCGGGTCGGACCCGGTGGGGATATCCATCGTGGATGATTCGGCGATTAGGCCTTGGCTTCCGGATCGGAGGTGGGCGCTTGCGCGTTCCTCTGCAATCGCTGGCCCAATTCTTCCAACATGCTGCCCAGATCGTGCCGAGACGTCTTCTTGTCTTCCAGCCAGGCGCTAACGGTTAGCAGCTCGGCGCGAAGGTCGTCGTCCCGTTGCCGGGCTTGTTCTTCCAGCAGGCGTATCCGATCCCGACTCTCCGTCTGGATGCGGTCCAGCTTTGCCTCAAGCGCCTGGCGCATGCCTTCCAGCTGCTCGTTGACGTCGGTTGTTAGCTGTTCGATCCGCTCGCTTAACAATTGGACTTCTTTGTCGACACGGTTATGGGCTTCCTTGCGCAGGGTAGTCGTTTGGTCGGTCGATGACTTGGCTAGCGATTGGATCAGTGAGTCCTGTTCGGTTTTTAACTCGCGGCGAAGACTTTCCAGGCGCCCGTCGATATCACTGAATCGCCGTGCGAAGTCACGAGCCTGGTTGCCGAATATGAGATCCCTGAGGACCTCCAATTCGCCGGGATTTCCGTCTGGTCCTGCGGGGAGAGAAGAGGCATCAGGCTCCTTATCTACTTGCTTTGCCACTGCATACCTCCAATGTAATGCTAATAATTGCAGTCATTATATACGCAGGACACCAAGGCTTCAATGTCGGGGTATATTCGGGCTGTCATCCGATGGGCGAGGAGCGTATTGATACTAAGAGGACAGATTGCCAAGGACGTAGAGGATTGAGCGTCAGGCTATTCGTCGATGTCGCTGATACCGTGGCCAGGGAGGTCTGGGGACGTCTCTATGACTAGTGAATCCGGCTCAATTGCCAGACCAAGTTCGACCTCTTCCAGGTACGATAAAGTATCGGGCTGAAAGCGTAGCAAGTTGCGCTCTCTTTCCAATTCATATGCCAGCGAATATTCCTTGCGGGCGATACGAAGACCGCGCCAGGTGCAATTCCGGCAGGCGTAGCGATAGGCGGGCACGCCGATCAATCCATAAAGACGATCGTTGAAGTGCCGTTTCACGCGAACCAAATCCTGTTCCTTGCAATCAGGACACCCCGTGCCGAACCAAAGGCGTTTGTTCCTGTTCAGACGCAATCGAATCAGAAGAGCGAAAATAATTAGAACGGCCAGCGCTCCAAAGAAGACGAAGAAAGAATTCTTTCCACCGGCCAGCCAACTGAGGACGGGGCCGGCTACCGGCCATCGTGACAGGGTGCGTAGCGCTGCCGCGTCCAGAAAATTCACCGCGATGGCCGCCACCGCCAGCAACGGCAAGACGACCAGCCCGATTTTTTCCAAGGTGTAAGCCCCTCGCCACGGAATCGGTTCGGACTTGTTGAATACGAGAGGCTCCGTTGATATACCCATTTACTTGATACTAGATAAGTTGTCTTACAAAAACTATTAATCAGATGCCATACCGGTCAGGAGCCGGCCCTTATTCGGTTTCGGCTGGCTCCTGACACGGCGATGAGGTTTAGTCCATGTGTTGCCAGCCAAAATCGACGGTCAGACGTTGCTCGCCCAGGGCTAACCGGATGCCTTGCCGGCCCGTGCCGGGCGCGGGCCAGGTCCAGTTGCCCGGGATAAGCAAGTCTACGTTTTCACTCGAGAGGGCGTCGACCGCTACACAGTAGATGCCTGCATCCAGCCCTTCGAAGCGGTAGATCCCCTTCTCATCGGATACGGTAGTGGCCAGCCGGCTGGCGGGGGTGGGAATGCCGCCTTCCGGGCATGCCCCCTGACCCAGGATAAGGGTTATGCCCGGCAAAGGTCGCTCGCTGGCGTCAAAAGTTCCATTCGCTCGATAGAATCCGCTGCCTGATTCAGTCTCTACGCAACCCCGTGAAGGCGTGCCGTTGGTCAGGAAACAGACATCCGACCATAACACGCCGCCGATGACCGCTGAACCGGGGGCGGGCGTTCCGATGAATGTCGCTGATGCGTCGACAACGATCTGCACCCAGAAGGCGTCGTTGGCCTCCCCGTTGATGCCGAACACATTGCCTTCGGCGTCGCTCAATTGCCAATTGCTCCTATAGGTCCCTGGCGTGCCGGGCGAAGTGAGCGTGGCCATGACGTCGAGAGTCTGCCCGGGTGAGACTGCTTTCCCTAACGGTATAGCGGTCGCTCCCATCGCATCGCCGCCGATGAAGGACACCGTGTACTCCTTCGTCCACGGGCATGTGCCGTTATTTCGCAACCGCCACCCGGCTACGAATTCCACGTTGGGAGGAAATGCGGAGTTATCGGGAACGGTCAAGTCCTGGACATATTCGAAACTGTTGACGCAATCCTTCGCCGATTCCGGCACCGGCAAAAAGAGGAAATCATAACCGAAGTTGATACCCGCCAGGCTCTCCCCTTCCTCAAGATTAACTGTGACGCTGTTTGTGGGAACCCCGTTGCTTGTCGGGGAAGTCAGGATGCCTTCTTCCAGTATGGCGGCGTTGTCTTCATCGTCGGTATCCAGGAAGACGCAGTAGGTATCGGGGGTCAGATCCTCGAAGCTATAAGCGCCGGATTCATCGGTTGTGGCGAATATCTCATCGCCCTCCGTGGCCGATGTGCAATCCCCGGCCAGCAAGCTGATCTTGACGCCGGGGATGCCCGGCTCTCCCTCCTGGAACTTCCCGTCTGCCTGGACGGTTTCACCGTCAGGAGACGGCACGCAACCTTTTTCTTCTGTGGCGTCATTAACGGCCGTGCCTGTCTGGGAACAGAGGTCGTGCCAGACGAATCCGCTGATGCTTGGGTTAACGTTGTTTAGCGTATTGTCGGTGTCGAGGGTGAAAGAGCCTGTAACGCCGTTGACCGAGACCTGGTAAGTTCCGGCTGCCAGCCCGTCCACGTCCAGCGAGATAGATTGTTCGAAGGGGACGACCATCTGCGCGCAAGCCGGATCGGGCTGGCGCAACGTCGTGATAGCCACCCGGAAGGTGTCGCCCGTCAATTGACTGATGACCTCGTCGATCTGGGTGCAGGTATCCGGCAAGTCGCCGGCCGCTACGACGTTGACCTGAACCGGAAACGACTCCATAACCAGTACATCAATGCCGTTAATCACCGCTTGCCCGCGCGATGGCTCATTGGAGCCGGGAACGGGCGTCGGTTCGGAAGTGGGTTCGGCCGTCGGCGTGGCGGTCGCCTTCCCCGCGCCCATGTTACAGGCCGTCAATATGATAAGCGTACCAATCAGCATAGCCAGGGACACGCCTTTCAGGCGAGCAGCCGGCTTTTTCATTGCCTTTTGATTCATATTACTCTCCTCGAGTGTTAAAGCGCCTTGTCGTCAGAGATTTGACTATGGACTGCGCTAAATAACCCCATGAATTATTTTCCATCCCGCACAATCGCCATCACTTCATCAAACAGGAGGCCGTTCGTGGCGATTGCTTCGCCGCCGAAGATGGTTGGCGTTCCTTGCCAATCCGTAAATGTGCCGCCGGCCTCTTCAAGGATAACTTGTAATGGCCCACAATCCCAGATGGCCATAACGGGATCGAGCATAACCTCAGCCCGGCCGGTGGCAACAAGCGCGTAGCCGTAAGCGTCTCCCCATGTTCGCTGGATATAGGTTGAATCGATGAGGCGTTGGAAAGCACCCTGCCGATTGTAGAGAGAAAAAGTGTTCAGGTCGCTGGCTAGCAGAACGGCCTCAGATAGATTGGAGACGTTTGATACCCTTGCCGGACGGCCGTTCCAGTAACAGCCCCGGCCACGAGCCGCGTAAACCATATCGTTTAGTCCGGGGAAGTGCATCACACCCAGGACCGGTTCGGTATCCTTCACCAGCGCCAGCAGCACGGCGTAGAGAGGCACTCCGCTAATATAGGATTTTGTGCCGTCGATGGGGTCGATGACCCAGGTATACCCTTCGCTTCCGCGCGCGCCTTCAGTGTGCCCGTATTCCTCGCCGATCAGCGAATGTTCGGGCCAGCGTTCCGTAATGAGGCGACGAAGAATCTGTTCGGTCTCACGGTCGGCGATGGTCACCGGTGAATCGTCGGCTTTACGCTCGGCCACCAGACCCGTCTGGAAATGAGCCAGCGTGACGCGACCGGCTTGCCAGGCGGCATCAAGGGCGAAATGAAGCAATGTGTCGAGAGAGGGATCGGGTTTTGACATCGGCGATCTATCAGGGTTTACGCTTGCCGGGGGTAGGCCAACATAACGTTCTCGATGACCAACCGGGCGTTGGCATTCTGGTTTAGTTGGCGCAATGCGATTTCCGTTTGGCGCAACGCTGCCAGGACTCCGCTTTTTAACCAGTGTTCTGTCAACTCGTGGAGTAACTCGATTTCGTCAATATTGGTGATGCGTTCGGCCGGGGTCTTTCGATTAAATGACAGGAGTGTCAGATCGCGCCACCAACTCAGCCAGGTCTGCAGCAGCGATGGTAATGACTCTGCTTTATGGCTTAACGATTCGGCTAGCGCGAAGCGAACGACCAGGCTTCCCGGTAATGTCTGATGTAACGCTTCCAGTTGTGTCCGGCGCGCCTGCAGGAGAGCGGGATCGTTGTGGGCGCGGATCGCCCACCCTAAGCGGCCGTCGGCCAGGTGCGCCAACAGGTTGGCGTCTTCCGGGCGGACGTGATGTCGCGTCATCAACGTTTCCTCAATCAGCATCGTCGGTACTGGACGGAGTTTCACCGTCCGGCAGCGCGAGTTGACCGTTGGCAATATCGTGTCGCTATCCATCGCTGTCAGCAGCAGGATGACGTTGCTGGGAGGTTCTTCCAAGGTCTTGAGAAAGGCGTTGGCGGCGTTCGGGTTAGCTGTATCGAAGCGCTTCAATAAGGCTACCTTGTAGCGGGCTTCATAGGCCGAGAGACTCAAATCCTGTTGTAGCCGCCTGATTTGCTCGATTTTGATCGATTGTATTCCCCGATCGCTGATCTCCGGCAGGACAACCCGTACGTCGGGGTGTTTGTCCTCCAGGATCAGCTTGCACGAACGACATATACCGCATGGCCGTCGCCCTTGTTCGGCGGTGCAATTCAAGGCTTGGGCAAACGTCCGCGCCAGGGTCATCTTGCCGATGCTGTCCGGCCCGGTGATCAGGTAAGCGTGGCCAATGCGTTCATGTGCGATGGCACCGCTCAATAAACGGGCTGCCCACTCATGGCCGGCGATCTGCTGCCAGCCTGGCGCGAGGGAATCCATGATGGAATTGTACATCAGCCCTATAAAAGACGAAAACGCGCCCTCTGTTATAATCAGCTTTATGGAACCTTTGCTAATCTCCGGTGAAAATCTGCACGTTGATGATGTTGTCGCCGTCGCTCAAGGGCGACCGGCGGCCCTCGATCCTGTCGCCCTGCCACGCATGGAGCGTTCGCGCGCGGCCGTCGAGCGTTTGGTCGCCGAGGAGCGAGTGGTATATGGCATCACGACAGGATTCGGCCGTTTCAAGGATCGCATTATCTCGCCCGATGAAGTTCGCCAGCTGCAACTAAATCTCGTTCGTAGCCATGCGGTTGGCGTTGGCCCCGATCTGTCGCAGGAGGCCGTTCGCGCGATTATGCTGGTCCGGGCCAATACCCTGGCTCTTGGCCATTCCGGCGCGCGACCGGTTATCGTGCGTCTTTTGCTGGACATGCTCAACGCCGGAGTCACGCCTCGCATCCCGTCCCAGGGTTCGCTGGGGGCTAGTGGCGATCTCGCACCGTTGGCCCATCTCGCCCTGGTCATCATTGGCGAAGGGGAGGCGACCGTCGATGGCCGCCTCATGAGTGGCGGCGCGGCGTTGGCTTTGGCCGGATTGCAACCAGTCGAACTGAACGCCAAAGAGGGATTGGCTCTCTTGAATGGAACGGCCCTGATGGTGGGCATGGGCGCTCTTCTTGTTCGTCGAGCTATCAATCTGGCGCTGACGGCCGATATCGCCGCTTCCCTGTCGCTGGAGGCCCTTCATGGGACTGACCGCGCCTATGATCCGCGGGTCCACGCTCTGCGACCCCACCCGCGCCAGATCAAATGTGCTGAGTTCCTGCGCCGCGTCCTCACCGGAAGCCGGTATCTGCGCCTCGACGATCCGCATAACGTTCAGGATCCTTATACCTTGCGCTGCGTTCCTCAGGTTCACGGGGCCGTTCGCGATTCGATAGCTTATACTCAGTGGGTGATCGATATCGAATTGAACACGGTTAACGACAACCCGATCATCTTTGCCGACGATACGGGCGAGATCGACGTCGTTTCGGCGGGGAATTTCCATGGCGAGCCGGTGGCTCTGGCGATGGATTACGCCGCGCTGGGCCTGACCGAATTGGGTAATATGAGCGAGCGGCGTTGCGCTCGGCTGGTCGATGCGGACAGCAATGGCGGGATATTGCCGATGTTTCTGACCGACCAGGGTGGATTGGAGAGCGGCATGATGATGGCCCAATATACCGCCGCCGCCCTGGCCTCGGAGAACAAGGTGTTGGCCCACCCCGCCAGCGCCGACACCATCCCGACCAGCGCCAACGTTGAGGATCACGTAAGCATGGGCGCGACGGCCGTGCGCCAGGCGTGGCAGATTCTGGAACATACGGAGACCATCGTCGGTATCGAGCTATTGTTGGCAGCGCAAGGGATCGATTTTCGCCGCCAGACGATGGGTTTGACTGTCGAAGATATGGGAGAGGGCACTCGGGTGGCTTATGGATTGATACGCGAGCGCGTGCCGTTTGTGGACTCTGACCGAACGCTCTACCCACTCATCGAAGAGGCGCGGCGCCTCGTGGCCGGCGGCACCCTCAAGCGGGCTGTCGAAGAGCGCCTGGGGATGGATTGAGCGGCGAGTGCCCTACATCCGCGACTCTGTCGGGTTATGACCGGGCAAGGTACAATCTGCCCGTGCGATTGATTATTGATACCACGTGCGGTTGGGCCGCGACGTTTTCGCCGGCCCAGATCTGTGCGTGACAAATCGTTTATGCTTATGAGGTAAGACATGAGAGATGTCGTGATTATTGACAGTGTGCGGACGGCTATCGGCCGCCATGGTGGCGCGCTGTCCAATATGCGGCCCGACGATATGGCCGCGCTCGTCATCAAGGAAATCGTCGATCGGACGGGGATCGCTCCTGACGAGGTAGAAGAGGTTTACTTCGGCTGCGCCAATCAGGCGGGTGAAGATAACCGCAACGTGGCGCGAATGGGGGCGCTATTGGCCGGATTACCGCACTCGGTCGCCGGCGTGACGATGAACCGCCTGTGCGCCAGCGGGCTGAACGCTGTTAATCAGGCCGCTCGCGCCATCCGTAGCGGAGAGGGCGAAGTATATATCGCCGGCGGTGTGGAGAGCATGACTCGCGCGCCTTATTCGTTGCCCAAGAATAGCCGCGCCTTCGGCCCGTCGGGCAATGTGACCGCCTGGGATACGACGCTCGGCTGGCGCTACCCCAATCCGAAGATGGAAGCGCTCTTCCCGCTGGAAGCCATGGGCGAGACGGCCGAGAATATCTACGAGATGAGCCGCGAGGGCGCCATCGCCGGCGGCGAGATCACCCGCCAGGATCAGGACGCGTTCGCCCTGGAGAGCCAACGCCGGACGATGGACGCGATTAATAAAGGCTATTTCCGGAGCCAGATCGTGCCCGCCGTGTTTCCCATGCGCAAGGGGGATCCCATTGTGTTCGACACCGATGAGCACCCCCGCATTAAAAAAGGCAACGAAGGCTATATGCTCGATACCGACATGGACACGCTGGCCAAGTTGAAGCCGGCCTTCCGGCAGGGAGGCACGGTTACCGCCGGTAATTCCAGCGGTTTGAACGACGGCGCGGCAGCTTTGCTTATTATGTCAAGCGAGCGAGCCGAAGCGTTAGGTATGCAACCGGTGGCGCGATGGGTTGCTTCGGCCGCGACCGGCGTTGATCCGCGCACGATGGGATTAGGCCCCGTTCCGGCGACGCGCAAGGTATTGCATCGGACCGGCATGACCCTGGCCGATATCGACCTCATCGAACTCAACGAAGCCTTTGCTGTGCAATCTCTGGCGGTGATGCGTGAGTTGGGTATGCGGCCGGAGATTACCAACGTCAATGGTGGGGCTATCGCGTTGGGCCATCCGTTGGGTTGTTCCGGGGCGCGTATCCTGACGACATTGCTCCACGAGATGAAGCGTCGCCGCGACGCGGGTGAAACAATGCGCTATGGCTTGGCGACCCTGTGCGTCGGCGTTGGACAAGGTGAGGCGACGATCGTCGAATTACTCTGATAATCGGGGCAGTAACCCGGATAGATAACGAACATGCCGCGCGATGTTATTCGTCGGCCTCGGCGACAAGTCTTCGCATAGCGACATAAGCATTGACCAGCCCGTAACCTTCGATGTTGTTGGGCCATTCGCCTTTTGCCCCGCAATAATCGGTATCGGCTGGTAATTGCCTGTGTAGTGCTGTGCTGGTGAGGAGGGCTTCGGTGCGGTCGATATCGCCTATGAGCGAGGGATCGGCCGACCAGAGCAGCGCCACCACGCCGACGACATGTGGCCCGGCCATGGACGTTCCGCTCGCGTAATCGTACGAATTATGGGGGGACGAGGACAGAATACTCGCGCCGGGCGCGACGACATCGGGTTTCGTGCGGCCGCTGCCGTCGGCCGTCACAGGGCCGCGGCTGCTGAAATCGGCGATCCATCCAGATTCTTCCATGGCCCCGACGGTGAATACCTCATCGAACAGGCTGATGGGAGCGTTGATTGTGTTGCATGCGGGGCCGTCGTTGCCGGCCGAGGCGACGACGAACACGCCGGCGGCCCGTAGCGCCCGAACGGCTGATAGTAACGTGCCCGGGTCGCAACCCTCGAGCGCCGGGCAGCCCCACGAATTATTGAGTACGTTGGCCCCGAGGTCCGGGCGGCCATCCCGAAATGGGTCACCACCCGAAGGGAAAGGAGCCAGCATAAATTGCAGGCAGTCAAGATAGCGAGGCGGATTGCCTAAATTGCGGGCCAGATTAACACAACCGATCCAGGTCGCTTCAGGCGCCACGCCGACGGTCCGGCCGAGCACAGTCCCTAACGTGTGGGTTCCATGCCCTTCATAATCGATGGGGTGGGTGGAACCAAACCAGGGATCGAACCAGTTATAGGAATCGCCGCCCGTCGCCCCGTCCTTGTTCCCGCGATATTGGTCGCGCAGTTCGGGATGTATGGCATCCACCCCTGAATCGCTTTGCCCAATGATGATGCCCGCTCCCCGCACGTCGAACTTCTCCCACACTTGTGGCGCCCCTACTTTAACCAGGTTCCATTCAGGGGCTGTGGGGGGCTTGGCCGTTCCGGGATTAACCAGACCCAGGCCGGGCAGCGGCCGCAAGACTGGACTCATGAGCACGCGATCGACTTCGGGGCGCGCTTCCAGCCACCGACGCGTAGCCAGCCCGCCGTCCACTTCCAGCGCGTTTTCCAGGTAATAGGGTGTGTAATGGATTCTCGCTTGAGTCAGCGCCTGGCGAAGGTCGGCCTGAGTTTCATCGGCGTGAGCGACAAGGGTATTGTAGACGAAGGTGCGCCGCTCGATTGGATCGGTGATACCGGCCGCGGCCGTAAGATCGGCCTGATTAGCCATAATGACATAAAGATGGTCGCCGCCCCAGCCGGGTTGTCCAGAGGTGAAGTAGAGGACACCCAGGCCGGCGACGGCGAATATGGCCACGCCGATTGTCAGCCAGCGCCTTCTCTTGATCGGGCGGCGAGCCAGTAGCCAGAAGGGGATAGTCAATAGCAAGGTCGCAGCTATTCCGATCGCCGTTGACCGGAAAGTGAAAAAGAGGGCGTCACGAGATCTCATATTGAGGAGCAGGAGTAATTCGTCGGGATCGACGAAGGCCAGCGGGGCCGCGACGACCAGACCGACCAGCAACGAAGTCGCGCGCCAATCGTGATATCTTGCCCCTTCGGCGTCCCATCGGGAGACGGCCGCGGCCAACCAGCCAATCCCTGACAGAAGACCGAGCAGGATAAGTTGCTGCCCATTGTAGCCATAGGCCGCGCCCATCGTTAGCCAGGCGATCCCCATGATCAGGCCGGTCGGGCCGAGCGAGAAGGGTGGCTTATCGATTTCTTCGTTCGCTTTCGTGTTCAGGAAATAGTGTGATGTTTGTCCCGCGGCCAGACCAAACAGTACCGCCGATGCCAGATTCAGGGCTGTGTCGAGCAAGGAGCCCAAGGCGCCCCAGATGAACCAGGGCCAGATGATGAGGGTTGCCGCCAGGAGCGCCGGCCACAGGATGCCGCCACCGGGGGCAAGCCTGACGCCGGACCGTCGCCGTAGCCATGCCAGGATCAATAAATAGACGGTTGCGCCGGCGATCTGTAACAGAGCGGCCAGTTGCGCCGCCGGGGGTGTAACAAACTGTACTGGAAGCGCCAATAGCGCGAAGACGCCCGCCAGTATCCACGTCTTGAAAACCGGTCGATAAGAACTCTTCCTGAAAAAGCGTAACCCTAGTGCAGAAGTCAGAAGAATGGTCAACGCATGTCCGGTAATGATCCCGCTCCATAGCATTCTGTGCGATGGGCCATATCCCGCCAGGTCGCCTGAGGCCAGGGCGATCTGCTCCCCCAGCCACACGAGCGGGTAAAGGACGAACGACAATCCGGCGATCCAGATAGCTACCAACAGTATATAGGCCGGAGCTGCGCTGTCTTTCTCGCGTGGGGGCTTGGCGGCTGGAGATGTTTGTTCAATCATGTCTAAATCATGCCGGGTTCATAAGTTCGGCTGATCCTACGCGATTTGACTGTTACGGCAATAGACGATGTCGCGAATCCGGCATCAATGATGACCGGTGCGCCAACTGTTTGAAGGATCGGGCGAAAAGACGCTATACTTGCGAACAAATCAATTATGGACCCGATGCAGTTCCTCGACATTCTGGATTCTCACCTCTCTGAGGCTGAATTAAGCGCCCTTTGCCGGCAGTTTGGCGTAGACTATAACGCCTTTCCGGGATCGACTCAGCGCGAGAAGGCCCGCGAATTCCTCGGCTATATCCGGCGCGGCGGCCGCATGGCGGGTTTAGCTGAAGCGACCACTGTTTTGCGCCCCGATCTATCCTCGACTGTGGCCCAATTCTTTGAGAGCAAGGAGGACGAACTGTCCTGGATCGATGGATTGGCGGGCGCCGACGATCGAGTCATGGATTCCGGCCTGACCTGGCGATGGTCGTCGTCAACATCAAGCGCCCAGACTCGCCCCGGACAACTTGATGAGAAGGATGTTCCTTCACCGGCCGATGTCTCTAACCCCTACACACCTGGCCGCATGATCGTCGATGAGACTATGTTTTTCGGTCGCGATATCGAATGGGCACAACTTCGGCGGCATATATCCGCCGGGGAGCATGTGGCGATCGTGAGCGGGCGGAACTTTGGCGGCTCATCCCTGCTTTATCGCGCGGCTCGCAGCTTTGACGATTCGCCCCGGTTGCTCAGCGCCTACGTCGATCTGCGGGATCCCAGCCATCAGACCTTATCCGGGTTGTTCGATTCGGCCTGGAGTCAATGGTGGGGCCGCGTTCGGCCGGGTAATACGGCCCGTGTTCGAACATTGCATGATTTCGTGACGGCGGTGCATAAATTAAGCGCTGCCGGCTACCAGCCGCTTCTCTTTCTGGATGAACTGGAGCAATTGGCCTGGCGGCCGTCTGTATTCAGCGATGAAGTATTCGAGGCCTGGCGGGCGCTTGGCGATAACGGACAACTTGGTTTTGTCTTGACCAGCCATACATCCCCGGCCGATTTGCTGGCGCAGAATGGACTTTCCTCGCGCTTCTACGAACTGTTTCAGCTCCTCAATGTCGGTTTACTTGGCGCCGCTGCCGCTCGAGACATGCTGGTTGTTCCCCTCCAAAGAGCAAATATCGAAGCGCCGGGCGGCGCTGTTGATTACTTCCTGGACAGGGCCGGGCCGCATCCGTTCTTTCTGCAACTTGCCGGGTATTATTTGTTTGATTCGCTGGCGCGACGTGCCTACTCGCGCGACGAAGTGGACAGGGTGTTCACGGCCGCGGCCGAACCGTTCTGGCAAGAATTATGGGATTCAATGACGCCCCTGGCACAGGAATATTATCCGGTGAACCTGTCCTCTGCGGTCGAGGGCATGAGCGGGAGGCAACTGCGCATTATCGCCAATAAAGGGCTGGCTATCGCCGAGGACGAAGGCATCGGGCCGTTCAGCGCCGGGTTTGCCGATTGGTTGGTCCGTATACGAACCGCCGCCGAAGCCGCCGCGACCGTGTCCCCTGATTGACTGGATTCAACGCCCTATCTTTATATGGATCACCTTTCAGCGTGAATTTGACTGAATCATCCTACCCATCTTTTGCATTTATGGAGGCAAATACCTGTGAAACGAGCAGTCAGCATTAGCATAGGATCATCCAAACGCGATAGCGCCGCTGAACTTGAACTGCTGGGCGAGCGAGTCCGCCTTGAACGTATTGGCACCAATGGCGATATGGAGCGCGCGGCACAGCTCTTTGGCGAACTGGACGGCAAGGTTGATGCCTTCGGTATGGGGGGCGCGATCCGGGGACTGACCGTTGACGATAAATACTATCCGCTGCACTCCGTGGATAATCTGACTCGTTACGTGAAACAAACGCCCGTCGTCGACGGCACCGGCGTGAAGAGCACGCTGGAAGGGCGGATGTTAGCTTACGTGGAATCGCAGATCGGTGTGCCGCAACCAAAACGCTTCCTGATAACCAGTATGACCGACCGCTGGTGGATGGCGGCGCCCTTCTTTGAAGGCGGCTATGAGTGTGTGGTCGGCGATCTGATGTTCGCGCTGGGAGTGCCCATCGCCATCCATTCGATAAAGGGCGTTAAGCGTCTGGCGGCCACGATGTTGCCTGTGATCGGTCGCTTGCCGTTTGAGTGGGTTTATCCTATCGGCGAAAGCCAGGAGCACAACACACCCAAGTTCGGCAAGTACTTCGATTGGGCGACAGTGATCGCCGGAGATTGCCACTATATCAAGCGCTTCATGCCCGCCCGCCTGGACGGCAAGATCATCTTCACTAATACGACGACCAAGGAAGACGTTCAGGACTTTCGCAATGCGGGAGTTGCCTATCTCGTCACATCGACCCCCCGGCTGGAGGGGCGGTCTTTCGGCACGAATGTGATGGAGGCCATGTTGGTCGCCATCAGCGGCAAGGGGCGAGCATTGAGCAGCGAAGAACTGAGAGATTTGATTGATCAGATAGGTCTTAAGCCAAACATCGAACCGCTGAATCCCGACAGCTTGACGGTTGCCTAAGCTGCCGTTCATCGTCCGGGTTGGATATCGTTTCTGAAGCCGGCTCCGGCTACTGACGCTACTGCGTGCCGCCTATGTCGCGCCGACATCGCCGGGTTCAAGCTCCGGCTGGATGCCGCCGGCAAAGGCCCTTGCCCGGGCGGCCGCAGTCCCTATATAACCGCCGGCGTTCATTAGTTGTCGCACCTCGGCGGCCGGTAGATAGCCGGTCAGGCGTCTGTCTTCGGTCAATAGCTCTGTCAGGGGATTGATCTCATCCCGCCGTATCGCTTCCCAGGCCAGCAAACTTGCTTCGCGTAGCCATTCATGCGCCTCCTGCCGGTCGGCTCCGGCGCGCACGGCGGCCATTAGCACGCGTTCCGTCGCCGAGAAAGGGCCGTAGCGGGCCAGATTACGGTCGATCTGCTCGTAATCGAAGGTCATCCCCTCGACAAGGCCGCGCGCTCGTCGCAGTATTTCGTCAACGGCCAGGAAGCTTTCCGGCAAGAATAGCCGGCGGTTGGCGCTGTCGTCCAGACTGCGCTCCAGGATGGCCTGCCCGGCGTTGTCCCAGGCGACGGCCGATTGCGCGGCCACAAATCGGGCCAGAGAACAGATATTCTCGGCGATGATGGGGTTACGTTTGAAGGGCATGGCCGATGAGCCGACCTGCTGCTTGCCGAACGGTTCGGCCCACTCGCCAAACGGTGGCGATTGCAGCGCGCGAAAATCGAGCGCGAACTTGTGCAGCGATGAAGCGATCCCGGTCAGAACCTGCTGCAGGCGCAAATCTTGCTGTCGCGTGTAGGTCTGGCTTGCGACCGGGAAATAGGGCAGGTTGAGCCGCGCCATCGCCAGCGCCTCCATCTGCTCGGCCGTCATCCCGGTCCCCTCCAGCAACTCGACAAAGCTCGCCTGAGTGCCGACCGCTCCTTTTAGTCCCTTGCCGCGCAATTCCCCAATGAGCGCCCGGAGATGTTTGAAATCTTCCCATAGATCCTGGGTATACAGAGCCAGACGATAGCCCAGAGTTGTCGGCTCGGCCGGCTGAATGTGCGTGTGGGCCATCACCGGCAGATCGGCCGTCTCTTCGATGCGACGACAAAAAGCCAGTAATAACCGGCGTAGCGATTCGGCCAATAACTGGAGCGATTCCCGCTGACGCAGCACGTCGACATTGTCGGTAATGTCCGCGCTTGTCGCGCCCCAATGGATGATGCCGCCTCCCACCGGGCATTGCTCGGCATAAACGCGTATCTCGGCCATCACGTCATGGCGAGTTTCCCGCTCGACCTGTAACGCGCGTTCGATATCAACATCATCGATATGGGCCTCCAGGTCGGCCAGTTGTTCGGCCGATACCAATCCGGCAGCGTGTTGCGCAGTGGCCAACGCGACCCATACTCGTCGCATCGCACGCCGTTTGTAGACTTCTGACCAGAGATAACGCATCGCTTCGCTGCCATAGCGCCAGGTCATCGGAGAGATGTAGGTATGGTGGTCAAAATGGGTCATGTCGTTCGTGTGGCCGATCAGGGCGCGATTTCAACCGGCGCTTGCACGGCCTGTGCCTGCTTCCGGTGGAAGAGACTCTCGGCCGTATACAGAATCAACGCCAGCCAGATTAGTCCGAAACCGACGACGCGGGACGGGCCAAATCCTTCATGGTAGATGAGTACGCCGATAAGAAATTGCAGCGTCGGCATGATGTACTGGAGCAGGCCGAGCGACGTCAGAGTGATCCGTCGCGCGCCGGCGGCGAACAGGAGCAGGGGGATGCTCGTCACGATGCCTGCTCCGGCGAGCAATAGATTAATCGTCATGCTGGCGTGGCCAAAAGCGCCGGTTCCGCGCATTTCCTGAAGGATCAGAAAGCCGAGAGCCGGCAGGAAGAGGACGGCCGTCTCCAGAAATAGCCCTTCGGCCGAATTCAGGAGCGCGGTCTTGCGAATAAGACCATAGAAGGCGAATGTGAAAGCCAGCGTCAGGGCGATCCACGGAAAAGCGCCGTAGCTGAAAGTCAGGTAGAGGACGCCGCCCAATGCGATGCTGAGGGCTACCCATTGTGCCCCACGCAGCTTTTCCTTGAGAACGATGAAGCCGAGCAGAACGCTGACCAGCGGGTTGATGAAGTAGCCGAGGCTCGTTTCAACGATAAATCCGGCATTGACGCCCCAGATGAAGACGAACCAGTTGACGCCCAGCAGCAGGCCGGACAGGGTGAACGTCAGCAAGACGCGCGGCCGCTTCAGGGTCTCTCGCAGCCAACCCCAATTACGGCGTACCATCAGCATCAGGCCAACGGATATCAGCGACCATACGACCCGGTGAGCCAGAATTTGGCCGGCGGATACTCCCTGCAGCATCTTCCAATAGACCGGCAACAAGCCCCAGAGGATGTAGGCCCCTGCCGCATAAACGATCCCTTTATTCATACTGTTACTCGGCAAAAATGGAGGCGTCGGGATATGGACAACTCCCTTGCCATATCCCGTCGCCAGACTCTTTAGCGGGGCGCCTGATAATTCGGCGCTTCCTTCGTGATGAGAACGCCGTGGGGATGACTTTCCTGTAATCCGGCGTTGGTGATGCGGACGAATTGGGCCTTGGCACGTAGTTCTTCCAGATTGCTCGCGCCGACGTATCCCATGCCGGAGCGCACGCCGCCCATCATCTGATAAATCACGTCCTGCAATGCGCCTTTGTAGGGAACTTGCCCCTCGACGCCCTCGGGCACCAGCTTGTCACGGATCTGGCCACCGGCCGGGCCGCCTGTCGGCGAGGTCACGCCGCTGCCATAGCGGTCGGCTCCGAAGCCTTGCATAGCGCCCATGCTGCCCATGCCGCGATACACTTTGTAGCGTCGCCCCTCATAGATGACGATGTCGCCCGGGCTTTCTTCAAGCCCGGCCAGCAACGAGCCTAGCATGACGAGATCCGCCCCGGCCGCCAGCGCCTTGACGATGTCGCCGCTATACTTGATTCCTCCGTCGGCGATGAGCGGGACGTCGTGCTTCCGGCAGACCTCTACGCAGGCGTCGATAGCTGAAATCTGCGGCACGCCGGCTCCGGCGATGATGCGCGTTGTGCAGATGGAACCCGCGCCGATGCCAACCTTGATCGCCCCGGCGCCGGCCTCGATGAGATCGCGCGCGCCTTCGGGGCCGGATACGTTACCGGCGATGATTGGCAGCGCGGGATGGCGGCGTTTGGCCGCCCGCAAGGTTTCAAGGACCAGACGTGTATGGCCGTGGGCGGTGTCGATGGTCGCCACGTCCAGCCCCGCCTCTACCAACAGGTCCAGTCGAGTCAGCGCTTTTTCGCCGACGCCAATCGCAGCCGCACAGAGGAGCCGGCCGCGTTCGTCAGTCGCTCCATTGGGGTAATTGATCTTCTTGAGGATGTCCTTAACGGTGATCAGCCCTTTCAACCGGCCGTCGGCATCGATCAATGGCAGCTTCTCGATGCGGTGCTGATGCAGGATGGCCTTCGCCTCTTCCAGGTTTGTTCCGACCGGCGCGGTGATTAGGCCCTCGCTGGTCATGAACTCCGCGATCGGCTGAGGCCCGGGCGTGACGAACCGTATGTCGCGGTTGGTCAGGATGCCGACTAGCCGGCCGCTCTCGTCGGTGATGGGAATTCCGGAGATATGGTAGCGGCTCATCAACGCTTCGGCCTCGGCCAGGGTGGATTCGGGCCGTAACGTGAGTGGGTCGACGATCATGCCGGACTCTGACCGTTTGACCTTGTCGACTTCTTCGGCCTGCTCTTCCGGAGTCAGGTTGCGATGGATGACGCCAATGCCGCCCAACCGTGCCAGGCCGATGGCCATATGGGCCTCAGTGACGGTATCCATCGCCGCCGACATGACCGGTATATTGAGGTAAATATCGCCGGTGAGGCGCGTGCGTAAATCAACCTCAGCCGGCAGCACCTGTGAGTAACCAGGCGCTAACAATATGTCATCGAATGTCAGCGCTACATCGCCGAAACCTGGTGCGAATCTCATTCTCGATCCCCCTCCGGCGGGCGATCGCCGCCGGTATCAATTTTGTCGCCGCGGCTTGGGTTTGGCCACCCGCTGACGACGACGGCTGAAGATTTGCGCACGGCCACTACGCGACAGAACGATCCAGACGCCAACCAAGGCCAGGGCCAGCGCCATCAGGAACGAATAGGTAATGGGGGTTCCCCCAATAGTTGGTTGATCGGGACGGAAGAACTCCAGGAAGGCTCGACCTGCGCCCCACCAGATCATGAAGATGCCGAATAGTGTGCCCGCACTCCATTTATTCCGGAAGCGATTATTCAGGAATACCAGCACGATGAAACCGAGGATGAGCCAGACGGACTCGTAGAGGAACGTTGGGTGGAAGCGCGTATCGAGTGGGTATTGGTTCAGATCGGCGTATTGTGGCAGGCGATAGGGCGCTTCGATGAGAATACCCCACGGCCGCGTGGTGGGCGGGCCATATAGCTCTTGATTGATGAAGTTGCCCCACCGGCCGATGCCTTGAGCGATCAGCAGCGCCGGGCCGGCCACGTCGGCATAATGCCAGAAATTTTGTCGTCGCCGGCGAACGAAAAGCCAGCCCACGACGGCCGCGCCGATGAACCCCCCCAGGATATTGATGCCGCCCGCGCGGATGTTGATTACATCCCAGAAGGTCTTGAACTGGTCGCCTCGGCCGCCGAACACCTCGAGCAATACATAAGTCAGACGCGCAAACAGATAGCCGCTGAAGATGACGACGATCAGGCCATTGAAGAACTCATCGACGCTCTGGCCACGTTTGGCGATCTCATGCGCAGCCCAGACCACGCCGATGGCAATGCCCAATGTGACGAGAATACCGTACCAATAAATAGGGAACCCGCCGCCGATAGGAATTGTAAAGGCGATCGGGTCGATTTTAAGTCCGTCCAGCATATTTCACCCGTGGCAGTTGTATTCCCTTGGTTAGCTCCAGCCTGTGCGAGACCAAGGGTTGCTCAATTATTCCAAATAGCCCAGCCCGCGCAACCGCTGGCGTAGTAGTTCGTCGCTTTCCAGATCGACGGTCGCCCCGGTGGGTTGTTTGTTGCCCTCTCGTTTCGCTCGTTGAACCATCTGGTCGAGCGATATTTCCAGCGCGGCAACGGCCACTGGATACTCTGCGATAACATTATTGAGTTCAAGCGGATCCTCCGCCAGGTTATAGAATTCTTCCGGCACGTCCTCAACTTCGATCAGCTTTGTCGATACACGAGCATTTTCGCTTGACGGACGCACGATGGCCCGTCGTACCGACAGGCAACGATATTGTTCCAGCAGTCCCGGCTGTCGTGACTCAACCGCCTTCACAAAATTCAGGGGAGGATAGATTTCGCTATAGGCGGTGTGTTGCTCCGGATCGCGGCCGGCCAATGTGTGCCGCAGGCTTAATCGTCGCACGTTTGATCCGTCATCGGCGAGCATCTCGTCAACGATAGCGGCTTGTTGTTCGGTCTGCGCAGCGGCATCCAGAATGGTATGAAAAATCCGCCGTGTGCTGACGGGCGTGTCAATTCGTGTCTCTGCTTCCACCCGGCCGGGCCAGTGCATGATGAACGGCACGTGCACCAACTCTTCATAGGCGACGAACGCATGGCCGATCAAGTTATGATCACCCAAGCCATCGCCATGATCGGCCACGATGACAGTCAATGTATCACGGCCGCGCTTCCGTTGTTCCAGCGCCTGGAAGAGCGCCCCCAGGTAATGATCCTGATAAGCCACTTCGGCATCATACATGTCGTTGAGGACGCGCGCTTCCAGCTCGCCGAGCGGTTCGGCCAGAGGCGCGGCCCAGCGATAGGCCTCGCGGTTCCACGTGCTCATGGTGGCGCGTGCCGCTTTGCTATGTCGGAAGTAGGGCGCGACCCGATCGACGAATTCGCCCGGCGCCCAGAACGGCAAGTGTGTCTCCATCAGATTCAGAAACAGGAACAACGGCTTGTCGTCCGCGCTCGTCTCGCGTTCCTGGATGAAATGAACTACGTCCTGAACCGAACGCTCATTCTGTCCCTTGAAGTTGGCCATCTTGGACCACAGCGGCGTCAGCCAGGAATGCAGCGAGACTCTGAAAGCCAAATCCGACCGACCGATAAAATTCTGGATCGGGTAAGAGATTCGCCGCAGAAATTGGGTGTACCACTCGGCGACCCGGCTCACGGGCCAGGGCCAGGGGTTCGATGCGTCCGGAACGCTGGGGAAAGCCCCGCCATAGTTATAGAAGGTTTGAAACCCTCGCTTAAAGCCGTTATTTAGCACGCCGACGAGGGGATTATTGCAGAAACCGATGGTTTCATAGCCAAGCCGCCGTAGCACCTCGGCCAGATGTGGCCGCCCCTCGCTCAGGCTCTGCGATGACTGGGTCACGCCGTGCGAGGTGGGATAAAGCCCCGTGAAGAGCGACGCGTGGCTGGGTATCGTCCACTGCGCGGGCGAGACTGCTTGCTCAAACAGGGCGCCGGCGGCCGCGAAGCGATCCAGATTGGGCGTGATAGGGCGGTCATAGCCATAGCAGCCGAGGCGATCGGCGCGTTGGGTATCCAGAACGATGAATATGATGTCGGGTGAGTTCATTATCCTGTCAGCTTGGTTCGATAACCCGGGGTGTTGATGTTTCATCACCGATTGCACCTTGTGCCGCCCCACGTCATATCTTAACAAAAACCCGGCCGAAAATAATGGCCAAGGTATCGTTTATAGCTAATTGCGAAGCATAACATGCTCATCAGTCCATCGCAAACCCTGCTTAGCGCAGGTTCACGGCGAACGTGGCCGGTGTTTGCCAATCTGCCCGATTGGCTCTATCTTTCAAGCCATGCAAGTGCGACGTCTGTCGTTGACCAATTTTCGTAATTACGCCCGACTGGAACTGGACCTGCCGGAGGGCGTTATTCTTCTTCATGGCGATAATGCCCAGGGCAAGACCAACCTCCTGGAAGCCATCTACTTCCTGGCTACTACGCGTTCGCCTCATGCCAGTCAGGATGCCCAACTCATCAACTGGGACGCGATGATGACCGATGAGCCGGTCGTGGTTGGGCGAATTGTGGCCGATATCGAGCGACCGGATAACCCGTGTCATCTGGAGATGCGTCTCATCGTAGAGGATAGCGGTAATTGGGCGCGCAATGGCCAGAGCGCCTTTCGTCGTGAAGCCCTCGTCAATCGTCGCAAGGTTCGATTGATGGATCTGCTGGGGCATCTGCGGGTCGTCCTCTTCTTGCCCGAGGATGTCGATCTGGTGACTGGGCCGCCGGCTAACAGGCGACGCTATCTTAATGTCACGTTATGTCAAGTCGATTCTGACTACTGCCGCGATCTATCGGCTTACAATAAAGTCCTGGAACAGCGCAACGCTCTTCTCCGGCGAATGGCCGAGGGTCAGACCCGTAACGCGGCCGATGTTCTCCAAATCCTGACCGAGAAGCTGGTCGAGCCGGGCAGCCGGGTTATTCAACGGCGGGCCCGGTTCATCGCCGAGATGGGACGCGAGGCTCAGGAGATCCATTTTCAGGACCTTATTGGCGGTAAGGAATCGCTCCGTCTTGGCTATCTCCCGGGGTGGTCCGCCAATGGTCGCCGGGCAGTCGACGAGCAACTGGCCGATGGAGAAGCATTGCAAGCCGATCCTGACATTGGAGCCGTCGCTGAGCGATTCGCCGCTGAATTAGCCGCCGCGCAGCCGGCCGATCTGGGGCGAGGCTCTTCGTCCGTCGGGCCCCATCGGGATGATTGGGCGGTGCTGGTCAACGGTAAGGACCTCGGTATGTTTGGGTCGCGCGGGCAGGTTCGCACGGGCGTCCTGGCGCTGAAATTGGCCGAGATCAACTGGATGAAAGCCACAACGGCCGACATCCCCATCCTCCTTCTCGATGAAGTCATCGCTGAACTTGATCTTCACCGCCGCGAGGCATTGTTGGCCTACATCACCAATCAGGTCCGCGGCAAGGGGATGGCTCAGGCGCTGCTGACAACGACCGACCCGGGGATGTTTCCCGATGACTTCCTCAGCCAGGCCACTGGTTTGCGGATCCAGGCCGGCCGGGTGATCGCCGGCGAGCCTTAGAGCGGCCGTTTGGTTGGTATGCCAGGCCGGCGAGGGTAGCGGTCGTCTGTGGCCCGGATTTTGGGCACGATTATCAGGTTATGAGTTCGCTCGAGGCCGGGCAGATGGATGGTCGAGATTCGTGGTTCGCCTCCGCCGAGTTGCTCGATCGCTTCCGCGGCGGCCGCCATCTCGGCTGTTCCGCTTTCTCCCTTCTGGGCAAGCAGCGCGCCACCAACCCGGCAGAGCGGCAGAAGGTACTCGACCAGGATACGTAACTCTGCCACTGCTCGGGCCGTCGCCCAGTCAAACTGTTCGCGAAATGCGGAATCGCGCCCCAATGTTTCGGCCCGCTCAACGACTACGGTGACGTTTTGCAGCCCTAATTCAGCGGCTACCAGTTCGAGGAATCGCGCCTTTTTAGCGACGCTGTCCACCAATGTTAACCTGAGTCCCGGGTAGAGGATTTTAAGCGGGAGGCCCGGGAAACCCGCGCCGCTGCCGACGTCGATGAGTGACAGATCATCCAGCGGGCCGGTGACAGTGGCGCAAGTCAACGAGTCAAGGAAGTGGCGAACGCGAATATCGTGCGGCTCGCGGATGGTCGTCAGGGCGATCCGCTCATTCCACGCCAGCAGCAATGACTCGTAAGCCGCGAACTGGTCCAGTTGCGCAACGGTCAACGATAAGCCGAATACCTGTGCCCATGTTGCCAATTCGTCCATATTAGCGGTTCTGTTCGAGTTCCTTGAAACTGGCGTTGATTATGACGCGATCCCATTGCTGGCCACCGAAAGCCACAGGCGTAAATGTGATCCAGTCGTTGCGGAAGACGATCTCCCTGGCCCGGATGTACAAAGGCGCGACGGGGAAAGAGCCGTTCTCGTTGAAGAAGAGGGATTCTGCTTTCCGATAGAGCGTGGCGCGTTCGGCCGGATCGACCGTTGTGGCCGCGTGCTGCAGGAGCGTGTCAGCTTCGGAGCATTCACGGTGTTGGCGGTTTTCACTGATCCGGCACTGCAACAGATCGGTGAGCGAATTGTGGGCATCGGGGAACGCGGGCGACCAGGCCAGCTCCCACATGTCGGGCCGGTTGGCGGCATCCTGGCGCGTTGCGGCCAGCAGCGCGCCAAATTGCATTTGCTCGATGTGAATGTTTTCCGGCAAGCATCCCAGTTCATCGACCCACATGTCGCGAAGGAGCTCGGCCTGGAGGAGCGATAAGTCGGCTGAACTGACCAATAGCGTTATTTCCGGGATGAGACGACAACTGCGGAAACTGCTGGCCGCTATCTGTTGCCGCGCATAATCGGGGCTGTAGCCAACGCCGGCCTCATCGGCCGGCAATCCGGCGACGATATCGGGCGTAATGACGTGTCGCATAGCAATGCCGCGCCCGTCGTAGATTTTCTCCACCAGTCGTTGCCGGTTGATCGCGGCGCTGAAGGCTCGTCTGACTTCCGGCTCTCGAAAGACCTGGCTATCAAAATTGAACCCGATATAGAATAGAATCTGACCGGGAATGACTTTAACCCTGGCCGGCGTTTTAGCGATGAACTGTTCGCGTTCTGCGGCCGGCAATGGCGCGACATCCAGCTTCCGCTCTTGCCACATTTTAAAAGCATCCAGTTCTTCATGGAAGAAATAGACGTTCACAATATCGCCATTGCCCTGCCGGTCTATGGGCCACAGAGGATTACGATGCAGGACCGCCCCTTCCATGGTTGTCAGGGCGGGCACAAGGAAAAAAGGCCCCGATGCGATCAGGTTGTTAGGCGTTTGCCAACCTTTGCTCAGGTCGCCGTTCGCGTCGACCCATTCGTTGCCTCTCTCCGTGACCAGATCACGCGGTACGGCCTGGAAAAAAGGCGTGCTGGTTAGCGTCAGAAAATAGCCGGCCGGTTCGGTTAGCTGCACTTCCAGCGTCGTTGCATCGATAGCTCGAATACTGATTCGACCCCGATCTTCTTTGGTTGGCGCGGGGTTGGTGAACAGTTCCTGACAGCCGTCAATGATGAAGAGGATATAAGCCAGATCGTGCTCGACCTCATGGCCACAAACGCGCTCAACTGCGAACACAACATCGTCGGCCGTCACCGGACGGACGGGCGTTGCCGACCATAATTCGTTACCGCCGGGCAGCGGACGGCTCGGGCGGACCCAAAACAGATCGTCTCTTAATTTGAACGTCCAGGTGCGGCCGTCAGGTGCAATGGACCAACTCGTCGCCAGTTCCGGCTCAATCGTATTGGTATCAGGGTTATAGTTGGTTAAGCCGGCGAATAGATTCTGGCCCATGTCCAACTGCGCCTGGCTTTGAGCGAGACCGGGATCAAGATTGGGCAACGTCCCTATCAAGCTCAGATCCAGGACCACGGGCGGTTTGACTTCTTCAGGCGCTGTCGCCGGTTCAGGTGTGCCGGTAGATGGCGCAAACTGCTCGGCGATACGCGTCATGACAGATTGGACTCTATTGGCGGTTGGCTGCGGAGTTAATTCAGTGACCGGCAGTCCATTTTCGGCCGCTTGGATATCGTTTGACGAACGACACCCCGCCGCCATAAGAAGCAGTATTAGCCATAAGCAAACCCTTGAGGCGGCCGATAGCTTCACCGGTCGGTGCAACGCAAAGCGATAATCCAGCGATTCATGCATGAGAATTGCATGCTATATCAGACGATAGTTGCCGACAAGTGGAAACCTGGACGGTTGCCTCGATATTATCCGAGTAGTAATATTGGAGGCATCCACCCGAAATCATATCAGGCGCCTGTAAATTTCTATGTACGAACGTGTATTGGTTATCGATGATTCTCAGGAGATTCGGGATTTTCTGGCCGAGAATATCCTGCGCCCCAAGGGGTTTGAAGTGCTGGTGGCTTCTGATGGGATCACAGGGCTGGAGCTGGCCATCACCAAAGAACCTGATTTGATGATCACCGATCAACAGATGCCCGGCCTGACGGGCTTGCAACTGTTGCAAAAGCTTCGCGAACGCGGCCTCGATATCCCGGCTATTCTCATCACGGGGGAGGGCTCCGAAGATACGGCTGTTCGTGCGTTTCGATTGGGTATCAAGGATTACATTATCAAACCGATCGACGTCGAAGAACTAAGCGCCTCGGTCGATGACGCGCTGCGTGAAGGTCGTCTGAAGAAAGAGCGCGATCAGCTTGTTGAACAACTCATGGAGAGCAACTCCCAACTCCAGCGGCGCGCTCAGGAGCTTAATGTCCTGTACGGCGTTGGCAAGTCCGTCTCCTCTTCGCTCGATCTGGAAGAAGTCCTCCAGCGCGTTGTTGAGGCGGCCGTTTATGTCGTCGGGGCTGAGGAAGGGTCCCTGATGTTGCTGGATGAGGACAGGGGCGAACTGTATATCCGTGCCTCCAAGAACCTCGATTCCAAGGCGCAATCAATGCGCAAGCGCGTGACCGATAGCCTGGCGGGTCAGGTGCTGCAGACCAAGCGAGCTATTGCCATTGGCGCCGATTCACAGTGGAAGCGAACTCATACAGCACTTCTGGTTAAATCGCTCATCTATGTCCCGTTGATCCTTCAGAATAAGCCCATTGGCGTCCTTGGCGTCACCAACCAGGTTAAAGGCTTGCCGTTTGACAGCAATGATACGCGCGCTCTCTCAGCCTTGGGAGGCTATGCGACCATAGCGATCAATAACGCAAATATGTACCATGCCATGGCCAATGAGCGAACAGTGCTGGGTGAGGTCATGGAGCAGATCGAGGATGCTGTCATCGTCATTGATGAAGATTACCGCCTGTCGGTGCTGAATGCCTCCGCACGTTCCTTGTTCGGAGTATCGGGAGATCATGTTCTTGGCCGCCCGATCATGGACCTCATTGATAATGTTGACCTGGTCCGCATGGTTTCTGAACCCGAAGATCATAATGCCGGCGGCTACATCGAACGGGACTTCACGCTCTTCAACAATCATCATTATCGCGCCCGGGTGAATTTAATCGAAGGGGGGCGCCGCTTTATCTCCCTTCGCCGCCTGGACTGATAACGCTTTCCCCTGCGTCTTGCGGTGCATTTGCTGATATCTTGTTGACACAAGATAATCCTCCGAATGTCACCTGAATTTACGTCGAGCGTTCGCCGCCGAATTATTGCTATTCTGTTTGTCGTTTCCAGCCTGGCCGCCGCCGCGCAGGTGGCTTATTTTACGTTGATGCCGATCATCGCCGCCGATTTGAGTGGCAATGATAGTGCGGCTGGAATTCCCTCTACCCTCGGGTTGTTGTTTCGCGCCCTGACGACCTATCCGTTAGGTTGGTTGATGGGTCGTGCCGGTCGTCGCCTGGGACTCACGCTTGGTCTGTTCATCGGCATGGTCGGAACGGGGATCAGCGCCTGGGCGATTGGCGTGGGCCATTTCTGGATATTTGCTTTTGGGGCGGGGATTGCAGGAGTTGCTCGCGGCGCGGCCGATCTGTCGCGCTATGCCGCGGCCGAGGTCAGCCCGCCGGAACGCCGCGCGAAAGTGATCGGATGGATCGTTTTTGCCGGTACGATCGGCGCACTGATGGGGCCGGTGCTTGTGTCTCCGGCAGCCAATTTGGCGGGTAACCTGGGCCTTGTCCCCGAGACGGGGCCGTTTTGGGCCGCTACGATTGTATTATTTCTGGCGATTGTCCTGACCTTTGTTTTTGTCCGGCCTGATCCGTTGATTATCAGCCGGCAGATGGCGGCGATTGAGCGAGAGGCCGGCGAGGCGCTGCTCGAAAACCCTTCTCGCCCTATTCGTGGGCTACTCAAACACTGGAATGTCAGATTAGGGATCGCGGCTATGGCGATTGGACAACTGGTGATGACGATGATCATGGTGATCACTCCGCTGCACATGAATCATGCCGGGCATGGGGTGGGAGCGATTTCATTTGTGATTCTGGCCCATCAGCTGGGCATGTTCGGGCTTTCAAGTCTCACCGGCTGGTTTGTCGATAGAACAAGCGCGGCCACGGTGATTATCGCGGGGTCACTCCTCCTGGTTGTCTCTTCGTTGCTCAGCCCGTTTGCAACGTCAATACCATCGCTGACCGTGTCGCTTTTCTTGTTGGGATTAGGCTGGAATTTGTGTTTTATCGCCGGCTCGGCCTTGCTCGCCGTAGGGTTGGCCCCGGCTGAGGGGGCGCGGCTACAGGGCATGGGTGATACGTGGGCTTCGGCCGCGTCGGCTGTGGGGAGCTTGAGCAGCGGTATTCTCTTCACGATGGGGACAATGTCGCTGGTCGGGGCTGTGGGGTTGGGTTTTTCGCTGGCTCTAATCGCAGCCTGGGTTCTGGCGCGCCAGCGAGCCATCGCAGCTCGGGCCTGAGGGCAGCTATCGGAAATTGATTTCCAGGTCGTAGGTCATTGGCTGCAGACCGTAATATTCGAACACGCGGATGGCATGCAGGCCGCTCGTCGATAGCTTGACTTCCCGGTATTCCTCAATCCCTTCGTCGGTATTATCGATAGAGACGATGTGGTCTGCATTGGGATCGTACAGGTCGGCCGCCGCATCCTGCTCCCCCTTTGGTTTCAACCGAATGGCGACTACATCGCCTGCATTGGCGGTGAAGAACCAGAACTGAGTCGCCCCTGCGGGCAGGGGCACGCTATTTCGGGGTGAACCGGGCGCGATCATACCGCCGATAGTGACAGGGAGGATTGGGTCATTGTAAATAGTGAGACCATACGCGGTGGCCGTTTCGCCGCTTGTCGCGATTCGTATCTCATATGTGCCTGGGCCTCGCAGTTGGGGCGCGTGTAGCGTCTCGGGTGAGCCGGCCGGCGCTATGTTCTGATTGTTAATGATGGCTTGTCCGTCTTTATAGATCGACAGGACGATATCGGCCGGCGGTGGGGCGATGGCATAAAGGTAAAGCCCCTCGTCGCCTTGTTGCACCTGATAGCGCCAACTGTCGGTGGTTCCGGCAGCCAGTGAGGATATGACCAAATTATCAGAGATGGCGTCGTCGATGCTGCCTTTATCAACTA
>JACFOH010000100.1 GCA_019454405.1 Promineifilum sp.
GCCCTGCTTTTCGGCCCATAGAGCAGATTGGTGGGGGCGCAGTCTGCGGCGACGCCGCAATCGCCTCCGTTTGAAGCGATGTACTCGGCGCGTCCAGCGATCGAGAAATTGTCATTGATGGCATATCGAGCCAGCAGCGCTCCGCCGAATGTTTTGGCCGAGCGATCGATCCCGATGTCCCTGTTCGAGCGGACCGTTGTGTATTGCAGGTAGGGCTGGAGCGTCAGCGGGCCGTCGACATAGGTGTAGATCACATTGAAGATGCTGCTGTTGTTCTGCGCCAGAGGCGTCGCCGCGCCGGTCTTGCCGGACTCTGCAAAATTGCCTGCGGCGACCAGCGTGATCGTGCTCGACGGCGTCGCCGCATAAGACAACAGACCGGATACCCAGTTGTAATCCCCAGAGTAGAAACCATCATTGACCGACACCGAGGCGTTGAGCGGTCCATTACTATAGTTCACCTGCACACCGCGGCTGATGGCCGGCTCCTGGTTCCAGAGCAGGCCGCGCGCGATATTCATATTCTGGAACGTGAAGGTCGATTCCGCGCCGATTAACGTCGGCAGCAAACCCGCCTGCACCGAGAAATTAGGCGACAGTTCGAGCTTGCCATAGGCAACGGGCACGGGCCCGTACAACTGATCGGTGACGTCGGTTGCGCGGGTATAGGCCGAACCCAAAGAAGGCAGCGAGTAGACACCGCCCTGGACGAAGAACGTCAAGGGCGCCCCGGTTGTCTGCACCTGAATTTGGGCATTGCCGATATCAACGAGAGGATCTGTCGTTCGGGGATCGACGCCGGGAATGCCGTTCGTCTGCGTATTGCCGATGCCTGTGAGCTGGCCGGTGATATGAAGCCGGCCAAACACGCCCGCATCCGTACTCATAGGATCGGGGATCGGGCGCAGAGGGCCACCAAAGCTCGGCGCGCTCAGGGGCTCCGCCACTGCCTGGCCAAGACCCATCATCGAACCGGCCATGATCGCGACCGCGCCGACCGCGCCCCGACAAAGCGTCCGCCGACGTCCAGACCCCGGTCTTGTTGGACGACCGGCCTCGGCTGTGGCCGCAGCTGCGGGTGCGAGGGACGGTTTAAGCGGCTTCATACCTTCAGATCCTTCCGGTTTGGTGGGACCCTCAAGCTAAATAGAGCCGCATATTATTTCGACGGGAGCTCAGCCGCGCTGCGATAGTATTTTCATAAGAAAAGCTCCGACAAAAATATACGTACTCATATAGCCGGATTTTTATTTGACT
>JACFOH010000101.1 GCA_019454405.1 Promineifilum sp.
TGATCTGACCCCAAAAAAGTAGACACGCAGTTAAGTTGGATCGACCAAATTTTCAAACTCCACCGGCGACTGATAATCCAGAGCCGAGTGGAGACGCTGCCGATTGTAAAACACCTCGATATATTCAAAGATTGCACGCCGAGCCTGGTCACGACTCTGGAAGCGATGATGATGCAGTAGCTCGCTCTTGAGCGTGGCGAAGAAACTCTCCATCGGCGCGTTATCGTAGGCGTTACCCGGGCGGCTCATGCTGGCGACGATGCCGTTTCCGGCTAGCAGCTGATGGTAATCTTGGCTGGCGTATTGACTGCCTCGGTCGGAATGATGCAGCAGGCCGTCGCCGACCGAACGTCGCCCTAAGGCCATCTTCAAAGCTGACAAAGTCAACTCATCTCTCAAGTATGGGCCAAGCGCCCAGCCGACAACCTGTCGCGAGTACAGATCCAGCACCACAGCTAGATAAAGCCACCCTTCTCCTGTACGAATGTAGGTAATGTCGCTTAACCACTTACGGTCAGGCGCCGGAGCGGCAAACTCCCGGTTCAATCGGTTGGGAGCAGCCAACCGTTTGGGATTGACGCGGGTTGTCACCCTGTAACGCCGTGAACGTCGGGCACGCAAGCCGAGCCGCCGCATCTGCCGGGCCACCCGGTTACGGCTGCAAGACATTTGGCGCGACACAGCCGCATGGACTCGACGGTAGCCATAAGTTCCTCGCCCCGCTTCATAAGCTGATTTTATCGCTCGCTGCAGCTCGTTATTAGCCGTGGCCCGGCTGCTGAGAGGCCGTCTGCGCCAGGCATAGTAGCCGGCCCGTGATACCCCCAGCGTCGTGCATAAAAGAGCCACCGGATAACGGCTACGCTGCGCGTCGATAAACCGATATCTCATGGGTTTTCCCTGGCGAAGAACGTGATGGCTTTTTTTAAAATATCGCGCTCCTGCTTCAGCCGGGTTATCTCCCGTTGTAGCTGTCGCACCTCTTCATCACCGGCTTTCATTCGCCCTTGGCCGGGAAAAGCTTCCTCGCCGGACAGCCCCAATTCGTCACGCCAACGGTACAGGGTGTTGGGGTGCAGGCCCAGGTCGCGCGCAATCTCGGCGACGGTCCTGTCGCCTTCCTCCGTTAACCGCACTGCTTCGATCTTGAACTCCCGGGTAAACCGTTTCCGCTTCATGCTACACCTCCAAGGTTGATAGATTATCCACCTTATCTCGGTGTCTACGAATTCGGGGTCAGATCA
>JACFOH010000102.1 GCA_019454405.1 Promineifilum sp.
TGGTCATGCCTTTCTTCCTCGGCCTCGGCACGATACGGGCCATTATCGCCTGGGACTACCCTGCATTCGAATATAAGCGCATTGCTCCTGATATGTTTGGCTTCACCCCTGAGCAACGCCTGGCGCTGGCCCATGGTACGCTTGAGTATCTGCAGCGGCCCGAACCCGCCTCGCAAGTCATCTATATGCTTGAAGATTTACGCCTGCCAGGTACTGACTTCCCTCTTTATAATGAGGCGGAGATCAGTCATATGATCGATGTGAAAGTAGTCGCCGATGCCATGAGGAATGTGGTCTACGTCACTGGAGCGATTGTCCTGATTGGTCTCGCGACTCAACTCGTCCCGGCGCGAACGCGGCCGTATGGCTGGCGAACGGTGATGATGGCCGGCCTGGCCACGGTCATCGTCCTGGCTCTTATTGCGGTGGCGATCCTCGCCTTCTGGGATACTTTCTTCGTCCAGTTCCACGAATTGCTCTTCGCGGACGGCACCTGGACGTTCGCCTATAGCGACTCGCTGATCCGCCTTTTCCCCGAGCAGTTTTGGTTTGATATCGGCGTGCTCATCAGCGGCACGACGCTGCTGCTGGGGGTCCTGATGGCTGTGGTGGGGTGGGTCATGTCGCGGCGGGATTAAGCCTAACAGCTAGTCGTCGCGCCGCCTCATCTCGCTCCTCTTATGTTACAATGAGAGCAATGGGTACAAGAATCACAGACGATACAAGACTCTCAGACGCCGCGCTCGCGGCCGAACTGGATCGTCTGGGCATTGCGTTTGTGACATTTTCGGCGGAAGATCGGCCCTATCCGCCGCCCGCGCCCGATACGCTTGTCGCGTCGTTGGCGATGAGTGGCGAGGCCCGGCTGCGGATGGCTTTGATCCCTCTATTCCTGGCGCTTCCCGACTATGCCTGTTCGGCGACCAGAGTGGCCGACGTCCTGTCCGGCCAGGGACGAGTGACATTGATCTGCTATTACACGGCGTCGATGCTGCTTCAGCGTAAATATGCCCGACGTCTTGTCCGATTGGGGGTAGATCACGCCCCCCTGCCAGACAGATTCGGTCCTGAACTTGCCCTGCCGCCGTCCGATGACGTGGACTTCACCCTGGCGCGTCTGGCGGAACGACACGCCGAACTAAGCGACCGGCCACTCAACTGGCACGGCACGTACGAGCAAGCCGCGAAACGCTTCATACAGCGACTGGAATGGGAAGCAAAACAGG
>JACFOH010000103.1 GCA_019454405.1 Promineifilum sp.
CGTTCAGCACGACCTATAACGGCGGCAGGTCCGACGTCTTTGTGGCCAAGGTGGCCGTGTGCGATGCCGTACGTAATACCACCACCATGGAGAAATTTTGCACCATCCAGGCGGCCATCGACGACGGCGATACCCGGGATGGGCATACCCTTGAAGTATCAGCAGGCGTCTACTCCGAGCTGGTCGACGTCTACAAGTCGGTGCGCCTCATCGGCGCCGGCGCAGGGACCACGACCATCGAGGCGACGCCGGACGTCAGCAGCAGCAACGAGATGGCGATCATCCAGGTGCGGGACGGCAAGAGCGCCGAGATCACCGGCTTCAAGATCGCCGGCCCGGGACCCGACGCTTGCGGCAGCATCCTGACCGGCATCTTCGTCCGCGAGGGCGCGACAGCCAACATCCACGACAACACGATCACCGCTATCCGGGACGATGATGGGAACAGCACCTGCCAGAACGGCTTCGGCATCTTCGTGGGGCGGAAGCTGGTCAGCACAACGGGCACGGCGACCATCACGAATAACACGCTCACCGGCTACCAGAAGGGCGGCATCATCGTCGACAACACCGGCTCGAACGCCACCCTCAGCAACAACATCATCACCGGCAGCGGCTCCAACAACCACGTCGCCCAGAACGGCGTCCAGATCTCCCGCGGCGCCACGGCGACGTTCACCGGGAACGATATCAGCCTCCATCAGTTCTCGGGCAGCACCTGGATAGCGACGGGCGTCCTGCTGTACGACGCCGGGAATGTCACGATCAATAACAATAACCTGATCCACGACAACGGCTACGGCATCTACATCCGCAGCACCGGCGCCCGGTCGAGCGAGGCCGACGGTCCCCAGCCGGTCCCGTTCGACGCCGAGTTCGACGACCTGATGAATCAGGGCCGCTCGGCCGACGCCATAACGGCCGGCACGATGGCCATCAACAACAACCGGATCTACGGCAACGCGGTCTATGGCGCGTTCGCCACCGGTATATCGGGCATCGACGGCCGGTGCAACTGGTGGGGCAGCGCCGGCGGTCCCAGCGGCGGGGACAAGGTCAACACAAACATCGTCTACACCCCCTTCCGCACGACGAACAACATGGACGACAGTTGCGCGCTTCGGCTGGGCGACAGCGACACGGCCAAGTGGACGCTCTTCCTGCCCGTCACCCGTTGACGCTAAGGGAATGATTTGAGCAAGACCGGACAGGGTTTCCAAGC
>JACFOH010000104.1 GCA_019454405.1 Promineifilum sp.
GGAGTCGTAGCCGACCGGCAGAACCGCAGAAATCTTCTGCTGGCATCGCAGGTTGTTCAAATGACTTGCGCCTTTCTACTCGCCTTCCTCATCGCGTTTGAGGTGGTTGAGGTGTGGCACATTCTGACGCTGTCGTTCTTCGTCGGTCTTGCGCAGGCGTTCGGCGGACCCGCCTATCAGGCATTGATTCCGACGCTAGTCCGCTCCGAAGATCTTCCTAACGCGATCGCTCTGCAATCCATCCAGTTCAACCTGGCGAGAATGATCGGACCGATGCTGGGAGGGCTGGCCTTGGCCCACCTGGGGGCCGTGTGGTGCTTCGCCCTGAACGGCGCCTCCTATATCGCCGTGATGATTTCGCTGCTGATGCTGAACATCCGCTATATCCCGGTAAAGAGCAGGGAAACGATGATGACGAGCATGAAGCAGGGGCTCTCCTTCGTCACCCGGCAGAGTGCAATGGTGGCGTTAATCGGCCTGGCATTCACGGTGACGATACTGGGATATCCGCTGGTGGTTTTCCTGCCGGTGTTTGCCCGCGATGTATTCCACCAGGGCTCAGAAGTTTATGCCCGGTTTTTGAGCTTCAACGGCGCTGGCGCCGTGGCCGGGGCGCTGGCGGTGGCCGCGATAGGCAATGTAGGCAATAAGGGTAAAATCGCGCTTGTGACGCTTGCCGGCTTGGGGGCCCTCGTGGTGGGGTTCGCGTTTTCGAGATGGCTGGCAGCAAGCTACCTTATTGTGTTCCTCTATGGGGCGGCGCTGGTCGCCGTTTTTGCGCTGGTTACCTCTCTGGTGCAATTGCTGACCGGAGACGAAATGCGAGGCCGTGTGATGAGCGTCTATAACGTCGCTTTCCGTGGGGGCATGCCCATAGGAAGTCTGTTGACCGGCGCACTGGTGCCGGTTTTTTCGGCGCCGGTAGTGCTGGCGGCGGCGGGAATTCTTTTGTCCGTTCTCGGGCTTTACTTCCTGCTGGTGCATCGCCGGGTGGCCACTCTGTAGAATTGGTATATCGAATGACATTGGCGATCTTCCTGTTATCGCGCCTGCTCATGGCTGACGCCGGTCTCCCCGGGTTGGAAGCCGCTAGGAACCGGCAGGACCGGGTTGCGCTCGAAAAGAGTATCGAGCGATTTGCGGCTGACGCCCGGACCCGGCAGGACAAGGCCGAGGCGCAATATCGCCT
>JACFOH010000105.1 GCA_019454405.1 Promineifilum sp.
GCTCACGACAACGTGGCTCGGTGGACAGCAGTTGCCCATCTGAGAGCCTATCAGGGCATCCTCGAGGCCGTCGCCGTCGAAGTCATTGACCAGCTCGACCCAGATGAACGAATACGGGTCACCGTTCAAAACCACCTGCTCGCGACCGCCGACGATAGCCACGATCTGCTCGCTGCAGTCGGCGCCCTGCTTGATGGCGTATCGCACGGTGGCGCCTTGGGCATCCTTCGTGTAGCCCGGCACGCACTCAGCCGCGGCCACGCTCAGTCCGAGCGCGAGCGCGAGCACGACGAGCAGCCGCGACACCGATGGGCTCATAGCCGCGTGCCCCTGCCAGTGGTCGTTCGGTTGGCCATGTCTCAATCATGGCCTATATACCGGGAGGCGGGATGACGCGCCCGGCTCGGTTCCTCGATAGCACCGCGATCACGTGCTGGATGATCTCTTACGCGAGCCCACCAGGTATCCATAGGGCTCGCTCAGGAGGCCCGCTCCCTACTCGCGGGCTATCATCGCTAGTGGAAGCCTACGCGCCATGAAGCTCTTCGTAGCTCCGACCGACCATGACTGGTACATGTACCTGCGCGGCCTGCCGCGAGACGAGGTCAACTTCTGGTTCCCGAGCGCCGGCACCGCGTTTAGGGCTTTGGAGTCCGGCGAGCCGTTCCTCTTCAAAGCCAAGAGTCCCCACAACGCCATCATCGGCGGTGGTTTCTTCGTGAGGTATGTTGCCGCTCCCCTATCGCTAGCATGGCACGCGTTCGGCGACGGCAACGGCGCACCCGATTCGCGTTCATTGCTCAAGCGCTTGCGCAAGTACAACGACACGGCCACGCCTGATCCGGAGATTGGCTGCGCCCTCCTAGCCGAGCCCTTCTTCTTCCCGGAAGAGCTTTGGGTTGACCCGCCACCGAACTGGGCGCCGACCATAGTCAGGGGCAAGACCTATTCGACCGATGAACCAGTGGGCGCGTCTCTCTGGAATGCTGTCGTGCACCGAATGACCGATCCGCGTACCGTGACCGGCCCGAAATCGGTCACCCCGTACCTCGGCGACCCACCAGGCGTACTATCGGTCCCGGGCCAACCTAACCTCTTCGGAACGCCGACCCTAATGCGCCGTCGCCTCGGCCAAGGGGCCTTCCGCCTCAGCGTACTTGACGCCTACGGCAAGCGGTGCGCCGTCA
>JACFOH010000106.1 GCA_019454405.1 Promineifilum sp.
AGCTTGCCCTCAGTACGAGTGTCGCGTTCGCCATCAGCTACAGCCTGCTTGCGCTTCCCATCGCACGTTTTTCCGACAGGGGCTTGCAGAAGCATGTGATCATGGCCTCGATCGCGGTCTGGTCGTCGATGACATTTCTAATGGGGACCGTTCAAAATCTCGGGCAATTGGCGGCTTCCAGATTCGGCGTGGCGCTCGGCGAGGCCGGCATCCTGCCAGCCAGCCATTCTTTGGTCTCCGCTGAATTCCAGATGGCCAAGATAGCCCGGGTGATCAGCATATTATGGATCGGCGGCTTTCTCGGCGCCGCGTCTGCCCCACTCATAGGCGGCATGGCAGCCGACTCGTTCGGTTGGCGCGGCGCGTTCATGCTCATGGGCGGATTGAGCCTTCTCCTCCTGCCGGTAACGTTTCTCGTTCTACGCCAGCCGGCGATCCGCGGTACGGCTGATACGAAAACTGCATCGCGAGAGGCGTCAAGCTCGTGGGTACACGACGTGCGAACGCTGTTCGGGCAGCGGACATTTCTGCTTCTCTGGAGCGGTTCGGCGCTTTTGCTGGCGGCTCCAAACGCCAATCTCCTATATGCTGGACCATTCCTGATCCGCACCTTCGATCTGAGTCCGGCGACGGCTGGGGTATACCTGGGGTTTGCTTTTGGCGCGCCGCTGATTTGCGGTACTTTGTTCGGTGGATGGCTGTTCGACCGGCTTCGTCGCCGGTCGCTGTCACTCGCTCTCATCGTTCCGGGGATCAGTGTGTCTGTCGGCGGCCTCGTGGCCATCTACGGTTGGTGGAGCGACGATGCGTTAACGGCCACGCTTTGCCTGAGCTCAGCGAACACCCTTTTCGGCCTGATAACAGCTTCGATCTATGCAACCGCGCAACTTCTGGCCCCCAGCAATATGAAATCGACCGCCGCGGCAACGTTCAATCTCGGCATGGCGCTGTTCGGAGCATCGATCGGGCCGTTGCTCACCGGATATCTGAGCGATTCGTTCGCGGCGTCGACGGGTATTCGCTCGCTTGGTTACGGCCTGACGGTAACGACCATCGTGACTATCGTCGGGGCGGTGATGATCATCATTGCGGGTAGCGGCGCGTCGTACGATATCCGCGGCGCAAAGCCGGTGTCGGCATGAAAACCATGTCGCAT
>JACFOH010000107.1 GCA_019454405.1 Promineifilum sp.
CCCGCTAACCTGTTTGATAGTGGCATCGGCATTTATGCCCGGTGGCAAATGCGTCAATGGGAGCGGCCGGCCAGCATGGAGATGTATGAGATCGATGGCACGCGCGTTGTGGCCCAGGATATCGGCATCGAGATCCACGGCTCGAAGAGTCGCGAGCGCGCCCAGAAATCGCTGGAGATCAAGGCCCGACGTACTTATGGCTCCAAGGATATCCCCTATGCCTTCTTCGACGACAAACCGATTAAAGCCTACAAGCGGCTGGTTTTACGCAACAGCGGCAACGATTCCAGGGTCCTGTTCACTGATCTAATCCAGCATTACATCGTCAAGGATATGATGGATATCGATTATCAGGCCGGGCGGCCGGTAATCGTCCTGCTCAACGGCCAGTATTGGGGCATCTACAACATCCGCGAGAAGGCCGACGAGGTCTATCCGGAACAGAATTATGGCCTCGATAAAGACGCCGACTACGACTTCTATACCCAGAAGGCGCCTGAAGTCGGCAGCACGGCCGCCTGGGAGAGCTTGCGCAGCTTCGTTTCCAACAACAATATGAGCGTGCCGGCTAATTATGATTATGTCAAATCGCAAGTCGACATTGAAGAGTTCATGAACTACTTCATTGTCGAGCTGTACGACGCGAACGCCGATTGGCCCAATAATAATATTCGCTTCTGGCGGGCTTATGACGGCGGCAAATGGCGCTGGGTCCTCTATGATCTGGACATGGCGCTCCAGCCCAGAGACCGCGACGGCACCACCTTTGTCGACTTCCTGACAAGCAGCAGCTCCAAATATGTCTACCAGTCGATGCTCCTGCGCAGGCTGATGCAGAACGCGGAGTTTCGGAGCGACTTCGCCCAGCGGTTCGCCAGCCACATCAACATCACGTTCGATCCGGCCCGGGTAGAAGGATTCATCGGCCTGTTTCAGTCCCGTATCGCCGCGGAGATGCCCGCCCACATCGCCCGATGGGGAACGCCTGCCTCGATGACTGCCTGGAACAGCGTCATCAATAATAACATTCGCTATTTCTATGGCGGCCGCCAGACACCGATGCGCAACCAGTTGAACGCGCAGATCGGTTCGCCGGGGATGGCCAACCTGACGGTCAACATCGTGGGCGGCGGCGACGTGAAGGCGGCGGGCGTG
>JACFOH010000108.1 GCA_019454405.1 Promineifilum sp.
TCGCAAAAAGGTACTTCAGAATAACAGTATCGATACCTTCGCCCTCAGACTCATTTACTTTTGCGGTTGCATATTTAATTGCATAGGTATCATTACCCGTACCGCCATACATACTATCGCCACCACCGCCGCCATCATCTAGATAGTCATCCCCCTCATAGCCACGCAGAACGTTTGTAGCCGTATTACCGGTAATCGTGTTATTGAGCGCGTTACCAGATCCATTAATAACGCCGTTCCCCCCCGGCGCAACAGTCAGACGCAGGTTCTCGAGGTTTGCGGCCAATGTGGATGTGATACTCGAGTAGACCATATCAATACCTTCATCCGCGTTCTCTATAATCACGTCGGATGTGCTATCAATATAATAAGTATCGTCGCCGATGCCGCCAATCAGGGTATCTGTTCCGCCATTACCGTTCAGGACGTCATTTCCATCAAGGCCCACCAGCGTATTGTTACCAGTCGTGCCGATGATTGTGTTGTCACCGGCATTTCCCGTGCCATTAATTGCTGCAGCTCCCGTCAAGGTCAAGTTTTCGACGTGGTCCGCAAGCGTCCATGCAATCGCCGACTGGACGGTATCTATGCCCTCATCCGCATTCTCGACGATGACATCCAGGGCGTTGTCCACAATATAAATGTCATTGCCGGCACCACCAATCATGGTGTCTGCACCGGCCATACCATCGAGAGTATCGTTACCCTCACCGCCGCTGAGAATATTGACACCGCCATTACCGATAATGTTGTTATCAAGCGCGTTACCCGTACCGTCAATATCAGCTGTGCCCGTCAAGGTCAAATTCTCGACATGATCGGACAGTGCGTAGGAGATACTAGCCTGAACAGTATCATTGCCCTGATTAAGAATTTCTACAACGACATCACCGGCATCATCGACGATGTAGACATCATCGCCAGCTCCACCAATCATGGTATCGGCACCGGCCATACCGTTGAGCGTATTGGCTGCAGCATTACCGGTGAGCGTGTTATCAAGAGCATTACCCGTTGCATGGATAGCCGCAACACCTGTCAGAACCAGATTCTCGACATGATCCGACAAAGTATAGGTTACGCTGGATTCAACGCTATCTATCCCCTCGTCCGCTCCCTCGCTGATAACCGTAGTCGTTGTGCTGACGACATAA
>JACFOH010000109.1 GCA_019454405.1 Promineifilum sp.
GACTACGGCTATTCGGTTTATGGCAACCGCTACCCGGTCTACGGCTACGGCGCCTACGGCTACCCGGCCTATGGCTATCCGCCCTACTACCGCTATTCGCCGTACCGCTATTACCGGCCGGTCGGCAACCCGTATGTTCTTTATTACGACCGCTACTGGTTCTGATCGTTTCGCGCTCGAAAACCCCGGCCTTTCAGCCGGGGTTTTTGGTTACGGCCTAGCGGCGGTTGGCCCAGGCGATGCCTTCGCGCACCTGCTCGATGGCGCGGTCGATCAGGTCGATCGCGCGCTCGCGATGGCCGCCCTTGTTCGGCGTCGCGGCCTGCAGCGCCCGGCGCGCTTCCCGGAGCGCGTTGATGGCATGATCCATATTGCCCTGCCGGGCCTCGGCCGGCAGGGCGGAGGCGACAAACGCAGCGGCGGCAACGCCGCTCGCGGCAAGGCCGGCGAGATCGCGACGAGTAAAGTGTGACATGGGACTATCCTTGAAAGAAAACCGCCGGTGCGGCGGCGGACGGTACATGCGCCGGGAAACACCATGAACCTGTGACGGCCGTCACAGGTTCCGCCATTTGGCCGGCGCGGCAGATTGTCACGATAAAGCCATGCGCTAGATTAGATTCATGTCATTCGCACGGGACAGGAGGTTGCGATGCGCACATTGTTGGTTTCGATGCTGATAGCCGGCGGACTTGCGCTTGCCGGCGGTCAGGCCGCGAGCGCGGCACCGGCGAACGGCCTCGCCGTGAGCGGCGCCGGGCGCTGACGCTGGTGCGCGACGGCTGCGGCCGCGGCCGCCACTTCTCGAAGTGGCGCGGCGTCTGCGTATGGGACAAGCCGCCCCGCCCGCGCTATTACGCGCCGCCGGCTTACGGCTACGGTTATTACGGCCCGCCGGTTTACGGCTATTACGGTTACGGCCCGCGCTATTATTATGGTCCGCGCTACTACGGCCCCGGCGTCGGCATCTATCGCGGCTGGTGAGCCGCGCGCACGAGACACGCGAAAGCCCCGGCGCAGGCCGGGGCTTTTTTGTTGCGGATCTCTGTCGTCACGGCCGGACTTGCTCCGGCCACACCTACCGCCGCCCGAACCGCGACTTCTTGTAGCCGCTTCTTTTCGCTTCCTTCATGCACACGAACGAC
>JACFOH010000110.1 GCA_019454405.1 Promineifilum sp.
TACCGGAGGTCAAGATAGCCGTGCCTTTCGCCTGCTTGGGTATTCTCGAAATTACGGCGTCGGGTGCATCTATCGTGCCTGCGACGGTGGATAAATCTTCCTTATCCAGCGCGAAGATGAGCCGGGTATTGCACGTCAATAGCGCCTGTTTGTCCATCGAACCGGGGCTTTGGCTGATGAGAACGATGCCGATTGCGTCATGGCGTGCTGTTCTAATCATCTCCCGTATAATTTGGGTTGATGGTGTAGTAGCACCGCCGCTCGGCAGGAAAAAGTGGGCTTCGTCTAGGATGAACACACACGGCGGGATCATCTCGCGCCTGCGAAGCGTTTGTATAATTCGGGCTGCCGCTCCGACCAAGAGATTACGGGAATTCTGCGACAGTCTACCGATAAATACATTCACAATCGGCTTGGTCTTGAGTTCCTCTATCCAGTCGCCTATCCCGACGGTTAGAACTGAACTTCTGTTATATGCAGCCCTGACTTTCGTAACCGCCCGTCCGCCGACGGCAGCTTGCCCGAATGCAGTAGCCGTGTCCTCTATTTCGGTAACGAGACTATCAATGTTCAGTGACACGTTTCCCGCCCGGTCTAAATCATCAAGCGCCTGTCCGCCGATGCGCTCGTAGGCGGCTGTGATAATCTCGCGCTGGTCAACGGTCAAGTTCGGCATGAAATTGAGGAATTCGCCTGCTCCGATCAGCGAATACGGAACTCTGAAGTTGACGCCACCGGTCAGATTGCATCCCCCTAAATCTTCTGTCGCCTCTCGAAAATCACCCAGTACGTCGAATGCAAGCACGGGGATACCCAACCGCGCCAGTTCTTCAACTACAACACCTACTGCATAGCTTTTGCCGACACCGGTTTTCCCGACTACGGCAATGTGTCGGGCGAGTGCTTCCATCGGCAGGATAAGCCCCACCTCGTCATCACCGGACTGTATATTGCCGAGATACAAACCCTCGTCCGGCGAAGTCGGCGTGTTCAATAATATCGGGATGAGATCGGCGGGTATCTGATATACGCCTTTGCCCGTCTGTGCCAATGATTTTGCTTCTCTGATCTCCATCCCGTCGTTCTGGGAATGAATTTCCCCTAGCACTTCGACCATCATAATC
>JACFOH010000111.1 GCA_019454405.1 Promineifilum sp.
AGACGGTCGTCCTGGGGCCGGCGACCAACATCGCCTATCTGCGCGACATCCTGGCTCAGCCGGCGTTCGTCGCCGGGCAGACCAGCACCAGCTTCCTGGCCGAACACATGCCTGACTGGCGGCCGCCCGCCGAGGCGAGCGAAGATGAGTGGATCGCCGCGGCGGTCTACGAGGCGCTGGGCAAGGCCGCCGATAACGGCCGGCAAGCCGCAACCGGCGAGGCGACCGTCTACAACCCGTGGGAAGCGGCGCGGGGCTGGCGGAATGTGCTATGATTGTTACAAGGTATCCAGGGACGGTATTGAGCGATGACCCTAATAATCAAATCCCCCGTAGTTGACAAGCTCGCTCACGAATTGAGCCACTATACCGGCGAGACAGTCGATGAGGCGGTTGAAAAAGCCCTTCGGGAGCGACTGGAAAGAGAGAAAATGCGAGAGACACGCGTCGCAACCCTGGTCGAGCAAATCCTGGAGATTAGCAGGGCCTTCGCCGCGCTGCCTGTCTATGATACCCGCTCCCCTGATGAAATAATCGGATACGATCCAATAGGGCTGCCGTCGTAATGGTTATTGATTCATCGGCTATCATCGCAATTGTCGAGCGGGAACCCGAAGCGCCACAGTTTGCTTCAGCAATCGCTGAATCGCCAGTTCGACTGATGTCGGCCGCATCCTTGCTGGAGACAGCGATCATCGTAGAGGTGCGCTATCGTGATGACGGGACAAAGCTGCTTGATGAGCTACTCTCGGCCATGCAAATCCAAATAATACCTGTGACCGTTGATCAAGTCGCTGCAGCTCGCGTCGCATATAAACAGTATGGCAGAGGAAACCACGAAGCCCGACTCAACTTCGGCGACTGTTTCAGCTATGCCCTGGCCAAAACAACAGATGAGCCATTACTTTTTAAGGGCGACGATTTCAATCAAACCGATCTTCCTGTCATCTCTTTTGGCTAGCCGAAATTCTTTATTCGATTATAAAGCCACTCACCCTCAGCAAGTCGAACCTCTCGCCGGACGCAGCGCTGGATACTCTGAATCTTGTTCAGAACAATATCATTCATACCGCATACGCCCGTCCCGTTTGCCGGAACTCGGCCAATATCTCCG
>JACFOH010000112.1 GCA_019454405.1 Promineifilum sp.
CGTGACCAGCATAAGGCTCGATCTTATCAAACTCGGGATCGGAATTGAAAAGTTCTATGAAGCGAACCAAGAATACCCAGACGACCTTGCCAGACTGATCGATTTGGGTCTCCTGGAAGATATTGCTGTCGAAGATTATTCACTACAAGAATTTAGAGATGGCTATGTTCTGGAGTCAGGTGTTCTGATGGGCGAGGGGCTTCACTGGGAGGTACATCGGGCTCGCTGAAAGGTCGAGAGAAAGAACCGAAGGAAAGGCTCTGATAGATCACGACGAACCAGTTAAGCGCGTTACGCTGTTCGGCAATAGTAGCTAACAGCGTAGGCTTGCATCCTTCGGATACGACACGCGCAATCGAATGACCAGGGGATTATAGGGGACAGCCACCTATTCTTTTTGTTGACTTGTAAGTTAAGTCGGACTACTCTGCTTATATGCCACGACATGCGCGTATTGTCATACCCGGGTTGCCGCACCACGTTACGCAGCGGGGGAATAACCGGCAGGACGTGTTCTTTGTGGACGCGGACCGCGTGAAGTACCTCGAGTTGCTGGGGGAACAATGCGGTAAGCACGGCGTGCGAGTGCTGGGGTATTGTCTCATGACGAACCATGTGCACCTTATTGCCGTGCCGCAACGCGAAGAGTCGCTCAACCTCGCGATTGGCCGCACGCATTTCATCTACACCCAATACATCAACCGGCTCCACGGCCGCAGCGGGCATCTGTGGCAGGGGCGGTTTCTTTCGTGTCCGATGGACGACGCGCATGCGGTGCGTGGCATGTGTTATGTCGAGCGCAACCCGGTCCGCGCGAAGATGACGCGGGCGCCGTGGACGTACCGCTGGTCGAGCGCGGCCGCGCACACCGGCGGCGCGGATTCGTCGGGCCTACTCGATCTGAGCGCCTGGGCGAACCTCGTTGACGACGCGCCGTGGAAAAAACTTTTGACGGAACGCGACGACCCGGAGAGCGTTGCCGCCATGCGTCTCAACACGCACACCGGGCGCCCGCTCGCCACGGACTCGTTTCTATCCAAACTCGAACACAAACTCAACCGCCGATTACGTCCGCTGCCCG
>JACFOH010000113.1 GCA_019454405.1 Promineifilum sp.
TCAAGCGGTTGCGAATTGAAACAGATCATGCTCCTCAAATAAATTGGCCGCTCATACCTCGGGTATGGCGGCCAATTTGATCGATGATATTGGGGCTGCTGAGGAACTGTGGCTTACGGTTCCTTTTTTCAGATGCCCAAAACCTTTGTCATCAAGGCTATCTGCCTATTATTGGCATCATGATATAGAAATTGGGGAACGGCAGACAAACTTTGTCCCAGGAATTCTCCAATTGGGCGCAGACATCAAGAGGCGGGCTGCCGAGGATGATGGGTGGCGCGCTGAAGATGCTGGACGCTTTGCTGTCTACGAGTGTTTCCGTATCCGGATCAAAGTACTCCGTCGGAGTAAAGCTTACCTGTCCGGGGAAGAGAAACCCGAGGCTGGACGTATCGACGTTGTTACTGTTGAACGTCAGGTCGGCCGTTATGGTCGAATCCTGACCTGGCAGGAACACCGGGTTGACATCAAGCTTCATCACCAGCCAGGGGTTGGCGTCAAAGTTGCCGACAACTTTGCTATACGTGGCGCCGGGGCCGGTATTATATCCGAACCAGTTGTTCTCGGCATCCACCACTACGCTCTGGTTTCCTAATAGTGCGTTTGGAGACCAAAAACGATTATGATGGATCTTCAGATTTTGCAGGTCATTGACGTCCCACACGGATATCCCCGCATCGTGATTGCCAATGAAGGCCGAGGATTGGATTTCGACATCTTTGACATAAAAGCCTGGGTCGGGACTGCTGATAAGGATGCCGGCCCAGCCATTTCTGGCAAACGAGCTGTTCTTGATCAGGATATCTTCCGACCCGCCGGTCCATTCGTAGAGCGCAAACCCGTAGTTAGTTGGGTCGCCCGGAGTACCATTATCAGCGACAGTGATGCCGTCAAAAATGACGTGCTTAATGTTAGTGGCGTTGATCCCTTGCCTCGCGTTGCTTCTAAAAGTCGCCCCGGTTATCGTGATGTTCGAAACATCGCCTTCAAAGGCGAGCCCGTAGCCGTGCCCGGGGTCAAACGCGCCGTTATAGCTGAAGTTGCCGCCGTTGATGGTGAGCTTCTCGG
>JACFOH010000114.1:0-276 GCA_019454405.1 Promineifilum sp.
GTTGCGCATATAACTTCGCGCCTGTTGATACCGGGCATCTCTGTAAAAGGTATAAGCCAACAGGACACTGGTATCAATCAGCGTCAGCATACTTTTTCCGATAGAGATCGAGTATGTCCGCTTTCGTCATGCTCGATAAATCCGTTATATCGTCATCGAACATACCATCCATAGCCAGTAACGCCTCATCCCGGTTGTCCGGCTCCGGCGCATACTTCTCGACCATCGCCCGCAGCACATCCTTGACCCACACAAAACCCACCACATTGTCGAGCG
>JACFOH010000114.1:286-1065 GCA_019454405.1 Promineifilum sp.
TCTGCGCAATCTCCTGGAGGCGCTGTAAGAGATCATCGTCAATGATCAAATCTGCCATTGGCTTCACTTCCTCATCTCACTGCCAGCGACTCTATTATAGGCGATGTCCGCCGCTAGATGGGCAGCCGTCAGTCGGAGTCGCCGTATTTCTTGCGGTAGTGATTCTCGGCAGTCGACCGCACCATCTTGGATATGTCGAGGTCTTTGCCGCTGAATGCATCGACAAAATCCTGTAGCGGGTCGCGCTTCGCCGACTTCGCCTCGTAGTTCGCCAGCATCGCGCGCAGCACGTCCTCGACCGGACGCTGCTCCTGCTCCGCGATTTCGCGCAGCCGCCGGGCGATCTCGCCCGTAATCGTCAGGTCTGCCATTGATCGATCCTCCCGCTATCTGTCGTCCTGATTGTATCAGCGCTCATAAACGAGCTGCCCGCCGACATACGTCTGATCGACGTGGATATTCAGCATATCTTCCGGCGGAGTGGTCAGCGGGTCGCCGCTCAGGACGGCGAAATCCGCCCACTTGCCGGGCGCGAGGCTGCCGCGATTGTCGGCGTCGCCGCTGGCGATTGCTCCGCCCATCGTGTAGGCGTACAGCGCCTCGTAAGCGGTGATCGCCTGCTCCGACGCGATCGGTTCGCCGTTGCCGTCGAGTCGATCCAGCGCCGCCTTGATGCCGAGCAGCGGATTGTCGTCGGGCACAACCGGCGCATCACTGCTGAGCGCGACCGTCAGCCCCACGTCGAGCATGGCGCGGACAGGGTAGCAGTGGTCGAAGTA
>JACFOH010000115.1 GCA_019454405.1 Promineifilum sp.
CCTCGCCTATCGGACGGCAATCCGGTGTGGCGACATGTGGTGTAAAAAATGACGTATCGGATAAACTATAACCTCAAATGCGATAGATCGTCAACATTCATCTTCTCGTTTGAGGTTGGCTGCGCCTATCGGGAACCTCGATTGCTATTAATCAAATGTAATCAATGCATTGGGCTTAGTTGAATGTCCGATACCGAACGAGAACGCGAGCATTCAGGTTCGAATGCCAAACCTGAATGGGCGGACTGGGAGTTCCACGACCGCCTGAGATACCTTCTCACAAAGGAGAAGAGCACATCTGCGTTCGCAAGGAAGGCCGGGCTATCGCAATCGGGGTTACATCGGATCGAGGTCGGGGGAGAGCCAACGCTTAAGACGCTGCTCGCCATAGCCCGCGCCGCCGGGGTTTCGATTCAATGGCTCGCCTCGGGAGAGGGGCCGATGCGGCCCACCACGGGCGCGGCCGTCCAGCAGGCTGCGCCTGCGGAGCCTGCGATTGATAAGTGGTTGTTTTCTAGGGTAATCGACGGCATCCGCCGCGTTTACAAGCGCGTGGGCGGCCAGCTCCCCACGGTCAACGAGGTCGAGCTGGCGCTCGACATGCACAACCGCATCGCCGCCCTGGCAGAGGGGCAAGAGGCGCGCCACGGCGCTTTACTGATGGCGCTTGACCAACTCGAACGCGATCTTCACTCTTCGACCGATACGGCGCACAATGCGCAAACCGACGACGACAAGCGCTCGGCCTGATCGCTGTCAAATGACTTACACTCGAACGGCCCTCAAACGCCGTTTCAAAGGCTCTCTAACGGCGGGGCCGTTGCGCAGACCAAGTGTCTGATCTCCGCGCCCCGCGCCGATTGCGCAAACCTGGGCCTTCCTGGCCTCCGGCAATCGGTAGCGTTTAAGTGCCTGTTCTGGCGACACTATCCCACGGTGTCCCCGATCATCCCACTACATCCCGGACTGATCAAACCTACTGTCCCCCTTCAGCGCGCAGGAGCGCCGAGAGCGGCGCCATGGCCACGGTCCCGGCCCGGCCGGCCT
>JACFOH010000116.1 GCA_019454405.1 Promineifilum sp.
CTCGGCGCCCGGGCCACGGGAAAGGGGCGGGACATCGACACCAGCCTGTTCGACGTGGCGCTGCACAACATCAACTATCTCGGGACGTGGTATCTGAACGAGGGCGTCAAGACGGTCCGCCTGCCGCGCTCGGCGCATCCCTCGCTCACCCCGAGCCAGCTTTACCGCACGGGCGACGGCTGGATGTTCATCATGTGCAACAAGGAGAAATTCTGGGGCATACTGTGCAATATCATCGGCCGCCCCGAATGGATCGACGATCCGCGCTACCGGAATTTCGGCGCACGGCTGGAAAACCGCGACCAGTTGACCGAAGATCTGGACGCTGTTCTTTCCACGCGCACGACGGCCGAGTGGATGCAGGAATTCGCCGGGAAGGTGCCTGCCGCACCCGTTTATGATGTTGCGCAAGCTCTGGACAATCCCTATGCCCGGGAACAACGTCTTATCGTTGACGTTCCTCACCCCGCGCGAGGCACAATTCAGACATTGGCCTGCCCGATTCGGTGCCCGGGCGACGAACTTCCGACTCGCCCGGCGCCGCGGCTGGGCGAGCATACCGAGGAAGTTCTTCGCAGGGTGAGGGACGACAACGATTGGATCGGAGGCCTCGTCGATCGAAGGATTGTCTGATCATGCCCGACTCCACCCTGCGCCAGCTTCCCGTGAGCCAGCCGCGCTATCACGTTGTTGCCCAGGCGATCATGAACGATATCCAGGCCGGCCGGCATCCGGTCGGCACGCTGCTGCCGACCGAGGCGGAGTTCTGCCAGCAGTTCAATGTCAGTCGCCATACGGTCCGCGAAGCGATCCGCAGGCTGACCGAGGTCGGGCTGGTCTCGGCGCAGGTGGGCGTGGGGACGTGGGTCAAGGCCCAGCGTCCGGCCACTCGCTACGTCCAGTCCTCGGAAGGAATCTCCGACCTCTTCCAGTTCGTGAATGAAGTTTCGCTGAAGCTTGTCGGCAGCCGGGAGGTGGTGGCGGACGCGGCGTTGAGCGAGGCGCTGGAATGCCGGATCGGCCAGAAATGGTTCCATATGATCGGCG
>JACFOH010000035.1:0-2897 GCA_019454405.1 Promineifilum sp.
ATGGGAATGGAGGCTCGATGACCAAAATCATATTCGGCACTGACGGCTGGCGCGGCCGCATTGCCGAGGATTACACGTTTGATAATGTGCGTCGCTGTGCCCAGGGCTTCGCTACGTTTCTTCACGAACAAGGCCTGGCGGAGCGAGGTGCGGTAATCGGCTACGATCAACGATTCCAGGCGGAATACTTCGCCGCGGCTTCGGCCGAAGTGCTGGCGGCCAACGGCGTCAAAGTTTGGCTGACCCAGAGCAACACACCTACCCCGGCCATCTCGTACTCGGTGCCCAATAAGGGCGCGGCCGGCGCGATCAATATCACCGCCAGCCATAACCCGCCCCACGATTGCGGTTTCAAGGTTCGTGACGCGACCGGCGGGGCTGTCCCGCCTGCTGACCTGAAGCGTATCGAGGCGGCCATTCCCGATATTGCCGGCGTCAAGCGCATGAGGCTCGACGACGCCATGAGCGATAATCTGGTGGTTAAATTCGATCCGGCCCCGGCTTATATTGAGTTACTGAACCGCCTGGTCGATCTCGGACCCATCAAGGCGGCCGGTTTTAATGTGCTGGTTGATTGCATGTGGGGCAACGGCGCGGGGTGGTTCCCTCGCTTGCTGGCCGGCGGCGCGACCCAGGTACACGAGGTTCATAACGAGCGTAATCCTATCTTCCCCAAGATGGCTCGACCGGAACCGATCCCGCCGAACGTCGATGACGGCCTAAGCTACGTGTCGTTGCTCAATGCCGATGTTGCCATCATCACCGATGGCGATGCTGATCGCGTTGGGTTGGGCGATGAGAACGGCCGGTTTATCGACCAGTTGCGCGTTTTTGGCCTGCTCGGCTATTATTTCCTGGAAATTCGCGGCGAGCGCGGCCCCATTGTGAAGACCATCTCCACCACCAAGATGCTCAATAAATTAGCCGAGATCTACAACGTGCCTGTGTATGAGACTGGTGTGGGCTTCAAGTATATCGCTCCCAAGATGACCGAGGTTGGCGCGATGATTGGCGGTGAGGAGAGCGGGGGGTATGCTTTTCGTGGACATGCTCCCGACCGCGACGGCATTCTGGGCGGCCTCTTCCTGCTCGATATGATGGTCAAGACAGGCAAGAAACCGTCCCAATTACTCGATTTGCTCTTCGAGAAGGTTGGCCCACATTATTATGACCGTATCGATACCGCTTTCGATATGGGGCGCCGCGATGAGGTTCAGGCTCGTGTCGCGGCGGCACAGCCGAAGACAATCGGTGGCTTGAAAGTGACGGAGATATCGACCCTCGACGGTTTCCAATACCACATGGAAGACGGCGGCTGGTTGCTGATCCGCTTTAGCGGTACGGAGCCGATTATCCGCGTCTATACCGAGACCACCCATGAGGATAAGGTGCAGGATATCTTGCAGGATGGTCTGCGTATTGCCGGTCTTAAGTGAGGGCGCCGACCGTAACGAAACAATGAACGATACTCAAAAAGCATTTCAAGACTACTATCCCGATGAGGTTAGTTACTGTTATGGTTGCGGCCGTCTGAATGAGCACGGCCTGCAAATCAAGAGCTATTGGGACGGCGAAGAATCTGTTTGCTTCTACCAGCCGCGACCGTATCATACGGCCGTGCCCGGATACGTCTACGGCGGACTGCTCGCCTCGCTCATCGATTGCCACGCGACAGGGACGGCCGCCGCAGCCAAGTACCGCGAGGCGGGCCGGGAGATGGATACCGAACCGCCGTTCCGCTTCCTGACGGCTTCGCTTCACGTCGATTACCTCAAGCCTACACCCATCGACCGGCCGCTGGAGCTTCGCGGGCGCGTCAAGGAGATCAAGGGGCGGAAGGTCACCGTGTCCGTTGACCTGCTGGCTCATGATGAGGTTTGTGCTCGTGGGGAGGTCGTCACCGTTCAGGTGCCCGATGATTTCATGACCCGCATCATGGAGGATGCGGCGAGACGCGAGTGACACACGACGGGCCTGACGCTGTCGAGCCGGGGGGAGCCGCTGACGGACCGGCGATAATTCGACTTGTCGACAGCCATTGCCATCTTGATTTTGAATCGCTGGCGGAGGATATCGATGGCGTGCTCGACCGGGCGGCCGCCGCCGGGGTTGAGCGCATTATCGTTCCTGCGCTTGACCTGTCGAATATTCACGCAGTCCTGGCCTTGGCTGGGCGGTATGATGGGGTATTCGCCGCCGTGGGAGTTCACCCGAACTCGGCAGCGGGCTGGCAGGATGCGTGGATCGATGAGTTGCGCACCTTGGCCCGACATGCGAAGGTCGTCGCTATTGGCGAGATAGGGCTCGACTATTATTGGGATGATACCCCGGTCGAGATCCAGCATCGGGCGCTGGCCCTTCAACTGGAACTGGCGGCCGAGCTAGACTTGCCGGTCATCATTCATAACCGCGACGCAGCCGGCGATGTGCTGCGCTTGCTGGCCGCTTCGCCGCTGGCCGGTCGGGCGCGGCCAGGTGTCCTGCACTCCTTCTCGGCTGATTGGCCCACGGCCGAAACCGCACTCTCGCTCGGTTTTTATTTGGGATTTACGGGACCGATCACCTTTAAGAAGGCCGATGAGCTATGCCAGATCGCCGCGCGCATGCCGGAAGAGCGCATCCTGATCGAGACGGATGCCCCTTATCTGACACCTCATCCATTTCGCGGGCGGCGCAATGAACCGGCTTATGTGCGTTTCGTGGCTGAGAAGCTGGCCTCGGTACGCGGCGTATCGCTGGAGGAGATCGCCCGCCTGACGACATCCAACGCCGAGCGTTTGTTCGGGCTGCCCAATGCCGCCACATGATAAAACCCATGAGCCTCGATCTCTCCGTGATCATCGTCAACTGGAACGTCCGAGACTTTCTGCGCGACTGTCTGCGCTCGCTGGATGCGG
>JACFOH010000035.1:2997-6618 GCA_019454405.1 Promineifilum sp.
CCTATCTGGAAGCTCACCCCGACGTAGGCGCTCTCGGACCTATGGTGCTGAATCCAGACCGCACCATCCAATCGTCACGCCGCCGCTTTCCTACACCGGCGACGGCTTTCTTTGAGAGCACCTGGCTGGAGAACCTGGCTCCGGGTCTGTTGCGCCACTACTATGCGCTCGACCTGCCTGACGATCAAACGGCCGACGTCGACTGGCTGACCGGGGCATGTATCCTGATCCCGCGCGCGGTCTATGAAAGCGTAGGCGGCATGGATGAAGGCTACTTCATGTATTCCGAGGAACTGGATTGGTGCCGGCGGATCAAGGCGGCCGGCTGGCGGGTGGTTTACTACCCGGAGGCCAGAATCATTCATCATTACGGCAAGAGCAGCGAGCAAGCGGTGACGGCTCGCCATATCAACTTCCAGCGGGCCAAGTTGCGTTACTTTCGGAAATACCACGGCCGGATGACGGCGACCGTCTTGCGCCTGTTTTTGCTGGCCATCTACGCCTGGCAAATGGTGTTGGAAGGCGTGAAGGGCTTGCTGGGCAGCAAACGCGAATTGCGTCGCCAACGGGTTCGGGCCTATTACGATGTATTGCGTTCGGGCTTGCGACCGGCAGGGTACTGAAGCGATGCGAGTAGGACTGATCACGGGCGAATTTCCGCCAATGGAAGGTGGGGTGGGGGCGTTCACCGATCAACTGGCGCGGGCTTTGTCTGCGCTGGATCACGACGTGCATATCATCACCTCGACCAAAGCCCGCCCGGCCGGTTCGCCCAAGGAGTTATCCGGCCTGCGCGAGCCACTCGAGTTGGGCTATGCTCGGGTTCATCCGCGGATACATCGCTGGCGCTGGCCGTCGCTATCGGTCATCGCCGATCTGGCCATTCGTTATGAACTGGACATCGTCAATTTGCAGTATCAGGCGGCCGCCTTTAACATGAATAGTCCGGCCATATCCTATCTCCCCTGGCGACTTAAAGGGGTCGCCCCAACCGTCGTTACCTATCACGATCTGCGCGTTCCCTACTTGTTCCCTAAGGCGGGGTGGCTCCGGGAACTGGCCGTCCGGGGGCTGGCCCGACGCGCTGCTGGTTGCATCGCCACCAATGCCGCCGACTTGCGTCAACTACGACAATGGGATGTTTCACCTTTACGGCAGATTCCCATCGGCAGCAATATTGATGCTTACATGCCGAATCATGTCGAGATCGCCGAAGTGCGCGACAGCCTGGGGCTGTCGGCCGGCGATGTGTTGTTAGGCTACTTCGGCTTCCTCAATGAGACCAAGGGCGCCAACGCGCTCATCGACGCGCTGGCTCGCCTGGATGATCGCTACCACCTTGTGTTCATCGGCGGTCAGACGGGCGATAGCGACCCCGATAATAACCAGTCGTTCCTGACCCAACTTCGCCGCCGGATCGACGAAATCGGCCTGGGGAGGCGCGTGCATTGGACGGGGTACCTGTCGTCTGTGCGGGTGTCGGCCCATCTCGTCGCGGCCGATATGATGGTGATGCCCTATCGCGACGGCGTCTCGCTGCGACGGGGAACATTGATGGCTGTCCTGGCGCACGGACGGCCGCTCATCACGACTGCGCCGGCCGAATCATCGCCCGAATTTTGTCATCAGGATAACATGTGGCTCGTGCCGCCTGACAATCCCGCGGCGCTGGTTGCATCCGTCCAGACGTTGGCGGCCGATCCCGCGACGCTCCGGCGATTGAGTGAGGGCGCGCGCGCGTTGGCGCAAGGTTACGGCTGGGACGCGATTGCGGAGCAGACAGCCGCTTTCTACACTGAAATCCTGTCTCAACCGGTCGCCCGATGATCGATCGCCATCTAACCGTAGGGTTATCATGAACGACCTGGCGATGACGAAACCGCCGCCCATTGCTACAATCCCACCGATGCACTCGCCTTCCGTGATCGAGCGCCGGGTTCTGGCGCTGATCCTCATTCTCTTTGTTCTCCTCGGCTTCACCTACGCTCTCGTTACGCCGGCGTTCGAGGCGTCGGATGAACTGTGGCATTACCCGATGATACGCCACCTGGCCGACGGCAATCCATTGCCGGTACAGGCTTTCGATCCCGCGCTGGCTGGGCCGTGGAATCAGGAAGCCAGCCAGCCACCCCTCTATTATTACCTGGGCGCGGCGCTAACCTTCTGGATCGACCAATCGAACATGGATCAGGTACGCCAACTTAACCCGCATGTCGATAACGGCGTGATCACCCCGGACGGCAACAACAACCTGGCTATCCATGACCCCGCGGCCGATCCCTGGTCGGGCGCGTTGCTGGCCGTGCGCGTCGTGCGTCTGTTCTCGGTCCTGCTGGGCGCGGCCACCGTTTATCTGACCTGGCGCATCGCCGGCGAGATCGCCCCTGGCCGGCCCGAGATCGCCCTGGGCGCGGCAGCGATCAATGCCTTTTTGCCGATGTTCCTGTTCATCAGCGGCGCGGTCAACAACGATAATCTGGCCGTTCTGCTGGCGTCGCTAGCCTTGCTGCTCCTGATCCGCATCGTCACCCGACGTCGCGCGGCTTACTTCCCGGTGCGCAGCCGCGAATGGTTAGCGACCGGCCTGGTGATCGGCCTGGCGGCCTTGACGAAAGAGGGGACGCTGGGGCTGATTCCGATGGCTTTCGGCACGGCCGTCGTGGCCGCATGGCAGCGTGTCGTCGCCGGCGACTCGGCATCGGCCCGGGACGCATCCGGCGATGGCTCGATCCGCGACGGGTTGAAGCAGGCTGCCGGCGTTTTCTTCCCCGCCATTGTGTTGGTGATGGTTCCCATCCTGCTGGTGGCGGGGTGGTGGTACTATCGCAATATCGTTCTCTATGGCGACTGGCTGGGCTGGAGCGCTTTCATCGCCGTGCTGGGCCAGCGCGGCCACCCCGCGTCCCTCGCTCAGTTGTGGGGCGAGCGGCGCGGCTTCATGATGTCGTTCTGGGGTCTGTTCGGCGGCGTCAACGTGCCTATGTCGCTGTGGGTCTACTCCGTGCTCAATGTCGTGCTCGTCGCAAGCGTGGCCGGCTTTTTCATCTATCTTGGCCGCCTGCTCGTCGCCGAATGGGGCTATTGGCGGGCCGGCGACGAGAACTGGTTTGCGCGCCTGCTGCGGGTCGTCGAGCGCCATTTTGGACTAATCGTCAATCTGGTTTTCACTGCGGCGATCGTCTACGGTCTTGTCCAGTGGGCGACGACGACCTGGTCTTCGCAGGGGCGCCTGGTATTTACGGCTATCTCTATGCTGGCGACGCTGATGGCGCTGGGGCTGGCCGGCTGGCTGCCGCGCAAGCCGGCGGCGGCCGTTCTGGGAACCTTTGGCGTGTTTCTGTTCCTGATTGCTGCCGCCGCGCCCTGGCTGTGGATTCAACCGGCTTACACCCCGAAGCCGGCCGATGGCCGGTTGACCGAGCTTCCGGCGGTGGAGTTCGGCGGCCGTATGCGTCTGACCGGGTATGCAGTAGAATATGGCGACTTGCGGCCGGGCGACTCGCTGCGTGTCCGGCTTGCGTGGGAAGTGCTGCAATCGATGGATCGCGACTGGAGCGTCTTTGTTCACCTCAATGATCCCGTCCTGGGCCGGCCGATCGCCCAGCGGGATATGTACCCCGG
>JACFOH010000035.1:6718-8174 GCA_019454405.1 Promineifilum sp.
CAGCAGGTCGCGCCCGACGGCCGCCTGACCGACGACTTCCTGATTCTGACGCTGGTGAGGGTGGACGCGCCATGACGACCCGGATGGAGCAGAACCGCCCACCTGTGGGCCGCCGGTCGCGACTGGATATGAACCCGGCCGATTCAAATCTCGCCCTGGGCTTGCTCGCCGGCGTGACAGCCGTGCTGGCGGGCATCGTCCTGGCTTTCGGCGGCCCGATCGCCGGGGCGGGCGTGCTGCTGGGTGGCCTGGCCACGATCCTGGTGTTGCGCAATATCGAGTTGGGCTTCTTCGGCGTCATCGCTGTGGTTGCCCTGTTGCCCTTCGCCACGCTGCCGTTTGATATCGGCCTGACGCCCACATTCCTCGATTTCGCCCTGGGCGCGGCCGTGCTGGTTTGGCTGCTGGGCATCGTCACCGGCAAGCAGCGGCGCATCATCACCACTCCGATCGCCCTGCCGCTGGTGCTGTTCATCATCGTCGCCATCTTCGCCTTTATCTTTGGCCTGGCGTACGGCCCTCTGACGCCGACCCTGTTGCGCAAGTTTGCCGAGCTTCTTCTCAGCCTGGGATTTGTCATCATCGTCGTCGATTATTGTCGCACGTGGCCGCGGCTGGAGCGGCTGGTCAAGTTCCTCCTGCTCATGGGCGCGGCGGCGTCGATCATCGCCATCGGACTGTATCTGTTGCCCGACACCACCGCCAACAGCGCCCTCAACGCCCTGACGCGCATTGGCTACCCCGGCGGTTGGGTCATCCGCTATATCGAGGAAAATCCCGAACTGTCCGAGCGGGCCATCGGTACGTCTGTTGACCCCAATTCGCTGGGCGGCCTGTTGCTCATGCTGGGCGCGTTGCTCGGCCCGCAACTGGTCACGAAGCAGCCCCTCTTCCGTCGCCGTATCCTGTGGCCCATGACTCTTCTGGTTCTGGTGGCTCTCGTGCTTACCTTCTCGCGAGGCGCGATGCTGGGGCTGGCCGCCGGCCTGGGCCTGGTCGCGGTCGCCCGCTATCGTCGCTTGTTGCCGTATATGGCCCTGGCGGCGTTATTGTTGCTTTTCCTGCCCATCACCCAGAGTTACATCGCTCGCTTCACGGAGGGCTTCCAGGGGGCTGATCTGGCCACGCAGATGCGCTTCGGCGAATATCGCGACTCCCTGCGCCTCATCGCGCGCTATCCTCTCTTCGGCGTCGGCTTCGCCGGCTCGCCCGACATCGATCTCTATACGGCCGTCGCCTCAGTCTACTTCGCCATTGCCGGGCGGATGGGGCTGTTCGGCCTGAGCGCTTTCTTCGGCGTCATTGGTTCGGCTTTCGTCTACGCTTTCCGGAATCGCAAGGCGGCGCGCGCCGACGAACGTGTGGACGCCGTCTGGCTGGGGTTGCATGCCGCCCTCTTTGGCGCGCTCGTGGCCGGCATATTCGACCATTACCTGTTCAACATGGATTTCCACCA
>JACFOH010000117.1:0-691 GCA_019454405.1 Promineifilum sp.
GGCGGTTTATGGTGACGTACGCGACCTTGTTCTTTTTAGAGTAGAGAATATACTCGAGCTGAAGGCCTGACTTCTTCCTCGCGGGCTTGGCGGCAGCCGCTGTTTTTTTCGTAGTTGTTTTGGTAGTTCTACCCTTGGCCATGAGAGCCTCCTGTAATTATATGGATTGAATCATACAATTTTTGCCTCGGATGCCCCCCGATGTCAAATCCAGGCCAGGGGGAACGGCAGAGGCAAGGCGGCACGGAGAAGTGATTCTTCCCGTGTTGCGGCCGGCATCGAAACGACGCCCAGCGGACGGCGCTATCCCTTACCAGGGGAGCTTGTTCATGAGGGGGGCGATGTGCGGACCGAAAAGCGCAACGGCCGCTATGAGCGCGATAAATCCCGCCACACTGGTGCAGAGCGACATAACCACCATAGTGGCTATCCTATCGAGCTTTCTTGCGTCCAAGTCCATTATCAATGTCCTCCGTGTCCCGATGATTTACCGCCGAAGAACGGGTCCCCGACCGGTATAGAGGGGAACGCCCTCATGAATATGAGGAACGTTGCGACAAATGCGCCGAGGAATCCGAGAGTTACGAGTATCTGCGTAAAGCCTATGTTTATCGCGTTCGAGAGCGACGGCACTATGAGAACGTACTTCTCAAGCCAGAATCCCGTAAGGGATACGGCGGCAATGAAAACG
>JACFOH010000117.1:701-1037 GCA_019454405.1 Promineifilum sp.
GACCTTGTTCGTTCTGGGAACGAGAGCGATGAACGGGAAGATGAAGCAGCACCACATAACGGCCCAGGAAAGCGTCCTGTAGGGCTCTTCCTTTACCCTGGCTATTACGAAAAGGGTTTCTTCGGGCATGTTCGCGTACCATATCGGCAGGAACTGGGAGAAGAAGAAGTAAACCCAGAAGAGGGAGAACCCCTGGAGCATCTTGCCCATATCGTGATACTGGTTGTCGTCGAGGTAGTCTTCGAGCCCGAGCCTCCGCCTCAGCATCACGGACAGGATTATCGTCATGGCTATAGCGCTTACGAAGCTGCCCATGAAGTAAAACGGTCCGAAAAG
>JACFOH010000014.1:0-4762 GCA_019454405.1 Promineifilum sp.
TTGATATGAGTGATATAGCCGGCCGAGATCATCTATACCCAGGAACAATGGAACCTCATGCAGAGGATCGGGCGAAGGCCCGATACCCCTGGATGAAACAATGGTGGTTCCTTCTATTAGCGATGCTCTTTATATCCGAAGCCACCGTGCCGTTCCTCCGATGGCCGATCGGCATGCCGAAAGCCACCATGGTGCTCACAGAGGGCATATCCGCCCTTGTCGCGGCTCTTACCTTTGCATTCATGTTGACCAAGGACAGGATCCCTAAAGGAATGCTGGTCATCCTGGGCATTACTCTTGTATGGGGGATCGTGGCGTTTTTCGAAGGGCAATCGCTGGCTATGTTTCTCTGGGGGTGGTGGCGACTTTTCCTCTACCCTTTGGTCGGCTTATTTACGTATCTTGTGATCGGCGACCCAAAAGGTTTTGCCGGATGGTTCATCAAATTCTGCATGGGCTTCCTTGCCTTCGAGGTTGTGGTGCAGATTATCATGTACCTGTTGGGATTCCCGCCTGGGGATGACCTGGCGGGCACCTTTGGATGGCATGGCGTTAATCCATTCACGATGATGGCGTTCTTCGTTGCCTGCATGGGATTGGGGCACTGGATGGTCACTAATCAATTGAAGTATATGTTGCTGGCGTTGAGCCTCGGAGCCATTGCTTCAGTGCTGAACGTGACAAAATTTTACTTCTTCGCCATCGTGCCCCTCTCGCTTACGGCATTTGTCCTTAACGTGGGTCAGAGTGGCCGCTTGCGTAAACTGATCGTTTTTGTGAGTCTGTCCTTGTTGGGTGTGATAGTCATTGTTCCCATGCTTGATGCGCAACTGGCTATAAAAGACAACACAACCTTACAGGATTACCTCGATCCCGATATGGTCATGAGGTATATCATGACGACCAAGATCAACACTAACGATGCCACGTATATCGGCCGCGGCTACGCGCCCATTTACTCCTGGGAGCGATTGCAGCGAGACACAACTACGATGTTATTCGGTTATGGTCTGGGGAGCCGCTCCAGCAGTGATGCGCTCGGGTTGGTCGGCGCCGGCTTCCGGAACGATGTCTTTGGCACCTTCTACGATATAAACAGTACAACACTGGGTAACTGGATGCTTGAATATGGCCTTGTTGGGATAGGCTTGTTTTTAGGCATGATCATCTGGATCGATATGCAACTGTTTCGATACCTGAAAACAAAACCAGAACCTGACAAGGCGGCTATCGCTTATGGCCTGATACTTTTCACCTCGTTCTGGCCGGTCTGGATCTGGTACCATAACGTATGGTCGGCACAGATCATGAAGGCGCTCTATTGGATATCGCTCGGCTACATCCTGCGGCAAGCGTTTGCTCCGCCACCTCGTCCAGCTTCCAGCCGGGTTCGGCTACCTCATGAGAATCGATAGTTGATGTGGCCGGGCGCCGGCCGTCGCTCCTTGATTCGCTCCGCAGAGAAAAGATCGCCAGGCAGGCCGATCACCCTCTTCCTTTAGACGGATCGTAAGCCTTTGATTTTATGATCCGGATGGAATAACAGTTGGGGGGAATATATTTTTATCGCCCCTGTCCGGCTGAATCTATACGGTTAGAGAATGTCATGAAGAAAAAGAAGGTTGCCTTCATCGGGGTCAAGGCGATTCCTGCCCGAGCCGGCGTAGATGCCGTCGTGCAAGAGATCGCTACCTCGATCGACCCCGATCGATTCGAAGCAACGATCTATGTGAATAGTCAGGAAGTTCCTGAAGGGACAACTATCCCCGGCGTTCGTATCGTCCGTGTGCCCAGCGTGCCCGGCAAATTCACGCGCGCCACAGTAACCTTTCTGATGGCCGCCCTGCACGCGCTTTTCTTTGGCGATTATGACCTCGTTAATGTTCACAGTGTAGAAACGAGCTTCGTGTTGCCCCTCCTGCGGCTGAGATATAAGGTAATAGCGACGGCCCACGGGCTGATCAGTCTGGTGCCGGAGGAGTACAATCACTGGGGGGCGGGTAAATATTTCTTCAAGGCTTGCGAATACCCGTTCATGTACATGGCCAATATGCGCACCAGTGTTTCGTTGCCGGATAAAGAGTTCCTGGAGAGTCGTTACGGACGTGCCGTGAGATATTTACCCAACGGTATCCAGTTGCCCGAGCCGAAATACGAGGAAGCCCGCGCGTTCCTGGCCCAATATGGCCTGGAGCCTGGCGGCTATATGATCTTCACCGCCGGCCGCATGGTTCGCCGCAAGGGTTGCCACTTTGTGCTGCAAGCGATGCAACAGATCGATAACGACACTCCCTTGCTCGTGCTGGGCGACTCGGCCTTCGACCCCGAATATAATGAGGAGCTGCTTAGACTGGCCGACGAGCGCACGCATTTTGGCGGTTTCATCGCCGATAAAGGGCTGCTTTTCGCCCTGATCAAGATGTCGTTAGTCTTCCTGTTTCCAACGACCTATGAGGCGATGGCCCTAACGTTGCTGGAAGCGGCTGCGCTGGGTACACCACTTATCGCCAGCGATCTGCCGGAAAATCGGGCCGTATTGCCCGATCAGGCCCTTTTCTTCCGTTCGGGCGATGTTGACGACTTACGTCAGAAGATGCTCTGGGCGTTTGATCATCCGGACGAGATGCAGGCCCTGGCAGCACGAGCCATGGAAGTGACGCACACCCAATACCAATGGCCGGAAATTATCAACCGGTATGAAGCCCTCTACGAAGCCCTGATATGAACATTCGCGAAGCCCGTGCGAGGCGACCGCTCTGTGCGCTGGCCTGGCTCCCGGGACATGGGGACGCCCCATTGTCAATCGTGATATCCAACCGCGACAAAGCCTCTTCGATAATGGAAGCCGCCGTCAGGAGTGCGCGATGAAGATCCTGATGATCAACAGCTTCTATTATATGCGGGGCGGCGCCGAGCGTTGTTTCTTCGAGCTTTCCGACCTGCTACGCGCTAATGGACACGAGGTGTTTCCGTTTTGCATGGATCATCCCCGTAATCTGCCGTCGGAATATCGCGACTATTTCGTTAGCTATGTCGACTTTCCGACGGAGATGCGCAAGCCCGGCCTTGCTGCCAAGGCTCATGTCGTCGAGCGTGTGCTCTATTCGCGGGAGGCCCGGCGCAAGGTCGAGGCGCTTATCGATGCGACCCAGCCCGATCTGGTTCATATCCATGGATTCATCCATGAGATGTCGACTTCGATCCTGCCTGCGTTGAAGGCGGCCGGCTTGCCGGCCATCCAGACGCTCCACGACTATAAGATCGTTTGCCCCAACACCTCCTTTGTGTCACATGGTCATATCTGCGAGGCATGCAAGGGCGGCAAGTATTACAACATGACCCGCTATCGCTGCAAGCGCGGCTCGTTGAGCGCCAGCCTGCTGGCGACGGTGGAGATGTATTTTCACGAGGCCTTCCGCCTCTACGAGCCGAATATCGACCTGTTCATCTCGCCCAGCCAATTTCTGGCCGATAAGGTAATCGAGCATGGCGTCAGGAAGCCGATCGTGACGATCCCCAATTTCCTGCACCCGGAGAGCTTCCAGGCGGCCTATGAACCGAGTGATTACTTCGTCCATGCCGGGCGATTGGCGCGCGAGAAAGGCGTGATGACGCTGCTGGATGCCGTCCGGCAGCTGGACACCCATATGAAGTTGATCATCGCCGGCACAGGCGATATGGAACCGGAGATGCGCCAATTCGTTCAGGAACATAGGTTGTCTAACGTCGAGTTTGTCGGCCACCTGAACACCGAAGACCTGAATCGCCTGATCCAGGACGCTATTGCTACGATAGTCCCCTCCGAATGGTATGAGAACTATTCGATGATTGTCCTGGAATCGTTGGCTTCCGGGACACCGGTGATCGGTTCGCGTATTGGCGGTATCCCGGAGCAGATCGTCCATGGCGTGAACGGCCTGCTGTTTGAAATGGGTGATTCGGCCGATCTGGCCCGGCAGATGAGCCGGCTGATCGACAATCGCTCCGAAGCGATTGAAATGGGCCGTGCCGGGCGCGAGCGCATAGAGCGTATCAACAGCCCGGAATCGCACTACGAACAGACGATGGCCGCCTATCGTTCGATCCTGCCCGGCGTTGCCCAGCAACCTTCGATCGCGGCCGCGCCCCCGATAATCTGAGTAACCCGTGATGGCAACTGTCGTCGGCAGGGCAACTTCGATTACAATGGGAAACAGTCTAGCATGATTGCTGCCGAAAGGGACCGTGTGTTCAATCGCCATCGCAAGGTATTTCGTAACCGAACGCGGGTATTATCAACCTTGAACAGTTCAGACCGAAATTGGGAACAGAAATGAGGGGCTAAATAGATATGGAGTTAAGTAGCTACATCTCGATTCTCACCAGGAGAAAATGGTATATCCTGGCCTGTATATTGTTAGGGACGGCCTTCGCGGCGGCGCTGTCTTTCCTGTCGACGCCACAATATGCTGCCTCGACGACGATCCGCGTCCTCACGATCGGCGCTGGCACGGTGACGACGGCGCGTCCCGATATCACCTACACCGAACGTCTGGTGAACACTTATTCGCGGATCATCACCAGCCGGACCGTTCGCGCCCAGATCCAGGAAGAACTGGGCCTGAGTACGTTGCCGAATCTGAATGTTGAATCTGTGCCCAATACCGAACTGATCCGCATCAATTCCGAGGCTCCTAACCCCGATGACGCCAGGGATATCGCGAATATGGCCGCCGATATTTTAATCCAGCAAAACCGCGATTTTTATAGCGGTGGCGACGGC
>JACFOH010000014.1:4862-22973 GCA_019454405.1 Promineifilum sp.
CAGCGAATGCTCGATCTGATCGATCAACTGAAAGGGATGTTCGACTTTATCATCCTGGATACGCCGGCGTTGCTGTCTGTGGCGGACGCGGCCGTGTTGGCCACTGCCGCCGACAATGTGATCCTGGTCGTGGCGCAAGGACAGACCCAACGTGGCGACGTGCGCGCCGTACGACAGCAGTTGTCCAACGTTCGCGTCAAGTCGATGGAAGTCGTTGTCAATCGTGCCGAGCCTAACGGCAGTTACGCTTACTACGAATCTGATTCCCGCTAGAAGGCTATCCGGCGATGCGCGTAGAGTTCATGATCATCGGGGCACAGAAGTGCGGCACCACCAGCATGGCCGCGCAACTGGCCGCTCATCCTCGAATCTGTTTTTGCAGGGAGAAGGAACCGGGCTATTTCCATAAAACAGAGGATTGGCGGGAAGGGCTTGAGCAGTATCACAGTCTGTATAATCCCCTTCCCGGCCAGATCTGTGGCGAAGCATCGACTTACTACACGTTTTTTCCCGAATTCCGGAACACCCCGCAGCGCCTCTTTGACTACAACCCCGACCTGAAGTTGATCTATGTGATGCGTCAACCGGTCGAGCGCATCATATCGCACTACGCGCATAATTTCGTGCGGGAGATCGACACGCGACCGCCGGATGAAGCGGTTTTCCAAAGCCCCGAATATCTGAACCGCAGCCGCTATGCCGTTCAGATTCGACCCTATCTGCAGCTGTTTGGGCCGGACAATGTCAAGCTGGTCCTCTTTGAGGAATACGCCGACGATCAGGTCGAGACCCTTCGTCGCCTCTCGACCTTTCTCGACATCGATCCGACGCCCTTCGAGAGTGTTGATACGACGCCACAGCATCAGACAGTCGGCCAGCCCTATATAAAATATGAGGCGCTGCGCAACTTCACCGGCACCGAAGCCTTCCAGAAATTGCGCAACGTCGTGCCCGCTGCCATTCGCCAACCGATCCGCCACCGACTGCTCTCGAATAAAATATCCGAGAAGCCGGCGTTCTCGGACGAGACGAAAGAGGCTCTCTGGCGGCTGCTGGAAGATGATGTACGCGCCATCGAAGAGATGCTCGGCTATCGTCTGGATGCCTGGCGTCAGCCCTATTCCAGTGAACTGTAGCTTCCCCGCCGATGTCCACAAACATGACCGCCCCTCCCGTAACCATCGGATTGCCGATATTCAACGGTCGTAACTTCATGGTCGAGACGCTGGAATCGATCCTGTCCCAGACCTTTCCCGATTTCGAACTGGTTATCTCCGACAACGCTTCCACGGACGAGACGGAGGCGATATGTCGGGAATACGCCGCGAAGGATGATCGCATTCGCTATTACCGGAATGACGTTAACATCGGCGCGTCGGCTAACTACAACCTCGCTTTCGAACTTGGTCGGGGCGCATACTTCAAGTGGGCGGCCCACGATGATCTCCTGGCCCCCATGTATCTCGAGCGATGCGTCGAAGCGCTTGATCGCGACCGTGACGTTGTGCTGGCCTACACCCGGGCCAAGGCGATCGATTCCCGGGGTGAGGTTGTCAAGGTTTACCCTCATAAACAATTTTTCAATTCGCCCATTCCGCGCCGTCGCTTCTATGAATTTGCCTTGGATCCCTCGCCGGTGGTCGCTGTTTTTGGCCTCATGCGGCGCGAGATATTGGCCAGGACTCGCCTCATCGGCAAGTACGCGGGGTCCGATCGGCCTTTGCTGAGTGAGTTGAGCTTGCTCGGCAAATTCTTTGAGGTGCCCGAATATCTGTTTTTCTATCGCTTTCATGAGGAACAATCATGGGGTGGTGATAAATCGGCTCATGCCCAACAAAGCTGGTATGATCCGCGTCGCACCGGGAAAATCACTTTCCCGCAATGGCGATTATTGCGCGAGCACCTTCTCTCGATCCAACGCGCGCCCATTGGCCTGCGAGATCGCGTCTCGTGCTATCTCTTCATGGGATATTGGATGGCCAAGAACCGCCGCCGATTGGGGCGCAACTTGATCTTGCGCGACACCTGATGCTGCGTAGAGCGCGGCTTACCCGACTTCTCGGACATTTCCCTGCCGTAAGCTATGCCGTAACCTTGCCCATATATGATTGCGACTTGGTAAGGACGACCTGCGGCGGTCCGAGCGTTGAATCGCATAACGAGGACAGGGTCATATGAAAATAGTAGTGACCGGTGAGGCAGGCCACATCGGCAGCCTCACGGTTGAACACTTGGTTGGTCATGGCGTGCTGGTCGTCGTGCTCGACAACTTTTGTCTGGGATACGAAGTGATCGTCCATCTTGGCGGATACGGGGATGGAGCGTAAACAACTGTCGAACGGAGACAATTGCTGGAAATGACACGTCGACGACTGAATAAACGAGGCCGGATAAATCGGGTCCGGTACGACTAATCGCCATGCATATCTTGCTTCTACAGATTTACTCATCAGAGCCTACGCCTGACTACGCCCAGATCGCTTCTGAGCTTAGCGATGGCGGCCATGTCGTGTGGGTTGGATCCATGACCCCGGACGGAAACGTCGAATGGCATGACGGCGCGCGTGTCGTGGCCACGCAAGGCAGATCCATTCAGCGCGGGGGCAAGCGGACGAAGCTCGATCTGGTTCGCCAGGTCCGGCGATTTATCCGCAATACCCAGCCCGACATCGTGCAGATTAATGCCCATGACCTGTTTCGATTGATTCCGCTGGGGATGTCGTGCCCGCCGCGATTCATCCTCGATATGCGACAAATCAACGAGAGTTATGGCGCCACGCCCGTTCGCAAGGTTATGGCCCGACTAAGAAACGATTCGCGCGGCCTCATCGCGCGCACGTTATTTGACCGAACGACGTTTCTTCATGTCGCCGGAGCGCGACAAGTGCTAGGCGATGGCTGGCAACGCTGGGCGACGGTTGTGCCGATGGGGGTCGATCCGCAATTTTTGATGGCCAAACCGCCCTCTGCGCCGGATGTCGGCGGCAAGCGACCGGTGACTTTCGTCTATAGCGGCCGCCTGACCCGGATCCGGCGACTGGAACGTATCATCGAAGCGGCCGGCCGGGTTCGGCAACACACAGAGAAATTCCGAATTGTTTTCATGGGTTACGATGGGTCCGATGGCCATTATGCCGAAGTGATCCAGCAACGAGGGCTTGACCCGTTTGTTTGCATCCGACCGCCTGTGTCATATAGTCAGGTGCCGGATGCCTTGCTGGAATACGATGTTGCGCTGGCTTATGTGCCGGAATTGCCTGCTGATTGGCGATATCATCCGACCCTGAAGGTGCTGGAATATCGCGCGCTTGGCATGCCCATCATCGCTTCTGACTTCGAGCCAAACCGCGAGTTGGTCGAGCAAGAGATCAACGGTCTGCTGGTCCCCAATTCAGTTGAGGATATTGCGCAGGCCATGCTCCGATTTATTCAAGATCCCGTGTTCCTGGCACGCTGTCGGGTGAATGCTGAAGCCAAACGCGGCGGAGTGACCTGGGATCAGGTATCCTTACAGTATATGGAGTTGTACCATCAGCTGATGGAAAAATAGAATCTGGTGAGTGGCACGCCACACTCGTCGGGCGCTATGAGCGATCCCTGACGAGACTTTATGGACTGTCTTAAATCCCACACGTTATAGAGATAAGATATTGAATAGTCTGAAGGTTCGAACCGCTCGTGGCAGTATGGTCTTTGCGGCTATATCGTTAGGCTTAAGGCCTGTCGGTATGATCTTCACGATTATCCTGGCCCGCTTGTTAACGCCGGAAGATTTTGGTCTGGTTGGCATGTCGATGATCCTGCTGGGCTTCGCCAACTTGATCACTGAATTCGGGATGTCGGCGGCCGTTGTCCAGACCAGCGAAGATGTTAACAAGGCGGCTCATTACGCGTTCGTCATCAACATGGCCGCCAGCGTCCTTATCAATATCCTCGTCGTTATCTTTGCGCTCCCTTTTGCTCATGTTTTTGGTGGGGGAGAGGAGCTGGCACAAGTCATTCGTTATCGCTCAATCTATATCACGATTAGCGGCCTGTCAGTTGTCCCCGGCGCGCTCCTGCAACGGGAACTTCGATTCAAGCAACTTGGGCTGTCCCAGATCCCGGCTGAACTCACATCGACTGGTGGCGCGATCATCCTGGCTCTGATGGGCTTTGGCGTGTGGAGCCTGGTTATCGGCGGCATCCTTGGCGAGATCATTCGCGCTGTTTTACTTTGGTCCTACGAGCGCCCATGGATTTGGCTGCGGCCGCAGAAATGGGATTGGCAGGTGGCCGGCAGTATCCTGAAATTCGGCATCCCGACCTTTGCCAGTTCCGGTACGCGCTATTTCCAGGACCAGGTGGACACATGGTTTGTTGGCCGGAGACTTGGCGCCACAGCGGTCGGTCTTTATGGTAAAGCTTTTTCCCTGACGACCACGATCGTCTCCTTGTTGACGGGGTCCCTGTTCGTCAGCGTCCTGTTCCCCTCATACGCGAAGATAAAGGAAGACAAGCCCCGCCTGACCCGCGCCTATCTGAAGAGCACAACCATGGTTTTTTTGATCGTTGTGCCTATCTCAATTGGCCTGGCTATTACAGCTCCCTTACTGGTTCCTGTTCTGCTCGGCAAGCAGTGGCTGGCGATGATTCCGGCCTGGCAGATGTTTTCATTATTCGGGCTTACGAGGCCTATTTCGGTGAACTCATCTCCCGTTTTTCTGGCGGTGGGGCAACCGCAAAGGAACCTCTCGGCCAGCGCTGTATTATTGGTCGTCCTGCTGCCGCTCCTCTTTATTTTTGTTGATCGTTATGACATCGTAGGTGCAGCTGCGGCCGTTTCCATCTCCCATTTAGTCGCCATGTTGTTCAATGTGTTTCAGGTCAACCAGATCTTGCCGGGGACGGCGCGCCGGACCCTTCTTCAAAGCATTCCGTTCCTTGTCTCGGGCGGCCTGATGGCATTGGGTGTATTGTTGTTACAGGATCCCATTCTGGCGTTGGCCGGTGGCCCTAATGTGTGGGCTCTCATTATGGTGATCGCCGCCGGCGCTATCATCTATATCGCTATCACGCTGCTGTTACAATGGAAGCTCGTGATCGAGATCTATGAACTGATCATCGTCTCGCTGAGACTGGATGAGCGATGGCCTCGCTTGCTCCCGCCGCGTTTACGAGTTACAAAATAAACGCGGCGCGATACCGATGAGCGAGCTTCCGGCGCATATCCGGGGGACGGAAGAAAAATCGTAAACATTTAATGATACAGTATGGGATGTAAGTTACGCTGTAAGCGAAGCTCAATAAGGTTGAGCTATCTATAAGGAGCGAGGACTCGAAATGAGACAAGTGAGAAATGTTCTGTTACTGGCCGCCGTGCTGTTAGCATTGACGGCTTTCCCCATGTTCCTGTATGCGGATGGCGCTGCCCAGGCAGATCCGTCCAATTCAGCTTTACCGCCTATTGACCAGGTGGGGCACGATTACGAGTTCCCTCCCCTTCAGGAGGCAAGCCCCTACCCCTACCCGATTATTAGCTATGAGGCTCCCGACCAGGCTGGACGAGCCGCCACCGGCGTGTCCGAGACATTGACGATTGATGTCTGGTACGGGGATAACCAGACGTTTGGCGTTCGGGGCACACCCCAAGAGTGGATCAATATTCTGGGCAACGTCTCCGGACCTTCGCCGATCCAGTCACTGACCTACACCCTCAATAGTGGCGATCCCATCATGCTCTCCGTCGGCGCCACTGACAAGATGCGGCTGTATAGGCCGGGTGACTTCAATATAGAGTTAGACTATAGAGATCTGAACGACGGCCTGAATACGGTTGTCATCACTGCCTTCGACGGCTCGAATACCGTTTACAAGACGGTCACGGTTCAATATTCAGCCGATATTCATCCTGCGTTGCCGTTCAATGTCAACTGGGGGGCGGCAGGCGCGCAAAACGTTCTGGCTGGCGGGCATCCAGTCGACGGCCAATGGGATATCGTTAGCGGACAACTGATCAATTTGTGGCCTGGATACGATCGCCTTTATGCCATTGGCGATATGGCGTGGAAGGATTATGAAGTCACGGTCCCCGTCACGGTCGATAGCATCAACATAGCCGGCTGGGGCAACCCCTCGAATGGCGCGGCTGTGGGTATGATTGTTCGGTGGCAAGGGCATACCCAGGGAACGCCCCCTTCACAACCGGCGTTGAATTGGCGACGGGTAGGTGCGATAGCGTGGTATCGCTGGGTTCCGCCCGCCGGCGATGCTTCTTTCCAGATGCTGGGGTACGGCGGCGGCCAGATCGCCAAAGTGCCGGCTGCAGGCGCGATTCAACTCAGCAAGACCTATAACTTCAAGGTCAGCGTCAAATCCGGTGCGCCCGGCGAGCGGGCGACCTATCGTTTCAAATATTGGGAACAAGGAACTGCCGAGCCGGTAGGCTGGTTCATAGCGGCGCGGGGCAACGTGGGCGAGCCGGCCAACGGTTCGGTCGCTCTGGCCGCGCATCAGGTTATGGCTCGATTTGGCGAAGTATCTGTTAAGCCGATCCCTGCTGACGCGACCTTCAAAATCACGAAGACCGCTTCGCCGAACGGCCAGATCATCATTACGCCTGATAAGACGGAGTATAAGTATGGTGAGACGGTGGAAATCCGTGCCCAGGGCGACGCCGGTTATGGCTTGAAGAACTGGACCGGCGATTTTTCTGGCGCCGATAATCCCATCGTATTCGATATTACCAGGAACGTTACCGTTGGCGCTGCGATGAAGACGATCACCCAGCAGCCTACATTGGATGTCAATCTCGAGGGCGAGGGTGTCGTCGGCGTCGTCCCTGACAAGCGACCATCGGGCTATTTATATGGTGAGGCCGTCACCCTCACGGCACAGGCCAAGCCCGGCTATAAATTTGCCGGCTGGGGTGGCGATCTGACGGGGCTGGTAAACCCGGCTCGGATCGTGATGGACCGGTCGAAGAGCATCACGGCCAACTTCGTCCTCTCCAACGCCGGGTCCCCCATTTCGGATGATTTCCATAGCTGCGTACTTAATGCGAACCTCTGGACCTTCATCAACCCGCTCGGCGATGGGTCGTATGAAATGAATGGAACCCAGTTGTTGCTGAAAGTCCCGTCCGGCATTGCCCATAACCCGTGGACGGGGGGCAATAATTCGATTCGGGTGATGCAGCCGACGCAGAACGGCAATTTCGAGGTCGTGGCCAAATACGAATCGCTGGTTAATCGACGGTACCAGATGCAGGGTATCCTGGTCGAGCAGGACGCCCAAAATTACCTTCGCTTCGAAACGCATTACGATGGAACCAAAGTCATCGCCTATGCCGCCAGCTTCGTCAACGGCAATCCGACGGAAAGGATTAGCAAAAGTATCCCGGCCGGTACCCCCCCGTTCTTGCGTGTGACGCGCCCGGGGAACCAATGGGTACTCTCCTATTCATTTGACGGTCAGAGTTGGGAACAGGCGGGCGACTTCCAGCATGTTTTGTCGGTTACCCGGTCGGGCGTCTTTGCCGGAAACCAGGTCGATGCTTCGGGTACTGCGCCGGCCCATACGGCGGTAGTGGACTACTTCTTCAACACTGCGTCGCCGATCGATCCTGAAGATGGCGGAGGGACAGGTGGGTTCGAGATCGCCACAAGCGTGGTCGGAGAAGGTACCATCTCTCTCACGCCGCAGTCGCCGTATGCGTGTGGCCAGACTGTCACTGTGTCGGCTGTGCCCGCACCAGGATGGACATTCTCCGGTTGGAGCGGCGATCTGTCCGGTTTCAACCCGTCGCAATCGCTAGTGGTTTCGGGCGACCACAACGTCGCCGCGACCTTTGTTAAGGAAGCGCCGACGAAGTTCTCGATCTACTTGCCGATGAATATCAAATATCTGCGCTAACCCGCTTTCGACCGATCCTGCGTTTGGTATAGCTGGTATCGCCTTGTGCAAGGAAGTGTTGTGATTCAGAGGATACAGAATCGAAGACTGTCCAAGTGCGCTCTCTATTAAGGGAGGGCGTACCGGTTCGAGGTGACGGCTACTTATTGAGCGCTTGGCCGTTGTCGGAAGAAAGGCCAAACTTCTGGCCAGGAGCGCTTGAAAACCGGCGGCTGAGGATGAATAATCCTCAACCGCCGGTCTTTTGATTGCCCGTGTCCAAGGCCACAAGAGCCACGAGGGCTGAAAATAAACTAAACGCGATTGGTACAGGCGGAGCCATTCCTATAACATACAGGCGAAATTGGAAACAAGGACGGAGGCCCGGGCTTCTGACCTGGATATTCCTTGAAGAGAAGGAGAGAGGTAGTAGATGAGGACTCTGGAGAAACGTTTTGTCGTCAGGATGATGGCGCTGGTGATACTGATCTCGAGCGTGATGGCCATCGCTGGCGCCGACCGGTTGGTGGCCCAAACCCAACCGTTCGAACTGCGCGCGGACGATCCTTCTAATAATGATCCAACTTTAATCGGCGCGGCCGATGCGCCGGAGATCAACCTCTGGTACGGCCAAACACAGACGTTCGGCACGCGTAACGGCAAGCGCAATAACCCCCAAACCTGGGTTAATATCCTTGGAAACATCAGCCCTGCGACTGGCATCACTTCCCTCAGCTACACGCTTAACGGCGGTCCCTCCCGGTCGTTGGCCTGGGGGCCTGATGGGGAACGATTGTATGGAGCAGGCGACTTCAATGCCCAGATTGCTTATAACGACCTCGACGCGGGCAACAATGCTGTCCTGATCACGGCCGCGAATAGTTCCGGCTCCAGCCAGCAAATGGTGACGGTCATCAAATCCGAAAGCGGTGCGATCTGGACACCGGGAGCTTATGTCTTTGATTGGGGCACGGCCGGCGGCGTAGTGACCAACCTGGCCCAACCGGTTGACGGCCCGTGGAAGATCATCCCCGGGGGTGTGGGGCCTTCCGTCGTAGGTTATGATCGCCTGTTGGCCATCGGCGATCTATCTTGGCGCGACTATACCATCACCGTGCCCGTCACAGTCAAGAGCATGGGGCCGGCCGGCAAAGCGCCGGGCGTTGGCATGATCGTGCGCTGGAACGGGCATGAGCCGAGCGTTAGCGGTGAGGAGCCGCCTTACACCGGTTGGCACAATATCGGTGCGCTGGCCTGGTATCGCATACGCCCTACGCCGCCCACGCAATTGGAGCTTGTCGGCGCCAGGAACTGGGATTATGGGAAGGTTAATTTTAACCTCGATCTCAACGTGACTTATATGTTCAAAGTGGAGGTCAAGTCTTCGCCGGCTGCCTATCGATTCAAGGTGTGGCGCTCGGGAGAATCGGAGCCGCCCTGGATGATCGAGAAAACCAGCGGCATTAACTCCACTGAACCCAAGAGTGGTTCGTTGCTACTGTTGGCCCATTACGTTGATGCCGTCTTCGGCAACGTGCAAGTGCAGCTGCACTCGACCACCACCAGTGGCGGCAATAGCTGTACGCTGACGGTCACTACTGCCGGTGAAGGCAGCGTGACGCTCAGCCCGAATCAAGCCTCCTATCCGTGCGGCACACTCGTCACGCTGCAGGCTATCCCTGCGCCGGGCCACCGGTTTATCGCCTGGTCCAACGGCGCCACCGGTACGACAAACCCTGTCACGGTCAATGTCAATCAGAACACCAGCGTGCTCGCCACGTTCGAGCCGATACCCATGCGCACCCTGGCCATTGACGTAGACGGAGCGGGCCAGGTGACCATCAGCCCGCTCAAGGATACATATCAGGACGGCGAGGTGGTCACGTTGACCGCGGTGCCTGGTGACCATTCGCACTTTGCCGGCTGGAGCGGCGACGTGACCGGCACGACCAACCCGCTGACCGTCGTCATGAATAGCAACAAGCAGATCACTGCCGGCTTTGAGCCAGATCTACACACGCTGACGATCAATATTCCCGAGGGGGGAGGCCTGGTAATCATTGATCCGCCAGGCTCCCAGTTCAGTCATGGGACGCAGGTCCGGTTGACGGCGGAGCCTGACCGGGACTTCGCCTTCCAGGGCTGGGGCGGCGCCGCGACCGGCAAGCAGAACCCGTATTGGCTGACGATCGATGATGACACAGCCATCTATGCCTTTTTCAACCCTCATCCGGGAATTTACTATCAGTTCCTGCCGGGGGTGATGAACGCTTCCGTCGGGTCGGATTGACGAAGATGAAACGCCTCGCGAGGGCGATTCGGCGCAACACGTAAGAGCTATTGTAAGCTTTCGGGGGTATCGTTGAGCATGGAACGAACGGCCGGCGATCCCCCTATATCGAGGGGCGTTGAACGGTACGGATAAGAATACCAATACTTCCTCGAGGAGTTCGCACGTATGAAAGTAGGCATTTTGGCCGGCGGCCACGGTACGCGACTGGCCGAAGAGACGGAGATTAAGCCCAAGCCTATGGTAGAGATCGGTGGCCGGCCGATCCTCTGGCATATCATGATGCACTATTCGTGCTACGGCTATAACGATTTCGTTGTCGCCCTGGGCTACAAGGGCGAAGTGATCAAGCGGTATATGGTCGATTACTGTTCGCTGAACAGCAACCTGACCGTGAGTCTGAAAGATGGGCGCGTTCAACAGCACGGCAACGACGGCCTCCAGGATTGGACTGTCGAGCTGATCGACACTGGCCTGAACACAATGACCGGCGGCCGTATCAAGCGCCTGCAGCCCTACATGGGCGATTCGACGTTTATGCTCACCTGGGGCGACGGCGTATCGACCGTTGACCTGGAGCGGCTGCTGGCTTTTCACCGCAACCATGGTCGCCTGATTACCATGACTGCCGTGCGCCCGCCCGCTCGCTATGGGCATATGGAATTTGACGGGGATCGCATCCGCGAGTTCACCGAGAAACCCCAAACGGCCGAGGGTTGGATCAACGGCGCGTTCTTCGTCGTCGAGCCACAGGTGTTTGACTACATCGACGGCGACGACACCCAATTTGAAAAAGAACCTCTGGAGCGCCTGGCCGCCGATGGCGAGCTGATGGCCTATAAGCACGAAGGATTCTGGCAGTGCATGGACACCCGCCGCGACAAATATGTGCTGGAAAAATTATGGGACAGTGGGGAAGCCCCCTGGAAGATTTGGTAGGAGCAAGTGATTAACAATGCGCGTTTTAGTGACTGGTCATAACGGTTACGTGGGCACGGTTTTGGTGCCTATGCTTTTGGATGCGGGTCATGATGTCGTCGGTCTGGATACGAATCTATACCAGGCGGCAACTTTTGGGGATGATGACTCGATCGACATCCCGGCTATCAATAAGGACGTGCGCGACGTCACCCATGCGGATGTCGACGGTTTCGATGCCATTCTCCACCTGGCCGGACTCTCCAACGATCCGTTGGGCGATTTGAATCCCGAATTGACCTATGAGATCAATCATCGGGCGTCCGTGCGCCTGGCTGAAATAGCCAAGGAGTTGGGCACCGAGCGGTTCATCTTCTCATCCTCGTGCAGCAATTATGGCGCAGGTGTAGACGATTGGCTCAACGAGGAATCAGCCTTTAACCCGGTGACGCCCTACGGCCGCTCCAAGGTCATGGTCGAGCAGGACGTGGCCAAGCTGGCCGACGATCGCTTCAGCCCGACCTTCCTGCGCAGTTCCACCGCCTATGGCGTTTCGCCGCGACTGCGTTTCGACCTGGTCATCAATAATCTGACGGCTTGGGCCTACACGACCGGCCTGGTCTACCTGAAGAGCGACGGCACACCCTGGCGGCCGGTCGTTCATATCGAAGATATGGCCCTGGCTTTTGTCGCCGCGCTCCATGCCCCGCGCGAGCTGATCCACAACGAGGCGTTCAACGTTGGCCGGCCCGAGGAAAACTATCGTATCCGCGAACTGGCCGAGATCGTGGCCGAGGTCGTGCCCGGCAGCCGCGTCGAATTTGCCGAAGGGGCCAGCGCCGACAAGCGTAATTATCGCGTGGATAGCAGCAAGATCGCTCGTGTTTTGCCCGAATATAAACCCAAGTGGACGGCCCGCCTGGGCGCGCAACAACTTTATGAAGCCTACCAGAAGATCGGCCTCCAGGTGGAGGAGTTCGAAGGGCCGCGCTACCGCCGTATCGACCACATCAAGATGCTCATCAGCGAAGGCCGTCTCGATGATCGGCTGCGCTGGCGGGCGACCATCCCAGCTTAATCTGTCATGCCGGGCGTTTCCCAGGCGCCCGGCATGACCCACTCCCTGATGAGTTATGTCAATCTATAAAAACGAAACCACGGACCGCATCTCCGGGTCACCCAACCTGGAGACGATCATCGCCTTTGGCGAGACGCCGCTGGCCGACCGGTTGCTGCGAGCCGATCAGCTTGATGAGCCAGACTTGCGGGCGCCGCTGACGCTGGTCTTCTGTCCGGATACTTCCCTGGCCCAGATCCGCGAGACGGTCGATCCGGAGATCCTGTTCTACGCCGAATACCCCTACTTCTCGTCGGTCTCGCCGTCGTTGTTGAAGCATTTCCGCGAGAGCGCCGAGCACTTGATGGATACCCGGCCACTCGACGCCGGCAGCCTGGTGATGGAAGCGGCTAGTAACGACGGCTATATGCTGAAGAACTTCGCCGAGCGGGGCATCCCTGTCCTGGGCATCGATCCGTCGGTGGCCCCGGCCACAGCCGCCCAGGAAGCGGGCATTCCGACGATGATCACCTTCTTCACTCGGGATCTGGCGCGCCAGCTGGTGGACGAGGGTAAATCGGCCGATGTCTTCCTGGCTAATAACGTGCTGGCCCACGTGCCCGATCTCAACGGCTTTGTCGCCGGCATCAAGACCGTCCTGAAACCAACCGGCGTGGCCGTCATCGAATGCCCCTACGTTGTCGATCTCGTCGACCATGTCGAATTCGACACTATCTACCACCAGCACCTGTGCTACTACTCAGTGACAGCTCTCGACAAGTTGTTCCGGCAGCACGGCTTGTATCTGAATGATGTGAAGCGGACGAAAATCCACGGCGGCTCGCTGAGGTTGTTCGTCGAGCCACGGGAGAACGTTGGCCCGGCCGTGAAGGAACTGCTGGCCACAGAGCACGAACGCAAGGTCGATCGCATCGACTACTACCTTGATTTCGCCGGCCGGGTCCAGAGCGTCAAGGACAACCTGTTGGCTATCTTGCACGATCTGAAAGCGCAGGGCCACCGCATCGCCGCCTATGGCGCGGCAGCCAAGGCCACGACGCTGCTGGCCTATTGCGGCATCGATTCAGAGCTGGTCGATTACGTCGTGGATTTGAATAAATACAAGCACGGCCGCTATATGGGCGGCAACCATCTGCCCATCTACCCGGTTGAGAAGCTGCTGGAAGATCAGCCCGACTATGTGCTGATTCTGGCCTGGAACTTCGCTGAAGAGATTATGCGCCAGCAGGCCGCCTATCGCGAGGCGGGGGGAAAGTTTATCATTCCGATTCCCGAACCGCGTATCGTATAGGAGCCTGAAACATGACCTTGTCATCGTCTACTTCCTCGGCTGCCCCCCAGGAGCAGCCCCGGCGCGGCCTGCTGCCCACTCTGCGTCGCACTGGCCGGCAGGCCGGCATTGCGCTGCTGGGGGAAGACCGCTTCATGGAAGCGCGCGCGGCTCTGCATATGGCGATGGACCGCTGGCGGCACAAGCCTCTGTTCATCGTTCACACGATGGGCAAGGTTGGCTCGACGACGGTCGACGTCTCGTTGAAAGCCCGCGGCCTTGAGGAGTCGATGGCCGTGCACCAGCGCCACTTCCTGACCGAAGAAGGCGCGGCTTTCGTCGAGGATCTTTCCATCGAAGGGGTCGGCAGTTGGGAGAAGTTGCCGGCCAACGATCGTTCCTTCCTGCTGAGCAGCCGTCTGCTGTACAAAGATATGCAAAAGCGCCGCGCCGCGGGCGAACGGGTGAAGATCGTCTCGATGGTTCGCGACCCGGTGGCCACGAACCTCTCGGGCTTCTTCCATAATTACATCTGGTGGCCGGAAGAGATCAAGGCGCGATGCGTTGAGCCGTCGGATGATTGTCTGGAGGCTTTGCAGCGTCGTTTCCTGGAGCATTACCCGCATGAAGTGCCGGCGATATGGTTCGATATAGAGATTCGACCGCTATACGGTGTGGATGTTTTCGCCACACCGTTCGACCGCGACCTCGGCTACGCCATCTATCATAGCGACTTCGCCGATATACTCCTGCTGAAGCTGGAGAAGCTCAACCAATGCGCTGCCCCGGCTTTTTATGAATTCATGGGTTTGGATGGGTTTGAGTTGCTGGAGAGTAACAAGGCGGAGGATAAATCCTACGCCAGCCTCTACAAAGCATTTCGCAAGCAGACAACCCTGCCCGAATCCTACCTGGATCGGGTGTATGTCTCGCGCATGGCGCACCACTTCTATACCGACGGCGAGTTGGCCGCGTTTCGCCAAAAGTGGCTGGCCTAGCCGGACAACCATCAATCGCAAGCTCCCGACCGCCCATGGTCCGGCATGCCGGACCATGGGCACAGAGCTGCCGTCATCGACTAGCGATCGCGATTGGTTACGGGTAGTTCTGCCACCCCGAGAACGCCTTGCCGGCCTGTACGACGACGACCGTGAACCGCAGATCCATGGGGTACCAGTCCGTCGGCTTTTCCCCGTTCCATAGGCCGCCTGAGGTCCATGCCGGAAGGTAATCGCTCACCGGATCGCCGTTGCTGTTTTTGATAGCTACCCCGTTCCGCTCCCTCGGCCTTGCCCAGTCAAGGGAGTTGCCATTCTTCTTCCACATGGCGTCGATAGATTGAGACCATGTGAGTGTGACCGGAGAACCGGTGTAGTTGAAGTTTTTTAGCGGGGCGCATGTCTCCAGCGCCAAACTTTGTCCCGACGCCGACTTTTGCCACACACAGAATTGCAGCCTCGCTAGCTTGTGCGTGGGCATGCTACGTATAGTGGCTCGGAAATAGAATGTGCCGTTCGCGAAATTGGTTGGCGTCACCCAGTTCCCGTTAGCCGAAGGCATCGGAGGGCTATCCCAAGGGAACCCTCGTTGCGCCGTGGTGACCGGTTTATTCCAATCGAAGACCACTAGCTCTGAGCCGGATGGGGGTGGAGTAGCGGATGTGGGCGTGGACGTCTTTGTCGGTGTGGGCGAGGTCACTGCTGTTGCGACAGGCGTCCTGGTCGGCGTTGACGTTGGTTGAGGCGTGCCAAGGTTGGCGGTCTCGACGAGTGCGACCTCATCGAAGTCGAACACCGTGCCGGCGACGCCGGAGGTCAGCCAGAAACGCAGACGGCTGTCGGTGGTCGTGCCCGAGAAACCTTTGGTCGTGAACTCCACCTCGAAGGTTTGCCATTGAGGCGTCAAGTCCAGCGGTACTCCCGCGAGACCATAATGGGTGTTGGGAGCCGTGTGGCGCTGGATGAACAGTTGCGTGTCCCGACCGTCGCTGGAGCGAGCCGTCAGTCGCAAGGTATAGCGGGTGTTGGCTTTGAGCGGGAAGCCGATCTGGAACAGCTGGACATTGTTGCCCGCCTTGGTGACGCTCACCCGGCCGTAGTTGCCGCAATAGGATGTGTTATCCGAGACGACGCTAAAGCCTGCACTGCCGCTAGTGAAGAAACTCCACCCGGTCACGCCGTTTTCAAAGCCGGGGTTGGCGATGACGTTGCCGGCCGGCGAGACGCATGTGCCGGGTGCTATTGTTCCCGTGGGGATGACTGTCGACGTGGGGGATGGCGTAGACGATGCTGTGGCCGTGGGCGTAGCTGTCGGTGTGTGAGTAACAGCGCCGGCTGAGGTCGCTGTTGGTGTTGGCGTGGAGGTCGCTGTCGCCGTCTCTGTCGGTACAGGTGTATCGGTAGCGGTGCTAGTCGCTGTTGCCGTCGGAGTGGATGACGCTGTCGGCGTCCTGGTCGGCGTTGACGTTGGTTGAGGCGTGCCGAGGTTGGCGGTCTCGACGAGTGCGACCTCATCGAAGTCGAACACCGTGCCGGCGACGCCGGAGGTCAGCCAGAAACGCAGACGGCTGTCGGTGGTCGTGCCCGAGAAACCTTTGGTCGTGAACTCCACCTCGAAGGTTTGCCATTGAGGCGTCAAGTCCAGCGGTACTCCCGCGAGACCATAATGGGTGTTGGGAGCCGTGTGGCGCTGGATGAACAGTTGCGTGTCCCGACCGTCGCTGGAGCGAGCCGTCAGTCGCAAGGTATAGCGGGTGTTGGCTTTGAGCGGGAAGCCGATCTGGAACAGCTGGACATTGTTGCCCGCCTTGGTGACGCTCACCCGGCCGTAGTTGCCGCAATAGGATGTGTTATCCGAGACGACGCTAAAGCCTGCACTGCCGCTAGTGAAGAAACTCCACCCGGTCACGCCGTTTTCAAAGCCGGGGTTGGCGATGACGTTGCCGGCCGGCGAGACGCATACATCGGGCGTGGTTGTCGTCGCCGGATCCGGAGGGGCGACCGATTTCGTGGGTGTGGTTGTCGCTGTGGGAGATGGTGCGACCGTTGTCGCTGTAGGAGACGACGTGGCGGTCGCTGTGGGAGATGGTGCGACCGTTGTTGCTGTAGGAGACGACGTGGCCGTCGCTGTGGGAGATGGTGCGACCGTTGTCGCTGTAGGAGACGACGTGGCGGTCGCTGTGGGAGATGGTGCGACCGTTGTTGCTGTAGGAGACGACGTGGCCGTCGCTGTGGGAGATGGTGCGACCGTTGTCGCTGTAGGAGACGACGTGGCCGTTGCTGTGGGAGGCGACGTGGTCGGCTCTGTCGATGTTGGCGTGTGGGGTGCGGCGCTGGTTGCTGTCGCCGTCGGCACTGGTGTTGCTACCGGCGGGGTGGCGCAGCCGTTTTGCTTGTAGAGCAAGACGTTGCTGTGTTCCCAGCCGATGGAGATAATGTCCTGATCGCCGTCGTTATCGATGTCGACAAACTGCGTCCCGACGTGATGCTCGTGGCCAATAGCCACCTGATGGCGGATCCATGAAGCGCCGTTGTTGATGTTTTCAAAGATGAAGACGCGACCCTGTGTCGGATTCTTGAGATTGTGCTCGCCCATCACGATATCGGGATCGCCGTCGCCGTCGATATCGATGACGTCAAGGCTCATAGCAGGACGGGCGCCCGGTGGATCCGACGAATTAGTATTGAAGATGATATGTTCTGTCCATGTGCCGGTTGGACTGGCTGGCGCTTCGTACCAAGCTAGTTTGCCCGGCTGGGAATCGGTCCGCTCGTAGCCGACGATCGCGTCGAGCCGGCCGTCGCCGTTCACATCGATTAGGTGATTCCGATCAGGCTCATCGGTGGTGCTGTAGAGGGTATGGGCGCTCCAGGCAGTACCGTTGCCCAGGTTCTCAAGCCATATCGTGCCCAGCAGCAGGTCCAGATCACCATCACGGTCGATATCTCCGGCGTTGACCTCCTCTTTCTGGGTTACGGTAGAAACCTGGCGGAGTCCCCAGCTTTGGGTTGGGTTGTTGGGCACGACCAAAGCGTCGAGGTGGGCGAGAAACTTGCTGTGCCACGAGAGAATGACCTCGATCGTCCCAGGGCTGAAAGAAACTACCTGTGCCCCCTGGAGGAAATCGCCGCCCGTGACAGTGACGCCTGTGTCGATGATCTCGAACTGCTGACTCGGCGTGGCTGCGTCGCCCCGGTTGCGCGCCCAGACGAAGGCGTTGCCGCGTTCGCCCGGCGAGCCTGGGTTTTCCGGCTTGGTGCCGAGCAGGTCGAGATAGCCGTCGCCGTCGAAGTCATGGATGACGGCCATCTGATTGAACGGGGCGCCGACCGCATAGCGTTGCCAGACGCCACCGGCTGCGCCGGGATTGCGATACCACCACGCGCCGGTGACGATGTCCTGATAGCCGTCACCGTCCAGGTCGGCCGAATCGATGAAGACGGCGCGATAAGGCCGAGCGCTGTCGATTACGTAGGTGGTCCAGTCGTCCAGCGAATAACAGAACGCCGGCGTACTCGTTGCGGTCGGAATGGCCGTATTCGTTGACGTAGGCTCGGACGTATATGTCAGTGTTGGCACGGGTGTATCACTGGGTGTTGGCTCGGGTGTATCGCAGTCGTCCCCGGAAGCCCCCTCGCATGGTTCGCCGGCAGGCACGCTGGGTGTTGCCTCAGGTGTATCGCT
>JACFOH010000014.1:23073-50655 GCA_019454405.1 Promineifilum sp.
CCCCCTCGCATGGTTCGCCGGCAGGCACGCTGGGTGTTGCCTCAGGTGTATCGCTTGGTGTTGCCTCGGGCGTATCGCTGGGCGTTGCCTCGGGCGTATCGCTGGGTGTTGCCTCGGGTGTATCGCTGGCGGGAGCACTGGGCGTTATCTCGGGCGTGGCGGTTGGCGCACCTATTGGATTTAGCCAAATATCAACCCGCGGAACCGTCCAGACATGCGGCTTGCCGAGAATATCCAGGTCGCCATCGCCGTCCAGATCCGCTAAACGTGATTCGTGATGATCGATCCCTATGGCAACCACGTCGACAGTGAAATTCCCCTGGCCGTCACCGTAGAGGATCATCGTTCGCGCGTTCGCGTTCAGATCGACGCCGGCAATCGTCTGGCGCATCTCGCCGACGAAAATATCGAGATTGCCGTCCTGGTCGATATCGCCGATATCTAACGAATGACCGTTGGTGATGACCTCGCTCGGTAAATCCTGCCCGATCCAGGTGGAATTATCATCGTCCCATTGATACCATCGGCCTGTGCCCTGCGAATCTCCCGGGACCTGGACGATCTCCGGCCGGCCACCGGGTACGAGTTGACCAGCGACGACCCGTACGTTATACAGCAGACTGTCGACTATGTTCGCCGTGAAATTATTGTTGCCGGTATGTTTGAACCACAGGCCGCCGCCGATGATATCCATCTTGCCGTCAAGATCGACATCGGCCTGGGCTAATCCTTCATAATTGATGTTGGGAGTGGTATAGATCGGCACGGCGTCGGGCCAAGGCTGGGTGTCTTTGGGGTTGCCTGGAATATCGACCAGAAATAGCTGCTTGGCCCCTTGATTCCAAAACGCCAGTTCGATAGCGGGATCGTCATCGAATTGGCCGAACATCATGTCGTGATGCCGGTTGAGGCCGCTGTTTTTAATCACACGGCGCGTCCAGCGAGTATTTGGATCGAAGTCGGGAGATGGGTTTTCCCACCACCAGATCGAATTACAGCTGCCGTCGCACCCGGCAACGACGTCCAGATCGCCGTCACCGTCGATGTCGTAGAAAGCGCCGCCTGCCTCTATTCTGACCGCCTCGGGTTCGATGACGTAACGTGTCCAGCCTGATTCGCCGCGTTGATACCAGACCAGCGCCGGACCTGCGTGCCGCGCGCCGATGACGAAGTCGTTCAAGCCGTCTCCGTCGATATCCAGGATCAATGACATGGTTTGCTGCCCGGTGGAGAGGGGGGCGGGTATGTCACCGTTGGCCGAGGAAAGATGTTGCCACTCTTCGACAAGAGCCGCGAGCCTGGAAGCCCCTGGTGATGGATAATTCCAGACCATAGCGCCAAAATTCAGCCACACCAGGGTCAGGATCACTGTAAAGAGGATGATTGCTATTTTCCGTCTCGTGACAACATTCATGCAAATAACACCTTGCCTCCTGACGAAACTGGTTTCTAGCTCCTTTATTTAATTGAGCAAGGAGGACTTTCCAAGCTAGACAAGCCCTGTTTGTCTGGGCCGCGATAGTGGGAAAGGGCCTGAACAGAGACCCCACTATATCATAAACCAGAGGGTGTTTCGGTGAAGATTCCCTTAAATCAAGGAAATAGCGTAAAAAGTACTATTTGAAAGGGCAGTATTTGCCGGGCGTTAATGGTAAATCTCCGCGACCGATCGGCGCAAATCGACGAAAATGGGTTGCAAGCAAACGATGATCTCGGCCAGGCGGGCGGCCACGGCCGCGCGATAATCTTCCGTTAATGGTTCATCGGGATAAACTTCGTAGATTTTCGTCCAGCCGCGGTCCCATCGTTCGGCCTCGACGCCTTCGCCGAGCGTCGCTTTGATCTCGAATAGGTGGTGGCGAAATCCCTGGAGGAGCAACAGATTGAGCTGATGATCGCGCGATTCGCAATGAAAGCCAAGCTCCCAGCCGGCGATGTTCCGGCCGGGCTGGGGCGAATAATGGCCGACCTCATAATGCAGCGCCGGCTCGCCGTAATGAATCTGCGCCAGGTTCCACGGGTAGCGCGCCTGAAAATCCTGCAGATCGGGCGGCAGCAACGGCCGCAGCACGCCGGGCAAACTCTTGATGAAGGCGGTTCGGGATAACGTGCTCATCCTCCTTGTAGTATAATGCGTTTCGACGGCCAACCCAACCGCCGAGACTGGCCAGGCTCATGACCGATAAGCAGCGCACGTGGGGGCAATATGCCACGCCAACCGATGTAGCCGACTTGTTGCTCGGCTTCTGCTTGCGCCGGCCCAATGCCCGGTTGCTCGATCCCAGTTGTGGCGACGGCGCGTTGCTGCGCCGGGCGGCCCAGTGGCGCGACTGGTTGACTTCGACCGGAGGGCGTGGCCCCGAAGGCGGCCTCCACGGCATTGAGCTGGACCCGGACGCGGCCGCTATGGCGGTGACGATCCCCGGCGTGACCATTGGCCGGGCTAACTTCTTCACCCTTGAAGCTCGCGACTACGCGCCGTTCGATGCCATCGTCGGCAACCCGCCCTACACGCGAGCGGAGTGGATCGAACGATTGAGCGCAGATGCCGGACAGTTGCCCCTGCTCCGCCTCGAAGAGGCGCCGGAAGATTTGTCGCCGGCTCGCCCGTTGGTGCCGCGCGATCTGGGCGCGACCCTCGGCGGGCGGACCGGCCTCTACGCCTACTTCTTCCTCCACAGCTTCAGTTTCCTGCGTGAGGGCGGGCGGCTGGGGTTTGTCGTGCCCAACGGCTGGCTGGACGTGGCTTACGGCGAGGCGCTGAAGCAGTTCATGCTCGATCATTTTCGCATTGTGGCTGTGGTGGAGCCGGCCGCCGAGCGCTGGTTCGCCACGGCTGGGGTCAATACCTGCCTGGTCATTCTGGAGCGAGCCGATGACGCGGCCGAAAGGGCCGGCAATCGCGTTCGTTTCGTTCGGTTACGCCGGCCGTTGCGCGAATTGCTCGGTCCGGAGACAGACAGCCGGCGATTGTCGGCCGTCGAGAATCTCGTTACTCGCTTGTTGCCCGCCGTCGACCGGCAAACGCCCGGCGCTTCGGTTCGCGTCCGCGAGCAGGGCGCGCTGGACGCGACCGCTCGTTGGGGGACATTGTTACGCGCTCCCGACGTATACTTGCGGCAGCCGCCCCGGCCGGTGGCGCGGTTGGGTCAATGGGCTACGGTACAGCGCGGTCATACCACCGGAGCCAACGAATTTTTCTACCTTAGCCGCCGCCGGGCGGAGCGATGGGGCATCGAAGAGGAGTTCCGGCGGCCGCTGCTCAAATCCTTGCGCGGTATTCGTTCGTTGCGTGTGGGCGCGGCCGATTGTCGCCACGAGCTGCTGGTCATTCCCCCACAGGCCGATCTGACCGGCACGGCCGTCGCCGCTTATCTGGCCTGGGGTGAGGCGCAGGGCTTGCCCGCGCGCGCGACTTGTGCCGGCCGGCAGCCCTGGTACGCTTTACCCGCGCAAGAGCCGGGGCAGTTGTTGGTGGCCAAGGGCGTCTGGCAGCGCCATTTTGTGGCTATGGCCGATGAGCCAATCGCCGTTGACCAGCAGATCTACCGTCTTGTGTTGGCCGACGGCGTGTCGCCCGGCGCGGCCGCGGCGTTGCTCAATAGCGCCTGGTTCGCGCTGGGTTGCGAACTGGGCGGCCGGGTGAATCTGGGCGAGGGTGTGCTGTGGCTGGCTGCCTACGAGCTGGCCGAGTTATTATTGCCCGACCCGCGCGAACTGGGCGACGAGATGAATCACCTGCTGGAGGAAAGTTTCCGCCAGCTGGCCACGCAACCGATCGAGGATACGCCGGCCATGCTGGAGCGGCCGGAGCGTCGCGCGCTGGATAATATGCTGTTCGATCTGCTGGGACTTTCGGCCGGCGACCGCGAGGCCTCCCGGGCGGCGCTGGTCGAACTTCTCGATGGCCGCCGGCAGCGCGCGGCAAACCCACAAGGATGAATGACCTGATGACGAACATCGAAGAACTGCGCCGAAAATATTACGCTGTTTATAACATTCTGAACGAGGTATATGGCCAACCGGTCTGGGAATCCGTCGGAGATCCTCTGGATGTGCTGGTTGGCACGATCCTGTCGCAGGCGACCAGCGACATTAACTCAGAGCGCGCCATGGCCAAATTGCAGGCTCGCTACCCCGACTGGTATAGCGTGATGGACGCGCCGCCGGAGGACGTTGTCGACGCCATTCGCTCGTCGGGACTGGCCAATATCAAGGGGCCGCGTATCCAGAATACACTGCGCTATATCTATCGCGAGCGTGGCGAACTAGCGCTCAATTTCCTGGCTGACCTGTCGCCGGCTGAGGCGCTCAACTGGCTGACGAAGATCGACGGCGTGGGGCCGAAGACGGCCTCCATCGTGCTGCTGTTCTCGTTGGGCCGCAACGCCTTCCCGGTCGATACGCACGTCCATCGCGTCACCGGCCGTGTGGGGCTGATCCCGCCGCGCATGAGCGCCGAGAAGGCTCACGTCTTCCTGGCCGAGCTGGGCACGCCGGATACCTATTATCCCTTCCACATGAACCTGATCCGCCACGGCCGCGAGATTTGTCACGCCCGCGGGCCGGAGTGCGAGATCTGCCCGATCAACCAGCTGTGCGATTATTACCACAACGTGTTTCTACCGGCGCATGAGGCGTAGCGCAGATGACATGGATTCATACGGTTAAGCGACGAACTCGCCGATAGAGGCTACAATAGTGGACGCGTCCCATGTCAGGGACGGATGGACTATGAGCGCGACGAGGACACGCACAAACGAGGAGTGGCTGGCCGATCTACGGCAGGAAGGCCCGGCTCGCGGGGCGGCTCTGGATGATCTGGGGCGCATCCTCGCCAACGGTCTGCGGCGCGGCCTCGTCTCTCAGGTTGACACAACCGCGCCGGAGTTCGACGCCCTGGTCGATGACTTCGTCCAGGAAGCGCTGCTGAAGATCCTTGATAGTCTCGACACCTTCGCCGGGCGTAGCCTCTTTACGACGTGGGCCAACAAGATCGCCCTCAACATTGGCCTGACGGAGCTACGTCGCAAGCGCTGGCGCGACATGTCGCTCGACCAGTTGACGCAGACGGAAGATGGCGAGTACACTCCTTCGTTCATCGCCGATCCGTCGCCGCGCCCTGAAGACGTGACCGAGCGACGGGAGCTGATCGCCTACGTCGGCCGGCTCATCAACGAGGAGTTGACCGAGAAGCAACGGATGGCGCTGACGGCCGTCGTGCTCCAGGGCCGGCCGCTGACTGAAGTCGCTTATCGTATGAATTCCAACCAGAACGCGCTCTACAAACTGATATTCGACGCCCGGCAGCGACTGCGCCGGCGTATGTCCGACGACGGTCTGACCCCCGAGGAAGTGATCGCCGTCTTTGGCGACGCTTGATCCTTTGGCCTGTAAGAAATGGAACGGCGGCTTCGTCTGAATAAGAGAATGGCTAACTTGAGTGAAAAAATTCGCCGGATCATGGGGCGTCCCTCGAACATCCCCGACGTCAGCGCGGCCGTTCCGCTGGACGACCAATCCATCGAGCGATTGATGCGCTTGCTGAGCGTGACCCGCGACGACGAACTGTCTTGCGAGGAGGTCTATAATCGCCTCGATGAGTACGTCGATTGCCTCATATCCAGAGAAGATCTGGGCGAAATCAAGCCTTTGCTCGAACACCATCTGGGTTTCTGCGCCGATTGTCGCGATGAGTTGAACGCGCTGATTCACGCGCTGGAACTATCGGTCGCAGACGATGATCCCAATTAACCCCAACTTCAGCGCGATAACGAACTCGGAGTGATCTATGCTGCTCTCCGGCGATGTCGGCGGCACTAAAACCGCCCTGGCCATATTTGACGTGGACGAAGGCGCTCTTATCGTGCGGCACCCCGTACTGGAGCGCGTGTTTCCCAGCCAACAGTACCAGTCGCTGGACTTGATCATCGAAGAGTTCCTGCGCGACAGCGGGATCGCTATCTCGGCGGCCAGCTTCGGCGTGGCTGGGCCGGTGGTCGGCGGGCGCGCCGAAGTGACCAACCTGCACTGGCAGATCGACCCCGACGATATGCGACAGCGCTTCGGCTTCGACGTTCACCTGATGAACGATCTGGAGGCGCTGGCTTCGGCCGTTCCCTTCCTCGAGCAGACCGATCTGATCACGATCAACGAGGGAACGCCCGACGAGCGCGGCGCCATCGGCGTCATCGCCCCAGGCACGGGCCTGGGTGAATCCTATCTGGTGTGGAACCGGGCCGCGGGGCGATATGAGGCCCACCCCTCTGAGGGCGGTCATTGCGCCTTTGGTCCGATGACGCCGCTGCAACTGGAGATGCTCAACTACTGGATGCCGCGCATGGGGCACGTCAGCTATGAGCGCGTTTGTTCCGGTATGGGCCTCCCCAATATCTATACCTTCCTGCGCGAGACTGACCGTTATCCCGAGCCGGATTGGCTTAAGGAACAATTGTCGAGCGCGGGGGACATGACGCCGGTGATCGTCAAGGCCGCTGTAGCCGGCGAAGCGCCCATCTGCGTGGCCACGCTGGAGCTATTCATGGAGATATTGGGCGATCAGGCCGGCAATCTGGCGCTGACTGTGCTGGCCACCGGCGGTATCTATCTGGGCGGCGGTATCCCCAGCCGCATCCTGCCCCAGTTACAGAAAGGGCCGTTTATGACCTTCTTCCGCGACAAAGGGCGTTTCACCGAAATGATGAGCCGTATCCCGGTTCATATCATCTATAACCCCAAGGCGGCGCTTTATGGCGCGGCTTATGACGCGCTCGCCCTGTCAAGCTCATGACCGAATACACGATCCGAACAGTTAAACATTTCGCGACTGAGGCGGCGGCGATCATCATCGCCGATCTGGAGGAAGCCATCCGGCTACGTGGCGTGGCCAGCATCGTCCTGTGTGGTGGTGGCACACCTCTCAGTATCTACCGGCAACTGACGGTCTACCAGAGCGAAGACGCACCCTGGGAGAACGTCCACGTCTTTTGGGGCGACGAGCGGCTGGTGCCGCCTGACGATCCCGGCAGCAATTATGGCGAGGCCTGGGAAGCGCTGTTGAGCCATGTACCCGTGCCGATCGACCAGATCTATCGCATGAAGGGCGAGCTGCCCGGCGATAAGGCCGCCGCCGATTACGCTACCCAATTGAAGGAATGGGCGAAGACCAACGACCCCGGCGCTCCTCATGCCTGGCCGCGCTTCGATGTGGTGTTGATGGGTCTGGGAGAAGATGGCCATACGGCGTCGCTCTTCCCTGGCTCGCCGGTCGCGGCCGCCGCGCCGGTCATCACCGTGACGGCCGACTATCAGGGCCGCCCGGCCGGCCGCGTGACGCTGACACCGCCGGTTTTCAACGACGCTCGCCACATCTACTTCCTGGTGTCAGGGGAGGGCAAGGCCGGCGCGGTCTACAACACCCTCCACAGCGACGATCCGGCCCAGTTCCCGGCCCGGCGTATTCAGGCCGGCGACGACGGTGAATTGGTCTGGCTGCTGGACGCGGCCGCGGCGAGCCGTCTGGATAAGTAGCGGCTGGCGTTAATTCAGCTTCTGCCGGGCGCCCGGCCCACAAAGGCGTTTGGCCATGATCAGCGCGGCAACTATCGCTGCGGCCGTCCCCAGCACGAGCGCCCAATAGGCGATGTTGTAACGGTGGGGGCTACCATCCATTGTGATAAGCCAGTGATCTGTCTGTTTGAAATTGGCGAAAAAGACAACGCCTGGCGCCAGAGAGAGACTGTGCAATTCCTTGTCTACCCAGACGACCAGCATTGGCGCGCTGTAGCGGACGTAAATATCGCGCGGCCGTTGGTCGGCGAAGACCCCGGGCACGAGCATCTCCGGCTTCCGGCCGTTGTCGCCCGCAGCGGGCGTGCGTAGGCGGATGCTTAGCGCGTCACCTTCCTGGCCCAAAGTGATATTACGCAGCCTGAGGCCGTTCGAGATCGAGACAATGCGCGCCGGGCCGCTTTGGGCCGCATCGGAGGTGGAAACGCCTTTGGCGCTGATCTCGATGTCGTTGCAGCTGCGGGCATAGATGAAGAACTCGCTGGGCGGTTCGTGGCTGATTAACCATTGACCCGGCCCGACCGTGACACCACCATCGCCTTGCGGCGTCGCCGGCCCCTCGGCCCAAACTAGTGACGGCCCCTCTTGTCCCCGCCTGCTACTATCTTCGTAGGGGCCGTCCCCGGAAAACTCGTAATAGATGCTGCTATTAGGCGGCAGAGGATCGTTGCAGCGGTCGCCTAGCTGCAGCGATTCCATCGACCCCGACCAAGGCCGATCGCCGGTCGTCTCATTGCCGACGACCAACGGGAACGATGTATCCCAGTTCGCCAGGCGGGCCCGATCGATGAGATAGACTGTCAGCAGCGCCGCGGCGAGGGCGTAAACGACCAGCCCCAACAGCAAATTGACCGGCGTTACGTAACGATTGAGCGCCTGGCCTACGCCTGTGGCCCACACCCGGAAGAACGTATAGCCCAGCAACGCGCCGGCGCCGTTGGAAATGACATCGGCCACGGAAGGCACGCGCTCGGGCATGAATAGTTGTGCGGCTTCCAGGGCGAGGCCGAGCAGCAGGCCGATGGCGAGGACGCGGCGACCGATGTCGGGCGCGCCGCCCGGCGCTCGATTGCGGCCGGTCAGCACGCCTGACAGCCCGAAGCCGAGAGGCAGGAAAAGTAATATGTTGGACGGGATATCGAAGAAGGTCAGCGGCGTCCAGCGGATGCGCTCGAGAGGAATGTGACCGTCCCAGACGAAATCAAACGGGATCAGCCGCAGGATGGCGTTGAGCGCCAAGGCTGCCAATGTAATGGCAACGAACCAGCGATAGGCTCGCTTCGTGATCATTTTCAGCCAAGTTTAACTCAGCTTGCGGCCCAGTCCAGCCCCAATTCGCGGGCGCGGGCGGTGTAGCGTCGGATATGGTCGCGGGTCATAGCCTGCATGTCCGCGCCGGCCTGGAACCCTTTGAACCAGTCAGTGATCTCGGTCAGAGCGTCGACCCATGTGTAGACTGGTCGCCAGTTCAGCCGGTGGGCGGCCTTGTCCCAACTCAGCCGCAGCAAGCCCGTCTCGACCTCGGCGTAACCCGGTCGGGTGTGTACCCACGAGCCGCTGCCCCATAGCTCGATCAACTTCTCGGCCAGCGCCTGGGCCGGGACGCCCTTCTGCTCCAGCGGGCCAAAGTTCCACGCCTCGCCGAAGGCCGGACCGTGGCGCAATAGCTGGACGCCCAGCCACAGATAGCCGCTCAGCGGCTCCAGCACGTGCTGCCACGGGCGCACGCTGAGCGGGTTGCGCACGCCGATGGGCCGTCCGTCCATGAGCGCCTTCATGCAGTCGGGTACGAGCCGGTAGTCGGCAAAGTCGCCGCCGCCGATGACGTTGCCCGCTCGCGTGGAGGCGATGGCGACGTGGTGATCGCGACCATAGGTTTCGGCCGGGAAGTAGGTACTGCGGTAGGCGGCGATGGCCAGCTCGGCCATCGCTTTGCCCGCGCTGTACGGATCGTGGCCGCCGAGTTGGTCGGTCTCCCGATAGCCCCACAACCATTCCTGATTTTCATAGACCTTGTCGGTGGTGATGCTGACCAGAGCGCGGGTGTCCTCGCTATGGCGGATCGCCTCTAGCACGTTGACCGTGCCGCCGGCGTTGGTGTCGATGGTCAGCTTGGGCAGTTCCACCGAGCGCAAGACGATGGGTTGGGCCGCCAGATGGAAGACGATGCGCGGCCGATAGGCGTCGATGGTTTGGCGCAGGGTCTCGTAATCGCGAATGTCGCCGCGCACGTCGATGATGCGCTCGGCCAGGTTGGAGGCGGTGAAATTGCTCGGCCGCGTGGGCGGATCGGGCAGGCTGTAGCCGATCACCTGCGCCCCCAGTTCCAGCAGCCAGGTGACGAGCCACGATCCCTTGAAACCGGTGTGGCCGGTGACGAGCACCGGAATTCCGTTGTAAGCGTTGTTGAAGGAATTATCAACCATTATGATTCTCTCGCCGCCCGTTCTCGATGGACAATAGCATCATCGCGCGTTGGCCACCCGATCATACACCAGCAGCGTCTCGGTGGCGGTGTTCTCCCACTTGAAATTCGCCGCCTGGATCACCCCCTGGCGACGCATGTCGGCGGCCAGGTTATCTTCGGTCAGGATGGCGATGATCGCCCCGGCCATGCCGTGGACGTCGTCGGGGTCGAAGACGAAGCCGGCCGCGCCGACGATCTCCGGCAACGAGCCGCCGTCGCTGGTGACGACCGGCGTGCCGCAAGCCATCGCCTCCAGGGGCGGCAGGCCGAACCCCTCGCGACGGCTGGGGAACACAAACACGCCGGCCCGCTGATAGAGTAGCGGCTTGTCTTCCTCGTCCACGTAGCCGATCCAGCGGACGTATTTCGATAGCCCGGACCGTTCGATCATCCCGTCGTAATCGGGATAGTTAGCCGATTGAGTCGCCGGCTTGTTTCCGGCCAGGAGGAGCGGGTATTCATCGCCCAGCGCCTGAGCTACATAGGTGTAGGCGTGGAGCAGGTTCATGACGTTTTTGTGCGTCTCGTAGCCGCCCAGATAGAGCGTGTAGAACTCCGGCAAGTCGTACTTGGCGGCGGTGGCCATCTCCATCAGGTTATCGCCGCTGGATGTGCCGGGCTGGAATTGCGGGCCGACGCCGAGGTACACGGCGGTGATGTCCTGCTCGGCCACGCCCAGGTGGTCCATGATATCGAGCTTGCTGGAGAACGAGTCGGTCAGGATATGGCTGGCGCCTCGCGCGGCCGCGCTGACAAGCGCGTTATACAGCCGGGCGCGCGCGCTATGATTATATTGCGGCTCCAGCAGAGTCGTCAGATCATGAATGGTGACTACGAGGGGCACGGGCGAGCGCAGCGGTGGCCCCCAGTAGGGGACATGAGCCAGCGTGGCGCCGACGCGCCCGCAGGCGGCCGGGAAGCCGCGCTGCTCAAACAGGACCTTGCCCAGATGGCCCGGCCGGACAGCGACCCGTTCCACGTTCACGCTGGGCGGAACGCGCTCCGGCTCCGGTTGGCCCGGGACTTGCGGAAAGACCAGCGTCAGGTCCAGATCAGATACCTGCCGGTTTAGATGATAGACAAGCTGGCGAATATACTGGCCGCTTCCCGTATCGGGCCGGTTCCAGAAAGTGGCGTTCAGGGCAACATGCATCAAGCGTCTAATTATAGGACACACCGGGGCGGATGGGTAATGGGAGGATGGGGCGCGAACGCTTTGCCGGCCTCTGCCATCTCTTTACCACCCCATGGCGGTATGATATAGTTGCGGCGCGGATCGGCGCTAACCAGATGGAAGATCAAGAGAGACGGTTCATCCCCGGCCCCGGTATTTTACTGCTCACGATAACTCTCCTGGGCGTGATCGGCGCGATGTTGCGCGACTATAATGACGTCCGGTTCGGCCTGTTCGGCGCAATTATCTGGGGCGGGGCGACACTGTCCGCCTTTGTCCTGGGTACTGCTTATCTCTCCCGACGGCTCCTGCCTATCCAGAGCGATCCAGGCTGGTCGGGAGGATTCCGCCTCCTGTGGAAGAACTACCTGCTGAGGCTGTACGATGTTCTTCACGGCCGCCAACGGGACCTGCGGGCCAGATACTCCCCGAAGCCAAAAAGAAGGTCGAGCGTGAGCGTGCTGCCTCCCAGCTTTAGCTACCTGAATGCCGGATATTTGCCCGCCCACGAAGCGGCCGTTGTCGCCGCTGGTAACGCCTTCTCTCGGGTTGTCGGCCCGGGAATGGTCATCTTGCGCGAGGGCGAGACGATCGCCCAGGTGTTCGACCTCCGGCCGCAATCGCGCTCAGAATCGGTCCATGCCACAACCCGTGACGGCATTGTCATTGAGGCGACGGTGACGGTCAATTTCCAGGTGCGGCAATCTGGAGACGATTCGTATTCTCCGGAATCCGTTGAACCGGGGGCCGTCCCCTATCCCTATGTTCCCAACGCCTTGCTCCAGCTAGCCTATTCAACCGGCGCGGTCGATGGCAAGAAAAGCGATTGGGCTGAGCAGGTCGCCCCCCAGGCGGCCGCGCTCCTGATTAGCCAGATCAGTGAATTTACGCTGGATAGGCTATTGAAGAACGACGAAGATGCCCGGCCGAGCGCAACGAAGGGCAGTGGCAACGACGCCCAATCGGGCGATTCGAAGAGTAATGACGATGGTGCGGGGCAGAGTGGTCTGGGGCTATTGAAAACGATCGGCGATAACATCCTGAGAGATCTGAAAGCGCGGCAGGACGGCGGCAGCCAACAGGTTCTGTCGAAAGGCCTTGAAATAACCAACGTCGAGGTCGTCCTGTCGGAATTGCCGCCCGAGATCATGGCCTGGCGGCTGGCTGCCTGGCAGATCAAGCGGCAGGCTCGTATCGCTCGCGAGGCTGGCGGGAACGAGGCGAGTCGCCTCTATCAGCAGGCCCGCGCCCGCGCCCAGGCTGATAACGTTGAGGATATCCTGCGTGGAATCGACGCGATGCAACAGCAGGGGGGTGCCACGTTGCACGAGATCGTCGTGTCCCAGGTTGAGGCAAGGGCACAGGAGATCTCGTCCACCCATACGATCATGACAAACCCGACCCAGTCCGCGTTGCCGATCCTGGCGAATGAGGTGGTGAGCGAATTGCGTTCGGTATCGACTATGAGGGCCGGAGAAGATTGACGGTATGACCTCTCAATCGCAACCTCGCCGCGCGTTCTGGCCGACACTTCCCCATTGGAGCTGGTTCGTCCTTTTGGGCCTGGTCCTTGGCTATTGGCTGTTGATGGCCTGGCTGGAGCGAGTCAACGCCCATCTGCTGTTGGCCCACTACCTCATGCCGGAATTGACCCCTTTCCAGGCGCAAGCGACCGACTTCTCTCCCCTTGTGCTTTTGATGGTGCGACTGCTCCATCCACGAGTTTTGCGGCATGTCATTCCCTTGCTGGTTGGCTGGTGGCTGGCCGGGCAGGCGTCGATCAGCCTGATCCAGGTCTTGTACAACACGGCCGATCGCCGGGCCGCGGCCGAATTTTTGCGTCGCCAACACAGCGGCCGGGTCGCTTATTGGGACGTATCGTCCGATGTATCGCCGGAAAAGCTGGCGAAAGAGAGAGATGGGTCGATTTTTCTGAGCGCCGGCGGACCAACCTGGGTGCGGATCCCTGATGGCTATATCGGCGTGACGGAGCACAACGCCCGCTTCCAGCGCGTGCTGCCGCCGGGCGATCATATTCTGCAGCGTTTCGAGCGCCTGGCTGATATGATAGATTCACGACTGCGGAAAAGTACGGGGCGCGCGCTCGTGCTGACGAAAGAAGGCTTGCCCGTCCTGGCGGATATATCATTGACATTTAGCCTCGCTCCCGGCGAGGAATCCGCCGCTGCGCGGTCGTTTACGTTTGACGAGAGCGCGGTCAAGCAAGCGGCCTATAGCGACGTCATCGGGGCGAACGGCAAGGCGTCGTCGTGGGTTGATGTGCCCTTGAATATGGCCAGGGCGAAGCTGGCGGAGGAAGTCAGCCGGCAGACGATGGACGATATTTTTACTCCCGCCACCGAGGCTAATATGATCGTCCAGACTATAAATAATGTCGAGAAGTTGTTGTGGAAGGATCTGCCGGAAAAGCAGATCCAGCCCAAAACTCTGGACATTCGCCTGTCGCCGCCGAAAGAGGTGAGTCACCAATATAGGGAGGGCTGGGAGGCGCGTCGGCCGCGAGAAGACGCGCCGCCGCGTCCCGGCGAGACCGCCGCACGAGCGCAGGATGCCGCGAACGCGCGCGACGAGGCCACCAGCGAGATGCTCCAGGCGTTCCTCAGTGGTATTCATGGCGGCAAGCAAGAGTCCGGCGATACGTTATCTGACTATCAGATCGCTATTCATCTGCTGGGAGCTTTGCGCGAGGTGACCGAGTCTTCCAGAAATACCTTGTCGGGCATGGGTAATGATGGCTCGGCCCAGGAGATCCTGTCGAGGATTGATTCAGCCGGTGTACGGTTGGCCGACCTGGAAAGCCGGCTGCAGTTACCCTCGGCGAAATTCGTCCCTTCGCGCCCGGATTGACGCCGCCGGGCGGCGAACACAGAAGCTGATTGTCCGGGGCGAGCCGCGAGGTTCGGGCCGGATGCGGATGGCTGCACAGTAATGGAGTTATGAGTAGCGACAAGCGAGGGCACCTATGACGAAGCACGTTCTTGTAATTGGCGCGACCTTACTGGATGTCAAGGGCAAGCCGGTCGCCGGGCTGGAGCCGGGCACCTCGAACCCGGCCGAGATCCGGTCGTCGCGCGGCGGCACCGCGCGCAACGTGGCCGAAAACCTGGCGCGGCTGGGGGCGGACGTGGTGCTCATCTCGGCCGTCGGCGACGACCCCGTCGGGCATCAACTACTGATCCAGACCGACGAAGCGGGCGTCAACCTGGATTACGTGCTCATGTTGACCGGCCAGGCAACCGGGACATATATCGCCCTGCTGGAGCCGGAAGGCCTGCTGTCTGTCGCCCTCGACGACGTACGGGTGATGGAGGCGATCACGCCCGACTATCTGAACCGGCACCGCAGCCTCTTCCGCGACGCGTCGATGGTTATGTTCGACGGCAGCCTGACGGAAGCGGCGATGAAGACCGTCGTGCGGCTGGCAAAGGAGTACGGCGTGCCCCTGTGTGCCGATCCCGCGTCAGCGCGGCTGGCCTATAAATTACGACCCTACTTGTCAAGTCTCGATCTCGTGGTGCCCAACCAGGTGGAAGAGGCCGGGTTGTGCGGCGTCGATTTCCCCGGCTACGATCCCGACCTGGGCCTGACGCTGGCGCGACGGCTCCTGTCGGAGGGCATCAAGATGGTGGTCGTCACGTTGTCGGATTTCGGCCTTGATTACGCCACGCCCGACGAAATCGGTTACATCCCACCCTCGCACACCCGATTCATCGACAGCACCGGCACAGGCGATGCCGTTACCGCGGCCATTATGTTTGGCCTGCTGAACGACCTGCCGACCATCGAGGCTATCCGGCTGGGCGCGGCCGCGGCGGCCGTCACGCTCCAGTCGGCCGAGACGGTCGTGCCTGACCTGAGCCTGGACATGCTCTACGATCATTTAATCGTCTGACGGTTATCCATTCTCTATTTACCGGTGACTTGCCATGACTAACACCCTCGGAATCATCATCTGCTTCGCCTACGTATTCGCCATTCTGGGTCTGGCCGAAGGATTGCGGCGCTGGCGCGGTTACGGCTCTGGCTTTACGCGCAAGGTCATTCATATCGGCGTGGGCATGATGATCTGGTTTGTGCCGTTCCTGTTCACATCGCCGTGGCCGTTTGTCATCCCCTGCGTGGCCTTCATGGCCATTAACTTGATCGACTGGCGCTATGGGTTGATCGGCTCCATGCAGAGTGAGAATCGCGGCAACCTGGGCACGGTTTATTTCCCGTTTGTCGCCGCCGTGGTGGTGGTGCTGTTCTGGGGACGACCGCCGCTGATGGTGGCCGCGCTGATGCCGCTGACGTGGGGCGATGGCCTCGCGCCGGTCATCGGAGCCAGATTCGGCCGCCGCCCATATCGCATCCACAACAGCACGCGCACCCTGGAAGGGTCGGCCGGTTTCTTCGTGGCCGGCCTTGTCGCCACATGGCTGGCGCTGTGGATCATGCCTGGCCTGCCGGAGATCAGCCCGGCGGCGGCCGTTCTGCCTGCGCTGGTGGTTATGTTGGCGGCGACTCTTGTCGAGGCGGTGTCGATCTGGGGGCTGGATAATCTGACGGTGACGGCCACGGCCGTCATCATCCTGAGTTTGTGGCCGTTCCTCTAGGGATTATGTTTGCCGGAAGCGCGGCCTTGCAATCTCGATATCTCACCAGCCCTCGTCGCCGATGAGGGGGACGAAGGCCACACCCACCAGCCGCTCATCGCGATAGGTCGTCTCATCCGTCCGAGTGATGCGGACCAGGGTCTGCTGGTGGCGGCTGTGGCCGACGGGCATAATCAGCCGGCCGCCGATGGCCAGTTGGTCCTTCAGCGGCTCGGGCACAGCCGGCCCCCCGGCGGCGACAATGATCCCGCCATAGGGCGCATGTTCCGGCCACCCCTGCGTGCCGTCGCCATGACGGATCCATACGTTGTCGTAACCCAGCCGGGCCAGGCGTTCGCGGGCATAATCAACCAGTTCAAGGTGACGCTCGACAGCGTAGACCTCGCGGACGATGCGGCTGAGGAGGGCGGCGGCGTAGCCTGACCCTGCGCCGATCTCCAGGACGCGATCTCCCGGCCGCAAGGCCAGCGCGGCGATCATGTAGCCGACGATGTAGGGCTGGGAAATGGTCTGATTGGCGGGGATGGGCAGGGGCGAATCATCGTAGGCAAGTTGGCGATAAGGGGACGGAACGAACGCCTCGCGCGGGACCGTTCGCATGGCGGCTAGCACGGCCGGGTCGGTGATGCCGCGCCCCTGGATTTGCTGTTTCACCATCTGCTCGCGTTGCCGGGCATATTCGGCCGCGTCGCTCGCCTCTTCCGTCTGGCTCATGATAGATTCATACCACCAGGACGCCAGTTGGGCAACTGCGCGCTCCCCCAACCCGATGTTCGGGACGCGCGAGCCTGCCCCGATGGCTATTTATGTTTATAATTCGATGGTTATTGTACAGGTTTTCTTTAGGATTATTTATGGCTGGTCTGCTCTGGCAGCTGTTCAACATTCTGAAAGAGATATTCCATCGGGTGCTCAAATTCCCTGAACTGGTGCTGACGTTGTTCGGCTTTCGCGCGCCCAAGAAACTCAAGTTGCGCGTCGTAGTGCTGCGCGACGAGCGCGGGGTGCCGCTGGCCAGGAATGAAGATGTGCTGCCGGCTTTCGAGGAAGCGCAGCGCATCCTGGCCCGAAGGTGTGGCGTGATCGTCGAGCCGGCCGGCTGGCAGGTGGTGACGGCGCCCCATGCCGCGCCCAAGGCGGCCCTCGATGTGCGCTGTACCGACGGAGCGTGGCAGGACGACCTGGGACGGGCGGGCGCGTTCTATCGCAGCCTGATGGCGACGACGACAGCCGGGACGCTGTTGGGTTATGGCCAGCCGGTGACGGTCTTCATCGTGCGCTCGATTTCTACCCACAATGGCTGTTCGCTAGGGGCGGCGGCCGACTATGTGACTCTGGAGGCCAAGATCCTGAAGGACGCCCGACGACTGCTACTCCACGAGGTGGCCCACGCTTGCGGTCTGTGGCACTCCAAACGGCCCGGCAACCTGATGGTTTCCAAGGGGCCGGGCGACGAGGTGTGGGGCTGGCAGGCGGCCATCCTGCGCACGTCGCGGCATGTCACTTATTTCTAACCCCTGCCTGGAGAAAAAATGATGACCAAACATTATGGTGGGCAGAGCATGGTTGCGCCGCTGCAATCGGTTCTGGTGCGACGACCGGACGGCGCCTTTAGCGAGGCCGATCCCTTGCTATGGCATTACGCTGACCAGCCCTATTTGCCGCTGGCCCAAAGCGAGCACGACGCCTTCGTCAACACCTTGTTGGGTAACGGTATCGAGGTGATCTACCACGATGAGCCGCTACCCGATCATGCTGATGCCATCTTCGTTCATGATCCGGTGCTGATGACCGATCGCGGGGCTATCATCTTGCGCATGGGCAAGTCGTTGCGCGTCGGGGAAGAAGCGGCCGTCGAGCGGACGCTGAACCGGCTGGGCGTGCCTATCCACTACCGGCTGAGTGGCGAGGCCCTGGCCGAGGGCGGCGACCTGCTATGGCTCGATCCGAAGACGCTGTGCGTAGGTCTGGGTTTTCGCACCAACCTCGCCGGCTTCGCCCAGCTGGGTGAAGCGCTGGCCGGGTCGGGCGTCGAGCTGGTGCCGGTTCAATTACCTTATTTCGCTGGGCCGGAGGCGTGCCTGCACCTGATGTCGCTCATCAGCATGGTAGATGACGACCTGGCGGTCATCTACCGGCCGTTGCTGCCCGTGCCATTCTACCAATTGCTGGTGAAGCGCGGCATCGAGCTGATCGACGTGGACGACGAGGAGTTCGAGACGATGGGGCCGAACGTGCTGGCCCTGGGGCCGCGCAACTGCCTGACGCTGGACCACAACCGCGCAACGATCGCTGCCCTGGAGGCCGCGGGCTGCCGGGTGGCGACCTATCGCGGCGACGAGATGTCGCTGAAGGCCGAGGGCGGGGCGACCTGCCTGACGCGGCCGATTTTGCGCGATGTTTCCTGAGCGCCGAGGTTTCGGAGGGTAGCGAGGGGTCTTATGCCACGAATCAGAGAGCTGGGAATTTACGAGGGCACGCTGTCGTCGGGCCCGCGCAACGCTATCACCGATGTGGGCGGCGTGCGAGTGGGACATTTCACCCTGAACGAGGGCGAGGGCGTGGCCGATCCTCAATGGCGGCCGGGTAATGGCCCGTTCCGCACCGGCGTGACCATCATCCTGCCCCACGATGGCAACTTGTACGATGAGAAGGTCTGTGCCGCCGTCCATACCATCAATGGCTTTGGCAAGCCGACCGGCTTCGAGCAGGTGCGCGAGTTGGGCACGCTGGAGACGCCCATCGCCCTGACCGGCACGATGAACGTGCCCCGCGTAGCCGACGCGCTGATGACCCTCGCCGCCGAGGAAGCGCCTCACATCGGGGTCGGCTTCCCCGAGCGGGGTTGGGCCGGCTACGCCAGCGTCAACCCGGTAGTCGGTGAGACGAGCGACGGCTACCTGAGCGACCTGCAGGCGCGGCCGATCGGCTTGGCTGAGGTTCGCGCGGCGCTGGCGGCGGCCTCGGTCGATGTGGCCGAGGGCGCGGTAGGGGCGGGCGCGGGCACGAGTTGTTACGGTTGGAAGGGCGGCATCGGCACGGCCTCGCGCGTCTTGCCCGAGGAGGCCGGCGGCTACACCGTTGGAGCCCTGGTGCAGACCAATTTCGGCCGCGCCGAGGAACTGACGATTTGCGGCGTGCCGGTGGGGCAACATCTGCGTCCGCCGGCGACGAAGCGGGACAGCGATCCTGCGGCCACGCAGCCTCGTGATTCGGCCGTCGACCTGGGCGGGTCGATCATGATCATCCTGGCCACCGACGCCCCGCTGGGCGCGCGCGGGCTGGAGCGGCTCGGCCGGCGGGCGGCGTTCGGCCTGGCACGGACGGGCAGCACCTGTCACGGCGGCAGCGGCGACTTCGTCATCGCTTTCAGCACGGCTCACCGTATTCCCGACCGACCGATATCGCCAACGTCATCGCGGCCGGTCATCGATGAGCAGCCGCTGATGAGCCGGTTCGCCGTGGCGGTCATCGAGAGCGTGGAAGAGGCTATCTATAACAGCCTGCTGATGGCCCATACGGTGGTGGGGCGCAACGGCAACACGCGCTATGGCTTGCCTGCCGGCGAAGTGGCGCGCATCGTCCGGCATTGCCGGCCGTGAGTTTTGGCGATTCTTACAGAATATAGACGATAGTTGGTGTAGAATAATCGACATGAGATGGTTAATGCGTTCCAAGATTCACAAGGCGACGGTCAGACAGGCCGACGTCAATTATGTCGGCAGCATCACGATTGACGAGGACCTGATGGACCGCGTCGGTCTGTGGCCGTACGAGAAGGTGCTGGTCGTCAGCAATACCAGCGGCGCCAGACTGGAAACCTATGCGATTCCCGGCGAACGCGGGTCAGGTGTCATCAATATGAACGGTGCGGCGGCGCATCTGGTCAAGGCCGGCGAGGAGATCATCATCATCGGCTTCGAGCTATCGGATGTGGCGCTTAAGCCCCGGCAGATTTTGGTGGACAAAGACAACCAATACGTGAGAGATCTGTAGGCGTTCAGACAACGGAACGTTCTTTCGGAAACCGGATTTCGCGCAAGAAATCCGGTTTTTTGCTTTTTGGTGGGTTGTTGACGTGGATCAAGGCGATTGACAACTCTTGGCAGTATGATCAAGGAAGATTGCGACCTGACGATATCTGATTCATCGTCATGGCGCATAAGCGAGGCTAATCATGAAAATCGGACTTTTTTACGGCTCCAGCACGGGTAACACCGAGATGGACGGCAAGATCATCAAGGATAAATTTGACGAATATACTCCCGGCTTGGTGGAGATGTTCGATATCGCTAAAGTGGAAGTGGAGGCTATGCTGCCTTATGATCACCTGATCATCGGCTGCCCCACGTGGAATATCGGCCAGATTCAGGACGATTGGGACGCGAAATTCGAGCAGCTCGACCGGCTGGATTTGACCGGCAAGCGCGTCGGCATCTATGCTCCGGGCGACCCGGTGGGCTACCCCGACAACTACTGCGACGCGATGGGACTGGTCGGCCATAAGCTGGAAGAGCGCGGAGCGGAACTGGTGGGTTTCACCGACGCCAGCGACTACCAGTTTGACCATTCATTGGCGGTTGAAGACGGCGTATTTCTGGGCTTGCCGCTCGACGACGATAACGAGCCAGGCATGACCGATGAGCGCATCGCCGACTGGGTGGCGCAGCTCATCGTCGACTTCGGTATCGACGAACTGGTCGCGGCCTGATGATGTTTTATCGGGCGAGTCGCCCGCCGGAATCAACTCCGGATTGATCGCATATCGCTCCGGCGCTGCTTAAAGGCGACGCGCCGAGGGTGGGTTCCGTGGAAAATGGGTTTCGCGGGATTCGGATGACACGCCATGGCGTATTGCGCTGTGGCGTGTTTCTTTTTTTGTAGGCAAACAAATTATTTTAGGCTATGCTCCCGCCTGCAAAAACGCGGGCAAAGTGCTATGACCCCCAATAATCACAATCTACCTCTTGCTTCATCGCCTTATGTCAACGCTCGCCGTCTCGTCAAGGTCTACCGCACGCCGGCGGGAGAGTTCACCGCCCTGAAGGGCATCGACCTGCAGGTCAATCGCGGCGAATTCGTGGCCGTCATCGGCAAATCGGGCAGCGGCAAATCGACGCTCATCAACATGATCACCGGCATCGACCGGCCGACATCCGGCGAGGTCTACGTCGGCGGCGACCCCCTGCATACCTACAACGAGGAGCAGATGGCCGGCTGGCGCGGTCGCCACATGGGTGTCGTCTTCCAGTTCTTCCAGCTTCTGCCGACGCTGACGCTGGTGGAAAACGTGATGCTGCCGATGGATATCAACCGGCTCTATAACCCGACGGAACGGCGCGAGCGAGCCATGCAACTGCTGGAGACGGTGGGCATGTCCGCCCAAGCCAACAAGCTCCCGGCGGCCGTCTCCGGTGGGCAGCAGCAGCGGGTCGCTATTGCTCGCTCGCTGGCCAACGATCCCGGCCTGATCATCGCCGATGAGCCGACCGGCAACCTCGACTCGCGCACGGCCGAGAGCATCTTTAACCTGTTCATTCGCCTGGCGGCCGAGGGCAAAACCATCATTATGGTGACCCACGACGAGGCTCGCGCCGCGCGCACTGACCGCTCGGTGATGATCGCCGACGGCGAAGTGGTCAACGAGCACGTCGTCCACGCCCTGGCGGCCTTGAACTACGATCAGTTGGCCGAGGTACAGCGCCGGGTGAATCCGACGGTATTCACGCCGGGCAGCGCCATTGTACGGCAGGGTGAACCGGGCGAGCATTTCTATATCCTGACCGACGGCCGGGCCGAGGTGTTCGTTGAGCATCCCGACGGCCACGAGGTGCTGGTCGACCGGCTGGCCGCGGGACAATATTTCGGCGAAATGGCCCTCATCAGTCGCCGTCCGCGTCAGGCCACCGTTCGGGCGGCCATCGATTCGCCGGCGGCCGTGGCCGCGCTGGATCGGGAGACGTTCGACGGCCTGGTGGCCGACTCTCCTTCGTTGCGCGACGAGCTGCAGGGCATCATCGGCCTGCGCCAGTTACAGAGCCAGGTGGACGCGCTCGATGACGTGGACCGCGAAGAGCTGCGGCGGCTGACGACCGGCGCGCCGGTGCGTACGTTTGTCCCCGGCGATACGATTCTGCGCCAGGGCGCGCTGGGCGACACGTTCTTCTTCATCCTGGAGGGCGAGGCGGAGGTCTACGTCACGCGGGCCGACGGACGCGAGACGCTCATCGACCGGTTGACGACCGGTCGCCATTTCGGGGAATTGGCCTTGATGGGCGACCGGCGGCGCACAGCTACCGTCCGGGCCGCCGGCAAGGGCGAGATGAAGGCGCTGGAGCTGGATCAGGCGGCGTTCGAGCAGCTACAGCGTTCGTCGCACCATTTCGCGGCCGACGTGCGCGACACGGCCGCCGAGCGACGGACGAGGCTGTAACGTCGGAAGAACCTCGCCCCCGACTTGTGTTTTCTCTACGAAACTCGTGAATACATTACAGATTAAAACTCTGCGAGACTTGTGGCTCTATAAATCGCGGACGATCCTCGTCGTGCTGGCCATCGCCATCGGCACAGCCGCGGCGGGCGTGGCCGCGACCAGTTTCGTCGTCCTGCGCACCGACTTGCGCGAAGGCTACCGACGCACGAACCCCGCTTATGCGATCCTCGATCTGACCAGTTTTGACGCGTCCGGGGTCGATGGATCTCTGGCCGGGCGCGTGGCCGAGCTGCCGGGCGTGCGTGAGGCCGAACTGCGGCGCGAGGCGATGGGCCAATTGCGGGTGGCCGGCGGCGAGACCCGCTCGTTACAACTGTGGGTCTTGCCCGATTTTGACGCGGCGACCATCGGCACGCTCAGCCGCCAGCCAGGCGCCGCCGTCCCGCCGCCGGAGGGGACCGTGCTGCTGGAGCGTTCGATTGTGCCGGCGCTGGGCGTCGCTCAGGATGACATGGTGAATATCCAACTGCTCGGCGGCGATCCGGTTGATTTGGCGGTGGCCGGCTTCGTCAATGATCTGGCCGTTACGCCCACGACGGTCAACCCCGTCGTCCACGGCTACATCACGCCCGCCACGGCCGCCGCGCTGGGCCTGCCCGCAGGATACAACCAGTTACAGTTGACCGTCTCCGCGAGCGATCCCGATCGCGCCGCGGTGGAGACAGTCGTCACGGCCGTATCGGCCTGGCTGAAGGACGAAGGCGTCATCGTGACGCGGGCCACCATCCCCGAGCCGGGCGTCCACCCGATGCAGGGCAACGTCGATACCGGCCTGCTGATGATCGGCATCCTGGGCGGGCTGACGCTGCTGTTGAGCGCCTTCCTGGTGACTAACGTCATGTCGGCTGTTATCGCCCAGCAAGTGCCGGTTATCGGCGTTCTGAAGACGTTGGGTAGTGGTCGCGGGTTGGTATTCCGGCAGTACGGGCGGATGGTGCTCATCTTCGGTTTGTTGGCGCTGGCGTTGGCTGTGCCGCTGGGGCTGATGGGGGCCTGGTTCCAGTGTAGCTACCTGGCCGGGCAACTCAACTTCGATATTCCCTCGTTCGGCCTGCCGTGGCAGACGTTGCTGATCCAGGTGGCCGGAGCGCTGGTCATTCCCGCGCTGGCGGCCTGGGGACCGGTGCGAGCCGCCGCCGGGCTGACCGTCCGCGAGGCGATATCGCCGGTGCAGGATACACCGGTCAAGCCGCGCAAGGACGGCGACGACGCGTCCCGTGTCTCGCATATCGCCTATCTGGTTGCCTGGCGCAATATCGCCCGGCGCAAAATACGGCTGGTCCTGACGCTGGCGGCCCTCAGCCTGGCCGGGGCGATATTTATCGCCACGTTCGGTTTGCGGTCGGGACTGATCGAGGCCATCGAGATCCTGATCAGCGAATTCCCCTACGACGTGCAGGTCGATTTTGCCGAGCCGCAGCCGGCCGATCGCATGGCCGAAGAGGCGGCCGGCATCGACGGCGTTGAGCGCGTGGAGACCTGGGGCGTAGCCGACGCCCGCCGCGTCTATCCCGACGGTCGCGTGGGCAGCAGCCTGCCTCTCTTTGGCGTGCCGGCAACCACGGAGATCGCCGCTTTCGCCAACCGGGATGGACGATGGCTTAACTGGCCGGCGGATGACGCCGATGATTCCGTGCCCCTCTATATCAACTATGAGGCCGAGAAGATCACTTTCTCGCCGGCGGTGGGCGATATGTTGACGTTGCGCATCAATGGTCTGCGCGACAGCGACGCGCGATTGGTGGGCATCAGCCTGCGGCCGTTCGAGGCCGGGGCCTACATGCCCTACGCCGACTTCGAGGCCGCTACAGGCATGTCGGGTCAGGCCGGGCGGTTGATAGTCTCCCTGGACAGCGCCTCTTCCGGCGATCCCGCGCGGCAAGCGGCCGTGGCCGGCGAGCTGACTCGCCGCTATCATGACGCCGGCATGCCCATCGCGTACGCCGGAACGGCGTCCAGTTTCCGCGAAGCTCTTCAGGCGCAATTCAACACCCTGGTGGTGCTGCTGATGGCGTTGGCCGGGCTGACGGCGCTGGTGGGCGGGTTGGGGCTGGCCAACACGATGGCCCTTAACGTGATGGAACGCTCGCGAGAGATCGGTATCCTGCGCTCGATGGGAGCGCAGCGGCCGTTGCTGCGGCGGATGGTGCTTATCGAGGGGTTGGCCGTGGCGCTCATCAGCGCCGCCGTGGCGGTGGCTCTGTCCGTGCCGATGACGCTTGTCCTCGACCGGGTGATGGGCGTCTCGCTGATGGGCAGTCCGCTGGCTTTCGCCTTCTCGGCGCCGGCTGCGCTGGGCTGGCTGGCGCTGGTGGTCATCATCGGGTTGGCAGCTTGCTGGTTGCCGGCCGAGAACGCCGCACGATTGACCATTCGCGAGGCGTTGGCCTACGAATAGAGCCAAACCGGAGAGCTTCTCGTTTGTTGCGCTCGCCGTCCCCTTGTATAATCTCGATAATTGAAACCGCGTTTCACGATGTGAACCGATATTGACAGTTCGCATCGTTGCAAGCCCGTATATGCATCTCAATTTCAAGATTATGAGGAACATCCCATGCCCAGACCCATTACCAGCCCGCTGACTGACCCGGTTCATACCCGCGCCCCCTATTGGAAAGACGTCCCCGATGAACAATGGATGGATTGGCGCTGGCAAATGGCCCATCGCCTGAACAGCGTTGAAGAACTTGGCCGCATCATCAATCTGACGGAGTCGGAGCGGCGCGCCCTGACCGCCAAGGGTCTGTTTCGCGTCGACATCACGCCCTACTTCGCCAGCCTGATCGATCCCGACGATCCCCATTGCCCCGTGCGCAAGCAGGTCATCCCCACCGACCGCGAGATGGTGCCCTTCGAGTCGATGATGGAGGACTCCCTGGCGGAGGACAAACACTCGCCCGTGCCCGGTCTCGTCCATCGCTATCCCGATCGCGTGTTGATGCTGGTCACCACGCAGTGCGCCAGCTATTGTCGCTATTGCACCCGCAGCCGCATCGTCGGCGACCCGACACAGACCTTCAGCCGGGCCGAGTTTGACGCCCAGATCGACTATATCGAGCGCACGCCCCAGATTCGCGACGTACTGCTCTCCGGCGGCGACCCGATGGTGCTGGCCCCCAAGTTGCTGGATATGATCCTCGGCCGTCTGCGAGCCATTCCCCACGTGGAGATTATCCGTATCGGCTCGCGCGTGCCCGTTTTCCTGCCCATGCGCATCACGCCCGAATTCTGCGACATGGTCGATAAATACCATCCGCTCTGGCTCAATATCCACGTGAATCACCCCAAGGAAATCACGCCCGAGCTGGCCGCGGCGACCGATCGCCTGTCTCGCGCGGGCGTGCCGCTGGGCAATCAGAGCGTGTTGCTGGCCGGGATCAACGACTCGGTGGCTATTCAGCGCAAGCTGGTGCACGATCTGGTAAAGATCCGCGTGCGGCCGTATTATCTCTACCAGTGCGACCTTGTGGAGGGCGCCGGCCACCTGCGCACTACTGTCAGCAAGGGCATCGAGATCATCGAGGGACTGCGCGGCCATACCTCAGGCTATGCTGTACCCACCTACGTGGTGGATGCGCCCGGCGGCGGCGGCAAGATTCCGGTCATGCCCAACTATGTTATTAGTCAGGCTCCGGGCAAGGTCGTGCTGCGCAACTTCGAGGGATTCATCACCACCTACTCCGAACCGCTCGACTATGACCCGTATGAGATCAAAGCCCAGGAAGCGCTCATTCCCGCGCGACCGGAGCCGGGGCAGGAGGGCGTGCTGGCTCTATTAGAAGGAGAGCGCATGTCGATCGAGCCGTCGGGCTTCTCCGAGACGCACGCTCGTGGCGGCGCCGAGCACCGCCTGCGCAGCGGCGATATCGCCCAGAAGTGGCAGCCGCTGGGCGTTGGCTCCATCGAGGTTCACAAGCCGCGTGAGCGGCTCAACACGGGCAAGGGAAACGGACACGAGGAGCACGGAAGCGAAGAGTAATCTCTCTACATGGGCGCAGACACAGTTCCCGGAACTCAGGCCGTCCAGCGAGCTATCACGCTGCTCAAGGCGTTTGACGACGAGCGCCCCACCTGGGGGTTGTCGGAGTTGGCTCGCTGGGCCGGCCTCAATAAAACCACTGCCTACCGGTTGCTGACCGCGCTGGAGCGAGAGGGGATGATCGACCGCGCCCCCGACGGCGAGCGCTATGTCCTCGGCCCGGAGATCGTCGCTCTCGGCGGGCGCGCCTTGCGGGCCAACAACCTGCGCGCCGTGGCTCGCCCCGAGCTGGAGCGGCTGGCCATGGAGACTCGCGAGACAGCCTCGCTGGAGATTCTGTCCAGCGGCGAGATGTTGGTCATCGACGAGATCGCCGGGGGGTATCTCATGGGAGGCGTGCCCAACCTGGGCGGACGCTGGCCGCTGCACGCCTCATCGACCGGGATGCTGACGCTGGCCTATTTACCGGAGGAGACAGTCGCTGCCCTGTTGCCGCAGACATTACCCTCCGTGACGCCCGCCACGATCACCTCACGCGCTGAATTACGGGCCGAGCTGGCTCGGGTTCGCGCGCGTGGCTACAGCATCGGCGACGAGACGCTGGAAGTTGGCCTGGTGGCCATCGCCGCGCCTATCCGCGACCATGACGGCCATGTCCTGGCTGCCCTCAGCATTGCCGGCCCCAAGCTGCGCGTCACGGCCGAGTGTGTGCCGCTTGTCGGCGAACAGGTCCGCGCCGCCGCCGGGCGGGTGTCGGTCCGATTGGGCTATCATCCCTAGACATATCCGCTAGCCGCCGAAGTCTGAAGTCTATGGTAGAATATGAGAAGGCCAATGTATTCAAGGTGATACGATGACATTAGCAACGATCGAGATTGAAATAGATGAGCGAGCGGCGAAAGCCTTTGCTGATGCTCCTGTGGATGCACGAGAGAAGGTAAGAACGTTGTTCAATGTTTGGCTTCGAGAGTTTGAGAGCTCGACTGCTGATATGAACCGGCTCATGGATCAAATCAGCGACGAAGCGACCTCGCGCGGTTTGACGCCGGAAATCCTGGAAACTCTTCTCGAAGATGAGTGAACCGCGATTTGTGTTTGATACGAACTCGGTCGTTAGTGCGCTCCTTCTCAAACATTCAGTCTCCCGACGCGCATTCGATCGCGCTCGCGCAAAAGGTATATTGCTTGTTTCATTGGAGACATTGATCGAATTAGCCGACGTGCTCCGCCGCGACAAGTTCAATAAATACATAACTGAGTTAGATAGGCAGCGTTTCCTGGCTG
>JACFOH010000014.1:50755-60677 GCA_019454405.1 Promineifilum sp.
CGCGACAAGTTCAATAAATACATAACTGAGTTAGATAGGCAGCGTTTCCTGGCTGCCTATGTTCGCGAAGCTACTTTGATTGAACCGCGAGTGACCATCCGGGCTTGCCGCGATCCTGATGACGACAAGTTTCTTGAACTGGCGGTCGACGGGAAGGCCAGCATGATCGTCAGCGGTGATATGGACTTGCTGACGCTGAACCCATTCCAGGGGATCCTGATTCTGCCGCCTGATGAATTTATGGACTATCCGATTGCGGATATCTCATAGCGGCTTGAGAGACCTTATTTATATTCCTCATGGAGCGTATCAGCATCATAGGCAGTACCGGCGCCGGCAAAAGTACCCTGGCCGAGCGTCTGGCCGGCACGCTTGGTTGTGACTACATCGATCTGGACGCATTGAACTGGGGGCCGAACTGGACGCCGGCGCCGGTCGACATTCTGCGTCGGCGAGTGGCCGAGGCGCTGGCCGGCGTGCGCTGGGTCGTGGCCGGCAACTACAGCAGCGTGCGCGCCGTCGTCTGGCCCCGAGCCGACACGCTGATCTGGCTGGATTATTCGCTCCAGCACATCTACCCGCGATTATTTCGCCGTACGATGCGGCGCATACTCCTTCGCGAATCCCTCTGGGGCGGCAACCGGGAGTCATTTCGCACCCAATTCGCCGGCCGCGATTCGCTCTTCCTGTACGCCGCGACGAGCTACAATCGTCACCGGCGAGAGACGGCCGCCGACCTCGCCCGACCGGAATATGCCCACCTGCACGTCATTCATTTCCGGCAGCCATCGCAGACCGACCAGTGGCTGAAGGAACTGTCTCTAACCTTTTGTGAAGATCTATGACCACACTCCATGCCCATTTTGACCGTATTCTCACCCCCGCTGAATCCGGCTATCTGCGTGAGGCGCTCATGCCTGATATTCAGGTGACCGAGGGGCCGCAACCGCCTGATGACACCGACATCCTCATCGCCGGCCGCCCGACGCGCGAGCAACTGGCTGCGTCACCCCATCTGCGCGCGCTGATCGTGCCCTTCGCCGGCGTCTCGAACCATATCATCTCGCTGACGCGCGATTTCCCCCATGTCTCCGTCCATAACATGCACCATAACGCTGTGCCGGTGGCGGAGACGGCCGTGATGCTGCTGCTGGCCGCGTCCAAGTTCGCCGTTCACTATGATCATGCCTTGCGCTCCAGCGACTGGCACCCCCAATACGCCCGCGACACGCCGGCTGTGCTGCTACACGGCAAGACCGCACTCATCCTCGGCTATGGCGCTATCGGCCGCCATGTGGCCGGCGTCTGCCGCGCCCTGGGTATGACCGTCCTGGCCACGCGCCGCCGCCTGACCGCTCCCGTGATGGAAGATGGTGTCGAGATTTATCCCGCAGATGCATTGCCCGACCTGCTGCCGCGATCCAACGCGGTGATCGTTTGCCTGCCGCAGACGCCGGAGACCACGGGCTTGCTGGGGGCGGCCGAGCTGGCCAAACTGCCCGAGCGGAGCGTTCTGGTCAACATCGGTCGTGGCCGCGTCGTCGATGAATCCGCGCTCTACAACGCGTTGCTCAATGGGCCTCTCTGTGCCGCGGGCATCGACGTCTGGTACAACTACGCGGCCGACGAGACCGGCGGCGTGGCTTGGCCGCCGTCCGCCTATCCATTCCACGAGTTGGATAACGTCATCATGAGTCCCCATCGCGCCGACGCCACCGACGATACCCCCCGACTGCTCATGACGATGGTGGCCGGGATGCTCAACGACGCGGCCGCCGGGCGGATCATGGCCAACACAGTCGATATGAGGGCGGGGTATTAGCGGATCTCGCGGTATGCGCTGTGACGGCTGTGGGGCTTCTGCCCTTCAGCCGCGCCCGGCCGTTTAGCTCGTTGCTATGCCGTCGCTCACCAGACCCGTCGCAGGAATTCTACCCAGTTCATCCCCATGATCCCGGCGATATCGGCCTCGCCGTAACCCTTCTCCTGCAATCCTGTGGCGATCATGGGCATGTCGGCGATGCTGTCCATCGGGTCGGGGATATCGAGCATCCCGAAGCCGCCGTCGAGGTCGCTGCCGATGCCCGAATGCCGCGCGTCGCCGATCACCTGGCAGACATGATCCATGTGGGCTACCAGTTGCGACACAGGCACGCTCTCCTTGGCGTTACGCACGTAGTTCGGCCGCAGGAAGCTGTTGCATAGCACCGCCCCGATCATCCCGTCACGTTCGCCGATGAGCTTGATTTGTCGGTCGCTGAGCTGGCGCTCGGTGGGCACGATGGCCCGCGCGTTGGCATGGGTGGCCACGATCGGCCCCGGGTAGCTGTCGAGCGACTGGAATGTGGCTACCTCGCTCATATGGGTCAGATCAAGGACCATGCCCAGATCGGCCATTACTTCGAGCAAGGCGCGGCCGTCATCGGTCAGCCCCTGCTTGCTGTCGCGCCACGCCCCCGCGCAATAGCGAGTGTCGTCCCAGGCGGGGCCGATGAGCCGCACACCGCGCTCGTACCACAGGGCGACCTCTTCCGGCCGGCGAATGGGGTCCGCGCCTTCCATGAGGATCACGATGCCCAATAGCGGCTTCCGGCCTTCCTCATGGCTGCGCACGACTTCGTCCAGTTCGGCCGTGTTTGTGACCAGGCGCAAATCCTCCTCCTCATCGACCAGACGGCGGTAGTAGTCGATCTGGTCCATGCCCAGTTTGTGGGCCTGCTCCGGAGTCTCGTAGGTGAACTCGTGGGGGTCACGCTCGAACGGCGCGCTGGCCGGTGAGACAAAAATGGAGCCGAAGATGAGGCCGATGCCCGCCCGCCGCATCTCCGGCAGGCCCACCGTGGCGATATTCTTGACCGGCGGCGGTTCGTTGGCGCGAATTTGAGCCACGCCCAGGCGCGGATCCCGCCCCTTGACGATGGCATTGTAAGCAAGATCGAGATGAGAGTCGACGATGAACATGCTCTTGATTCCTGATTTCTAATCCGTGATTCTTAATTCTCTTAAGGTTTGCAGATTTACCTGGTTCATGTCGATCGTCGTGCCGTCTTCGGCCTCCTCAGTCGGCAATGTCTCCAGATAAGCGCCGAAACCGGCCCAGCGCGGGTCGTTGACGAAGTTCGCGAACCCTTCCAGCCCGATTTGGCCGCGGCCGATATGCTCGTGGCGATCCTTGCCTTCGCCCAGGCCGTGCTTGCTGTCGTTGAAGTGGAAGCAGCGGACCCTATCGAGGCCGATCACGCGATCGAACTCGGCCATGGTCGCCGCGTAAGCCTCCGGCGTGCGGATGTCGTAGCCGGCAGCGAAGACGTGGCAGGTGTCGAAGCAGACGCGCAACCGTTCATGCGGTCCTGCTTGCTGGATGATAGCGGCCAGATGCTCGAACCTGCCGCCCAGATTCGTTCCCTGTCCGGCCATCGTCTCCAGGCAGATGTCCGTGTCGGGCGTGGTCTCGTCCGTCTCGTCCAGTAGCCGGCGCAGGGCGCGAGCGATAGCGCTCAGCCCGGCCTCCTCGTCGCCCGCCGTGTAGGAGCCGGGATGGAAGGTGACCATGCCGATGCCCAACGCGGCCGCCCGCTCGATCTCGTCCTTCAGCGCCTGGTAGGACTTCTCCCAGAGCGCCTCGTCGGGCGAGGCGACGTTGATCAGGTAGGCGGCATGAACGGAGACCGGGTACAGGTCGGCATATTCGGCCGCGGCGGCCTTGTAGAGCGCGATCTCCTTGTCCGTGAGTGGCTTGGCCGCCCATTGGCGGTTGCTCTTGGTGAAGATCATGAACGAGTCACAAGTGGCCTCGCGAGCGCGCTCAAAGGCCTTGAACGCCCCACCGGCCGCGCTGATGTGTGCGCCTAATCTCATATATTGTCACCTTATACACTAGAGTGGACATCTTACGCATTTGACACCGGATCGAAGGATCAGGAGTATCGTAAGCTTTCCAAGGATCAACTGCCCGCTAGTAATTATAGTTCTCGGACCGTTCACTGGTCAGATAACCGATGGTCTCCATGCCGTTGAGGGAGTAAACGCCGTCGCCGACGAGCCGCCAGATGGGATCGCCGGCCATGTTGACGATGAACTCGCCGCGCAAACGACCGGTCGGCTCGTCATCCATCGTGTAGAGGGTATCGCCAATGACATAGCCGAACTGTTCGCCTTTTGGGCTAACTAATCCGCGCATGATTACACCTCCGTTGTGGTTTACTTATGGAACGACAAAAGTGGCGACGACCTGCCCGCTTGCATCCCAGAGGGTTAGCGTCTCGCCGCTGCGCCAGATGGGCGCGCTCAGCCCCCAGTGCAGTTCGCGGAAGGTATCATCGCCCGCCCGCGTGAAAAGCCGGATGCTCGCCCCGCCGTCAAAGATGCTGACGTTGCCGAAGGTGTAGACGTTGCTGTCCTCGTCGCGTACCTTCCAGCCTTCCAGGGATTGCGCCTGAGCGCCGTTGTTGACCAGCTCCACAGACTCTGTTTCGAGGACGCCGGGATCAAGAACGGCCGCGACGCCGATTTGTCCCCCGCCGGCGGCAGCCGGTTCGGTGGGGATGGGCGAGGGCAGGGCCACCATCGTCTCGGTGGGCACAGGCGTCGGTTCGGGGACGCCACCTATCGGGATGACCAGCGTTTGGCCGGCAGCGATGAAGTTAGGGTTGTCCAGCCCGTTGACGAGCATGATGTCGTCAATGCTGACGTCGTATCGCTGGCTGATAATGTTGAGCGTCTCGCCTGCCTGAACGGTGTGAGTGACTGGCTGGTCGCTGCCGGCCTCGACCGGGGCATTGACCGGGACGGCTCCCGTGGGCGGCGCGGCGATATTGGGCGTGGGCATTTCTCCGGCGGTGATGGCCGCTGCCGTTGATTTGACTGCCGCTTCGGCCCGCTGGTCCCGACTGTCCCACCAGAACAGGATGGACAACACCACCAGGGCGGACACGACGACGTTCAGAAACAGGAAGGGGAGCATCTGACGGAACGACATACTGTTATTGTACCGTCACGCGCCGGCTTTGTCAGTAATCATCAACTCATCTGTGGAACAAAAGCCCATAAATACGATAGTATGCAACGGACATAGGTTTCCCGGATTGGGGCGAAAAAACCCTCGCCGCTCACATGTGTCACGATAGATTGGAAAGCCTGCGTTCCATTCTATGCCCATTGAAAGGAGCAGAAGATCGTCTTTCGTGATAACGCATATGGCCTATATAATGGGCTATCTCAACCATCATTCCATTGAATGAATATAAGGAGCCAACTTATGCCAACTCCTCTCCTCCCCCGTCGCACACTCCGCGTCACGCAGGTGGGCGAAAAAGTCGCCTTCACCCGCACGCTCACCGAAGCCGACGCCGCACTATTCATTGGCGTGACATGGGATATGAATCCATACCATACCGACGACGCCTACGTCGCCCAGACACGCTTCGGCCGGCGCATCGTCCCTGGCCTGCTAACGGCTAGCCTGTTGACGCATATGGGTGGTCTGTGGGCATTTCTGGCCACGGAGATGTCGTTTGAGTTTCTCGCGCCGGTCTATATCGGAGACACAGTGACGGCCGAATCGGAGATCGCCGAGGTCAGTGACAAAGGGTGGGTTTGGCTGCATGGCCGCGTCATTGGCCCTGATGGTCAGGACGTGTTGCGGGCCAAGATTCGCGGTTATCCAGGGAAATTCGAGGAATAGAACGCCGCTGATCGGCTAGTACTGGTTATCAACCAGGTACACCAGGGCCAGAGCTACCACTCCCTCTTGCGTAAGGCGGCCGGCGGGCAATGTCAGGTCGTAGTCGCCTTCGCCCTCGCCTGCCTCGATGAAGCCGATCGGCTCCGGCAGATCGGCCGACTCGACGTCGACGGTCGCCGGCAGATCGGCCGCGACCATGTCGTAGAGAGTCAGCGGCGGCCCGTCCTGCCCGGCTGCCGGGCACAACCCCAACCAATGGTGGCCTTCGACTTCGATCACTAGCCGATCGAATTTGTTCGACGCCGGCGGCCGTGGAAACAATGGGCTGGTGCCGCCGGACAGATCCATGGTGGTGATCAGGGCGTAGACGGCGTGCTCGTAGATGACGGCGTAACGCTGCTTCTTGTCGGGCCGGCGGTCGGTCGGGCGCGGCAAATCCATGGTGGCTACGCGAGCGCTGTTAGCCCGAGAGAAGCGCACCTGGGGCGGTTCCGTAGCCGAAGGGGCGTCGATTCGCCGAGCCAGCAATAGCGGCCGATCCGATTGTTTGAATAGCTGGTAGCGCCGGCCTTCTTCGCCTTCGATCGGCGGTGTTCGTTGCGCGTGATAACTCACCATCGCCGCCGATTGTAACCATTTTCGCGCAGGTGTCGAAAATTGAATAGCACTAATGTTCTATTTTTATATACAATGTTCATAAATTGCGCGAGGTGCATACCTTTGATGGCGACGGATAGCGACGATAAACCCGGTAACGCAGCGGACCTCCCTGTTCAAAACCTGATGGATATCGATATTCCCGGCAATTTGCCGCCCATCTACCGCCTGCTGCTGGCGGTCCTGCGACAGTCGGTCATAGATTACTTCGGTGACGATCCCATGCAACAGTCGAGCGCCGCCGACTACTTTAAATATTCGTCGTTCTATCGGGAGACATTGGAATATTTCAATTTGCCGGACAACCTCCTGCCGGTGGGGGTCGATCTGAGCGCTTATCGACAGGAGGAACCCTTGAACAACGACTACGAACTGGATCCCATGAAACTGGAGACACTGGTGCGCCAGCTGTCCGGCACCCAGCTGAAGATTGTGTTAACGATGGGGCTGATGCCGCTGCCCGCCCTGACACGCCAGATCGGTTTTCAATGCGGGCTGTCCCGCTCGACGACGCTGACCGCGCTGAGCCAGCTACTGATCCAGGGATTGATCACGCGCGAGAAGCGCGGCGATCGCGACATGTGGGCCTTCCCGGCCTCTGTACAGCAGGTGATTAAGGAGGTGTGGGGAACTCGCGGGGCGGATATTTAACATTGTTGTCGTTGCAATATTCGCCCCGCTGCTGCCCATGAACCCTGGAGGCTCCGGCGCGACCACAGAATGTTGTGCGCCTGTCCGATTAGTCCGTCATACGTTATTCAATCGTGATCTGTATCGTATACGGTTCGCCCACATAGTTGCTGTCCTGAACTACGATCAGCCGCAAGTAGTAAAGTCCCGGCGGCAATGCCTCGGCCTGTAGCACCTCCAGCACCCCGTTCACCACCGGAGTGTTGTGTGTCTCGCCCAGCGTCAACCACTGGATATCAGGCCCGTTGGGAATGCCCAGTTCGATTTTATAGAACTGCACCACGGCGGGATCGAAGCTGGCCGTGCCGATGATAGGAATGTTGCCGCTGACGGTGTCCCCGTTGGCTGGGGAGGTGATGCGCCAGACGACGCCTTGCCCGGTCAGGTCTTCCTGCGCCAACAACTCCTCGGTGCAGACTGACGCCGGCAGGATGGCGATGTTGTGGGCCTGTGCCCACTCATGGGCCGGCTTCAGGCTCTCCTCGTTGCGCGGCGGCGTCAGGAAGATCTGTGGCGCGGCCTCCGGCGGCAGCGTATCCAGCAATGTTCCCTCAACGAGATGACAGAAAATCTGTGGCGGAAGCTGATCCTCCAGTTGCTCCGGCGGGATGAGCGCCGTCAGCTCGGGGTCCGGCGGCGGCAACGGCACGGCCATGATGCGCCATACGGCTGGGTCCAGCTTCTCCCAAATTACCGCGGGCTGGTCCATTGGCGGCATCGGTGTGGGCGATAGCGGCGTTTCCAGGAACAACTCGCTGCCCTCGGGCTGGCAATCGGCCGAGCCGACGGCCGCCGAGGCCAGTGCGCACAACGGGCGCTCGACAATACCCGCCGGTCGGACAAACTCCATCGGCGGCATCGACCCATTCGCGCCGAGCCGCGCCACCAGCCCGCCGTTGCTATAGACTCCCTGCATGTAGCTGCTCCACAAAGGGGCGGCTCCCTCGAGGCCGCTGACGCTGGTCATGGGGCTGTTGTCGGTATTGCCCGTCCATACGCCCACGACCAGACCCGGCGTGTAGCCCATCGTCCAGTTATCGCGAAAGTCGTTGGTCGTGCCCGTTTTGGCTGCCGCGGCGAAGGGCAACTCCATTGGGTTGGGCGATCCCATGGCCGGGATGCGCGCCCGGTCGTCGTCGAGGATATCGCTGATCAGGTAGGCGACGCGTTGGTCGATGACTCGCTGCTGTTCGCCCGGCTGATACTCATAGAGCACCTCGCCGTTGGTGCGCTCCACGCGCAGGATGGCCACCGGGGCGACCTTCAGGCCGCCGTTGGCCAGAGCCGCGTAGACTGTTGTCAGTTCCAGAGGTGTCACTTCGCCGCCGCCCAGTGTCAGCGACAGGCCGTATTGGCTGGAATCGCCGGTCCATGACTCGAGGCCCAGCGCGCGGCCGAACTCCAGCAGACGCGGCACGGTAATGTCTTGCAACAGCAGCACGGCGGGGATGTTATAGCTGTTGGCCAGCGCCGCCCTCAACCGTACCGGCCCGTGGAAGGTGTTGTCATAGTTGGCCGGAACATAGGCCGGGCCGCCAAACTGCTCGTATTTCACCGGCACATCCCACAGGATATCGGCCGCCGACCAGCGCGGCTCCCCGCCGGCAGGCCCATTGGGGTCAGTGGGCGACAGTGCGGCGGCGTAGGTCAATGGCTTGATGGCGCTACCCGGTTGCTGCGGCGACAGAGTCACGTTGACATGGCCGTCGATGGCCTCATTGCGATAATCCACGCTGCCCAGCATGGCCAGAATCTCGCCCGAGCCGGGCTTCATCGCCACCAGCGCGGCATTGGTCATGTTCTTGGCTGGATCCATAGCGTCGATATGTTGCCGCGCCAATCCCTCGGCCAGTCGCTGGAAATCCATGTCCAGCGTCGTCGTCACCCGCAGACCGCCATTGGCAACCAGCTCGGCCCCGTATTGTTCTTCCAGCAACTGGCGCACGTAGATGGCGAAATGCGGCGCCTCCAGACTCACTTCCTGGGCCACGAAGTTGAGCGGCTCCAGGTAGGCCGCCTCGGCTTGCGCCCGGTCGATGAAGCCGTCGCCGATCATCAGGTTGAGCACCAGCCATTGGCGTTGCTTGGCCCCTTCGAGATTGGAGAACGGGTCCAGTTCGGCCGGACTTTGTGGCAACCCGGCCAGGAAACTGGCCTCCGCTAGCGTGAGCGCCGAGGCGTTCTTGCCAAAGTAGGTGTTGGACGCCGCCTCAATGCCGTAAGCCAGATTGCCATAGTAGATCTCATTCAGGTACATCCCCAGGATCTCGTCCTTGGTGAAATCCCGGTTCATTCGCCAGGCCAGGACGATCTCTTTCACCTTGCGGTTGTAGGATACAGAAGTGCGCTCTTCATAGTCGAAGGCGATGTGGCGGACGAGCTGCTGGGTGATGGTGCTACCGCCCACCGGCCGTTCTTCGGGGTTGCGTACGTTGGCCAGAAGGGCCGCCGCCAGCGACGGAGCGTCGAGGCCGTTGTTCTCATAGAAGGTGTCGTCTTCTACGGCGATGGTGGCGTGGATGAGGTCGAGCGGAATCTGGTCCAGCGGGATAGCGGTGCGCTTGCCTTCGCCGAAAATCTCCCACAGCATTACTCCGTTGCGGTCCAAAATCTGGGTTGTCTCGAAGGTCTCGCGATCGCGAGCCGTCTCTAGCGCGGCGATGCCCGACTCCATCTCGCGTGACCAACTGGAATAGATGACGCCGCCGGCCGCGGCCGCGCCGCCAACCACAAGAATCAGGATCAAGGCGATGACGCCCAGAATAGCGCCGGCCGCACAACCGCAACCGCGCTTCTGGCGCGCCGGCGGTGGGGTGGCGGGGATGTGTTGAACGGGAGGTTGAAGATTGTTCTGCATAGTCATCAGACGAAAAAAGACGGTCGATTGGTTCC
>JACFOH010000118.1 GCA_019454405.1 Promineifilum sp.
TAAGGATTTCGACAAAAACAAGTTTCATCTTGCCCTTGACCATGCCGCTAACATTCTCCATAACAAACACCTTCGGTTGTAAACCACGCAACAGGCGCACGTACTCGCGGAATAGCTGATTGCGCGGATCGTCAAGTTGACGTTTGCCCGCCGTCGAGAATCCCTGACACGGCGGCGAGCCGTCCAGCACGTCAAGATCGCCGGTCGCAATCCCGGCCATGTCGAGGCACTCATCAACCGACAGCTTGGCAATGTCACCATGATAGACAGGCACGCCGGGGAAATTTAGCCGGAACGTCTCCACGGCGTTATCGTCCCATTCAACCGCCAACAATTCACGGAACCCGGCCATACTATAGCCGAGAGACGAGCCGCCCGCGCCTGCAAACGTCGATATGACCGTTGGGGCATTTGCCTCACGTGGCGCAAGATGCAATTGCCACATCGCTTCCAGATGAGCCGGATAATCTACTTTGGCCATTTATACCCGCAACTAGGACATTCGTTAAACTTCACATCGTCGGCGGCACTTTCGTCATATTCGGTCCAATCCTCAGGCATCCCAAGGCCGACTAGAATTGCCGACAATTCCAACGGCTTGAACCAATCTGACAAATCCACCCCGTCGGCAATATCCGCCGCCAGTACATCCGCATCCCATGTTAGCGACACTTCTCCGGCTCGATTATCGGCGTATGCCAGTTGGCGCGCCTCGCCCGACGGGTCGTCAAGGTCGAGGTCTTCGCGCATGACGGCGACCAGTTGATTGCCGCGCGTCCGTACCAAAATGACATCGTCGATTCCAACATCGCCCGCCGATTCAAGTGTTTTGTTCCCGGCGATGACCTTGCCGTTCTTGTCGACCAGAATCGAGCGGCCCGCGCCCAGCCGCTCCAGTGACCGGCGGATCATATACGTCCCGCGCTCGCCGCCTTTGTTGGCGTTGTGATCGTCCAGTTGCAAATCGGATATCTTGATATTCTCTGTCATAAACTCCTCTCCTCCCCG
>JACFOH010000036.1 GCA_019454405.1 Promineifilum sp.
AGATAAAGGGCGGCGGCGATAAGGACAGCGACGACCGTCCACAGCCCGCGATGGTTGGGGCGTAGGGCGGCCCATAAGCGGCCGCGAGAGAATGAAGAGGTAATAGTCATATCCAGGCAACGTGATCTCGATTCACTTCACCCGGAACAATCGTAATCTACGATCCCTTGATCGGCAATGTAACAATGAAGATACTGCCCCGGCCAGGCCCGGCGCTCTCAGCGCGGGCATTGCCGCCATGTGTCTCGGCAATAGCTTTGACGATTGCCAGTCCCAATCCGGCCCCACCCGATTCCCGATCGCGCGAGGCGTCGGTACGGGAAAAGCGGTCAAAAACCTGTGATAGTTGATCTGCTGAAATTCCCGCACCATCGTCGCTCACGGCGACCTCGGCCTGCCCAGCGCGCGTCCCCACTGAAACGCGAATATGGCCGCCGGCCATTGTATGGCGTAATGCGTTGCTCAATAAATTCAGGAGCATTTGGTGCACCCGGTCGGGATCGACCTCGACTACTGGTGGCGTGCCCAGCAACTCCACGCGCAACTCAACCCCTTGAGCTACGGCCAATAGCTGAAAAGTGGCGGACACATCTTTCACCAGTTCGCCCAGATTCATTGACTGTTTATGGAGCGGTAACTGGTGTACTTCGGCCAGCGATAGTTCATGCAGATCGTTAATCAGCCAGGCCAAATGCTCCGTCTGTCCCAGCAATCGTGATACCTCTTCCTCGTTCAACGGGTAGACGCCATCGAGGATGGCCTGTAAATTACCGCGTAGCACGTGAATCGGGTTGCGCAATTCATGAGCCACGTCAGCCAGCAGTTGCCGGCGCACGGCTTCAGATCGTTCCAATTGTCCAGCCATCTCGTTGAACGATTCAGCTACGACGCGCATTTCGACGCTGCCACGAACGGGCACACGGTGAGCCATATCGCGCCCGGCAATAGCTCGTGCCCCGTCAGCCAACGCTTGCAGCGGGGCTGACAGCATCCGGCTGAGGATAATCCCAGCGATCATTCCCGTCACGCCAACGATAATCAATGTACGAAGGATGATTCCTCGCACGACACCGAAGATATGTTGCTCCAGGTCAGCCCGTTCATCAGGGGGCATATTCTGGAAGAATTCCTCGACAACCGGATTGGCAACCCGCTCCGACTGTAGGCTGGATATAAATGGCCCCAGAAATAACGGAGCTATGATCATCATCAGCAGAATGCCGATAATCACCAGGGTGAAGTGAATCCATAACCGGTTCATGAGATTTGCTCAGCCAGGCGATAGCCGACGCCGTAAACCGTCTGAATATAAATCGGCGCGGCCGGATCGGGCTCTAATTTGTTGCGCAAATTGCGGATATGACTATCGAGTGTGCGGTCTACTCCTTTAAAATCAAACCCTAATCCTCGCCGCATCAACTCCTCTCGAGTCAGCACGTAGCCCGGCTGCTCCATAAAGACTCGCAGCAGGGCAAATTCGGTTGGCGTCAGCTCGACGGCACGCCCGGCCACCCATACTTCGCGCCGCCGCACATCTATTTCCAGCTCGCCAACGCGAAGGACAGGCGGCATGCTGCCCGATTGACGCAACCGCGCCCGCACACGAGCCACAACCTCACGCGGGTTATAGGGTTTGGTGACGTAGTCATCTGCCCCCAGTTCCAGGCCGACGATTTTGTCGGTATCGTCGACGCGAGCAGTGAGTATGATAATGGGGATGTGAGCCAGCGCCGGATCGCTACGGACGAGGCGTGTGATCTCCCAACCATCGCGCCCGGGTAACATCAAGTCGAGCAAGAGTAAGTCGGGTTGATCGCGGCGCAAGGAGTGGATAGCTGTCTCGCCGTCGTAGGCAGCGAACACGTCGAAACCGGCTTGCTCCAGGTAGGCGCGAATCAGGCGCACCACCTCGCGGTCATCATCCACGACCAGAATTCGCCTCATATCTCTCCATTATAATGGCATTGCTCGATCTCCCGCATCTCTTCAGCAGGAGGATACATCGGTCAACTATCTGGAAGGCACCGACTGTCCGGGGGCTTTCCTGGCGTCACTCATACCGCAACGCTTCAATTGGCCGCAAGCCTGCCGCCCGCCATGCCGGATATAGTCCAAAGACAATCCCTACGCCAACGGCAAAGCCAACAGCCATAAGCACGGTCATCACATCAAGGGGCGCCGACAGACCAATCAGGTTACCCGCGCCCCATGAGATGAGCCAACCCAGAAAAATGCCAATAAGGCCGCCTGTCAGGCTGAGTACTATCGACTCTATCAGGAACTGGGTGAGAATATCGCGCCGCAGCGCGCCGACAGCTTTGCGGATACCGATCTCACGCGTCCGCTCCGTCACCGACACCAGCATGATATTCATAATACCAATACCGCCCACTACCAGCGAGATGCCGGCGATAGCCCCCAGGAAGGCTGTCAGCATGCCAGTGATCTGATTAAAGGTGTCCAGTAAGTCGGTCTGGCTTATGAGGCTAAAGTCATCATCGTCGGCATAGACGATATGATGCTCCTGGCGCAGAACTTCAGCGATCTGTTCCAGCGCGGCGGTATTCCGCTCGGCCGAGGCCGATGTGGCGATGATGCTGCTGACCGCCCGTTCGCCGCTGCGAGTCCGACTATTGCTCAGGCGGTTCTGGGCGGTGGAGATGGGCACGTAGAGACTATCATCGGTATTGCTGAAGCCGCCTCCCGAGGCTGTCAGCACGCCAACGACTTCATAGCTTGTGCCGGCGATCTTGACCACCTGACCAACCGGGTAGCTATCGGGAAACAGATCGCCGGCCAGGCCCAACCCGAGCACGGCTACCCGCGCCCGGGTATCAATGTCGGTCTGTGTTAATCCATCACCGGCCTCGAATTCATCGAGATTATTAATCATGAAGTAATTGGCCGTGACGCCCATGATAGACGGGCGGGCGCTGTTACTGCCGGCCGTTACCGCCGCGGAAGTCTGCACGGACGCGGCAATCTGCTCAACATCCGGGGCGCGCAACGGGTCGGACAGCGCCCCCACATCCGACAGGCTGAGCGTCGCATAACCGTCGCTGTTGCGAGTGTTGGTAGAGATCATGATAAGGTTTGTACCGATAGCCGAGATCTCGCTATTGATGGAAGACCTGACACCATTGCCGATGCTGAGTAAGGCAATGACAGCAGTTACGCCAATGATAACCCCCAGCATGGTTAGAACAGCTCGTAATTTATTGGCCCGTAGACTATCGATTGCCGAAAGCAGGCTCTCTCTCATATTCATGACGACATACTCCCGTTGTCGGGCGAACGATGCTCGACGACCAACCCGTCGCGAATCCAGATAGTGCGGTTGGTGCGAGCCGCCACATCCGGATCGTGAGTGATGACGATGACAGTATTGCCCTGTGCGTGCAACTCCTGAAAGATATCCAGAATCTCGTCGCCGGTGACGGTATCCAGTGCACCAGTTGGCTCATCGGCCAGAATGATGGTCGGAGCCGTGGCGATGGCGCGAGCGATGGCAACACGTTGTTGCTGGCCACCGGAGAGTTCATCCGGCTTGTGGTGCATCCGATCGCCCAGACCAACTCGTTTCAACGCCTCGGCAGCCCGGTCCATCCGATCGGTGCGGTCATAACCGGCATACATTAAGGGCAGGGCCACCTGTTTCAACGCCGGGGTGCGCGGCAACAAATTGAATTGCTGGAAGACGAACCCGATACGTCTGTTACGTATGCGCGCCTGTTCATCATCCGTCAAGCTACTGACATCCTCACCGCCCAGCAGATATTCGCCACTAGTAGGTATGTCGAGGCAACCGAGGATGTTCATCAGTGTGCTTTTACCACTGCCTGATGGCCCCATGATGGCGACGAATTCTCCATCGCCGATATCCAGGTCAAGACCGCGCAGGGCATGAACTTCAGTCTCGCCCATATGAAATGTCTTGGTAATATTTCTCATGCGGATCATAGCTATTTATTCCTGAGGTTAAATTCTAGTTCCCCGCCCCACCGAATAGCCCATTACCCGGCAGATTGTCAACTGCTGCCGGAAGGTTTCGATTAATAACAACCTCGTCACCCGCGGCCAATCCACCGGTGATCTGGGTGTAGTTGCCACTGCGCCGGCCAACGGTAATCTTAACAACCTCGATAATCTCTTCGCCGTTCGATGCGGTCGTAACTCGCTGCACGCGATAGGTTCCGCTACCCCGATCAACCTCAATAGCCTCGCTGGGCAGCAGCAACACGTTGGTCAGTTCGCCGGTGGTCAAAGTGGCGTCGGCGGTCATACCCGCACGCAAGGCCAGATTCGTTCGACCCAATCTTAAGTAAACTTCATATACAACCAGATCTCCGCCAGAAACAGGTCGGGGAGCGATCGCCACCACCTCGGCCGAAAGCGTCTCGCTGGGCCATGCCTGCATCGTGACCTCAGCGATCTGTCCCGGCGCGATTTGGGCCATGTCGATCTCGTCAATTTGTAACACCAGCTCCAGGCTGTTCGGATCGGCTATCTCGATAACCACACCAGCGGCTGCTTCACCCGGCTGTACATTGACGGCGGTGATCACGCCGTCGAACGGCGCCAGTAGTGTTGCCTCCGCCAGGGTACGCTCGGATCGCTCCAAGCGAATACGGGCTTGCTCAACAGCTATCTCAGCCGAGGTGATCCTGGCCGCCGTCGGCCCGGCCACAAGTTGCTCCAGTTGCCATTCGGCCTGGGCCAGTGATGAACGCGCGGCGGCAACATCGGCATCCGACGGCCCCGCCTGCAGCGAATCAAGCTTCGCTTGGGCAGCGTCACGTTGGGCCGCGGCCGAGGCGACTGACGCCTGAGAGGCAGCTATCGACGAAGGATTACCGTTCACCAACGCGTCATAAGTTTGTTGGGCCGTCATCAGGTCAGCATTAGCTTGTTGAGCGGCGGCGCGGGCCTGCTTCTCCATCTGTGCCAGAGTATCGGCATCGAGGAACTGGTTTGGCTCGGTTACCAGAATAGAGCTATGCCGCTCGGCAGCTGTGGTGGCCACGGCGCGCGCTGTGTCTAGCGCGATCTGAGCCGCGCGCAGAGCGTTTTCATCAGCCGGCGCTGCCGCGCTATTCAATCGGGCCGAGGCCGCGCCCAAGTCGGCCTGCGCGGCATGCAGATTGGCTTCAGCGGCGGCAAGCTCTTCCGTGCTCGGCCCATCGAGCAGATCATCAAGTTGCGCTTGTGCGCTGCGCACATCGGCTTCGGCCGAAGCTTGTTGCGCGGCCGCCGGTGCGGCGATTAGCGTCGCCAGGGAGGCTTCCTGGACGATCACGGCTTGTTCCGCCTGGGTCACAGCCCGCTCCAGTTCGGCCGTTTCCAGCCGCAGCAAGGCGTCTCCGGCGCTGACATGATCGCCGACTTTGACCAGCGTCTCAGCTACGGTGCCACTGGTCATGAGCGACAGGGCAACGGCGCGCCCAGCCACCACCTCGCCGCCGGCTGAAACATCATCGACGATATCTCCCACTGTTACTTTCGCCCGCGTCGTACCGGCGGAAACACCCCTTCCTGAGGTGGCGAGCCGGCCCGATAATAGTAACCCTCCGGCAGCGAGCACCAGAATCACAATCCCGCTAATGATCCATTTCTTATATCGATGCCATATATTGTTCATCTTGTTTGTCTCCATCCTAACGACCTCCAAACAGGCCGCCGCCGCCCGGTTGCAGTTGGGACTGGGTTACATTAGCGATCAGGACACGATCGCCGGCCACAAGCCCGCTGGTCACCTCGGTATAATTCATGTCACGAAGTCCGATAGATATAACAACCTCTTCGGCAGCCGTTCCGTCTGCCGGCACGCGCTGCACGCTGTAGGTGCCGGTGGTCCTATCGACTCGTATCGCCCCATTCGGCACAAGCAACACGTTCTTCTTCTGGGCCGTCACGAGCGAGGCGTCAACGGTCATGCCCTCCAGAAGCAGTAAATCAGTCGGGGGAAGGTTGAGGCGGACGTCATAGGAGACTGTCCCGCCACCGGCTGCGGAACGCGCGGCAGCGGCGATAGTGGCCACTTCGGTTGGGATCATCACGCCGGGGAAACCGGGTAACGTGATCGTCGCTTCCTGTCCCTCAGCCAGGTTGCCAACGTCAACTTCATTTACCTGCAAAACAACTTGCAAATTGTCCAGATCGACCAGGTCGATAACCGCTCCACCAGCAACCTCGTCCGGCTGCACGTGGACGGCCGCCACCACGCCATCAAAGGGAGCGACGATCGTCATACCCGCCAGCGTCTCCTCAGCATCGGCCAGCGTCAGGCGGGCTGACGCGAGATCGGCTTCAGCGCTGGCGATCTCAGCTTCAGTTGGAGCGGCAGTCAAATTGGCCAGCGTTGCCTCGGCGGAGGCTAATTGCGCTTCGGCTTGAGCGATCTGCACCGTCGTGGGGCCGGCTGTTTTTTGATCGAAGTCAACCTGGTTCGCATCCAGTCGGGCGGCGGCCGCTCCCACATTGCTTTGGGCGGCGGCTGTGTCGGGGCCCAGGCGCAACTTGTCAACTTGAGCCTGAGCTTCGGCCAGCGCCTGCTCGGCCGCCATCATTGCCTCGTGCGTCTCCTGATTGGTGATCTCTTGGTTCCGTTCGCGGGCTTGGTTCAGCCGAATTTCAGCAGAAGCTAGAGCGGCTTCCGCCGCAGCCAGATCGGCATCGGTGACACTGTTCTTGGCGTTGGTCAATTCGGCGTTGGCGCTGGCAACAGAGGCCTGAGCGGAAGCCAGTGAGGCCTCGGAAGAAGCCAGCTCAGCGGCAGTCGGGCCAGCCAACAGGGCATCAAGATTCGCTCGCGCCGATTCGACGGACGCCTCGACCGCAGCCAGTTGGGCCGCGGCCGGTTCAGCCAACAGATCGGCTAATGCCGCTTCAGCCGTCCGCACATCTGATTGCGCGGCGGCCACATCCAGGGCCGTTCCGGCAGAATCTAGCATTATCAGCGGCTCGCCGGCGACAACCGATTGCCCAACGCGAACATAGACCTCAGATACGCGAGCCGCAGCCGGCGCTTGCAGCGTAGCAAAGCGGGTCGCGACAAGCGATCCGGCGGCCGTGGCATTGGCCGACAGATCGCCCAGGAATGCTTCAACAATTTCATCGGTCTGGGCTGTTGCCGGTCCGGCTTGCGCCGTACAGGCAGAAAGCAGCGCCAACATAACCAGGAGCGCCAGCAGGGCAGCCGTTCCATTTTTACTTTTTCGATTACGAATACGGTTCTCCATAGTGTCTCACCTCTAGGTTAAATACAGCGATAACTACCTGTTATTCTAGGAGAACAATATGCAGAAAATTTGCAGAGCCTATGGAATTACGAGACAGTTTGTATCGGTCGCCCCCGTCGTTTGGCCGCTCCCACCGATTTAGCTACACTACGCTCATCAATATGAG
>JACFOH010000037.1 GCA_019454405.1 Promineifilum sp.
AGGAAGGAAGGTAACGAACATGAATCTTAAAAAACATTGCCCGGCCGTGGGAGGCGGCCGGGCAGCTTACTTTGACAAACTTTACAGCATGTCACCAGAGTATGCACATGGTACAACGTCCGTTAATCAAAGTCAATTACCCTTTGATGCGGCGCCCTTTGACGCGGCGCGGCCGGATTATACCCCTCACTTCCTGGACTACTGTTATGACAGGGGCGCGGTATACCTCGAGCGGCCGGCGGCGCTTAAGGTAATGAACGGTAAGGTGGGGCGGGTGATTTGCCGGCTACTTCCAGACACGCGGCCGATTGTGATTGACGCTCAGGATTTAGCCCTGCATGGCCGCTGGATTTTCGACAAAGCAGGCGACCCGCTTTGGCGTGTTCCCCGTCAGTATTGGCAAAAGCAGGCGGTGCAACCATGACGCCCACACCCATATCCGGGCCGGCTGGAAAAGTCAGCGCAACCATTGTACGCGATGTGAGGCGCGGCGACGGCCGCATCGTAGGCCAGTTGCGCGGCGATACTCTTCACAAAACAGTCAAACGCGAGCATATGCTACGAACGCCGCCCGCCTGGGCATGGGATGACGCCATTTTGACGGCGGCCGAAAAGGACGGGGCGCGATTCACTGAAATCAAGTGTGACGGCCTGATATATCGGGCAAGTCTTTCTGATTTCCGGCATCATGGCTTCTACTTCAATCGAGGCTATGGGATACAGCGCGGCTTAACGCTCGCCTACTGGCATATCCGGCCCATTGGCGAGCCGGCCCCTGCTAACCAGCTTGCGCTCCTCGAGGTGGCCCCATGACGCAACCGAACTTCAATCTATCGGCTATGGGTAGCTATCCGGCCGAAGATGGCGGGCTGCTCGATTTATGGGATACGCAACGCGGCCCGCAATGGCTCTTCGCTGTAGGTTTCGAGCAATGGCACGTATGGAACGGTACACACTGGCACCCTGACCCGGGCGGCTACACGCTCGCGGCCAAAATCGAAACGATGCTAAACACATGGCGTCAAACGGCATTGCGACGAAAGGGCGCGGCCAAAACCAAAGCGGAAATCAGGCAATGGGAAGAGTATGCAGCGGCCGGCCGTCGCACGCGGGCGCGGATATCTTCAATCGAGGCAATGGCGCGGGCGCGGCGGGCAATCCCGGCCGATAGCCTGGACGCGGCCGATATGCTCAACCTGCAAAATGGCACGTTCCATTTTGAATCAGAAACGCTACAGCCACACAACCCGGCCGATAGGCTAACTTATTGCTTGCCTTACGAGTACAGCCCGGCGGCCGTCGCTCCGAACTGGCATTCATTCCTGAGCAGGATTGACGCGGATACCGCCGCCTTCCTGCAGGAATTTGCCGGATACAGCCTCACGCCGGATTGTCGTCATGAAATCGCCGTTTGGCTCTATGGGCCGCCCGGCGGCGGGAAATCGACGTTTCTGGGCGGCCTGCAAGCGGTGCTAGGTCCAAAGGCGATGAATCTAGGCCTGGCCGATATCGAGCGCAATCGCTTTTCGCTCGCCAATCTACCAGGTAAAACGCTTGCCGTCGCCACTGAGCAACCGTCTGATTTTCTAGCGTCTACGCACATTCTAAACGCTGTCATATCGGGCGAGCCGGTGACAGTTGACAGAAAATACGCCCCGGCGATTGATATCACCCCACGGGCTAAGCTGGCCTGGGGATTGAACGAACTGCCTCGAGTGAAGGGCACTAATGACGGCATTTTCCGGCGGGTTAAGATTGCCGAATTCCCGGCTATCCCAGAAGGCGAGCGCAAGCCGGACATGAAAGAGCGGATTCAGGCAGAAGCGGCCGGGATACTTAACTGGGCGCTCGAGGGCTTGCAGCGCTTGCGCACTCGCGGCCGTTTCGTCATCCCGGCCGCAATCGAGCAGGCAAGCCGTGAGTTTGCCACGCGCAACGATATCCCGGCGGTGTTTGTAGAGGAATGTTGCGATACAGGCCCGGCCCTGTATGTCCAGTCGCAACACCTGTACAGCCGCTATTGGCAATGGTGCATGGATACAGGCCATAAGCCGCTATCTACAACCTCGATAGCCAATGAATGGCGACGTTTGGGCTTCACAAAGCGCAAAACAACCGCCGGGATGATATGGGAAGGAGTGGATTTGAAGCCATAATGCGTTTAGTCATGCAGGGTTATGCATACCCTGCAAGGTTTTTCTACCCCATCGCGTTCTGAGCATCGTAAGGTTCAGAATATGGTATTAGATAGGGCAACCCTGCATACCCTGCATAACCCTGCATAAGGTGATGATATGAGCAAGCAGAGAATCAGAACATTAGAACGACAACTTAGGCGGCATCGGGAAGCTGTTGATTACGCCGTTACGTGGGTATGCGTAGTCACACCTGATACAGGCCAGGAGCGCGATTTGATTTTCAACGGCCTGGCAATCCCGGATACCGAACCGGGCACGCCTGAGCGGGAAGCCGTCGAAAGCCGGCAAGCGAGCGCCGAAAAATGGCGCAAATTGGCACGGCCGAATAACGGCCAATAGGTGGCACTATGGGCTTAACAGTCAAGCAACAGGCGGCAATAGAAGCACTGCTCGAGGGCAATACGATTACAGGCGCGGCCCAGGCCGCCGGGATTGGCCGGCGCACGTTGCAACGGTATTTCAGTGAACCCGACTTCAAGGCGGCGTTGCGAGCCGGTAGTGACGCGGCGATTATGGCCGCGGCCGCTCGATTGTCGAAACTGTCAGATGATGCGATTCAGGCAATGCAGGCAGTCATGGCAGAACCTACCGAGCCGGGCGCGTCAATCAAGCTCAGGGCGGCCGATACGATTCTGGGCCATATCGTGAAAATCCGTGAGCAATCCGACGTATTAGAACGGCTTGCGGCGCTCGAGGCGCAACAGGAAGGCGGCCCGCTGTGATTTCCAAAACCCACATTTCAATAAATAGAAACAGGTGATTTTATGGCAATTTTCGCAGTTACCGGGCTAATCCCTTACAACGTTCCCCGGCGCGATACCGGCCAATATTTGACGGCCGGGGCGTTACCGGCGTGGGGCGGGCAGGTTGCCGCCTGCCTTAACCATTGGCGGGATGATGATGAAGTTCTAAAGAACGTCGCCACATGGCGAGCGGCCCCGGCCGGCGTTCTGATTGTCCACTGCCTCGATGATTCTATAGCCTACGAACGGGCAATCTTGGAAAAGGTGAGGCGCGGGCTAATGGGTTTCTCGTATGGTTTCGGCGCCACGGCCGCCGCCAATCGTAGTCTTAATGATTGGCTGATTGCCTTTGCGAGTGTGAACCCACAGGTAACAAGCTACAAGGTTGAAAGGATACCGAGAGTAGCACCCTTCCAGCATATGAGCTATGTCCCTATCGACGCGGCGGCATTCCCACAGGCCCCCGCCTATCTTCTGCAGTAATCGAGGTGATACAGATGTTGAAACGAAAGAGCACCCCAACGGCCGCGCCCGTCGCTGACAGATACGAGCAAGCCATACAACAGGCGCGGGACCTGGTAGAGGAATACAAAGCCAACGCCGCCCCGCTGCATGCAGCCTACAAAGATGCGCAACGAGCTCACGCGGCGCTAGTCGCAGAACGTGAGAGCCTTGCCCAGACGCTTAAAGAGTTTGACGCGGGGAATTCCAACCCGTTTACCAGTACAGACGAATATACAGCCGCGCTTTTCAGATTCAGGTCGCTCCCGGCGTTGATTCAGGATGCTTATAAGGCTGAGGATGACGCCCAGGATTCTTACATGCGAGTTGTCTGGGCTAAGGAAGGCGCGGTTGAAACGCTTATGCAGGATACCCTGAAAGAGATAGACACGCGGCGGGCCGAGCTCAAAGCGGAGTTTGATGCACTGCGCTTTACCCGCTAATTGTCGGCATGATGCTCCTACTGGCAGGCGGGCGGCCGGGCTATGGGCCGCCCGCCCAAGTGTGAACTAATCGAGTTTTCCCGGCTCTATGCGCTATCAGGATGTACGCGGGCCCGACGGCCGTTTGCTCTTTCGTTTAGACGCGGCGCGGGCGGTGATTGAAATCGTACTCAGGGGCAAAACCTACTACGTTGATTTAGCGCCTTATCTAGCTACCGTTGCGCCAATCGCGGAAATTGAACCTTTAGATTCACAACAGCCCAGGCGAGCCGGAAAGCCGTGCAATCGCCTAACAGGTGAGTAAATCACGTTTCAGACTTAACCCCCTGCCTTATCGAGGCTTGCGCTTCACTGAGGGCGGAAATTTGCGTTTCGCGGGCCTTCTACCGGCCCGGCTGAACATTTACAACCGGATAGAATGACGTGTTACAATGGCCCTCGAGTGAAAGGGGCGATTATGAACGGCGATGAATGGATTACTACGCAACAGGCGGCCGATTTGAGCGGCTATCATGTGAACTATCTGCGAAAGCTAATCAGGGCCGGGGCAATCAAGGCGCGAAAGGTTAGCATCGTGTGGCTGATTGAGAGGCAATCCCTGCTCGATTATATGGCGCTCGCGGCCAAATCGAGTGACAAGCGGCGCGGGCCTAAGACTTGACGCAACTAAACGCTAAAGATATAATTGATTCTATGTTAGACACTATTTAGTCTAAATGGCGGGCTTGCGGAGTGCTGGTAACACTGTCACAAGCCCTAACCCCAAAGCCGGATGCGCGGCCAATGGAGCTAAATCTATTCTAGCTTACACGACGCTCACCCGGCAATGGGTGAGCGTTTTTGTTTATGAGGTGGCTATCGAAGTGACGAAAAGCGTTAAGCGCAATCAACAGGCCGGCGACCGATACCCCTACCCGCCGGCGTCATGAGGGGCAATCACGAGTGTGCTTGCAGAGGTAAGAACGATGGATTACGAAGGCCTTATAGCCAAGATAGCGGAAATGAAAGCAAAAATCGAGGTGCTGAAAGGCGATTACGATAGCCTTCCTGAGGATGACGCGCTTTCAATCGAACGGGTTGAAAGCGCCGTTGGATGGGTTGAATGGAACGTACAGCGGGCAATCCGTGAGCAAAAAGAGCGCGCCTGAATCAGTCCAGACGCGCCCATTAGCGGGCGGCGGCCTACTCGTGAAAGGGGCGGCCGTCGCCCATAGAGGATTATAACGATGTTTGAAAACGATGCAGATGAAATCAATTTGAGCGGCGAGGCGACACGCTTCACAACGGGCAAGGTTGCTACCGGCCTGGGCTGGCTTGCGCTCCTTGTTCTGGCTCTTGTGACGGCCGCCCATGCGGTAAGCATTACCATGACGTGGGCTAACCTGAATCCGGCGGGCGGTGATTTAATCGCCATTCTTGCGCTTGTCGGTGTAGCACTGGTTGAAATCTTCGCCGTGCTGATTGCCGTCATGTACGCAACCCACGTACTGAGGGCGAAGCAAAAGCCCGTAGCTATGGCGATTGAAGCGACATGGTTCGTTTTCGCGGCCGTCAATCTGATTAGTTCTTTCGCTATGAAGCATGGCGGCGCAATGCCCGCTTTCGTTGGGTACTGGGTAACGTACGGCCTGCCTATCGCCGGCCTGATTGTTGGCGGCCTGTTTTACATGGTTATGCGCCTGGACCCGGACGCAGGGCGAGCCGATGACGAAGCGGAGCTATCCGAACGTTTTCGGCGTGTCAAGCATAATGCCAAGCTCGAGGTTATGGCTTCCCCACAGATGAAAGCCGTCATACGTCAAATGATGTGGCAACAGTTGCCGCCGGTTATCGGCCGTCAAATGAACCTCTCAGAGGGACAGATTACCGCCCTAATCGGGCAAGCGCCCCAGCTGCTCGATTTGAACCAAAACGGCATACCGGATATCCGGGAAAGCCAGGCACGGCAATCCGGCGATATGGACTTGGAAGATTTGATTGGCTACCTGGTAGAAGAGCGGCTACAGGCCCGCATTTCCGCGCCGGCGGCCGTTTCAGAGAATGGGCACGGGCAACCCGCCCACCCTACGCAACGGCCCGGCGGCCGTTAATCGAGGTGTATCATGACAATCGAGCAACAAGCCCAGAAGGGGCACAACAGCCACGCCGAAAGGAACGCCGCGAGCGGCCCGATACCTATTGCGAGCATTGCGGCAAGCGTATCAGCCCAGGGCGCAACGGACGGCGGCGATACTGTAATAACGCCTGCAAGGTTGCGGCCTACAAGCGACGGAAAGCAATCGGACACGTTTAGTATTAGCGAACGTCACCCCGGCGCCCGTTGCGAGCATTGCGGCAATGAATTCACCCCCCGGCGGCCGCATGGCCGTTTCTGTAGCAGTCATTGCCGGCGGCTCGCCTGGCTGAAGAGCAACCCGGAAAAGGCGGCCGAAATAGCGGCTAACGATAGAGCGCGATTGCGAGCGCATTTTCAGGAACGCGGCCGGGAATGGGTAGATAGCCCTGCAGCCGCGCGATAGCAGATTCTGCCGGCCGGGGTGATTATCCCGGCCGGCAACAGAGGAAATCAGAGCATGACTAAGCGAGCGGTTTTATACGCAAGGGTTAGCGGGGATGACAGGAACAATGCGACAAGTAGCATTACCGGGCAACTCGATTTATGCCGGCAATATGCGCTCGATAGCGGCTATCAGGTTATCGCAGAACTGTCAGAAGATGACAGGCGGCCCACGAGCGGCGCATCGTGGGATTTGCCGCAACTGAATCAGGCGCTGGAAATGGCGCGGGCCGGTAGCTATGACATTCTGATAACCCGTGAGCTTGACCGGCTCGCTCGCAACCTTGCCAAGCAACTCGTGATTGAAGAGCAATTACAGGCGAGCGGCGTTACCGTTGAATACGTCTATGGCGACTATACCGACACGCCCGAAGGCCAGTTGAATAAACAGATTAGGGCCGTGATTGCCGAATACGAACGCGAGAAAATCCGGCAACGTATGGTAGGCGGCCGCCGGCGCAAGGTAGCGGGTGGTGAGGTTCTGGTACACGGCAACCCGCCTTATGGCTATCGGCTCGCAGAAGTTGACGGGCGGGCAAGGCTGGAAATTGTCGATGATATGGCTCAGGTTGTCAGGCTTATTTTCGGGCTATACCTCGATGACTGCCTGGGAACGTCCGCTATTGCCCGGCGTTTGAATGACTTGGGAATACCGGCACCTTCTGTTGCCAAGAACACGGCCGCGCCCCAGGCGGCTAAAGGCTGGAGCCATTCAGCTGTGAATAGGATACTTCACAACGAAACTTATGCCGGGATTTGGCGATATGGCAAGCGTCATACAACGGCCGGCAAGATGCACCCGGAAGAGCAACACATAACGGTATCAGTACCGGCGATTATCGGCCGGGATATTTTCCAGCAGGCCCAAGAGCAATGCCGGCGCAATTTCAACAATTCCAAGCGCAACACTAAGGGGCAATACCTACTGGCCCGCCGGTGCTACTGTGGCGAGC
>JACFOH010000038.1 GCA_019454405.1 Promineifilum sp.
AGAATCGCCACTGAATAGCCCGTGGTGATTGTCAAGCGCGGCAACGTGCGCACGATCTCCTTGACCAGGTCGTACTCGCTGGTCAGCAACACGATCCGGCCGCCGGGCCGGACGACCCGCTGCAATTCGGCCAGCATCGCCGGATAGAGCCGGGCCGGCGTTTGCGCGCCGCGTAACTGCTTGCCGAAGGGCGGGTTCGTGGCTACCTTGTCGACCGACGCGTCCGCCAGCGGCAGCGAGCGGACGTCCCATTGACGAATGTCGAGCGACGAAGTATGACCGCCGCCCTTCTTGCCGCCGGCGCGCACGTTCTTGCGCATCGCCTCTACGCGCTCCGGGTCGATATCGCCGCCTATGACGCGCCCGGCCGGGCCGGCCTGCAACCGCTCGTAGAGGATCGTGCCGCTGCCGGCCATCGGGTCGAGGAAGATGTCGTCCGGCTGGGGGTTGGTCAGCAGCACCATCGACGCCGCCACCGACGGCCGCAACGATGCCGGCAGTTCCACCCGCCGCTCGAATCGATGGCGCATCGTGCGGTCGCTCAGTCGCATACCGATCAGCAGTTGCGAGCCAAGCAGGTTGACCCATACTTCGAGTTGCGCGTCGTCGGCCACAGGCGTCCAGCGCGGATAGCGTTGTTTAAGACTGCGCCAGACCGTCTCCGTCAGGTCCTTGCGCGAGTATTCGAATTTGCCGTACTGGCGGCTGATGACGCGATAAGTGGGCAGGGCGCTGAAGCGGCGAATGCGCAGGTAGTCGTTGACCGTCCGGCCGAACTCATCAGAATCGATGATGAGCTGCTGGATGCCGCGCAGATCGCGTCGCAGGCGGGTCAATTCCTCGTGGTAGGCGATCTGCATGAAGACATCCTCGGTCGTGCGCAATCGCAGCAGGTCGGCCGCCGCGCCCGGATAATCGAAGACGACGATGCCGTTTTGCTCCTTGGCGAACAGGTAGCGAACGAAATGGGCGTCCTTCAGGCGTTGGCGAATTTCCAGCCAGGCGATCTCTTCAACCCCCGGCATCGTTTGGGCGTAGTAAGTCATAGGTCTATTGTCCGCGAATGATCGCCGGGCTAAATCGCCGCTCCCAAGATGACGGCAGCGAACCAGACGAGGAAATCATACTTGAGGAGCTGGCTGAGGTGCTCCAGTTGTGGCCCGCTGCGGTCGCGGGTGACGCGAAAGATGATATAGATGGCCACCGGGAAAACACCCACCGCCACGATGGCGACGTAGATTGGCTTGTAGGGACCATACAGGTAGGGGGCCAGCATGACGATAGCCGTTACCCCCAACAGGAGGAAGAAGATGATGCGAGCTGTGCGCAGGCCGTAGACCGTAGCCACGGTACGTACTCCATTGGCCTTGTCGCCCTCGTAATCGGCCAGCGTCTTCAGTACCTCGCGGCCGAAGATGCCCGCGAAGATAATCCCTCCCAACCACAGCGACGGCCGGGCATTGCCCGCGGCCACGCCGCCGAATATGGGACTCATGGCCGAGATGAAGGCCACCGTCGCGTTGCCCAGCAGAACTGTGCTCTTGAGTCGGATCGAGTAGACATAAAGTAATATATTAGTGATGACAACGACGGCCAATGCTACCGGGTTGATGAAAGCGGCCAACACGATCGACAGGGCCGCCATGACGATGGAGAAGATGAGCGCCGCGCGCGGACTGACCATGCCCGAAGGCAACGGTCGCTGTGGCTGGTTGATGCGGTCGATCTCGATGTCGCGGTAGTCATTCCAGGCGTTGGACGAGGCCGCCACCAACAGTGTCGCCAGCGCGGCCAGCAGGATCTTGCCCCACTCTCCCGTCCCGGCCACATAGCCGCCGAGGATGGCGGCCAGGACGCCGGTCAGCGTGGAGAGCGGCCGGCTGATCTTGTATAGCCCCTTTATCGTTTGACCCATAACAGATTATTTTCTTCTATTTTTCTCATCTTGCCCAACCGGATTAATGATAGGGCGATTACTCTCTGTGATCAGCTTCGCCAACCGTTTTGCCCGGTATTCTGGATTGTAGCACCTTAAAATATAGGGATTCCCCCTCATATCTTGCTCATTCCCCCTTGCCAAAATCAAATCAGACGTTATACTATTATCTAAGTCTAGCGGGTTTAGAGGAACTCCTCCCCCCAAACTGGCACGAGAGAAACGCGACTGGAACACCCCGCCTAGGCCCAGAGAGTAACCCACCCCCTCCTCGACCGGGTTACGATCGCCGGGTCTGGATGCTCCCCTCCTGGCATCGGATCCACGGCAGCCGCCTCGCAAGAGGCGGCTGTTTTGTTTTTAGGGTTTGCTGTGATTTTGTCAGACATGGCGTTTATCGGTCATGTCGTCTTATATGATAAACCTGCAGCCATGTTCTGCGCGAGATAAATACCGTTCTGCTGGTTAGATATTGATCTCAATCGCCCGATCGATGGGTGAAATTATTCGTGTGATGCTTTGTTTGTAATTATCGCTCGCTGATTAGCTGTGTAGCGAGCGATAATTTCTAAAGGAGGTTATATGAAAGTTCAACCTATACACTGTCCGTCCTGCCTGGCTGTTGTGGAAGTAGCCCCGGGAGTGGATAGAGCAACATGTGAGTATTGCGGCACGACTTCGATTGTTGAATATTCGGAAGGTCACGCTTCCCTTAGATTGAAAGACGACATTGTTGGGTTGCAGCGCACCGTCATGGATTCTACCGCAGAGACATCTCGACGTATCCAGGCTGTTGAAGAGGGTGTTCAGAAGCAGCTCAAGCATTCCCGATTGATGCAGGAGTTGACTCGTGTCGAGAAGCGTTTGGATGATGTTAAATCTCAGACATACGCTCTTCAGGGCATCACAGATAAGAGAGCAAAGAAAGAAGTCAAAGGGCGGCTGGCGAGCCTCCAGAAGGAAGCTGCGGAGTTAACTATACAGCGAACTCAGATTAAGAAGTCGATATATGAACTCGAAGGTTTTGAGCCGGGTGTTAGAGGGGGAACCGGGAAGAAAAATGATCGCGGCAACAGCGGCTGTCTTGGATTACTGATCATATGGATCCTAAGTTTTTTGGTTCTGGCCGTAGTCTTTAGGGCGACTGTAGGGGATCCGATATTCATCCCCGCTATATTAAGCCTGTTGCTTGTTTGGTACATCCGTTCTCGTAAGATGAAAAAAGGGCTGGAAGCGTAATCTCCGGGGCAAGAAACAAAAAATAGCTGAAGATATTCCCCATGTTATCTCCAGCTATTTCTAGCTTCGCAATGACTCCGTTGGGAATCGAACCCAAAACCTTGGGATTAAAAGTCCCCTGCTCTGCCGATTGAGCTACGGAGTCAGCCGGTCGAACGAATCGACCAAGGGGAATTATAGCTGCCCCATGGCGGGGCGGCAAACGTGGGAAAGGCGGCCGTTTTCGGCTAAACTCATTCCATGCCCCGCGAACGAACCTACCGCACCGAGGCCATCGTCATCCGTCGCAGCGACTTCGGTGAAGCCGACCGCCTGCTCACGCTCTTCAGCGCCGATCGCGGCAAGATACGGGCTATCGGCAAAGGGGCGCGCAAGCCGCAGAGCCGCAAGACCGGCCATGTGGAGTTGTTCATGCGCAGCAAGTTCCTCATCGCCGAGGGGCGCACTCTCGATATCGTGACTCAGGCGGAGATGGTCGAGGCTTATGCCGCGCTGCGCGATAACCTGCTGCGCGCTACCTATGCGTCCTATGCGGTGGAGCTGCTGGATCGGTTCACCGTCGACGAGGACAGCGATGTGGTCGCCCACCGCAACATCTTCGATCTACTGGCGGCCGCGTTGGGCTGGTTCACCACAATGCCAGCCGATGAACTGCTCCTGCCCGCCCGCTACTATGAGTTGCGCTTGTTGTCGCTGACCGGTTTCCAGCCGCGATTGTTCAACTGTCTGCATTGCGGCGAGCCGATTCAGGAGCAGGATCAATTCTTCAGCATCGATCTGGGCGGGCTGCTCTGCCCCAATTGTGGGGCAGCCGACCCACGAGCGCGCCCTCTGTCGGCGGTAAGCGTCAAGGTGATGCGTTATTTACAGACGCGATCATGGGAGACCGTGGGGCAGTTGCGGCTGCGCCCGGCTGTGCTGCACGAGATCGAGCGAGTCATGCATGATTACCTGGTGCACATCCTGGAGCGCGACCTGAAGAGCGTCGACTTCATCCATCGCCTGCGCCACGAAGCAGAGATGTTCGTAGTCTCGGGAGAAGAATAGAACGCGGATGACGCGGATAGGCACGGATTCACGCGGATAGAACTATTTCTTTGATTATGCGGTTGAGCTTCGCGGAGAATAGTGCAATGGCCGACCTGAAACATAAGGGTGTGACAGATGGCATCATTGGCGCTTTTTACCACGTTTATAACGCGCTGGGCTATGGTTTTCTTGAGAAGGTCTATGAAAACGCCCTGAGTCATGAGCTAAAGCTGCGTGGATTTATGGTCGCAGTACAAGAACCAATAACCGTGTGGTATAAAGATGTGGCTGTTGGGGAATACTTTGCTGATCTGCTCGTTAACCGATGTGTCATAGTTGAGTTAAAATCGGGGGTCGGGCTTTCTACTGCGCATGAGGCACAATTGATCAATTACTTGAAAGCAACAGGTATGGAGGTAGGCCTCCTGCTTAATTTTGGGCCTAAGCCGCAAGTGAAGCGCAAGGTATTTACCCAGCCGCCGGAAATATCGGCTAAAGTCCCGCGCGAATCCGCGTAATTCCGCGTCATTCGTATTCTATTTCTTAAAACCATGTCTATCGAAATGATACCTTGGCGGATAACATCAACCATCAACCTGCGTGAATCCGCGTAATTCCGTGTCATCCGCGTTCTATTTCTTGAAACGGTGTAAACCCACGTCATCCATGTTCTATTCCTGATTTTTACTATGTCTTCCAAGCTGAACTTCCAACAAATGAATCTTCGCCTGCTGGAGTACTGGCAGGCCCAGGGTTGCCTCATCTGGCAACCCTACAACGTGCAGGTCGGCGCGGGGACGATGAACCCGGCCACCATCCTGCGCGTCCTCGGCCCCGAGCCGTGGAACGTCGTCTACATCGAGCCGAGCATCCGCCCCGATGATGGCCGCTTTGGCGACAACCCCAATCGCATGCAGCAACACTACCAGCTGCAGGTGATTCTGAAGCCCGACCCCGGCAACCCCATCGAGTTGTACTTGCGCAGCCTGGAGGCAATTGGCATCGATCGGCGCGAGCATGATATCCGTTTCGTCGAGGATAACTGGCAATCGCCCGCGCTCGGCGCGTGGGGGTTGGGTTGGGAAGTATGGCTCGATGGACAGGAGATCACACAATACACTTATTTCCAGCAGGCCGGCGGCGTCGACCTCAGTCCCGTATCGGTGGAAATCACCTACGGCCTCGACCGTATTGCCCTGGCCTTGCAGGGCAAGAACAGCGTCTGGGAGATGGACTACGGCGCGGGCGTGAAGTACGGCGATGCCCTGCTGCAAGCCGAGATCGAGCATTGCCAATACTACTTCAACGTGGCCGATGTGGACGCGCTGAAGATGATCTACGATACCTATGAGCGCGAGGCTCTGCACTGCATTGAGGCGGGCCTGGTGGCTCCGGCTCACGATTACAACCTGAAATGCTCGCAATTGTTCAACGTGCTGGACACGCGCGGCGCGGTCGGCGTCACCGAGCGCGCCCACTACTTCGGCCGCATGCGGCGCGTCGCTCACAAAATATCGCTGGCCTACATCGAACAGCGGCAGCGACTGGAATATCCGCTCGCCGATAATCCTCTCTGGGCACATCCAGAGGCGACGGCCGGCAAGGTCCCCTCTGAACTCGTCACTCGTAACTCAACACTCATCACTCCCGAAGATGGCGATCCGTTTGTGCTGGAGATCGGCAGCGAGGAACTGCCCCATGGCGACCTGGATTCGGCGCTGGAGCAACTGCGAGCGGCCGTGCCGGCCATGCTCGACGCGGCTCGCCTGAATTATGAGCGCGTCGAGGTCGAGGGCACGCCCCGCCGCCTGGCAGTCATGGTTCAGGGACTGGCTGCGCGCCAGTCCGACCTGGAGAGCGTCGTCAAAGGGCCGCCGGCCGATCGCGCCTTCGGCCAGGACGGCAAACCCACGCCCGCCGCTGTTGGTTTCGCCAAGAGTCGCGGCCTGTCGGTGGAGGACCTGAGTGTTGTGGAAGAAGGCGGCAAACGTTACGTCTCGGCTGTGGTGCGCGAGGCCGGCCGGCCGTCGGTAGAAGCGCTGGCCGAGCGCCTGCCGGACCTAATTGCCGGCCTGAAATTCGAGAAGTCGATGCGCTGGAATGAGACCAACGTCAGCTACAGCCGACCGCTGCGCTGGTTGCTGGCGCTGCATGGCCCGGCTGTCATTCCCTTCCGCTATGCCGGGCTGGAGAGCGGCTATGTTACCTACGGCTTGCGTCCCTATGGTTCTCCGGCCATCGTGGTGCGCCATGCGGCCGATTATCACGCCGCCCTTGAGAATGCCACCATCGTTCTGAGCCACAACGCTCGCCGGAAGGCGATCGCCGCCGGGGTGGCCGAACTAGCCCGGTCGGTTCATGGCGTCGTGCCCGACGATCCCGACCTGCTGGACGAGGTAACCAACCTGGTCGAACGGCCGACGCCCTTGCTAGGCTCATTTGAGGAGCGATTCCTGGCCCTGCCGCCGATGGTCCTCGTGGCCGTCATGCGCAAACACCAGCGCTATTTCCCTGTCTATCAGGGCGAGCGGCTGTTGCCCTACTTTATCGCCGTGCGTAACGGCGACGAGGAACACCTCGACATCGTTCGGGGCGGCAATGAACAAGTCATCCGTGCCCGCTTCGCCGACGCGGCGTTTTTCTACGACAAGGATATCAAGCGCCGGCTGGAGGAGTTTATCCCCCGCCTGAGCGCCCTGACCTTCCAGACGCAGCTCGGCTCCATGCTGGACAAGACTCGCCGCCTGGAGAAGCTGACGCCGGTCGTGGCGCAGATGCTGGAATTGACCGGCGACGAGCAGGCCAC
>JACFOH010000039.1 GCA_019454405.1 Promineifilum sp.
GGGAGTCGCCGTAGTCATTCGGTGATGATAGCAGAAAGCGGATCGGAGGGGAAAGGGAGAGGGGGGACTGGGGGGGCATACCAGCCGGCCGGTTTCAACTGCCGGTGCGTAACGGGAAGGGCGGGCATGTGATTGTCCTGTGGGGGAAGAGACGTATCTTGACAGCGCTAGATATGCGTCTATAATAAGCAATAAGATTTACTTGGTTTGTTGACGCGTCGTATGGTCATAGCAACGCGATTCGCTGACCTCAATCTCCACAGGCTAGCTGATTAGCCCGGAGGTAGCGAATTGAAGCCATACAGGACAGGGCGCGCCAGCAAATAGCATAGAGCCTCAGCCCCAGACCATTAAGGATAACTCGCACACACAGACGATCCGTCTGGTTGGCCTGAGGGTCCATTCTATACCTGATCTGGATATGTCGACGGCCTTGGTGTGAAAGACACCAGCGTCGGGTAATTATCGCTGCTTGCTGGAATATCACGGCCATGCTCCGCCCATGCGCGGTGATGCCCCGCGATGCCGGGAATTGCGCGATCGACTGGATGACGCAGAAATGCTCTGTTTCAGCCACTTGTTGCGGCATGCTGTGGCGTGTCGCAGCGTCGACTTGATCCGATCCTCTATATTGGTTGCGCCGGACGGCGGGCCATCCGCCCGTCGAGCCTGTGGATTTCCTGTCTCTTCATGGCGGAGAAGGTTGAACAGGGAATTTTGAGCAAGGAAGTGTCAATATGATCAAGGAACAAATCGATATCGATATATTGAAAGAGCGTATGGCGACGAAGGTGTCGGATGTGTGGCGGGTCGGTGGTTGGCAGCTAACTTCCGGGGGGGTGTTTTCGGCCTATTCCGCCGAAGCGTTCCTGGTGGTTGGCTCCCCCAACGTTCTAATTGATTGCGGCAGCCATCTGACCTATGACGAACTGTTGCGAAACCTGTCGGTGATTGGCGTTCGGCCGGAGGACATCGGGCTGGTCCTGGCCACCCATTCACACGGCGATCACATCGGCGCGGCGGCCAAACTGAAGGAAGTCTATGGCATCCCCTTCGCCATTCACCCCGGCGATGCTGGAGAGGCGGAGCAAGGTTTCCATGACGCCCTAAGTCCCGCCGTGTTCACGCCGCCGGTGGCGGTCGACAGCCTCATTCACGACGGCCAGGAATTCCAGGTGGGCGATCGTACGTTCTCGATCTATCACCTGCCCGGTCATAGCCCGGGTAGCGTTTGCATCGGGACGCAATCGGTCGACGGCCCCCGGTTGATGTTTGTTGGCGACGTTGTCCATGGCATCTTCAGCGCCAAGGCGATTGAGGAGCGAGGCGAGAGCATTTTCGAACTGATGCTGAAATGGGCTGATGGTCTGGAGCGCGTACGCAATCTCGACTTCGACTACATGTTTGAGGGCCACGTATTCCCCTTTATGGAGAATCTCAGCCTCATGGATGAGGACGAACAGCACAATTTCGTGGGGAGGCTGTTATCAGAGATGGATTCGAGGAGAAAAGGAGCAGAGAATGGCAAAGAACTAATCGATACGAGAATTTTCTTGCTGCGCCAGGGATTCCTGCATTTGCCGGACTATTACATCTCTGAAGATTGCCTGACAGCGGGCAAGTAGATGGATAGAACGTCGCGAAGTATCAAAGATTAAAAACCCTCAAGCTATTCGAGTATGGAGAAAAAGAAGGAAGGATACACACATGTCATCTGTTAAGACGCAGAATCAGACGTTGATCGCTTTGCTTTGTGTTCTTGCCCTGACCGGCCTCTTGCTTTTTGGTTGCTCCTCGGCGTCCCCCGCCGCGCCCGAAGCCTCAGGGAACGCGGCGCCGACCGCCCCGGCTGCGGCCGCCGAAGTCGCTGAAAGCCCCGCCGTCGAAGCCGCCAAACCCTCTAAATTCGGCCTGATCCTGTCGACGGGCGGCCTGGGAGACAAGGGGTTCAACGATTCCCTTTACGCCGGGGCCGTACAGGCCAAGGAAGAGTTCGGACTCGATTTTGATTATGTCGAGCCAGTAGAGATTTCTGAGTTTGAAGGCTACCAACGCGATATGGCCGCCAGCGGCGAATATGATCTGATCATCGCCATCGGCTTCACCCAGATCGACCCGCTGCTAAAAGTGGCCGCGGAATATCCCGACCAGAAGTTCGTTCTAATCGATGGAGATATCGAGGACGTGCCCAATGTGGCTTCGGTGACTTTCCGGAACGAGGAGATGAGCTTCCTCGTGGGGGCGTTGGCTGCCTTCATGACGACCACCGAGGGGTATCCGCAGATCGATCCCGCCAACGCCATCATCGGCGCGCTGGGCGGGGAAGAAATCCCGCCCGTGATCAGCTTCATGACCGGCTACGTCTCCGGCGCGAAGTACATCAACCCCGATATCGATGTGATCGTCGACTGGTCCGGAACCTTCGCCGATCCGGCCATCGGAAAGGAACACACGTTGTCCATGTATGACCGTGGCGCAGATATCGTCTATCTCGCGGCGGGCGCCACCGGCCTGGGCGGTTTCGAGGCGGCCAAGGAACGCAACCGGTTCGTCATTAGCCTGGGGTCCCAACTAACGTCGGAGAATTACCTCGCCCCCGACAACAGCATCGCCAGTGCCGGCTCGGCGCTGGAAGAGGTTGTCCGGCAGCAGGTCGAAGCCATCGTCAACGGCAGCTGGACGCCGGGCCACAAAAGCTCGGGCCTGGTCGACAGGACCATGGGGTGGTATCGCGAAGGCAGCAACGTGGAAATCCCCGATGAATTCGTGACAATCATCAACGACCTTGAAGCACGGATCGTCAGCGGAGAGCTTGTCATTCCCTCGACCTACGACGAGGTCGAACCCTGGCTGGCGGACCACCACTACACCCAGCCTTAGCAGCAGGCTTTGCCACCGGTTCTCTCCGCTCCCGACACAACACGCGGAGCGGGGGAATCGGTGGCCACATGGAAGGGCGCCCTTCGGCCCACGGTCGAGGGACGTCCTTTCTTATCCTATCTTCTATATGAGGGCTTCATGACGTCTTTTATCGAGATGAAGGGTATAACCAAGTTGTACCCTGGGGTCCGGGCGAATAATGCCATCGACTTTGATATCGGCGAGGGGGAGATCCACGCCCTTCTGGGGGAAAACGGGGCCGGCAAGACGACGTTGATGCAGATTCTCTATGGCCTGGTCGCCCCCACCGAGGGCAGCATCAGCGTCGGGGGAAAGCCGGTCGAGTTTCGCTCTCCGGCCGACGCCATCGCCGCGGGCATATCGCTGGTTCAGCAGCATTTTTCTCTCGTGGGCGTCTATTCGGTCGTCGAGAATGTCTTGCTGGCCCGCGAGCCTTCAAGGTATGGCGTTCTTTACGATCGACCGGCCGCGAAAAAGATTGTCCAAGGTCTCTGCCAAAAATACAACCTGCACCTCGATATTGATTCCCCGGTCAAGGAGCTGTCCGTTGGCGATCAGCAGAAGGTCGAGCTTCTCAAGGCTTTTTATCGGGGGGCAAAAGTGTTGATTCTGGACGAGCCGACGGCCGTCCTCACACCCCAGCAAGTGGACGATCTGTATGTCACGATGCGGGAGTTTCGGGAGTCGGGCAATTCGATCGTCTTCATCACCCACAAACTGAAGGAATGTTTGACCGTCAGCGACCGCGTATCAGTGCTGCAAGCCGGCAGCCTGGTGCAGACGCTCCGGGCTGCGGATACCGACGCGGCCCAGCTGGCCCGCATGATGGTCGGCCGCGATCTGGCGGAGATGACGCCACGCCGCGCGAAAGCCCTTACGGACCAGGTTTTGCTGAGCGCCCGGAATCTGCGCGTCAATGGCGACAATAGCCTCGAGGCCGTGCGGGGCGTCTCCCTGGAGTTGCGCAAGGGAGAGATCCTCGGCGTGGCCGGCGTTCAGGGCAACGGGCAGATCGAACTGGCCGAGGCGCTGGCCGGTGTTCGGCCGATCGTAGCCGGCGAACTCCTCATCAACGGCAAGAGATTCAACGCCCTGGACCGGAAAGGATTTATCGCAGCCGGAGTGGGTTATGTTCCCGAAAACCGGCACCGTGATGCCTGGCTGGGCGAGGCATCCATCGAAGATAACCTGATCCTCGGCTATCAGGACCGATTCACCCGCTACCAGGTGTTGATGAAAGACCGGATCGGGAAATATGCCCGTAGGCTGGTCGAGGAATATGACATCCGTCTGTCGGCCTTGTCTGCTCCGGGACGCTCCCTGTCCGGCGGAAACCAGCAAAAGGCGGTGATGAGCCGCATCATGAGCCAGAGCCTGGATATCCTGATCGCCTGCCAGCCCACGCGTGGCCTGGATATCAGCGCGACAGAATTTGTTCGTAGCAAGCTGGTCGAGGCCAGAGATGCCGGGATGGCGGTCCTGATCGTCTCGTATGATCTGGATGAGATCAAGGAGATGTCGGACCGCATCGCCGTTATTTATGAGGGTCAGATTGTGGATAACCGGCCCTTCAGCGAATTCTCGGAGAAAGATATCGGGTTGCAGATGGCCGGCGCTTCCCGTGTCTGATCACTTCGAACGGCACGCGCATGTGTAATCGAGCATGAGTATGACTGAGACCCCATCAAATTATCCTGCAAAGCTCAGGGGCGCGGGCGACTGGTTCGTGAGCTGGGCGCTATCGCCCACCAATCTTCTGATCGTCGCGTCCCTGATTATTGGATTGCTGGCCGGATCACTGGCCATTCTCGCGGGCGGCTTCGATCCCGTCGTGGCATTCTCCGCGCTGATACAGGGGGCGTTTGGCTCCTCGCAATCGGTTCTGAGGACGATAGACAAGGCTGTGCCGCTGGTATTCACCGGCTTGGCCGCTTTGATCGCGTTTAAGGGCGGGGCGTTCAATCTGGGCGTGGAAGGACAGATGATTGTCGGCGCGTTGGCCGGCGCCATCGCAGGGGCCTATATCACCGGGATTCCCGGCCCGATTCACCTGGTTCTGGTGTTCCTGGTCACGATTCTGGCCGGCGGGTCGTTTGCGTTGGTGCCGGCTATGTTGAAAGTCCGCTTCGGCGTGAATGAGATCATTTCGACGATCATGTTGAACTATGTAGCGGTATGGGGCACGAGCTATCTGGTGAACGGCCCCTTCAAGGCGCCCGGATATGTTCCCCAAACGTTGCCCGTCGCGCCGGCCATCAACCTGAACAGGGTCTTTATCCTGCCGGGTGTTAACTTCAGTCTGCTGGTCGCTATCCTCTGCGTCGGCCTCACGCTGTTTCTGATGAAGCGAACCCGGTTCGGCTATGAGCTGAACGCGGTTGGCATCAATCGTACCGCGGCCGGAGTCGCGGGCATTTCGGTCAACAGGACCACCTATCTGGTGTTCTTTATCAGTGGCGCGCTGGGCGGAATCGCCGGCATCCTGCAGGTTCTGGTCGTGCACGGACGCTATATCCAGGGTTTCTCGCCCGGCTATGGTTTCGACGGGGTGGCCGTCGCGCTCGTTGGGCAGCTGAACCCCGTTGGCGTGGCCTTTGGCGCGCTCCTCTTCGGCGCTCTCCGGAGCGGGGGAATGCAGCTGGACCGGGTGACGGATATCCCTGTCGATTTTTCCATCTTCCTGCAGGGGGTTGTCATCCTGGTCATTGCAACTCCGGGAATTATATCTTTTTTGTTCAGGAGGCGTCGTGCAACTCGATAATTCAACCTTGCTGCTGGTGGCAGCGATATTGGGCGCGACATGGCGTATGGCCACGCCGATCGCCTTTGCGGCGATGGGCGCGGCCTACTCGGAGCGGACCGGTGTGGTCAATCTGGGCCTGGAGGGCATGATGCTGGTGGGGGCCATGGCGGCGGTGGTTGGCTCAGATAAAACCGGCAACCCTTATATCGGCCTCGCGGCGGCGTTTATCTCGGCCGCCCTGATCGGGGTGTTGTTCGCCTTTCTCGTTCTGAAGCTGAAAGGCGATCAGGTGGTAGTCGGAATCGGCATCAACATCATGGCGCTGGGCCTGACTACCGTGCTGTTGTCGGCCTGGTATGGCAACCGGGGAAGCTCCGACCTCGTCACCGGTATACCGGCGATCAATCTTCTGGGCAGCACGAACAACGAAGCTGTGAAGATCATCTTCTCGCAAAGCCCCCTCGCCTATCTGCTGATTGGGGTCGTGCTGCTCTCCTGGTTCATCTTCTACAAATCCCCGTTTGGCTTTCGCCTGCGGGCGATCGGTGAGAACCCGGCCGCGGCCGATGCGGCGGGGATCCGGATCGTCGCCATCCAGTTCCTTTGTCTGGCTCTGGCCGGCGGACTGGCCGGGATCGGCGGGGCATATCTGTCGCTGTCCCAAACCAGTCAGTTCGTCCGGGACATGATCGGGGGACGCGGGTTTATGGGGCTGTCGGCCAATATATTCGGCGGATGGAACCCGCTGGGCGGCTTTGGCGCCAGTGCCTTGTTTGGCTTCTTTATGGCGATTCAGATGCGGTTGGCCGGTACGAGGATTCCCAGCCAGATCGTGCAAATGATGCCGTATTTGCTGACGGTCCTCGCGCTGATTCCGGCTACCAGAAAATCGAGGGCGCCGGCATCGCTTGGCGTTCCCTATCATCCCGAACGCTGATCTGTGATGGGGCGGATGGCGATGCGCTGTTCGCCCTTTTTGGGGCCTCACCCGCTGTCTCCACCCGAGCGACCCGCCGGAGATATTCGCCCCGCCCACGCCCCGGCGTTCCGCCTCGCCTTCGCTATTGAACCGGCGCGATCAGGTAGGTATAGATCGCCGCCAGGTCTTCGTCGGCCATCGGAGCGAAGGTTTGCCAGGGCATGTCCTCTCCCAGCGGCACGCCGTTGGGGCGGATGCCGGTGCGCAGGATCTGGATGAATTCATCCTGCGACCAGATGGAGGTTGCCGGCCGCGGATTGGGCACGGGACCGATTCCCGGGATGTCTGCCATACCGGTCATCTGCGGGCCGTGGCAGCCGCGGCGTTTCAACCCGCGTCGCCGGGGTATGCGATGGCGGCCGTCGCCTTGCGGAACTTCTCCACCG
>JACFOH010000015.1:0-36769 GCA_019454405.1 Promineifilum sp.
TTCAGCGCGTTGCCGCCGGTGGTTGTTTCCGGGCTGCCGAACATGACGCCGATCTTCTCGCGCAACTGGTTGGTGAAGATGACGACGGTGTTGGTTTGCTTGATGGCTCCGGAGAGCTTGCGCAGCGCCTGGGACATCAGACGTGCCTGCAAGCCGACATGGGTATCGCCCATCTCGCCTTCGATCTCCGCTCGGGGGACAAGGGCGGCTACGGAGTCGATGACGACGACGTCCATGGTGCCGGAGCGGATGAGCGCGTCGGCGATTTCCAGGGCTTGTTCACCGGTGTCGGGTTGAGAGACGTAGAGTTCATCGATATTGACGCCGCAGCGGGCGGCATAGGTGGGGTCGAGGGCGTGCTCCATATCGATGAAGGCGCAGATGCCGCCGAGCTTCTGGGCTTCGGCGATGATATGTTGGCAGAGGGTGGTCTTGCCGGAGGACTCGGGGCCGTAGATCTCGATGATGCGGCCGCGCGGAACGCCGCCGACACCCAGCGCGATATCGAGAGAGATCGCGCCGGTAGGGATGGTCTGAATATGCAAATTATGGCCTTCGCCGAGGCGCATGATGGTGCCTTCCCCGAAGCGTTTGGTCAGGGAATCGATTGTTTTGTCGAGGATTACTTGGCGGCCGTCGTCCGCGTTATTGGTACTACCATTGTTACGGGGCATGGAATGACTCCTGAATTATGAGCATGCTAATCCGCGTAGCCAGCAGATCGGCCACGCATAATGGAATTATACTAGCACGAATGTTCGGATATGTCAATGCCTAAGATAAATAACCGAACGATCGTTCATAAGATAGGAGTTGACTAATTTATAGCTTTTCGGGCGCGTGCGATGTACCACAGTTCACGTAACTCTCGTCCGCCTAGCGCCCAGCTAACAGTTATGTAGCTCAGGCCTCCGACGGCCACGCCGAGCGCGAGGAGGGGAAAGATTCCGTCGACGAAGCGACCGATCAGCCATATGGTTACGCTCATGGCGATTGTGGCTATGAGTGCGCGAAAGAAGGAGAGTTGTAGTTCTCGACCGCCGAGACCATTCAGGTCGCGGCGATTCAATTCGAATAACACAATAGCCAATAAGGTGAAGCTAATCGCCGATGCCAGGGCTAACCCTGTGACGCCTAGCCTGCCTACTAACAGCACGGAAGCGGCCGCGGTGACTACGAACCAGCCGATGTAGGATAGCATCGGCACAAACGTGTTATGTCGTGCGTAGAAGAGCCGAGCCACGATCTCCAGGGTCGATTCACTGACGATGCGAATACTGAACACGGCCAAAATAGTATAGACCAGTTGCGTCGCCTGCTCATCGAACGCACCGCCTTGAAATAACAAGGTGATGATTGGGCGGCCCAGCAACACTGTTGCGGCCGCGGCGGGCATGGTAAGCGTCCAGATGATGCTCAGCGTACGGCCGGCCATACGCTTCAGCCCGTCGATATCGCCGGCGTTGAACAACTCTGCGAGCGTCGGAAAGACCACCAACGCAATGGCCGTGCCAAAGAGCGTTTGCGGGAATTGCATCAGCGCGTAACCATAGAAATAGCCTGACGTCGCTCCCGTAGGAAGTCCCGATGCGAAGCGGATTACCACCAGATCGGCCAATTGGATCATTCCCAATGTTACGATACGTGGTCCCATCAGCCGGACAAGCTCATGGATCCCCTGCATCTTAATGGCTAATTGAGGCCGATAGCCCACGCCGTACCGTATCAGGGCAGGGATCTGTATGAGTACAAAGATCACTCCTCCAACGACCGTGCCCCATGCCAAGCCCATGATACCCATCGAAGGGACCAGGACGAAAATACCGAAGAAATAGCCGGCATCGAGGGCAAGCGTGGCCAGGGCGGGCAGGATGAAATGTTGGTGGGCGTTGAGGATGCTGCTGAGCACTCCGCCGATGCCGAATATGGTCGTCTGGACCAAAATAACCCGCATAATTTGTGCGGTCAATTGTTGCTGTTGAGGCGAAAAATCGGGTACCAGAACGTGTTGAGTCAGCCAGGGCGCGAACAAGGCTCCCAAGGCCGATATTCCACCCAACAGCAGGATGACCAGAGTTAGAACTGTATTCGCTAGGCGCGTGCTGTCGGCGCGGCTCTCTTGCGTCAGATATTGGCTGTAGATGGGTATGAAGGCCGCTGCAAGGGATCCGCCGGCGATCACGACAAAGAATACCTCGGGTAGCTGGTTGGCGGCTGTGAAGGCATCGTAGGCGGGTGTGGTGCCGAATGCCTGAGCCACAAACCGTGCCCGCAGGAGACCTACGATCTTGCTGAGGCCGAATATGGCAATGACCAGTATCGAGGAACGAAGGAGGTGTCTGGCTCTCTGCATATGGGTAACAATTCTATCCGGAACGAGCCGGTGGGCTACTTAGGGCTTCTGGTGTGATTCAAACTTTCTCCCTGACCTTCATCGTGAATATCGATATCCCATCGATTGAACTTCTGTTATAGTTCACCATCCGTACACGGACCGGAGGATAATTAAACCATATGACTCACGATGATATGAAGGCCCTCGAGGCCCGGATAGATGCACGAATTGATGAGACTCTCGATTTCTGGATTGGTCAACTCGGTCGCCTTTGCGCGCAACCCAGTATCTCTGCCCAAGGCGTCGGCATCCAGGAATGCGCTGAATTGACGGCCACGATGCTGCGCGAGCAGGGTTTTTCGGCCGAGATATTGCCCACCGGCGGCAGCCCTATCGTTTTTGGCGAGAGTGCCGGTAAATCAAACCGTACACTGCTGCTCTATAATCATTATGATGTACAACCTCCCGAGCCGCTGGAATTATGGGAGACGCCGCCCTTCACTCTGACTCGTGTGGGCGATACGTTGTGCGCCCGAGGCGTTAGTGACGACAAAGGCCCGCTTATTACCCGCATGGCGGCCGTCGCGGCCGTCCGGGACGTTTTGGGCGAATTGCCGCTACGCGTTAAATATTTCGTCGAGGGGGAAGAGGAGGTTGGCAGCCCGAATATCCCTGGTGCGATCGATGCCTACAAGGATAAATTCGCCGCTGATGGCTGCATCTGGGAATTTGGTTCGGTCGATTATTCTGGCCGCCCCGAACAGACGTTAGGTATGCGCGGCCTGTGCTATGTCGAGTTATCGGTGGAGACGGCCGCTATGGATTGCCATTCCGGCCTGGGCGGGTCTCTCATCCCTAATGCGGCCTGGAGATTAGTCTGGGCATTGAACACTATCAAAGGTCCTGATGAGCGCATCCGGATTCCAGGTTTCTATGACAACGCCTTACCGGCCACCGCTCGTGACATGGAATATCTGGCCAAGCAGCCCGACGATGCCGCCGACCTTCTGGAGACGTACGGTTTGAAAGGCTTCTTGCTGGGGAAGAGCGGAGGCGTCGAGCTGCGTCGTATGGCTGTTTTCGAGCCGTCTGCCACTATCAACGGTCTCGATTCCGGCTATCAGGGGCCGGGAGCTAAAACCGTTCTCCCTGCGCGAGCCAGTGCCAAAATCGACTTTCGTCTCGTACCTGACCAAACCCCGGAAGAGATCGTTCCTTTGCTGCGCGCTCACCTGGACGCCGAGGGCTTCGAGGATGTAGCTGTTCGTTATGTGGCTGGGGTAAAACCGGCGCGCACCGATCCCGACGATCCTTTCGTCCAGTTATCGATTCAGGCTGCAGAGGATGTGTACGGGCTGGAGCCTATCGTTGCTCCGCTCATCGGTGGCAGTGGCCCACTGCATCCGTTTATCCATGTGTTGGGTGTGCCGGTGGTTACATCCGGCTGTGGCTACCCGCATAGCCGGGTGCATGCGCCTAACGAGAACATCCGTATCCCTGACTTCATCAACGGGATACGCCATACCGCTCGAATTATCACGCGATTCGCGGCGATGTAGGTTATAAATAGGACAGGCCACTGAGAGGTGTTTTTCTCGGCGGCCTGCCCTATGTTGTCCTATTTTTCGGCCGCTGCAATAGCTTCCCCAAAATCGAGCAAGGCCTTCACTCTCTGATCGCTTGGCGCTTCGGCATACACCCGTAGCACTGGTTCCGTTCCTGAGGGCCGGATCAATAGCCAGCTTCCGTCATCAAGGTAATACTTGATACCGTCGCTTGTACGCACCTCCTCCACCTGGACTCCGGAGATCGCGTTGGGCGCAGTGTCGATCAGCTTGCGTGTCAATTCCGACTTGTTGACCGGGCGGGACAATTTCAGATCCGTGCGCGCATACTGTGCCGGACCATAGGTCTCCAGTAGATCGTCTACCAGGACATGTAGTGGTTGATGAGCCTCGGCCATGACTTCCAGCAATAACAATCCCATCAGCACGCCGTCGCCCTCCGGGATATGGCCGTAGATACTCATGCCGCCCGATTCCTCACCGCCCATTACGACATGGTCGCCGATCATCAGGTCGGCGATATGACCAAACCCGACAGGCGTTTCTACCACCTCCAGGCCGTATTCGGCCGCGATCCGATCGATCATCCGCGTTGTTGAGACGGTGCGAACTACTCGGCCCCGCATTCCTCGCTTTTTGAGCAGGTGGCGCAGGATTAGCCCGAAGATGCGATGAGGATCGACAAATTGTCCGCGCGCATCCATCGCGCCGATACGGTCGGCGTCGCCGTCGGTCGCCAGGCCGGCGTGACGATTGCTGTTTTGCATCACTGAGGCCAGGAGAGTTAGGTGTCTGGCGATCGGTTCGGGGTGAATGCCTCCGAAGCCCGGGTTCATCTCGTCACGGAGGTTGAGCACATTGGTGCGGGTGCGCGTTAACATCTCACTGATCATTCGTCGTCCGGCACCGTACATGGAATCATGGACGACTCTCAACTCGCCTTCGTGGATGATATCCAGGTCTAGCAGGGAGCCTAGATGCTCATAGTAGGCCCACGATGGATCGAATTTGACGACACGCTCCTGCCGGATCGCTTCTTCAATCGACATTAAACGCGCCGGACGGCCATCAGCGACATTCCTTTCCAGAAGGCCCTCGACGCGCCGGTGATGTTCAACGCTCGCGCTGCCGCCATAAGATGCCTTTAGTTTGACCCCGTTGTAGCGCGGTGGATTGTGACTTGCTGTAATCATTACTCCGGCGGTGGCTTTGCGGTCAAAGACGGCATAGCTGATTGTCGGTGTTGGCGTATCAGCCCGCGCTAGTAGCGTCTGAATATCGTTGGCGGCCATCACACAAGCGACCTCAGCCGCATAGCGATCGGATAGAAAGCGGGTATCGAAGCCAATGACGACGCTTGGGTCCGTCGGGTTCTCTTCGCGGATGAAATCTGCGATCGCTTGAGCGACCAACCGAAGATTATCGAACGTGAATTCTTCACTGATGACGGCACGCCAGCCGTCGGTTCCAAATTTGACTGTCATAACTCACTTGTAATGAAATTCGCACCGGCTGTCTTGCAAGGCCTCCTTACCGCAGATAAGTGATAGCCGGCTCCTCGGGCATCATTACCCATAGGATAGAATGACCACGAGATCGTTTACATTTGTTTCAGTTGGCCCGGTCACGATGAGATGTGGATCCGTGCGCCCGCGACTTAATTCATCAAGCTTTAGAAAGAAGTTGTAGCTATCGTTATCGATCAGTCGATTGATTGGGTTTAGCCCATAAGATCGGGCCAGACGGTATGTCTCGCCCGAAATGACCGCACCGGCGGCCGGGGTTGGCCCATCTTCGCCGTCGGTGCTGAAGCTCATGACGACGGACTTGGGTTGGCGATCCAGGGCGATAGCGGCGGCCAACGCCAGCTCCTGGTTCCGGCCTCCTTGGCCGCTCCCGCGTACGGTGACCGTCGTCTCGCCTCCCATGACCAAACAGTGGCCTGGCGGCAAGTCTCGTGCAATCCCGCCCGCCAAACGGCCGATCTCTCGCGCTTGTCCATCCAGGTGAACAGTTAGCAATTGGCCGACAAACCCCTGACGGATGGCCGCCACCAGTCCTGCGGTCGCTGCATTTCTGACATCGCCGACGACGAAATTACGCACTGATGGCCGTGGGGCCTGGTGCAAGTGTCGTGTTTGGTTCAGCGCCAGAGCCAATCGTCCCCATTGCTCGCGATCCAGTTGTCGGGCGATATCGTACCGGCCCAACACCTGCACCGCGCTAACGACCAGATCGCTTTCAGGTACGGTCGGACCACTACCGATGATATTCATCGGGTTCCCGACGACATCGGACAGGATCAGACCGTAGCAGGTAGCCGGGCTGGCGGCGCGAGCCAAGCCGCCGCTTTTTACACGGTCAACTGCCCGACGAACGGCGTTTAATTCGTTGATGGTGCAGCCGCTGTTTAGAAGCAATTCCACGACTCTGCGCAGATCGTCCAGCGGCAACATCGGGCGCGTCAAGAGTGATGATGTGCCCCCCGAAATGAGACATAAGACGACGTCTTCGCGCTCCAGCCCCGACACCATTTCCAGTATCTTCTTGGTGGCGGCGACACTGCGTACATCCGGGATAGGATGAGAACCTTGATAGATGGCGATTTTGCCGGAGGCTAGTTCACCCGGCATAGTAACGCCCTGATCCTTCAGGAGAATGATCCCTTGTGTCAGAGCGTTACCTACGACTCGTAGTGCGGCTCGGGCCATGGGTATAGCTGCTTTACCTGTGGCCACCAGGAATAGTCGCCCGCGGCCCAGTTCGATGCGCTCTTCGTTAGGCTCCCGGCCGATGATCAACGTCTGCCCATCGCGCGACAGGAAACGGCTGACTGCCGCATCTGCATCGGCCGCAGCAATGGACGCGGCGACGATCTCGTCGACATGGCGCCGATAATCAGCGTACCTAGGGGTGATTGGCGGGCTCAGCATCATAGGCGAGGTGAGTATATCACGACGGTTTGTCCTGTACGACCGCCCCAGCCAGCCCCGGACCGCTTTGATTTAACTCCAGATGAGCGCTATCGTTCAGCCCTATCAATCTAGCATGTCCGCTCTCAATAGACACGCGGCTGATGGAGGTGTTGTCGCCGACTGAGAGTAACGAGTGTCCGGATGGCGGCAGATCCAACAAGTGGACTAACGTCGCCAGAATCATCCCGCCATGAGTCACTATGGCGATTGTTTCTTCGGGGTGTCGTGTCAGTAGCTCGCGGCACCCCAACGCTGCGCGCCTGATGACGCTTTCATGTGCTTCAGATCCGGGGATGCCTGCCATGGGGCCGAGCGTTCGTGCCGCCCAAACCTCAGGAAAACGGGTCGCAATTTCTTCTGTGGTTAGCCCTTCAGCTTCGCCAAGATCGCGCTCGCGCCAAATGGGGTCGACAGTCGGCCGTAATTCCAATGACTTGCCAAGAATATCGGCCGTTTCACGTGCCCTAAGCAGATCGGACGAGTAAAGATGGTCTATCTTCCACGTTGACATTCGCTGACCAAGTAGGTATGCCTGTTGGATGCCGGTTTCTGACAAGGGCGGATTGGCGTGCCCTTGCCACTTCTTCAACGCGTTCCAGGTGCTCTGGCCGTGCCGAACGAAAATCAAATGTGTTGTCATAGATTCCCTTGGGAAAGGTTGGATGATCCTGTGAGGCTATTGAAGCCTCGCCTGTTTTGTAGATGGCGCTTGCTGATTGTGAAGGGGTTTTATCATATCACCGCTCAGCCGGGCCAGTGTTGGTCCATCGATGAGGGTCATCGGTTTATCGGCCGCCCAGGCACGAGCGCTTTCTGAAATGCCGGCTGTTGTCACAAGGAAGCCATGGAAGGCACGCTCGTGGACCATCGTTCCGAACAATTCGCGCACGATATCCGGGCCGATGGCATGCCGGTAGCGTTTGCACTGTACGATGGCCAGGCGACCATTAGCTTGTCTCACGGTCAGATCGACCCCCAGGTCTCCCGTACGCCCGCGGATTTCTACGACATAGCCGCGCCTTTCGAATAGGCCGGCCACGAAGCGTTCAAATTCTTGCGGGCTGAGGGCGTATAGCTGTTCAACGGTCACTGTCCCGCGGAAGCCGCGCCTTAGTTCCTGCATTTGCCAGGTCAGCAAAGCCCATAAAGCGATGAGCGTCAATAAGCCCGCACCGGTTAGCAATCCAAGTATGTCGATTAGCCACCTCGGGGCGCTATCGAATGAATCGGCGGCTAAACCATAGCGCCAAAGGATCCACAGGATAAACACACCGGTAAGAAGTGATAATAGCCAGGTTAGCCGGGTGATTCGCTGGCGGGTGACGGGAGTATTGTAAATAACGGCGGGTTGACGCCGGGCCGAGGCGGAAAGTCTGACAATCATAGTATGCGATCCGGGACGGCAATTCGCCCGGACAGTATTGTATGTCGCCGGCCGCTGATGCTCAAATTGAAACTCTTATCGCCCGGTGCTATAGTTGCGCTCGATATGGTGACCAAGCGACAATTAGGACTGCTTTTTATTCTGCTGGGGGTGGGGGCGGCTGCCGCTATGTTTGCTATGGACTTCCTCGGCGCAGGTCAATATCAAGGCATCGGCCCGGCCCAGCAGAAGGCGCTTATTGCTGCCGCGATCGTTGTCGCTGTTGGACTAACTCTACTGCCATTAGGTGATCGACCTGCCTGATTTTGATCTGATTATGGTATTGTCTCCTCTGTCGCCCACTGCCTGGTATCTATGTCTGCAACCCTGACCGAAACACCGAATCGTCCGACCACATGGGAAACTGTGGTAAGCTGGTTGCCGAAGATCGTCATCGGCCTGGCTCTGGCTGCCTTCGTCGGCTATTTCATCGTCTACGTTATTTATGCCGTCGAGTTGTTTCGCTTCCCCTTCGACTACGACCAGGGCGAAGGGTTTGAACTGATGGATACCGTTTACTTCAGTCGTGGGGAGTGGCCCTATCGCGATAATGATGCTTATCCTTTCTACTCATCCAACTACCCGCCGCTCTTCCATGTTGTCATCGTGCCGCTGGTTTGGATTTTCGGGCCGAAATATTGGACGGGGCGTCTGATCAGTTTTCTGGGCACATTAGTGACAGCCGCGGCCATTGGTTACGCCGTGCAGAGAACGGGCCGGCGGCCGTGGTTATCCGTTCTGTCGGGGTTGGCTTTCCTCGCTTCCAATTACGTCTATCACGTCGGGCCGCTGTTTCGCCAACATATGTTTATGGTCATGTTCGAAACGTTGGCTGTCGTCCTCCTGGCTATTACCATCGAGCGCGAAGAGAGGGACGGGCGTCGTCACAATGGGGCGATGCTCGGCGTCATGGCTCTGCTCCTGGCGGCTGGCTACACCAAGCAACTAGCCTATGCGACGGTAGCCGCGGTGTTTATCTTCCTGTTCCTTCGCAGCCCGAAACGTTCAATCCTGTGGGCGGTGCCCTTTGCGGCCGTCACGGGTCTGATCTTTGTAGGGATCGACGCGGCCACCGGCGGCCAATGGATGCTGAATACCGTCACCGCCAATCTGAACCCTTTCATTCCCGGGCAGGCTGAGGGATTGTTCCGGCAATGGTTCAATCTTCATACCCTTCTCGTCATCGTCGCGGCCGTTTATGCGCTCTACCAACTGTATGCTACGCGGTTGTCGATCTACGCTATCTGGTTCGTCGCCGCCACGGCCAATAGTGTCACTGCCGGCAAATGGGGCGCGGGCGAATCCTACTTCGCCACGGCCATTGCCGCGGCCTGTATTCTCTCCGGGCTGGCATTCAGTCATCTGCTTGATGCATCGCGGCGACGCAAATGGGCCACGTCACGGCAAGCCTGGTGGGCGACTATTCTGTTGCCCACCTTTATTGGCGTGCTCTACCTTTGGCAGGCTAACCGCCTTTTCCATATGCCAACCCATACGCCTACTCTGACGGCGATCGCCCAGGCGCTGGGGAAACCGACCGAAGTGATGATCGCACCGCAGACGTCATGTTCAGCCGTGAGGCCACCCGAACCTATCCCCTATGTCGATGCCGCCGGCGTATCGTTGCTCGGGCGCCCCCCTAACGCTGCCGACACGGCCGCCGGCAAACAGATTGTGGCTCTTGTAGCCGCCGGGAATACGGCTGCGTTTAGCGAGGACGCCGGTTTCAATCTCTACCTCGGCCGGGATGTGATCACTAACCCGACTCAATTGCTCAATCTCTACAACAATAACGCGGTTGATCTGACGAAAATGCTGGCCATGCTCGATGACCAGGCTTTCGATACCATCGTCCTTCGCGCCCAGTTCTATCCCGGCCCGGTGCTCGACGTCATTGGTCAACGCTACGAAACGACAGATTTGGTGCAGATGAACGGCTTCGTCTATTGTGTCATGCGCCCACGATGAACCATTACCGCGTCGAACTGCCCGTCTTCAACGGCCCTCTTGACCTCTTGCTCCATCTCATCGAACGCGAGGAGCTGGATATCACCGCTGTTTCCCTGGTACAAGTAACCGGTCAATACCTGATCCAGGTACGGCAGATGGGCGAAGACCAGATCGAAGGGCTGATCGATTTCATCAGCATCGGCGCGAGATTGGTGCTTATCAAGAGCCGTGCCCTGCTCCCGCGGCCGATTGTTTTCCCAGGTAACGAAGAAGAGGAAGAAGATCCGGCCGAAGCCTTATTGCGTCAGCTCCACGCCTACAAGCGATTCAAGGCGGCCGCCAAGTGGCTTGATGATCGCCAGCGACTCGGGTTGCGCACCTATTTGCGCGTAGCTCCGCCGCCTCGCCTGGATGATCATCTTGACCTGTCCGGTGTCGATGTGCACACTTTGCTTGATGCGATGCTGACAGTCCTGTCGCGCGTGGAAACGAAGGAAGAGTCGGTCGAGGTAGCCCGGCCCCGCCAACTAACCATCGAAGACCAGTTAGGCAAATTGCGCAATCGCTTGTCTCACGGACGGCCGTTCTACTTCGCAGACTTCCTGATCGACCCGCGTGACCGAACGGAGGTCGCTGTCTCTCTCCTGGCCCTGCTGGAGCTGATCAAGCGACGTGAAGCTCGCGCACATCAATCACAGCTTTTTGGCCCGATAGAAGTCACGACGGCGTGAGCCTCTCACGCGATTGACAGGCCTTACCCGGCCGCTGTGAATTCCGGTAACCAGTCACCGTGAGCGTCAATCAGATCGTCCACCAAGGCGTGAATCTGGTTGAGATCTAATTCGGCCGCTGTGTGCGGATCCATCATCGCCGCGTGGTAGATATGTTCTCTCTTGCCCGTGAGCGCTGCCTCGACGGTTAGCGCCTGCACGTTGACATTGGTCTGAATGAGAGCCGCCAACTGGGGCGGCAATGGGCCGATTCGGGTGGGTTGGATGCCGTTGTTGTCGACCAGGCAAGGGACTTCCACGCAACAACCTACTGGCAGATTGTCGATGAGGTGCGTGTTCGTGACGTTGCCGTAGATCACTCGGGGTGTTCCGGTCTCCAGACTGTGGATGATGTAGGCGCCGTATTCCTGTGTTCGTTCCACCGTTAACGCGACCGACTCATCTTCGAGGAATCCACGCATCATTTCCCAGGCGACGATCTGGTTTTCGCAGCGGGTGATGTATTCATCAAGCGGGACATTATAGTCGGTGATCAGGTCAGGACGATCGCGCTTGATGAACCAGGGAACATACTCGCTGAAATGTTCGCTTGATTCAGTGACAAAGTAGCCGAGGTGTTTGAACGCCTCATAGCGTACCCGATTCCATTGGGGTATACGGCCGTCGGCGATGACCTGACGGATGAGCGGATACAAATCCTGGCCTTGGCGCTCGAACCGCAGATAAAAAGCCACGTGGTTGATCCCCGCGCAAAGGTAATTGATCTCCTCTATGGGGATGTTAATATCCCTGGCCAATTGCTCGGCCGTCCCCTGGACACTATGGCATAGGCCAACCGTTTTAATCGCCGTTGCCCGGCTCAAGGCCCAGCAATTCATCGCCATGGGGTTTACATAATTGAGTAGCCAGGCCTCAGGACACAGTTCTTCCATATCCCGGCAAACATCGATTAGCACGGGTATGGTTCGCAGGCCCCGCATAATTCCACCGATGCCTAACGTATCGGCGATTGTTTGCCGCAAGCCATATCGTTTGGGGATTTCAAAGTCGATGACGGTCCCCGGCTTGTATCCGCCGATCTGGAACATTGTGATGACATAGTCGGCTCCGTCCAGAGCTTGCCTGCGATTCGTCGTCGCCATTATCCGCGGTCGTGCACCCAGGGCCTGCGCGACCCGGTTAGCCACGATCTCCGATGTGCGCAACCGTTCCTCATCAATATCGTGCAACCTGATATCTGCGTCGGCTAGTTCCGGGAAGCTTAGGATGTCGCCCAGCAAGTTCTTGGCGAACACAGTGCTCCCTGCGCCAATCAATGCGACTTTGATCATGAGTTTATCTCCGTGGGTGAAGTTCCCGAACAACCTGCCGTTCGGGATAAGAACCGGTTTTTAGGTCAATTGATGTTTGATGATGCGCAATTGACCACGCAATCGAATACCGCTCAAGACCAACGCTGTGACCCATCGAGGGTATTTATCGCTGTAGAATTTGCGATAAAACAGTTGCATGGCACGTACCGATTCGCGCGCCACTTTTACACGGGTTTCTTTTGGCGGTCGGGCGATATCGGCGGATTCTTTCCTCAAGCCTGAACTGGCTCCCTTGTAGTGTAGCACTTCCACGAGAGGGAAATAGATGATCTCGTAACCCGCCTGATGGATGCGATAGCAATAGTCAATATCCTCGCCATAGAAGAAGTAAGTTTCGTCCCAGCCTCCAAGCTGTTTGTCTAAAGCACGCGGCATCATCATATACGATCCGGCGATCACCGGCACCGCGTGAACCTGGTCGAAATCCTCGTAGCTGCGGAAGTAGCCGTTGAATCGAGGACTGTTCGGGAAGAGCCGGCTAAGGCCGCTGAAATGGCACAGAGAGTTCCAGGGGGTGGGGAACCCTCGGTGATTATCAGGATCGCGCTCTCCGTTTGGGTAAACGAGTCGGACCGTCAGTGCGCCGGCATGTGGGTTATTACGCATGTAGGCCAGCGGTTGCGTCAGCGCGTCAGCCCCAACGACTGTGTCAGAATTCAGGAAGAGAAGGTATTCCCCACGAGCGACAGCCGAGCCTCGGTTGTTGGCCGTCGAGAATCCGAGATTGTCCGCGCATGCCAGTAGTACGACCTCCGGGTATTTTTCGGCCACCATTTCGACGCTGCCGTCGGCCGAGGCGTTGTCGACGACGATAATCTCCATGCCCTCTGGAGGCGCCTCGGCCGCATATAGGGAATGCAAACAATCATCCAGCAGTTGCCGGGTGTTGTAGGAAACGATGATGACGGATAAATCCATACGACCTGATTTTATCTACATGGCCTCCGGATCGGTACGACACTTTATTCCGACATCAATGACTGATGATCTTGCTCAGGAACATCTTTGTTCGTTCGTGCTTCGGGTCATTGAACAACACCTTCGGCGATTCCATTTCGATGATATTGCCCTGATCCATAAACACGACTCGATCGGCTGCGGATCGAGCAAAGCCCATTTCGTGCGTTACGACGACCATGGTCATGCCCCCACGCGCCAGATCGAGCATTACGTCGAGCACTTCCTTGATCATTTCCGGGTCCAGTGCACTGGTCGGCTCGTCGAAGAGCATAATTTTGGGATTCATGGCCAGCGATCGAGCGATGGCTACACGTTGTTGCTGGCCACCGGAAAGCTGGCGCGGATAGGCGTGAGCTTTCTCCGGGATACCGACACGTTCCAGTTGCTCCATGGCGATACGTTCAGCCTCTTTCTTATCACGCTTGCGGATGAGACGCTGAGCCAGAGTGATGTTGTCCAGAACCGTCAGATGGCCGAACAGATTAAACTGCTGGAAGACCATGCCGACCTCTGCTCGAACCAGGTTGATATCTGTCTGTTTATCTTCCAGGCGCACGCCGTCGATGTAGACAGAACCGCTTGTCGGCATCTCTAAATGGTTGATGCACCGTAGCACTGTACTTTTGCCCGAGCCACTTGGCCCCACGATGACGATCACTTCGCCACGACGCACCGTCAGGCTGAAGCCGTTTACAGCAACTACGCTACCGAAATCCTTGTATAAGTCTTCGATAACGATGATGTCATCACCCAGAACATGAGGAGTCATATTCGTTTCCATCTTATCGTATCCTCTTTTCATACCAGCGCAGGAGGAGGCTTAGAGCGATCGTCATGGCCAGATAGAGAAATGTCAGCACCAGATAGGTCTCCCGGAAACGGAAAGTGCTGCCGGAATACAGGCGCGCCATCTGAGTGATCTCGCGAACGGCCAGCACCGACATCAGCGATGAGTCCTTCAACATGGCGATGAAATCATTGCCCAGAGCCGGTAATACGTTGCGTATAGCCTGTGGAAGAATGACGTGGCGCATGGCCTGCCCGCCGTTCAAACCTAGTGACCGTGCTGCTTCCATCTGGCCTGATGGAACTGACTCGATACCTGCCCGGAAAACCTCTGCCAGAAATGCTCCATAAATAATAGCCAGGGCGGTTATTCCGCGAACGTTGGATGAGATGGCCTGATTGGATAACCCAAGCGCTCCAGCTACGGCCGGTACGATGACCAGAGCCACGGTGAATATCAGCACCAGGGTGGGTACGCCACGAATAAATTCGATATAGGTGATGGCGATATTACGAATGATGATGTTCGTACTTACACGCCCTAATCCGGCGAGTAATCCAATGACCAGGGCGATAGCGAAGGCAACGATAGTCGTGAAAATGGTGATTGAGATGCCGGTTCCGATGAACCCGGCCATGCCGGAATCACGAAACCCTGCGATGCCACCGAATTCGCCCCGTATGAATTCAAATGCCCGTCTGTAATCCGGATTTGTCAGAATCAGAAAGAACATGAAGATGAGGAATCCTATAATGGCGATGAGCCACCACGGGAACCCCCGCAGATCATATCGACTACTCTGATCCCTGCTGTCTTGAATCGTCTGTATCTCGCCTGTCATTTAACCCCCTATTCGTCTATCACCTATTGGAAAGGTACAAATCATAAATCCTAGACGCAATGATACCCATACTGCGCTAAATGCAAAGACGCCGAGGATAATCACTCCCGGCGTCTTTCATGAAGATGGCCTACCTGTAGGCGGCCATCTTCACAATCGTGACCCGATTCTACGAATGATTGACTAGTCTAAATCTTCGTAGGTAATCGTGAACTTGTCGGAGAAGTACTGGTCGGCCAGGCGATCCAGCGTGCCGTTGGCTCGCAATTCAGCCAGGGCGGCGTTGAACGCTGCCACCAGGGGGCTGCCCTTGGGGAAGATATAGCCCAGTTGATCGCTGGACATGGATTCGCCAACCAGTTTCAGTTGATCGGAGTTGACGCCGACGTAACCCTGGCCGGCCGTTTCATCGATGATGACGGCATCGACATCGCCGGCGATGAGCGATTGCACCGCGAACGGGAAGGTATCGAAGGCCTGGATGCGATTGGCCGGCACCAGCTTGGAGATCGTCTCGAAGTTGGTCGTGCCCGTCTGCGTGCCCACGATCAGCGAGGAATCATCGATGAACCCTTGCACCGAATCGAAGCGGGTCTCGTCCTTGCGGACTAACAGACGCTGGTCGATGTTGATGAAACCATCGGAGAAGTCAACGACCTGAGCGCGCTCATCGGTGATGGTGATGCCGTCGGCGGCCATATCGAATTGGCCATCGCCCACAGCCTGGATCATGCCTTCCCAGGCTGCCTCAACATACACCGGCTTGCAATTCAGCAACGCGCAGATGGCGTTGATTGAGTCATAGTCCCAGCCTGCCGGCTGGCCGGTGGTCGGGTCGATGTAGTTGAACGGCAGGTAGGCGTTCTCGACGGCGACGGTGATCTCGCGTCCGCCCAGATCGGGTAGTTCAGATGATTCCCCACCTTCCAAATCTTCATAGGTAATCGTGAACTTGTCGGAGAAGTACTGGTCGGCCAGGCGATCCAGCGTGCCGTTGGCTCGCAATTCAGCCAGGGCGGCGTTGAACGCTGCCACCAGGGGGCTGCCCTTGGGGAAGATATAGCCCAGTTGATCGCTGGACATGGATTCGCCAACCAGTTTCAGTTGATCGGAGTTGACGCCGACGTAACCCTGGCCGGCCGTTTCATCGATGATGACGGCATCGACATCGCCGGCGATGAGCGATTGCACCGCGAACGGGAAGGTATCGAAGGCCTGGATGCGATTGGCCGGCACCAGCTTGGAGATCGTCTCGAAGTTGGTCGTGCCCGTCTGCGTGCCCACGATCAGCGAGGAATCATCGATGAACCCTTGCACCGAATCGAAGCGGGTCTCGTCCTTGCGGACTAACAGACGCTGGTCGATGTTGATGAAACCATCGGAGAAGTCAACGACCTGAGCGCGCTCATCGGTGATGGTGATGCCGTCGGCGGCCATATCGAATTGGCCATCGCCCACAGCCTGGATCATGCCTTCCCAGGCTGCCTCAACATACACCGGCTTGCAATTCAGCAACGCGCAGATGGCGTTGATTGAGTCATAGTCCCAGCCTGCCGGCTGGCCGGTGGTCGGGTCGATGTAGTTGAACGGCAGGTAGGCGTTCTCGACGGCGACGGTGACTTCACGCCCGCCCAGATCGGGCAATCCGGATGTCTCGGCCGGCTTCTCAGTGGTTGCTTCCACAGCGGGGGCGGCCTCTTCGGCTGCAGGCGCTGCGGGTTTGGCCGCACCCCCGCCGCAGGCTACGAGCGCCAGCGCGAGGGCTAAAATCGCGAATAGGGCAAATCTCTTATACCACATCTCTATACTCTCCTTCTCTCTTGTTAATCTCTGACCATACAGAGCTTCCCGGACCGGCTGCTTCGGCGTCATCCGGCTTGTCGGGACGTTGAACCAGGTTTTTACCAGACAATTGGTAGTTCGGCAAAGGGTGAAACTAACCGATTCGAAAGGCGGTCGTCTTGTCTATAACGACTAGAACAGCCCTTGAGCGCTCTACAGCCTTACGGGTTCTTGTTTGACCCGACAGTGCGCGGCATCGATGATGCTGAGAACGCGGTTGACAGCCTCTTCAGGGTGGCTTTCCGGATTTACCACACAGTAGTCGAACTCTTCCATGCGCTTCATTTCCTGTCGAGCGGTTGCCGTGCGCAACGCGATGCCCTCGGCCGTATCTTGTTTGCGATTCCTCAGGCGATCGATCAAATCCTGTTCGGTATCAGTGGTCAGGAACACAGATATCGCATTAGGCACGATCCGCCGGACGGTTGATGCCCCTTGAACATCGACGCGTAACACGACATCGCGGCCGCTGGCCAGCGCGTCGCGGATCTGTTGCTTGGGAATGCCCTTATAGTCGTTGTAGACGATGGCATGTTCCAGCAGTTCGTCTTCTTCAATCATTCGCGCGAATTCATCGAAGCTGACAAAGAAGTAATCGATGCTATGTCGCTCATCATCGCGAGGCGCGCGAGTTGTTGCCGTTACGACGAAATAAAAATCGTCAGGACGGCGCTCGATTAACATGCGCGCTATCGTATCCTTGCCCACGCCGGATGGCCCGGACAAAATCAGAAGAAGAGGATGGCTTGGACAGGCGTATAAATCTTCATCCACCATATCGGAGATCTCTTGCAGTACATCTATACTCATCGCTATATTTTCCACGAAATGCCTTGCCGCCTGGGCGTTTCGGCCAATATAATCGTTTATTGTATCAGATTTTTGATGGCCGTTGGCCTATTCTGGAGCCTCGATGCCGATTTACGAGTACATTTGCCGGAGCTGTGGCCGGCGCGCCCGGATTTATTTGTCCTACGATGAATATGATCACGCCACTCCCGCTTGCCCTCATTGCGGCCGCGCCGACCTGAAGCGGCGAGTTGGCCGCGTCACTGTCGCTCGCTCCGAGGAGACCAGGCTCGATGATCTAATGGCCAGCGACTCACTTGATGGACTGGAAGACGATCCTCGCGCGATGGGGCGATTTATGCGTGAGATGAGTCGGGAGATGGGGGAAGATATGGGTGATGAACTGGCTGAAGTGGCTGGCCGGCTCGAAAAAGGCGAATCGATGGAATTGATAGAGCGCTCGATGCCCGATCTGAACTCAACTGGCGAATTTGGAGGCGACTTTGATTAGCGTTCGAGGCGTGCTGATCAGCCTCTCATTCACGAGCTATGGACGTCTGGCCATCGCTGCCATTCGCTCGGCTACGATTCGTTGCACGTCGGCCGCTACTTCAGCTACTGGCCGGCTGGCGTTGATTATCACCCATCGTTTAGGCTCGGCCGCCGCCAGAGCATGATACCCCTTACGCACACGTTCGTGAAAATCTATAGCTTCCAGATCGAGACGGTTCATCTCGTCGCCTTCGGTGAGACGACGCATCAGGCCGGATGCCACGTCGATATCAAACAGTAATGTGAGATCGGGCGTTAGGCCGCCGGTGGCAATCTCCGTCAACTTGGCCAACATTTCGCGCTCCAGCCCACGACCATAGCCTTGATAGGCCATCGTGCTGTCAGCGAAACGATCGCATAATACGATACGTCCCGCCTTCAAAGCGGGGCGTATAAGCTGATTGACCAGTTGGGCACGAGAAGCTGAGTAGAGAAGAACTTCGGCCGTGGGAGCCATCATCGTATTGGCCGTATCATGAACAACGTCACGAATTTGATCGCCGATAGATGTTCCCCCTGGCTCCCGTGTTACTTCGACATTGAAACCGTGCTCGCGCAAATGGTCCGCCAGCAAACGGATCTGGGTCGATTTTCCGCCGCCTTCCGGCCCTTCAAATGTAATGAACATCAGATTGCCATTTCGTTAGCGCGAGCGGTGATTAGTCGTTACGGGCTGCCCCGAACACACGGACATGGCGATAGGGTTCCCGACCATAGCTATGAGATACCAGATTGGCCTGACGCACCATCTCATGCTGGTAACGACGGATGGCTGCGCTGACCGGTCGCAAGTCCATGGTTGGCTGCCCCGATTGAACGAGAGCGATAGCCCGCTCCGTCTCAGCTATCGCCGACTCAAAAGGGTCAGTTGAGGACACCTCGAGCCCTAATGCTTCGAGCAGAAATCGCTCCATCTGGCTGACAGTGTTGGCCCGTAACACGTAGACGGATACGTTGTTTTGTTCAGCATCGCTGATGAGCCGGCGACGTTTGCGATAGTAGCTTTTCAGGGTCACCATCACGTCGGCTTCCTCCACAGTTTCGGTGATGGTCAATTTCACTCCTAAATGCTTGGCAGCCTGATACAGCCGGTTGCGAGCTACCCCATAGGCAAAAACACGAATCTTGCGGCCGCTGTTATCTCCCCCGGTGCCGCCGTTATCGTACCCGGTGGCTATTCGGCTGGCAGATCGCTCATCGGCGATGGGCTTCCCGCCCATAAATGTCTCGCGCTGGACGGCGACGGGCGGCAACCGGCCGCTCTCGTCTGGGTGGATTGGCGCCTCGCCTAAAGCCCGAATCTCGCGACCGCCGCGTCCGGCCCGTATGCCCGGAACGGTCGTGCGCCTTCCTGTCACAGCTGCTGATGTCACTACCAGCGATTGCCGCTCTGAGCGTATATCGCCTTCATCGTCAACATAACGTAGTTCCACTTGGACCGGTTCGCCACGTAACATCGCATCGACCGAGGTTGTCACATCGCTGTGGACGAGTAACCGTTGGCGTTCCTGCATCTCAATGAGCACATCGAACGTCGGTGGGGCACGGCGCTCGAGGACGGTTTTTTGAGTTCCCCGACGGCGCGCTTCTTCGTCCGATAAGGTTACGCTCTCGATACCACCGACCAGGTCCGACAGGGTCGGATTCAGCAAGAGGTTTTCCAGCGTATTGCCGTGGGCGGTGCCGATGAGCTGCACCCCGCGTTCATTGATCGTTCGGGCGGCCTCAGCTTCGCGCTCTCGCCCGATCTCGTCGATGATGATCACTTCCGGGTTATGATTCTCGACGGCCTCGATCATCGTCTCGTGCTGGTGGGCTGGACGCGGAACCTGCATCCGGCGCGCCTGCCCGACGGCCGGGTGGGGGATATCGCCGTCCCCACCGATCTCATTACTGGTATCAACGATGATCACTCGTTTTTGCTCGGCCAGAATACGCGCCATTTCACGCAGCATGGTCGTCTTGCCGATGCCCGGCCGGCCGAGGATAAGGATACTGTGGCCTTCGTTGACAATGTCCTCGATGATGGCGATGGTGCCGTAAACCGCGCGGCCAATCCGGCATGTCAGGCCGACAACCTGGTTGCGACGATTGCGGATACCGGATATTCGATGAAGGGTACGTGCGATGCCAGCCCGGTTGTCATCATCGAAATCGCCTATGCCGGCTACGACATGATCGATTTCTTGCTTTGTGATCTCGGTTTCGCGTAACACGCGTTCGCTATCGACATAGCGAGCCGTGGGCACGCGACCGAGATCCATGACGATTTCCAGGAGTTCGTCTTCCTGTCCCGCTTGTTCAACGCTGGCTCGTATGCTTTCCGGCAAGACCAGCAGCAGCGTTCGGAGATCTTCGTGCGACTGAGTAGGATCCATGTCTACCTGATATCTACCCTTACGGGTAATCCTCATTGTTTCTTTTCGTGTTCCGGTTGCTGGAAGTTTCTGACAAATGGCGACGACGCCGATATTCGTTGTCCTTCAAGCGAAACAACTGTTTCCGGTACGACCCGAGGCGCGTGATGAACTGTGTGGCGAACCATTACCGCCTGACTGCCGCACACGGTGAACCCGCGTCGCTCGAGCGTCCCCGGTAACCAACTTTCATAACGTCGAACGCAACAGTAGACGCGCTCCGGTTCTTTCGCGAATGAAATATTCATTGCTGCGGCGACGATTTCATCCGCGCCGGCCTCCGCATTCGGGTGAATGAATAGTCGCATCCAGGTGGCAACGGCGCCCTGGCGGATACTGATGAACGCGGCCAACTCTTGTCCATCGCGCATGACCCACCCCTCGGCATCTCTAGCCGATGGCAGCGGCTCTACCAGTTGTACCAGCCGTGGCACTGTATTCGCGTAGAGAAGCTGGATATCCCATTCGTCAGCCGAACTGCGCCGAGTTAGCGCGCGACCAACTGTGCCTTGCGGCCGGTAATCGGCTGTGGATACAGTCCATATATCTTGACGCGTATAGACGGCAAATCCTGCTCGCCGTAAAATCGTTTGCGTGTTTGGGTCGCGTTCATCAACCTCGGCGATGACATGATGGATGCCTCGCTGTCCTACCCCAATGATTGCTTCGTCCAGCAAATCCAGCCATATCGTGCAGTCCGGGCTGGATAAAGCGGCATCGCCTGGCAGAGTACCGCCTGACGGGTCGTCATCACTACCATCCTCTTTGCACCGAGGGCTGATGTAATTGATGTACGCTTGATTGGCGCCGTTGGGAACCCGTAATTGGATAAATCCGGTGCGATCGTTGCTTTCCGCTTTCCAGATGAAGGTTGGAAATTCGCCGCCTACCAACATGCTCACAATAGCGCCACGGAGAGGACGAAAATTTTCGGCCAATGCGGGCATGGTATACAGCGAAACTCCACTTTCATCGAGTCGACGAATCAGGGCTAAATCGCGCAGGTCAAAGGGCCGGACCATTATCGATAGTTTATCAACCCCCATTTACCTCGGCAAGTGACTCTAAATAGCTTGCCTTCTACCTACGTGCTATTATACTACCTGCAACGCCCTGACAGGAGAGTCCCTTTATGAGTTCGTTTATTCTCACTATTCGCGAAGGTATTCGTTATCGCGGAGGCTCCGGTCAATATAGTTGGCTGGCGCACCGCCTCTCTGGTCTGGCCATTCTCTTCTTCCTTGTCATTCATGTTTGGGATACAGCCAATGCCTTTTTCTGGCCTCAGGCTTATGTTTGGTCATTGGCTCTTTTCAAACATCCATTCTTTGGCCTTGGCGAGGTAGGCGTGATGGCCGCCGTCCTATATCATGCCTTTAACGGCGCTCGTATCGCGCTCTTCGATTTCAAGCCGGAATGGTGGCGACACCAGCGCATCAGTGTAATCATCACCTGGGTACTGTTCTTCATCATCTTCATCCCCATCGCCATATTCATGCTGAGCGGGATCATCGGCCATTGCCAGGCATTGGCGCAAGTTGGGGATAGCTGCTTCCGCATTCCTGCTTTCTCTGAATTTGCCCAGTACGCTCGATAGGAGATATTAAATGGCAGCTCTAACGGAGAAAACATCCGGCAAAATCACAGTACGTCGCGTCAAGTTACAAGGTAATGTCGAGCGCTATTCATGGCTCTTCATGCGCCTTTCCGGCGTAGCCATGCTTGTCTTGGCCGTTGGCCACATGGTCATTCAACATGTTCTCAATAGCTCGGCCAATCTGACCATCCAATTTGTCGCGGTTCAATGGAGCACGTGGGGGTGGAAGACCTTTGACATCCTGCTGCTATGGATGGCCATCCCTCATGGTACCCGTGGCTTGTACACCGTTTTGGCCGATCATATTCATAACCCGGGCGCGATAAAGCTCATTCGAAGCCTGTTGTTGCTATTCATCCTGGCCACGGTCATCTGGGCTACTATCGCTATAGCGATGTTTGATTCAGCGATGGTGCCCTAGGCTGGGCAAATACAGTTTCACTCTGGAAGGCATCTTATGAAAACGCATGTATTTGATGCAGTCATCATCGGCGCAGGGGGCGCAGGCCTGATGGCTGCTTTATACGCCAGTCGGGGCGCGAATGTGGCTGTCATCTCCAAACTATATCCGACTCGCTCGCATACCGGCGCAGCCCAGGGCGGCATCGGCGCCGCGCTCGGCAATCTCGAAGAAGATCGATGGGAGTGGCACGCTTACGATACTGTCAAAGGATCGGACTATCTGGCTGATCAGGACGCTGTTGATGTCCTCTGCCAAGAAGCGATCGAGGTCGTCGTCGAACTCGAACATATGGGACTCCCATTCGACAGGCTTCCCAATGGCCGCATCTCTCAGCGCCGGTTTGGCGGTCATACGAATAACGAGACCGGCAAGCCGGTCACGCGTGCCTGCCATGCTGCTGATCGTACCGGCCATATGATTCTTCAAACGCTCTATCAGCAGTGCATCAAGAATCGGGTTAACTTCTATGACGAGTTCCATGTTGTCGATCTCATTCGCGTCGACGATACGATCCGTGGCGTTGTCGCTTATGAGATAGCTACCGGCGAACTCCATGTCTTTCATAGCAAGGCTGTTGCTTTCGCGACCGGTGGTTGGGGACGTTGTTGGGAAGTCACTTCCAACGCCCATTCTCTGACGGGCGACGGTGCAGCTATTTGTCTGCGTAATGGCGTGCCGATGGAAGACATGGAGTTTTTCCAGTTCCATCCCACGGGCATTTTCAAGCTAGGTATCTTGATTACTGAAGGGGTGCGTGGGGAAGGAGGCGTCCTGATCAACGGCCAGGGCGAACGCTTCATGGAACGCTATGCTCCGCATATCAAGGACCTGGCCAGCCGCGACGTTGTCAGCCGCGCGATCTTCATGGAAGTTCAGGCAGGACGTGGCATTAACGGCCAAAAATACGTGCATCTCGATGTGCGACCGGAGACGGTCAACAAATATAATGAGTTGGCCGGCGATCCCAGACGGATCGATCGCGCCTATATCGAAGCCAAGCTGCCCGATATCGCCGACTTTACTCGCACCTACCTCGGCATTGACCCAGTGGAAGAACCGATGCCCGTGCAGCCGACGGCCCATTACGCGATGGGGGGAATACCCACAGACGTGCACGGCCGTGTTGTCCTTGGCTCGGATAATCGTGTGCTCGATGGCCTCTATGCTGCCGGTGAATGTGCGTGTGTTTCCGTGCACGGAGCCAATCGATTAGGCACGAATTCGCTGGTCGATCTGGTCGTTTTCGGTCGTCGAGTTGGGCGTCATATCGTTGAATATTGCGAACAGGCCGAATTACTCCCCCTTCCAACGGGTACAGGCGAAGCGGTTCAGGCTGAGCTGAGCAGAATTCGCGACGGTTCCGGTAACACCAAGGTCGCTGATTTGCGGCACCGTATGCAGAAGACAATGACGGATAACGTGGGCGTCTTCAGAACTGAGGAAACGATAACCCAGGCTATCGATGACCTCAAAGAATTGCGCCGTGAGTATTACTCCGAATTACACATTGATGATAAGGGTCATCGCTATAATACGGACCTGCTGGAAGCATGGGAATTGGGGTGCCTTCTGGAATTGGCTGAGGTGACGGCCATTGCCGCGCTTGCTCGCAAGGAAAGCCGCGGTGGTCACGCCCGTGATGACTATCCCGAGCGTGACGATGTGAATTGGCTGAAGCACTCTCTCTGTTCTCGAGAAGAGGACGGTTCTTACTCTCTCGATTACAAACCGGTATTTATCGGCCGCTACGAACCCAAGAAGCGCGTCTACTAAGAGGTCATATCGATGCAAGCAAAACTGCGAATCCGGCGTTTTAATCCGGAAGATGGCAACAAGCCCTGGTGGGGTGAATATACCCTGGATAATATCCATCGGACCGATACAGTCCTCGACCTGCTTCACCGGGTGAAGTGGGAGCAGGACGGGACTTTAGCTCTGCGACGATCGTGTGGCCACGGCGTTTGTGGTTCAGATGCCATGTGCATCAATGGCGCCAATGCTCTGGCTTGCAAGACGTTAGTCAACCGGCTGGGGGGCAAGGATGATGTCGTCGAGATTCAGATCGAGCCTCTGCCGGGCTTGCGCGTTGAGAAAGACCTCATCGTTGACATGGATCCATTCTTCGATCATTACAAGTCGGTGATGCCGTATTTTGTCAACGATGAACCGGTCCCGGCGGACGGCCGTGAACGCCTGCAATCTCCCGAGGATCGCGCGCGGTTCGATGACACGACCAAATGTATTCTTTGCGCTGCCTGTACATCCTCTTGTCCCAGCTTCTGGGCTGATGATCGTTACGTTGGCCCATCGGCCATTGTGCAGGCGCACCGATTTATCTTCGATTCGCGCGATGATGCGTTTGAGGAGCGTCTCGCGATCATGGCCGAAGAGTTCGGTGTCTGGCGCTGCCGCACGATTTTCAACTGCACTAACGCCTGCCCGCGTGATATCAAGATCACGGCGGCGATCGCTGAGGTCAAGCGAGCGATTACGTCTGGGAAAGTTTAGGCACGGTACTTCATCATTCGAGATCAAAAAGGCGCATCGTATGATGCGTCTTTTTCTTTGAAAACTCGCGAAATTGGTTGGGCTGATAGGCGTCAGCGATGCTCTAAGGCCACTGCGTGTCGTCGACGATCAGCCCGTCGGGTACGGTCATGCACGCTCCGCTGTTGTTCTGGAATCGTGCGTTGCCGCTGGCGACGACTCCGTGGCCAAACTTGAATTCTCCATCTATCGTCAGTCTGTTGCACCGGCGCAGTGATAGTGCGCCTTTGGGAAAGTGGCGATCCAGGTCATTGACAAACTTGTAGTGCTCCCCGAGCATCTCAACGGTTGGGGGGATCCCCTTGCGCTCGGGAGACAGGACAATGCGATGGTCGTTTGTCAAAATATAGGCGTCGGAGCGCACGGCTAATAGATCGTCCGTCCGTTTGACGGGAGCGAACCGCGAGCGTGGCACCCGGATAGCTTCGGCGCCCGTAAAGACGGTGATAGCCGAGCCCATGGCTGTCTCCAACTGGTAGACCGGTGTCGAATCCGGATCACGCGGATCGATGGTCTTCTGATTACGGATCATAGGTAGCCCGAGGAAGTAGTCTCGTTCGACCAACACCCGTTTCAGCGTCGGGAGATGAAGCCACAAATTATTGGTGTTGAAGTAACGGTGACGTCTGATATCCTGGAAAGCCTCCAGGTTATCCGCCGGACATTGGGCGACTTCCCGCAGAACAAGTTGCCCGTCCTTCAATCGTGCCAGGTGGCCACCCTTGCGGTCGGCGGCCGTGCGGTCCGCCACTTCCATCAGAAACGGCAGGTGATTCTCAATGAAGTATCCGAGAATATTTAGGTCGAGGACAGCTCCCAGGTTATCGGCGTTGGAAATGAAGGCATATTCATATCCGGCATCCAGCAACTTGTCGAGCATTCCACTGGTGACTAGAGCGATGTACAGGTCGCCGTGCCCCGGTGGGCACCACTCGAGTTCGGGATCATCAGACCAACTAGCCGGATTGAGATCGTGGACGGCGATCTTGGGTTGCTTATGCTGGATAAAGCTGAGCGGTAGATTGGCGTCAAGTTCCGGGTAGCGTGCAAGGACGGCCAGAGATTCTTCGTCTGTGGCGAAGCTATTCATCAGCAGCAACGGCGCACCGATATCGATCGATTGGCGAGCAATAATATCAAGAAACGTGAGGCCTTCCTTCACGACAAGGAGCGATTTAGGGCCGGTCAACCCCATCCCTGTGCCTAGCCCGCCATTTAGCTTGATGATCACCGTGTGATCGATGGCTGACCGGCCTATCGTATTTAAGTGGGATGGTAATTGGCCGGCATCGGCCAACGTCTCGACAGGATCGATGCTTGATTCAGCGATAAGCCCATTATCGCCGGCCAATAATTTGCTATAGTAGTGGGCAAAACTATTGATGAATATCCTGGGCAGGCGTTCAGCCGTCATCCGTTCCATGAAGGGAGCGAAGCGGTCCATATCTAAGTCTGCGGTTGAGCTTGGGGCCAGAAATTCGGAATAATCACCTGCTGGCCATGTCATCGTCATCAAGTCCATAAGGGCCTATCACATCACGGTTGAGATACATTGATACATTATACCCGGGATGGCTTATATTAATCCTTAAGCTTCCATCAGCGTGACCGCCGCCATGGTAGCAGTAGGAGAAGACCCGCCAACCCGAACCCGGCCAGCACCAGGATTAGCCATAAAGCTGTTTCAGCCACTGTGCGGCCGCTCTGACTACCCCCTTGTGTTCTGAGCCAGGCTGTTTCAATTTGTTCCGGCGTTTGTTGAATGATCTGCGCGAAAGCCGTTCGGCAGTCCGTGCCTTGAGCAAAGGCGGACACTAGATCGCGTACGGCGGATTCTCCGTATATCTTGGCGAGGTAATTGACTAGCGATTCGCTTTGCGCCAGCGCCAGATCGTTATCGATATCTATCCCATTGCACAGATCCATCAACGGGATAGTGGAATCAGTTGAGATGGCTGAGCGGATGGTATTTCCTTGCACGACATCCTGTTCATCCCGGACTGTGCCGGCTATCCCATGGCTCAACCAGGGCGGCAGATCATAGCTTTGCCGACCGAAGGCTTGGTAGAGAAGAAGGGCGGTTAGCTCGCGCGCCAGCTCCCCGCGCAGCTCTTGTTCGGCCGTTCCTTCGTTAATGACGGTTACCAATGCCACCCCCAGATCAGGGTGAGATTGCCCCGGATCGGATTCGCGGCCTGCTAATCGTAGCGCTGCATTCAAGTCGTTCGTTGAGGGATAAATATAGACGTCGAAAGGCAAGACCTGTTGAATAGGGATCAGCCGGCCGATCTCCGGCAACATCTTGAGCACAACTTCGCGGGCTTGCTCTCCCAGGAGCGTATCGTCGCCTGTCCAATGGATGCGGATGCTCCCACCACCTTGGTCATCATTAATAACGGTTTGTCGCCAGACAAATTGATCATCCACATAGCTCACGACTTGTTCCGGAACTCGAATCGGAGATCCGAATTCGCGGTTAATTTGCCACCAATACGTGATTGACACGAAAGGCAATAATCGAATCTGTGACAAGTCTAGCGGGTAGACGATCTCTATTGGAGAACCCGGAGATACCGGGATATTAACCGAATAGGTGTCGGACGATGTGCCCAATCTGAAAAAGAGGATGACATCTTTGACATCGCCAAGATCGCCGGCGGATAGATTGAAGTTCATCGATTGGCCATAGATATAATCGGCCGATGAACTAACTAACGTTTGCTCATCCTGCGCTGTAACGGTGGAGACCCCGATTATGAGCGCCAAACAAACGATTACAGCAAAGAGACGTAAAGCAGCGAATCGGGACGAGAAGGTGATCATAACCCCAAAATAGTCACTGTGGTGGCGATGGTCAAGGGACTGACCAGTGTTGAGAAGACTACTATACGCGCCACCGAAGACGAGGGCAAGCCGAACTCGGAGGCGAGTATTAGTGTGATGACGGCCGTGGGCATGGCCGCCTCAATGATCATGGTGCTGCGCCCGACACCTTGCAAGCCTAGCAAGGCGGCCACTGCCAAGCCAACCAATGGCCCGCCGATCAGTCTGAGCGCCACGGCCGGCACAACGTATCGCGTGGATTCTTCCGGCTTCATGTCAGCTATTTGCATGCCCAGGATGAGAAGCATCATCGGAATCGCTCCTGCACCGGCGATGCTGATCCCGCTCATGAGTGGTGCAGGCACCGTGATACGCAGGCTATAGACGAGTACCGCCAGAACGGCCGCGTACACTGCAGGCAGTCGAGCCATCCGTTTCAATGCGTCCTGCCAATTGACACGGCCCATTGACGCGATCAATACGCCGAGTGTATAGACCATGACCGTGCTGGTGACATAGTAAACAACCCCCCGTGAAAGCCCGTCATCCCCGTATCGCAGTTGGAGCAGCGTCAGGCCGTAATTCCCGCCATTGACGAACATCGTGACGACTAAAAAAGTTGCCGTCTCGATCCGCCCCAGATGCAATAAGCGGGCTAGCCCGAAGGCTAACCCGCCGATGACTAATATGGCTAACGCCGAGAATCCGGCCAGTTCAACGATCTCATCGCCTCGTAGCTCCGACATGGCCAGCGCTGAAAATACGAGGCAAGGGCTTAGAATATTAAAGACGACCGTAGATAGCGAGCCAGTATGGATATCAAATCGGCGACGCAGAATATATCCGAAAGATGCTACCAGCATGATCGGCAGTATATTCTGTGTCAGGACGTGAAAGAAGACGTTCAATTGAGAAGTAAATCATCATCGTCCAGGAGATCGAACTCATCATCGTCTTCTGCTAGAGATAACATTTCAAACTCGCTGTCTCCCCATTCTAATTCCTCAAGCGCATCATCGATGACGTCGTAAAATTCGTCATAGTCCGGATCCTCGGACAATCGTGTGAGTAACTCCAAGGCCCGGTCGCCGCCGATCTGACCCAGAGCAATGATGGCTGCCAAACCGACCTCTTTCTCAACATCATCCACTAGCGTTTCCAGGTCGTCAACCGCGTCGGCATGACTGATCATGCCACAGGCGCGTGCAGCCTCGGCTCGGAAATCGGGCGAGGGGCTAGACAACTCCTCGAGCAGAATCGGTAACCAGCGCTCGTCGGCACTGTTGCCCATCGCAAAGATAGCGCTCAATTGGAGTTCTTCTGTCCCGTCCTCATAAGCCGCATCGATTAATTCGGCGATTCGCGGATGGGCTGCAGAAGACATCGCTTCCAATGTTGCCCGGCGGACCTCGAGCGCTGTTGAAGGATTCTCATACTCGGCCAGTAAAGCTGCCACAATTGGCTTCGCCTGAGCGGGGTCAAATTGTCCCCATTCAGACAAGAGGACGAAATGAGCCAGTGCGCGAGCCGCGGCCGCGCGCACGCTGGTGCTGGCGTCATTTTGTAGCATGGCCAGGATGAGGGGAATAAGCCGTGGATCGTCTGAATCCCATACGCCATCCAGCGCTGATTGTCGAACTTCAGCGGACTCGTCCGTGAAGAGATAATCAAACACTGGTGTGAAGTCAACGAGGAAATCTTCTTCGACGATGTCGGCCATGTGACGTGCCAGGACCCTGCGTCTTTCCTCATGGACGGTCGGCCAGACACGTTTAAAATAGGCGAAATCTTCATCTTTCATATCCGTCAAACGGTAAAGAAGATGAATAGGCGGCTCTTCACCACCGAATAAAGCCTCTAAAGCCGAGGCAAAGGGCATATCTTTTTTGCTTCGCATAACTTTCGTCTATTGGATAGGTATGATTGGATTGATGATGTCTTGGACGATTAACACTGCCATTAGAATGAGTAACACCAACATGCCGATGACATGGACCATGCCCTCTCGTTCCGGTTCGATCCGTCGTCCACGGATCGCTTCTATCAGCACGAACAAAATTCTGCCGCCATCCAGCGCCGGAATGGGTAGCAAATTGGTGATCCCCAAAGCTACGCTGATGAATGAGGCCATCGTCAGAATCGGGTAGAGCGTGCGATTGCTGGCCGATGTTTCGGCCGCTTCGCCGGCGATCTGGCTGATTCCCACAATACTAACCGGTCGTGCTTCCGAGGGAGATATCTCCCCGTTGATTAGCATGGAAGGTAATCGTGCGTAAAGCGTGACGTACTCCCACATAAAACGCAGCGACCCGCTCATCGCATCGACAGGGTTTCGTCTGATAGATGGCCCCAGCGTGAGGCCGATGCCAAGCGGACCTTCTGTCGCAGGATCGTATTCTCCCGCCCGGCGAGGCGTTACGTTGACCGTAACCTCTTCCTCATTGCGCTTGACTATAAGCTCCAGGGGCATGCCTGCGTGTTCATTGACCGCGTTAATCAGCATGTTGGAGTTCATCACCATGTTTCCATCGGCTTTGAGGATGATATCGCCTGATTGCAGACCTGCTATTTCAGCTGGCGACCCGGCATTCACATCGCCAACTTGTACGGCCGGCGCTCCAAGCAGTAACGCTAGCCAGAATAAAACAATGGCCGCAATAAAGTTCATGCCTGGCCCCGCCGCCAGGACGAATAAGCGCGCTTTCTTGGATGCTGCTGCCAGGCCGCCGGGGATGTCCGGGTTATCCTCTCCCGCAGGGCGTACGAAGCCGCCAACGGGTATCCAGTTGAGGGTGTACATCGTGCCGTTACGTTCAAAGAGTTTCACTGCTCGTGGCGGCAGCCCGAAGCCGAACTCCTCGACCCGTATCTTGCTTAATTTGGCGGCCCAAAAATGTCCAAGCTCGTGGATGATAACGATGGGTGTCAGGATGATTAGAAAACCACCGATTGCCCACAGCAGGTGTGCATTAATCATAGTTGTCTCTTTGGCTTGTTTGCTGCGTGCCGCCTCCTTTTGGAAGAGCACCAAGTAGCGGCCGGGAGCAAACCCACTCTGGATTATATGACTAGGAGACTGTCAATCGCAAGGAAAGGTTCCCCGATCTAACATCACTCTAACAGATGTTCGCCGGTAGCTATATCCTTTTCATCTGGTGACCTTTGGTCTCGCTATTTGTAACCGTGAGCCTTTCTTGCACCAGCCAGTTGTTTTCAAACGAGAATCAGGATTTTACTGGCTTTGTACTTGACGGGCTGTTATAGGCGTGCTATGATGCTCCCGATATGAGAAAGTCAAACACCGTTTTGTTTAGCTTCTATTTTTATTTTGGCGCTGGCACCCAGCCGCACTTGTTGCGCGCGGGAACGTCCGCCATGGCCGAAGAAGCTTAAGCCAGACGGAATATTCCCCCAGACGAAACGAGGACGCGGCTGAGTAAGCCGCGTCCTTTTTTGTTTGGTAATTGTCGGTTTATGGAGCGAGAAGAAATGACTAATTCATCAGATAACGGACAGGAACGCCAGAACGTCATGATGTGTCGCGGAGTGCGTGGCGCCATTACCGTTAGCGGTAATGACGAGAACGAGATCCTCGACGCCACTCGTGAGCTTCTCTTGGCGCTGGTAGCCGCTAATGGGATGCATGTTGATGATATCGCCAGCGTCTACTTCACCACGACCTCTGACCTGACGGCCACCTATCCAGCTTACGCCGCCCGACAACTTGGCTGGTATGATGCGGCATTACTCTGTGGTCATGAGATGGAAGTCCCCGGTTCTTTGACGCGCTGCATCCGCGTGCTGATTCATTGGAACACGACAAAATCTCCTGGCGAGATATCCCATATCTACTTGCGTGAAGCCCGCTCTTTGCGGCCGGATCGCAAGAACATGCCGCCCATCCGGCCGCGTCAGATGTCGCCTGTTGAAGCGGCCGTCAAGTTCCTCTCGATGACGCTCTAGCCGGCGGATCGAAGAACGGATTTAGAAAATTTACATTACCGGCCTATCTATTGGTTTGCCATACGCACGAGTGAAGATGTACGCGTAACCGATGAGTAAGCCGGCCCGACTACGACTATTTTTGGATTAAAAGGATTGACTGAATGATGATAGTGATTATGAAGGCAGACGCCTCTATGAGTGAGAAATCGGCTGTTATTGCTCGAGCTGAGGATTATGGATTCAAGGTTCATCTCTCTGATGGTAAAGAGCGCACGATTATCGGTGTCATTGGAGATAGCGCGACAATTAATCGAGAGCAAATCGAGCGTATGTCTGGTGTCGAACGAGTTGTGCCTATCCTTAAGCCGTTTAAGTTGGCCAGTCGAGAATTCAAACCCGATGACACGACTTTTTCGCTGAACGGGCATACTATCGGTGGCAACGAGATCATCGTCATGGCTGGGCCATGTTCGGTGGAGAGTCGCTCCCAGATCATCGAAACGGCCATCGCTTGTAAGGAGGCGGGAGCTCATGTTCTGCGCGGTGGCGCCTTCAAACCCCGTACATCCCCCTACGCCTTCCAGGGAATGGGCGAGGAAGGACTAAAATATCTGGCCGAAGCTCGTGAGGTTACGGGAATGCCGATCGTGACCGAAGTCATGGAGCCGGCTCTGGTCCCGTTGGTCTGCGAATATGCCGATATTTTGCAAATCGGTGCGCGCAACATGCAGAACTATGCTCTCCTTCATGCGGTTGGAGAGTCACAATTCCCCGTTCTCCTCAAGCGCGGCATGAGCAGCCTGATTGAAGAGTGGCTAATGTGTGCCGAATACATCTTGAGTCACGGCAACACCCGCGTCATGCTCTGTGAGCGCGGCATTCGTACCTTTGAAACCTATACGCGCAATACCTTCGATATCAACGCCATCCCTGTAGCCAAACAACTTTCACATTTGCCGATCATTGCTGATCCCAGCCACGCTACCGGTAAGTGGGAATATGTCGCCGGAGCTGCCAAGGCTGCCGTAGCCGCCGGCGCGGATGGCATCATTATCGAGGTGCATCCGCGTCCCGAGGAGGCCATGTCTGACGGTGGCCAGTCCTTGAAGCCGGAGAAGTTCGCCAAATTGGTGACGGAGATGAAGGCTATTGCCCAAGCTGTTGGCCGCGATATCAAGTCATGAAATTGAACGTCACATCATGGTGTGGCGTTTATTACTCCATGGGAATCATCGTTAGAATTGGCCCATCCCCCATGTTTAGTTATAATCAATCAGGCAGACTGGGGAAACCATAACCGCCTATTCCCCCACACGTATGGAGTTAATTGATTAATGGCACGTCGCGCTGTATTTCCATTTACGGCAATTGTTAATCAGGAGCGCATGAAGCGCGCCTTGATCCTGAACGCAGTCAGCCCCCGCATCGGTGGAGTGCTTATTCGCGGTGAGCGAGGCACAGCCAAATCGACGGCCGCCCGTGCCCTGGCCGCGTTGCTGCCTGATATCACGGTCCTGGCCGGCAGTCGCTACAACTGCGACCCCCTGCGGCCGGATGAGTGGAGTGACGACAGCCATTATCGTTATGATAACAAGCCTATCGAGACGGAGATTCGCCAGACCCCGTTCATTGACCTGCCTGTTAGCGCTACTGAAGATCGCGTCGTTGGCACACTAGATATCGAAAAAGCTATCAAGAGTGGCGAGAAGCAGTTTGAACCAGGCATCCTGGCTTCGGCTAATCGTGGTGTTCTCTATGTCGATGAGGTAAATCTGCTTGATGACCACGTCGTCGATCTGCTTCTCGATGCGGCCGCCATGGGCGTCAATATTGTCGAACGTGAAGGTATCAGCTTCTCCCACCCCGCCAAGTTCATCCTGGTTGGCACAATGAACCCCGAAGAAGGCGATTTGCGACCGCAATTATTGGATCGTTTCGCTTTCTCCGTCCAAATCGAAGGCCTGGATGATCCGGAAGAACGTGTCGCTATCATCGAGCGACGCATCAGCTTTGAGGTTGATCCGGAAGGCTTCCGCCGGCAATGGGCCAAGAATGAGCACGAATTGTCGGAGCGCATCGCTAACGCACGCGACCGTGTCAATGACGTGCGTTATACTCGTCACGATTTGATGTCGATTGCCGGATTGGTTTCGTCGTTGAACGTCGACGGCCATCGCGCCGATCTGGTGATATTGCGAGGGGCCCAGGCTCATGCCGCTCTGCAAGGGCGCGATCGAATCATTGACGAGGATATTATCCTGGCGGCTGAACTGGCCCTGCCTCATCGTATTCGCGGACGTGTTTTCCAGGATAATATGCTTTCGGCCGCTGAACTCTCCGAGCGCCTCGACGAAGTGCAGGGTGAAATGGGCGCCAGTGACGCGAGCGATGAGCAGGAAGAACGGGCCGAGGAAACGGCCGCTACAGGAAAAAAAAAGCCTTAGGGGAGGAAGATGAAACCTCCGAAGGCTCGGACGTCTTGCAAAAAGAGGCCGGGCCGCAATCTGTTCCCAAAACCCCTAGCGACGCTAACTGGTGGGAAGGCGGCCAGAAGATCAGCAGCGCGCCGGAATTCGTTCCCCGCCGCCTCAATACCCAACTCGATCGCCTGACACGCAAGCAGGCCGGACGTCGCTCTCGCACCAAGACTGACCGCAAACGCGGTCGCTATATCCAAGCTCGTTTGCCGAGAGGCGATAAGGTGCGTGACCTCGCTTTCGATGCCACACTCCGCGCGGCCGCGCCTCACCAGATTCGTCGTGACCGTTCGGTTGTAGCGCTGGCCCTGGAAAAAGAGGATCTGCGCGAGAAAGTGCGGGTCCGCCGATCCTCCAACCTGATCCTGTTCGTCGTTGATGCCAGTTGGAGCATGGCCGTGGCTGAGCGTATGGAGGCCACGAAAGGAGCCATCATGTCACTCCTGACCGACGCTTACCAACGGCGCGACCGCGTTGGTTTGATCGTCTTCAACAAGAATGATGCCAACCTGGTATTACCCCCGACCAACTCTGTACAATTAGCCAAGAAGGCCCTTTTGGATATCGCCGTGGGCGGCAAAACGCCTTTATCGGCTGGATTATACCTCGCCTATCAGGTTTTCCGTCAGGAGGCCTTCAGCCACCCCGATGTTTTGCCGTTGATGATTCTGATGACTGATGGGGCGGGCAACGTAAGTCTGACCGACATGCCGCCTCAGGAAGAAGCGCACAAGATCGCTGACCTTATCCGGGAGACGGACGTGCGCTCTGTCGTGATCAATATGGAACACGCCGCCTTTGATCAAGGTCTGGCGCGGGCGTTAGCCGAGCGACTAGGCGCGCCATGTCACTCGCTGGAGGACCTGCGGGCGGATACGTTATACCGTACGGTCCTGGATGAGCTGGAATAATAGGGTGACTAGCGCTTAACCGTTAGCGGTTGAAATTCATCGGCATGATGATGTGGATATAGTCGTTATCGCCCACCGGCTTTAGTACGCCCGGCTCGTTAGGGCTGGTTGTCTCCAAGGCCACTTGGGGTGTGTCGATAACGCTTAGCGCGTCAGCCATGAATTTCACGTTGAAAGCGATCTCGATCGGCATCCCCTCTACGGTCGCATCTATCTGAGCCACGTTGTCGCCTGTTTCTTTGCTGTTAGCGGCGATGGTAGCGTAAGCCGGCGACAATCCGTCTCCCGGCTCGACGGCAACTCTCGCTGTATTGCTCGATTCACGGGCAAAAATATCGGCCGTCCGGCACGCCTTGGTGAACTCGGCTGTATTCAGGATCGTCCGGGTGCTGTGAGTCGATGGGATGATGGGCGCGTAATCGGGGAACTTGCCATCGATGAGCTGCGACACCAGCAATACGTTATCCATATCGAAGATGATCTGGTTGCGGCCGGCAGGCATGGAGATGTAAACCGCTTCCAGGTCGTCGCTGATGATGCGAGCAACTTCATTGAGTGCCCGAGCGGGAACGATCACGCTGAACGGTTTTTCGACGTAGCCGGCAATATGAGCTGAGCGAACTGACAAACGAAAGCCGTCGGTAGCCGCCATGCTGATCCGGTTACCCTCGAACGATGTCAACACGCCGGTCAAAGACGGTCGTGAATCGTCCGTGGCGGCGGCGAAAGCTACTTGCGAGATGACGCGCTTGAGCACCGCCGGCTCCATGCGTATCCGGTTCTCATGATCGGGGTCCGGGATCACCGGGAATTCATTGGCATCGATACCTTTGACGTTGGCTTGTGTGCGGCCGCAACTGACGTGAAGCGTCTCGGTGGTCTTGTTCAATGACAGATCGACGCGCTCTTGTGGGAATGTGTTGACAAGCTCGCTAAACGTCCGAGCCGGAACAGTGGTCGTTCCAGCCTCGTTGACCGTGGCCCCGATCCAGCACGTGATGACGATCTCCAGATTAGTGGCCGATAACTTGAGCCGGCCATTCTCAACAGCAAGCAATACGTTGCCCAGGACGGGAAGCGTCGAGCGAGGGCTGACAGCTCGATTCACCGTGCTCAACCCTTTTGCCAGATTCTCTTGGAGGCATGAAATGTTCATCTTTACATTCCCCAATCAATTGTTGTATTATCCCGCATGTGTAGGTTCAGTATAACCTGTGTAACCTATCGGTGCAAGGTTAAACGGAGCAGAACCTCTGAGTATTTTCAACTATATTGTTTCCTCGAAAGAGAAACATGCTTGGGTTACTCGCTATGTCGGATATGGTAGAGAACCACGGCCAGCGCTACGTGGACGTTGAGTGAAAGCCCCTTGCCGTACATGGGCAGAAACACGGCCGAGTCGCAAGCCGCCAGCGTCGCCTTGGTGATGCCGTGGTCCTCGTGGCCGACGACCAAACAAGTCTTGT
>JACFOH010000015.1:36869-42128 GCA_019454405.1 Promineifilum sp.
AGCGTCGCCTTGGTGATGCCGTGGTCCTCGTGGCCGACGACCAAACAAGTCTTGTCCGGGTAACGATATTCGTGATAAGGCACGGCATCGTCGGTGAGTTCGACGGCGACGATAGCATAGCCCTTATCGTGTAATCCTGTGATGGCCACTAATGGGTCGGCTTCATAGTGCCAGGGCAACCGCAGGCTCTTGTAGCGGCCGACTTTGTCGATAGTAGCGTTCGGTGGTGTAGGTGTGATGCCGGTCAGTATCAGCTCGTTGACGCCCGCTCCATCAGCCAGGCGGAAAATGGAACCGACATTGGCCGGGTATTCCACGCTCTGCAGCAAGACAACCAGGTCAGTCGTCGGGCTGTTTGCCCGGCGATAGTCACGTAAGAAACGCTTAAGTTCGGTGCCGATGAGTGGTCGCATAGTCTAGTCGGCGGTGTTTTGCCGGGCCATGTCCGCTGCCAATTGGCGTAATGTATCGAATTCGATCGACAGATTTTCGATGATTTGCTCTGGGTCGGGGATCAGGCCGGTGTCGGTTGTCACCCCCACCATGACCCCGCCGTTGTAGCTGATGATACTGATCCCCATGCCCAGCCCGCCGGATTGCGGTACCCAGGCCATGACCTCGCGCAGGGGGCTGCCTGCCAAGTAGAGTTGGAGTTGTGGACCAGGTACGTTCGTCAGGACGAGTGATGACTTGCTGCCAAAGAAGTCGAGGAATATGCTCTCGATGTCCACCGGCGTCATACCCAAGGCATATAGAACGCCATAAGCCACGACCGCCTCAGGTGAGTTCTTGATCTCCGTCATGTTACGATGAGTTGCCAGGAAGCGCTCGTACGGATCGGCCACGCCGATGGGCAACGTAGGGAATATCAACCCAAACCGGTTGCCCAGCTCCAATGGCTCGTCAAGCGGCCGCAAATTTACAGGCACCAAAGCCCGGATATTCAGGCCATCGACCGCTTGTTCATGGTCTAACAAGTAGCGCCGTAATGCCCCCGTGATGGCCGCCGTCAACACATCATTGACCGTTCCGCTCAGAGCGTGACCTATGCTTTTTACCTCGGCCAAGTCCAGCGGATCGGACCATACAGCTCGCTTGGTAATGCCCAGCGGGCCTCGTAATTTTGTCTGCGGATCGGGCGTGCGCAAGGCCATCTTGGCCAAGGTCGTGGCATTGTCGGTTCCGATCTTGGCTAGATCGATGATTCGGCCAGGGTTGCGAAATGTTTCAAGACTTTGGCGGAGGACTGTGTCGGCTACATTAAAGGTTGTCCGTACCAGTGATGTGGCCGGGCTGGTGATGGCCTGGATAAGGCCTCGTTGTTTACCAGGTGCCCGTACGTCGTCTGAATCGGTCGGCGGCAGGGGCGCATCGGCTGAAAAGTCGGTCAGCGATAGCAACACGCGCATGAGAGCGATGCCGTCAGCGATGGCATGGTGGAGACGCCCCGCCAATACCCAGCCGTCGTTATAACCCTCGACGATGTGGAATTGCCATAGCGGTCGAGACCGGTCGAGAGGCGTACTGATAATGTCGCTCATCAGCTCTTGCAGGGCGGATTTATCCCCCGGCGCGGGTAAAGCGATACGATGAACATGTGCTCGGATATCGAAGTGTGGATCAAACTTCCAAGTATAGTTGCCGAAAGGGAGCCGCGGCGGCACGATACGTTGACGAAAACGGTCGAACGTCAATAAGCGTCGCTCGATAGTGGCGATCACCCGATCGAAATCAACCGGGCCGTCGAATGTCATGAAGGCGGCGATCATCATCATATTAACCGGCCGGTCCATCTGTAACCAGGCGGTATCAACATTTGACATCGGTTCTGTTGATTTTGTCATCGGACCCCTCGTTATGATGCTACAGCCGTTAAGGCGACTAATGACTTCACATTTAGTCGGGAGAAGCGATACTGATAGTATAAAGGGTGCGAATGATGGGATCAATCCTCATGAGGGCCGTGATGTCCACTATAGAAGAAAGACAATAAAAACGGCCACGGCCAATTTTGATTAGGCCGCGGCCGCCATGAGCATCAAGGGTTCCAGCGCTTGTGGCGTCTAAAGATCTGTCACGCACCCCTCCGAGGCTGAGCTGACCAGTTTAATATATTTATAGAGGGTTCCCCGAGAGACTTTCAACGGAGGCTCGACCCATGCTTCCCGTCGTGCAACCATCTCTTCGTCCGAGATCTCGACCTCCATCGTAAGGGTTGCGGTATCGATGGTTATGATGTCGCCATCTTGTACCAGTGCGATCGGGCCGCCTGCCTGAGCCTCAGGCGTGATATGGCCGACGATGAAGCCGTGTGACCCGCCCGAGAATCGGCCGTCAGTCAGCAGCGCCACGTCCTTACCGAGGCCCGCGCCCATGATAGCTGATGTCGGCGTCAGCATTTCCGGCATTCCCGGCCCACCTCTTGGCCCTTCGTAGCGGATGATGACCACGTCCCCCTTGCGGATCTGTCCTGCTTCCAGGCCGGCCAGCATATCTTCTTCGGCGTCGAACACGCGCGCTGGGCCGCTAAAACGTTCGCCTTCCTTGCCGGTGATCTTGGCTACGGCTCCATCAGGGGCCAGGTTGCCTCGCAGGATCTGGATATGCCCTGTTGGCTTGATCGGGTTGTCCAGCGGCCGGATGATTTTCTGTCCTTCGCGCAACCCGGGTACATCGGCCAGGTTCTCGGCGACTGTGCGGCCGGTCACTGTCAGACAATCTCCGTTGATCAGTCCGTTTTCCCATAGATATTTCATCAGTCCGGGCGTGCCGCCGATGCCTTGCATATCCTCCATCACATACACGCCGCTGGGCTTCAGATCGGCCAGGAACGGTACGCGATCGCTCACCGCTTGAAAATCATCGATTGATAGATCGACGTCAACCGCCTTGGCCATGGCGATCAGGTGTAGAACAGCGTTTGTGCTGCCGCCGAGAGCCATCACAACGACCATCGCGTTCTCGAAGGCTTCCCGGGTCATGATGTCGCGAGGTTTGATATCGCGTTCCAGTAGCAGGCGCACGGCCGAAGCTGCTCTCAGGCACTCTTCGCGTTTCTCAATCGATTCGGCCGGGGTGGATGAACTGTAGGGCAGACTCATTCCCATCGCCTCGATGGCGCTAGCCATTGTGTTAGCGGTATACATACCGCCACACGCACCCGGCCCGGGGCAGCTATGTCGCACGATAGTGCGTCGCTCGTTTTCAGAGATGACGCCCGCGATCGCTTGCCCGTAGCACTGGAAGGCCGAGACGATGTCAAGCGTCTCTCCTGTCGGTAGATGCCCGGCTCGAATCGTGCCTCCGTAGACCATCAACGCCGGCCGGTTTAACCTGCCCATCGCGATCAGACAGCCGGGCATGTTCTTGTCACAACCGGGAATAGCCACTAGCGCATCGTACCAATGGGCACCCATTGAAGTTTCGATGGAATCGGCGATGATCTCGCGGGACTGTAATGAGTAACTCATGCCCTCGTTGCCCATGCTGATGCCGTCGCTGACGCCGATCGTATTGAATCGCATGCCAACCAGATCGGCCGCGGCCATGCCTTCTTTCACCCAGGCGGCCAAATCGTTTAGGTGCATGTTACAGGTATTGCCTTCATACCACATTGAGGCGATGCCTACCTGGGGTTTCTGCATGTCTTCCTCGGACAATCCGGTCCCGTAGAGCATGGCTTGTGAAGCCCCTTGTGATGCTGGTTGTGTAATGTGTGAGCTGTATTTGTTGAGTTTGACTGTTTCGATCATGATGTTGGGTTGAGGTAAGTGTTAAGGATACCCGAAGGCATGTTCCTGATGACAGTAGCGATTGTGAGTAGCTCAGGCTACCTGGAAATGGTCTTCGAGTTTATCGACGATGCTTTCAGCGATGCTCAGCGCGGAGGTGGCTGCTGGAGAGGGGGCATTGATGACGTTGACGATACGAGCTGACTCATGATAGGCGAAATCGTCCAGCAACGCCCCGTCGGGAGCCAGGGCTTGAGCACGAATACCTGCCGGAGCTTCTTCCAGATATTCAGCCTGAATATCAGGGATTAGTCGCTGCAGCGCATTCACAAATGCCCCCTTGTTGGCCGAACGCCATATTTCTCCCAGCCCCATCTTCCAATACCGGCCGGCCAGCTTGCGGAAGCCGGGGTAACTCAACGTTTCCCACAGTTCGCGGCCATTCACATCGCCCAGATGATATCCTTCGCGCGCGAAAGCCAGCACGGCGTTCGGCCCACACTCGACTCCACCGGAGATCATTCGCGTAAAATGGACGCCCAGGAACGGGAAATTGGGGTCAGGAACGGGGTAGATCAACGCGTTGCACAGATGCCAGGCCTCAGGCTTGAGTTCGAAATATTCACCCCGGAAAGGGATGATCTGTGCCGGGGCCTCCCCCGCAGACATCCGTGTCACGTGGTCTGAATGTAACCCGGCGCAATTGACAAGGAACGCCCCTGTGAATTCACCGATTCCGGTGATGACCGTTAGTTCTCCCGGTCGTTCAATGATCTCAGTGACTTCTGCGCCCGTGACGATGGAATGTCCGGCCGCCTGCAATAGGGCCGCCAATCGTTCGCACACCTGCCGATAATCGACGATGCCTGATTCAGGCACGTGAATGGCTTTGAGGCCGCTGGTTACATACGGCTCCAGTTCGAGCAGGCGCTCCCGACTGATCATCTCGCAGTTCACACCGTTGGCCTTCCCACGTTCGAGGAGATTGTCCATGATCGGGAATTCGCGTTCGTCTGTGGCGACGATCACCTTGCCCACCATGCGATGCTCGATGCCTTGTTCTTCGCAGAAGTCTTCCATCATCTTCTTGCCGACGCGACAATTGATGGCCTTGAGGGAATTGGGTTTATAGTAGATGCCGGAATGCATGACGCCGGAGTTTCGGCCGGTCTGATGATAGGCCAGCGTTGACTCCTTTTCCAGCACGACAATGTGCCTATCAGGGTATCGTTGACTAATGGCGCGAGCTGTCGCCAGCCCGACGATACCACCGCCAATGATGAGGATATCTGTCGTTGCCATGGCCAAATTGTAGCCTAGTTTCCCCAGGTCGTCAGGCGATAATCATCTGACCTGCATGATCGCTAGCGTGCCAGAAACGGGTTTGTCCGTCGCTCGTCACCTATCGATGTTGCGGGACCGTGCCCTGACAGGACGACGGTTTCGTCCGGCAGCGTTAGCAACTTGTCGTTAATGCTGGCCATCAATATGTCGAAATCCGCTCCCGGCAAATCGGTCCGGCCGATAC
>JACFOH010000015.1:42228-55015 GCA_019454405.1 Promineifilum sp.
ATGCTGGCCATCAATATGTCGAAATCCGCTCCCGGCAAATCGGTCCGGCCGATACTTCCCTGGAACAAAACATCGCCGTCGAACAGAACATGATGTGCCGGTAGGTAGAAGCTGACGTGACCCGGAGAGTGCCCCGGTGTGAACAGCACTTCGAGTTGCAGGTCGCCCACCTTGATGGATTCGCCTTCTTGCACGAAGATGTCGACTGCCGGAGGCTTGTCGATTGCGACGCTCCAGAGCGCGGCCGCAGCCTGAGCCTGACTCAACATAAGAGCGCCTTCTTCATGACCATAGATCGGTGCATCGCTTAACTCCTTTAGCTCGGCCAGCCCACCGACATGGTCAAAGTGGGGATGCGTCAACAGGATTTTGTCTAATGTCCAACCATTGTTGGTCACCTGATCCAAAACGGCTTGGCCGTCCCATGCTGGATCGATAACGGCCGCGCGAAGAGTCGTTGTGCACGCTAACACGTAGCAGTTTGTCTGAAGCGGACCTAGGGTAAGCTGTAAGATGCGAATCGCCATATCTAAATCTCAGAAGGTTGCGGAGGCTGTATTTTGGGTGGGCCGAACATAGCCAGTCCGATGGGTAGCGTCTGCTGCGTACGCCATAACAGGTAGGCAACCTCTCCCGCCGATGCCAGGTTAAGCGCTAACGCGGCCGTTAGCAATCCTGGCCATTTGAAGAGGACGCCTGATACGAGAGCTACGGCCGTAATGATCAAGTTCACCGCCATTCCGACATTAACATAACGCGTGTGCCGGCTTTGGATGAGTAAACCCCGTGCCCATGAAGTGAGTACCGCCAGCGCGGGAAACAATAAGAATAATCCCAGGCTCGATAGCGCCAGTTCGCCGACCTCGACCGTCATATCCTGTATGTCGAAAATATACCATTGGGCTAACGGCGTGAATGTAAACGCGGCCATCGACAAGAGCGCGGCGACAGTTAATATGAGGCTGAACTTTCGAATAGGCCCGAAAGTGTGCGGGCCTTCATGTAGGGCTATGACGACCTCCGGCAAAGCCATCGCCGCCGCACGAGCCATCAGCAAGATCTGGAATACGATCGGCCAGGCAGCCAATGTCAGTGTCGGCTGGTCCAGCCGTGCCAGACTTGATGTAACCATAGGTTGCATGAACAGGATCAAGACTGACGTGGCTGCCAGTGGAAGATGAAACCAGAATAACTCGCGGTAAGTGAGCGATGATCCTTCTTCATCCGGCGGGCTATCCGGGCCAAGTTTATCGCGGATCAATGTATGAGCGGCCAGGGTGGCGTACGCGGCCTCGGCTACCACCCCTATAACAAGGCTGATTGAACCAATGACGACCCCCGGCCATTGACTCCATATCGCTAACAGGATAACAGTTCCGCCTGATCCGACTAAACGCACGATCGTCCCATAGGCTACTTTACGTGTTTGGTCGTACCGGATCATGATCCCTTGCAAGAAACGCCGCCAGCCGATAGCCGCGCTCCAGGGGACCATGAGTTTCATGCCTGGCCTGATCCATTCGGCGATCTCAACCGGCACGTCGAGCAACTGTCTCACGATGAGATCGAATAAAGGGGTATAAGCTACCAGTATTGCCACGATCGTTAGCGCCAGGCACCAGTGAATCGTAAAACGACGTACCAACCGGTATGAATGATTATCACGTACGAGCGCGGTCGATGTGGCCAGAAGATTGATGACAGGGCTTTCGATGGTGACGGACAGGCTAGTGACGATCCCCATGGCCGCCAGCATGAGGACTTCGTTCGGCAGGCGGTTGATGGCCGCGGAGATCAGTGGCCCTTCGGCCGACATCAGCATCCAGCTTGCAAACAGGGGAAACCAGAACAGCAGGATATACCGTTGGCGCATTCAATGACTCCGAGCGAAGGGCACCATTTCGTTTTTGTTTATTCGTAGATGCGATCGCTCACTTTAGGTACAATACAAACGGTGAGTATAGCAGACCGGATCTGGGAAGTCAGCGACTCATCGACCTATTTCCCACCTTGATAGGAGCATATCAATGCGAAAAAAAGCCATCCTCATCACCGGGGCTTCCGGTGAAATCGGCCAGGCGCTTATCTCGAACTTGTCCCAAACCGGCTCTCTGCCATTACTATCGCTCGATCTACACTCCTTGCCTCAGGAATTAATGAGTCGATGCACTCATATCGTGGGTGATGTTCTTGATCATAATTTGCTCGCTCGACTGGTCACCGAGTACGAATTCGAGGCGATCTATCACCTGGCGGCGTTGCTTTCAACGCGCAGCGAGTATTCACCTGAACTCGCCCACCAGGTCAACGTCGATGGAACCATGGCTCTCTTACAGGTCGCGGCCGAACAATCCCAACGCCGCGGCAAGCCTGTCACGTTTATATTTCCTAGTTCTATCGCTGCCTATGGTATGCCGAACCTGGTTGTAAAAGCGCGCGACGCGCGCGTAAAAGAGTGGCAGTGGAACAACCCAACGACGATGTACGGTTGTAACAAACTCTATTGCGAGCAACTCGGTATTTATTACAGCAAACACTATCAGCAGCTCTCGGCTACGAGGCCGACTATGCTGGATTTTCGCAGCCTTCGTTTCCCTGGTCTCATCAGCGCCTATACGACCCCGTCGGGCGGCACGACCGACTATGGTCCTGAGATGCTCCATGCCGCCGCTCAAGGTAAGCCTTACGCCTGCTTTGTGCGCGAGGATACCGTCTTGCCGTTCATGGCCATGACCGATGCCGTCAATGCCCTCTTGAAATTAGCCGCCGCGCCGGCCGGATCTCTTAGTCACGCGATTTATAACGTTACCAGTTTCAGTCTCTCGGCCGCCGATTTTCGTGACCAGGTATTACGGGCATTTCCCGATGCGCAGATAACCTTTGAGCCTGATGTTCAGCGTCAGGGCATCGTGGATAGCTGGCCGGCCGAGCTTGATGATTCGGCCGCGCGATATGATTGGGGGTGGGAGCCGGAATATGGTTTACAGCGCGCTTTTGATGAATATCTGGTGCCGAACATTCGCCGGCGCTACAGCTAGTAACCAGGTTAAAGTAATACAGACGCTTGAAACCATAAATTTGCTTTAGCGAGACCTAATGACTGTTTGACCGGCTCGGCTAGATTTGGCGTGTGGCTGTGCGATAATCTCCCCTATGCAAACGAATAAAGGATTGACCCGGTACGCCTGGCTGTCCATTGTCACGGCGATTGCCATCATTGGTTTGAAAATCGCTGCTTACTGGGTCACACAATCGATTGGTTTCCTCTCAGATGCTCTGGAATCCGGCGCGAACATCATTGCTGCTATCATTACTCTTATCGCGCTTGTTATCGCTTCCAGGCCGCCCGACCGCGAACATCCATTTGGGCATTCCAAGGCTGAATACTTGTCGGCGGGCGCTGAAGGCGTACTCATTCTAATCGCGGCCGCTTTCATCGCTATCCAGGCCATCGCGCGACTGCGAGATCCCAGGCCACTTGAGCAGCTCGGCCTGGGCATCTTGATATCAGCTATCGCTGCGATCGCCAACTTTGTGGTTGCTCGTATCCTGTTGGATGCCGGCAGAAAACATCGCTCGGCCGCCCTGACGGCCGATGCCCACCATTTGTTGACTGATGTCTGGACTTCGGCGGGTGTTATCGTCGCGGTAGCTCTGGTCGGTCTGACAAAGTGGCAATGGATTGACCCGGCCATTGCGCTAATCGTCGCCGTTCAGATCATCTATACCGGCTACAAACTTGTTCATGACTCAGTCGATGGCTTGATGGATACCGGCCTGCCTGATGAAGAAGTGGAGCAGATAAAGGCGATCCTTGCGCGTTACCTTGAAAAAGGAGTTACTTATCACGCATTGCGAACTCGTCAGGCGGGCGCCCAACGGTTTGTCTCTGTCCATCTTCAGGTCCCGGGCGATTGGAGCGTGCAAAAAGGACATGAATTACTCGAACTCATCGAATTAGATATCTATGATGCTCTTGCTCCAATCAACGTCACAACCCACCTTGAACCGGCGGAAGACCCTGCCTCCTGGCAGGATGCTACGCTTAATCGATCTGTTTGACGATTCAGGTTTCGGGGGAGCTGTTAGCTACGATCGTTTGATTGGCCGGTAGAGCGCTATTCCTGCCGCGCCGCCGAGCACAATGAGCAGCAGGCCGGCCAGACTGCCTAACGGAGCGAAGAGAGCGGCCCCCGGCAATCCAAGCGCATAGTAATTGTATAGGAGTAACCCTCCGCTGATCCCCCACAACCAGCGACCGATCCGTTGAGACAAAGAGTGTGAATCGAGACGTCGATTGACCGCGTGCCCCGCGACCCCCAAGATTATTAGGCCCACGAACATGCCTAATAATGATTGCAGCTTATCTAATCGGATGAGCCAACCCGGCTCGTCTGGCGGTTCAGGCTCTGGCGTCGCTGTTGGCGGATCTGGTTCCGGTGTAGCAGTGGGTGCCGGCGTATCTGTCGGTTCCGGAGTTGGCGTGACAGTCTCGGTGGGCGCCGGCGTGGGGATGATGATCGCCAGTTGCGCATCTTCTTCGATGGAAATGTCAACTTCCTGGGAGAGTCGAGCCTCGCCCGATTCGGCGGTGATCCGGAACTGCCCCGGCCCCATGCTGGCATCGAGCACATAATCCAGTTGGGCGATCCCGTTTGTTGTCGGCCGGTCGCCCAGGATAGTGATAGTGCCTTGCACGCGGTTTCGCAAAATAAATCTAACTAAGGTTCCGTCAGGGACTGTATTGCCGTTGCGGTCGGTTATTCGGCCTGTTTGCAGCCGCAAGGTGTCGCCAATGGCTGACACCAAAGGCTCCTGGCTTGACGGCGATTCGATCTCCTGCCCAATGACCAGGAATAGCTCGATTACCTGACCAGGATTTGGTTGTGTGCGCGAAAACAGATCGTACTGGATGCCGTCTACGCTAACCGGAGATGCTCCACCGAGAGGAGATTCCAGGAACAACGCTCTTACAGCCGCATCAACGAATGCGCCGGTCTTGCTGAATACCCCATAGTAGGCTGTCAGTTTACTGATCTCGGTGCTGTCCAGAAAATAGGGCGCGTCGAACGCGAATACGACCACTCGTTTATTGCTGGCTAGATCTGGCCGCAGAGACAGAAAACGGCTGAGAGCATTAGAATCGGGAGACTCAGCCTGCTTCCCGGCATTTAGCAACCCAAAAATGATCCAATCCGCATTCCGTAATGCCTCTTGAACTCGATAATCGGCTGGAAGAGTTGCCGTAGCTTCGGGTGTGTTCTCTGCGGCTGGCGTCGAGCCGGCATCAGAACTCGCTGTCGGCGTAGGTGGGGCGGTTGGGAGAGGGATAGGAGCCATGCCGGCGTCCAGGAACTTGCCTAATTCGGCGAAAGAAAAGCTGCCGATGTTTTTTGGTTGTATCTGTCCACTGCCCAAAGGCCCATAAAGAGCCTCAATGCGCTCCTGGATGGCCGTTTGTGAAAGTGTCGCACTAGGCTCGCAGAAGGAACACGGCCGGACGTCGTTGACGTCTGTGAAAATCACTATGTTATCATTGCTTCCGGGAGGATTGGCGAATCGGCCGGTCAATTCATCCGGGCTGGGCGATAGCAAGGTTATGGCCGCTTCGGCGATGTCGAAGAAGGCGGCGCTGCCGGTTGGCCGGAACGGTGATGTTTCTTCGTCGGTCGCGGCCATGATGACGTTTTCCGGTGATAGATCGCCATTGTATAGGCGCAACTTCAATTTAAGAATGCGTATCACCGATTCGTCGACGCGCTGTTTGAAGGTCGGATCAGTCTCATAGCGTTCGCGGAACCAGAGAATCGTATCCTTGATATTGGCCAGTTCTGCTTCATGATCGGCCGTTCCGCGTGCGAAGCGCGAAACATTCAATAGATCGTTCCCAGCCAGGAGCGCGTCCTTGGCGACCTGACGGTGGGGGAATTCGCGTTCGGTGTCATCATAGAACCGCTCGACACTGCGCACCCCAAGTGAGTCGGACACAATGATGCCGCCGCCCTGCCGCCATGGCGCAAGCTCCGGTAACATCATGAGGGAGTTCAACGCTTGTGGGTCCAGGCTGATAGGCGCGGTCGTGGCCCTTATATTCCCTTGAAGGCCTTGATAGCGAATGTGGGTCGCCAGGAACGCATCGGCCGTTGTAGCTGTTCCGATCCCTTCGCGTGATACCGCAAAAAACGGCGCCAGTTCGATTTGTTTGAGCTGATCGAGCGAGCGACGAACGGTGGGTACTTCCACATCGACCGGCCGGTCGCTGCTGCCCTTGCCGGGGAAACTCCGCGCGACGACGGCGACGCGGTTTTCGCTGCCCCTGTGCACGCCTTCGATGTAGGCTCGGCCCATTATGCCCACCCAAAAGGGATCGCCACCGAACGAGCGTGTTCCCAGATCGCCCGCGCTCTGAGGCGATGGCCGTTCCAGCACGTCGAGCGCGGGCCCCATTACGAGATTAATCCCTGTTGCTGACAATTCACGGCCGGCGATTTCACCTACACGTTGGACATAGCTGGGCTCCCACGTTGCCCCCAGGGCCATATTGTTGGGCAGCGCCGTATAGCCAGGCATGATGTTGGCGATGGGTGTGCTATCCCCATCATGGTTGGCCGCGATGACCAGGGGAATCGGTACGAATTGAGGTTCCGGCTCGAATGGCTCGGGCGCTTCTTCTTCTCCTGTAGGTTCGATAGGCTCATCGCTAGTCCCTAATAATGCCAGCCGTTGGAGATTGCCGGTCAGATCCTGTATCTGTTGCGGAGCCTCATCCGGGACACCATATCCCGTTAAATTATCGTTATCTGACGAGAGGATGACGCCGCCGACATGATAATTCAAGATGAGTTCGGCGATGTCACTATTCTGTGGGGCGCGATCACCTTTAAACGTTACCAGGAATAACTGGCCGATCCGCTGTGCGGTGCTCATCTCCTGGAATAGCAAATCCGCCTGCGTTTGCAGGTCAGGCTCTTCCTGGCTCAGGGCCGGTATTGGGGCCAGGAGGACAGCCCCCAAAAGCAACAACACCAACCCGACCACGCGTGCGATGCCGGGTAACTTCATGGTGATATAGCAATGCCTACAACGAATATCAACCAGAGGCAAGCGGCGTTTTGCGTTGATTCTGATTCGTTGTCTCTAACAGTCGCCATCACTCGGATTAATTCCAGGTTATAACGATGGCCTTGATTATATAGCGGATTGTCCGATCGAACACCTGTGTTAAAATACTTTTAACTGCGCCCTATGGGCGCTTAAATGTCTTATGTCAAATCGCCTCCGCAATAGCTTAACTGTTTTCATGCTGGTTATTCTAACGGTTAGCGCCTTCGCCGCCGGCTATCTCACGCGTGAGCTTGTCAACGGTCGTGCCTCGTCGTTGGCTCATGCCGACCAAAACATGTCCCTCTATTACGAGGCGTGGAAGTTGATCGATGAACATTTCATTGGGACGCTTCCTGACTCACAAAAGGTGACTTATGGCGCTATTCGCGGTTCTATGGCTTCACTTGGCGATCCTTATACTATATTCATCGAACCGGCTGCTCGCGAAGAAGAACGCGAGCGTTTGCAAGGTACGTTTGGTGGCATAGGCGCTTATATATCGCGCTCGGAAGAGACCAGCGAAGTTATTCTTGATCCGATTCCCGGCAACCCGGCCGAGGCAGCTGGGGTCTTATCCGGAGACGTCTTACTTGCCGTTGATGGCGTACTGATCACGGCAGAGACGAGCGTCCCGGAAATCGTCGACATGGTGAAAGGTGAAAAAGGTTCGACAGTTGTTTTGACCGTCCGTCACCCTGGCTCCACTGATCCTGTTGAGATCCACGTCGTGCGGGGTGACATTCTGCTGCCTTCGGTAACTTATGCCTTAACCAGTCAGGATCCAACTATTGGATATATTCGATTGTCCCGATTTAGTGGTGAAAGCGGTAAAGAGGTTGGAACGGCTATTCAGAACCTTCAGGCTCAAGGCGCGGCGAGTTTCATCCTTGACCTGCGCCAGAACGGTGGCGGGTTGCGCGATGCTGCCGTTGATGTGGCCGATCATTTTCTCGATGGCGGCCCGATACTATATATCGAAGGCCAGAATAAGCAGGAGCGAGTCTTCAATGCTACATCAGAGACGATCGCGGCCACTGAGCCTCTTGTCGTGCTGGTTGATGGCGGTACGGCCAGCGCGTCGGAAATAGTCGCGGGTGCGCTTAAAGACCGAGGACGGGCTATCCTTATCGGTAGCGGCAGGACCTTTGGTAAAGGATCCGTTCAAATGGTTTTTGACTTATCGGATGGTTCGTCGGTCCATGTGACCTCAGCTCGCTGGCTGACGCCGAATCATCATCAGATCGATCAAAGCGGTTTGGAGCCGAATATTGAAGTGATGGTCACACAGGAGGATATCGATAACGGTCGGGACCCTGTGTTGGACCGGGCGATTATATACTTACAGGAAAATAGCCATTAAGGCGCTAATCGATTATCGTTCTCCGTATTAATAAATGACAAATTACGACAACCTTAACCCAAAATCAACTGGAAGAGCCGTATCCGGCGTCATTATCGCCGTTCTAGCCGTTATCTTCGCGATCGGCTTGACATTGGCGGGTTTCTTGGCGGGTCGCGCCACTGCCCCAGCCCAGGCCATGCCAACGGCCGTCGTGGTTGTGGGTGCGGAGGATGATCGCGCAGAAGCGCAGGCCGCGACCGGATCGCCAACGGCACCGTTGCCGGTGGCGGCCGTGTCAACTTCCGAGAGACCCGTCGAACCAAGCGCCACCCCAACACCCACGATCGAGCCACCCACAGTCGAGCCGCCGACGGCCGAACCCACAGAGGAGCCGACGCCGACTATTGAACCCACCCCCGAGCCTTCCTTGTCTGATGAGTCACCTCTCACGGAGGCCGATCTCGCCACGCTTTATGAGGCCTGGAAAATCGTCGCTGATCAGTACGACGGGGAATTGCCTCCGCTCCATAAGATCGTTGAATCGTTAATCTCCGGCTCTCTACGACCGTTGGGCGACGACTACACTCGCTATGTGCCTCCCGATATCGCCGAACGTAACCGTCAGGATCAGCAGGGAGAGATCGAGGGCATTGGCGCGTTTGTCAAGGAGAACGATGAGGGTCTATTTGAGATCGTGCGCCCTATGGATGGCCAACCGGCAGATCTGGCCGGCGTTAAAGCGGGAGATGTTCTTATCGAGATTGACGGTCAGTCAGCGCTCGATCTCAGTTTTGACGAGGTGATCTTGTTGGTGCGCGGGCCACGAGGAACTTCCGTCCATCTGACGTTTCTGCGCGACGGCGAGCCGGTTGAATTCACAATCGTTCGTGCGCGCTTCGAGGTCCCGATCGTCGAGTTCGAAATATTGCCGGCTGAGATGACCGGCGGTCAAACCATAGGTTACGTTCATCTGACCGAGTTCAGCCGGACGGCCGAGAAAAGTGTGCTTGGCGCTCTGGACCAGCTTTTAGCTCAAGGTGCAACCAGCATTATCCTCGACCTGAGAGATAACCCCGGCGGCTTTTTGGATCAATCTATTGCCGTGGCTGATGCTTTCCTGCCTAAAGGCGTGGCTCTGTATGAGCGTAACATACGCGGCCTTAGCCAGGTGTTCCAGACATACGATGGCGACGTGGCTGAAACTATCCCCCTCGTCGTCCTGGTTAATTCCGCCAGCGCCAGCGCTTCGGAGATCGTCGCCGGCGCAATTCAGGATCGTGGTCGGGCTGTGCTTATCGGCGAGACGACGTTCGGCAAGGGATCGGTTCAGCAGATTAACACCTTGTCAGATGGCGCCGAGCTCCGTGTGACGATCGCTCGTTGGTTCACCCCCAACGATAATAGCATCGACGGCGTGGGCATTACGCCTGATATCGAAGTTGAGACGCCGGATACTCTGGGCGGGCCGGATGATGGCCAACTGATGCGGGCTATCGAATATCTGTTGACCGGACAATAGGAATTTGCAACCGAGATGGAGAAGCGAAAAGAAGGGATAAAAGTTATCTCGAGCAATAAGCGCGCCACTTTCGACTATGAGTTGCTGGAGCGCTTTGAGGCAGGGCTGGTCCTTACCGGGACGGAAATCAAATCTGTTCGGGCGAATCAGGTTAGCTTGCAACGCAGTTATGTCCATCCGCGTGGCGATGAGCTGTGGTTATTGGAGGCCAATATTTCACCTTACGCTCACGGCAACCGCGAAAATCACGAGCCTACGCGACCGCGCAAACTGCTGCTCCATCGCCGCGAGATCAACCGCATCCTGACCAATCTGGCTCAGAAAGGCCTGACGGTCGTGCCTGTCCGTCTTTATCTTAAGAATGGCCGGGCCAAGGTCGAGATCGCCCTGGCCCGTGGCAAGCATAAATATGACAAGCGCGAAGACGTGGCTCGTCGCGATGCTGACCGCCAGGTCGAGCGAGCCTTGCGCGAGAAATACCGGTAAAAGGTCGGTTATTTTTTCCGGCTGGCCAGAAATCCCTTTATGACCAGTGCTGCGCTGAGCATCAGCATTATAATGATGAGCAGCGAGCCTACAGACGTTGAGGTCATCACCGGTCCCGGCGGTGGTGGTGTCGCCATCTTGGACATTCCGCCTGACTTGGGAGCGGCCGTGGCCGCCAGACCACTACCGATCGGCACTGGGGTCGGCGCAGGCCCTTGCTGGCTCATCAGGAAAGCGACAAGTGTCGCCACTTGCTCATCCGTCAGGCGCAGATGGAAGTTCTGCGGCATGATTCCGGGCAGGCAAGATGTATTCGGGCATTCGGGCGCGAGGTAGGCGTTTGGTTCGAGGATGGATTGCCTGATGTAATCTTCTGCGGACATGCCAGGCACGCGCTCCGAAGCTGTCAGACCAATATAGGTTAGGTCCGGACCAACCTTATGTGCCTCGCCGATATCTCCAATCTTGTGACAGTTTCCGCAACCGGCATTGAGGATGATCTCTTCCGCATCCACGCCGCCGATCGGTCGAGGTATAGCCGTCGGCTGTGACTCGGCTCCCGGCGCTGCGGGGGTGGGTGTGGTTATGTTTTGTTGCTCCAATTGCGCGATCTCTTCAGCTGAAGGTTGCTGTAATTCGCCTGCGGGATCGGCTCGCAGGATCGCTTCGCAAGGTGAAAAGTCCGGATCAGGATCAGGTTGGCACCACCACGGCCCGCCTTTCTTGGTGTTTAGTAGCGGTACATGCCACAGGACGATGTTCTCGCCCGATAATGCGTCATCGTTGATCCATTGTCTTGGCGGGATAAATGTATCGCCGGGGCCGGTTGTGATGGGCCCCTCGCCTTCCTGTTCGTTCCATTTCAGCAGGAAGAGGTAACCTTCGTCGAGGCCTAGTGGGTCAGTTCGCACCATGGACCAGCGATAGTGTAGGTCGTCGTCGAACGTCGCCAGCTTGTGGCCATCCGGAGACAAGTCTTTGACAAGCGGGTAGGTTTCGAATTCTTTAGTCTGCTCTATCCATTGCATCCCATCAAATAACCACACCTGGTCGTTATCAGGGCCGTCCAGGTCGACATCGATTCGCCAGAATGGCCGGTAAACCGATACATCATCACAACCCGGTCCATGGGAGACGAACGCAAACTCAAGCCGGCCGTCATCGTAATATCGGATCACTTCTTCGTAACGATAGCAACAGATGCAGTTTGGCCAGCGCGTGAACTCTGTGAACATCTGCCGGACTTCAAAGCCGTTCCCCAGATCGGTAACCTGGGTATTCCCGAACGGCGGGACGGAAGCCGCGAAACCTATTTCATCGCGATAGCCGCCTGGCCAACTTGGGTACCACGCCTCGACCTGGCCGATTTTGGCGCTGGAAAAAATTAATTGCCCGTTGTAAGTCGCATCGTGGAAATTGACGCCATCGTTGGCGGTCATCTCCCAACAAACGCTCCAGCCATACTGCTCATGGCAACCGTCGGTGAAAGCGGTGCGTTGGTCAAGTGGTTTGCCCAGGCTCCGGTCTTCGCGCGCGCGGGTGTAGAACGTCCGCGCCACCTTATCCTGTTCCAGATTGACGATCACGTGATAAACGCGGCCCGTTCCCGAGGGATCGTGAAAAGCTACATCCACGCACCAATCTTGCCGGCAATCGTTGTCACTCAGCCAGGCCGACATTGGGATCAATGCCGGATCCATCGCGCCGATGTCTTCACCTAAAATCGCGCGAACTTGTGAGTCGGCCGCGGCGATAGCCATGGCTTTGGGCAATATTTCGATAGAGCCGGCCGGTCGGCCCGCCGGATTTTCCCAATGACCAAGCACCTGACCATTATCGAGATTGGCGATCGCCTCGATAGTTCCTCCGTCGGTGTAGTTGTAAAGTGTCACAAACGCGCAATTAAGCCGTTCGCAGCCGTCGTCCTGCCAGTAGCGCGCCTCGCCTTCGCTCAACGGAACGGCGCTGAGAAAAACGGTATCTTTATTGCTAAGAGCCGTCTGAATATCAGTGACCGCTGTCGAGACTTGCGCTCTTTCAGCCATGTTGAGGATATAACCCGCTGGGTATCCGGCCATTTCCCCCGGCATATCGAGCATTTGCTTCCCTTTGGCGATAGCTAACTGAACGCTGCCACCATGTTGCGAGCGATTCCAGAGGAGCACAAGGCCAATAACGGCCGCATTGATAATGAGCAGGTAAATAATTCGGCGGGAGTTCGTTTGAGATTTCACAAGCCGGATTATAACCCCTCCGAAAAACTTCACCACCATGCACCTGACCTACCCATCTGTTAGAATAGTCATATGGAACCCATTACCGTTCTGAGAGATAAG
>JACFOH010000040.1 GCA_019454405.1 Promineifilum sp.
TCGTCGCCGGTAAAATGAGCGCCAATACCAGCCGTAGCCCATCGCCCAGCGTTTGTTTGAAAAGATTCAGATCGCCGGTCGCTTGCCGCGAGAGAGTCGGCAGGGTGGCGATCGTTAGCGCGGTGACGACCAGCCCCAACGGAAACTGGTAAAGCGTCGTCGCGTAGTTCATGTAGTTGAGGCTCTGATCGCCGGTGCGAATGGCCAGATTGTAGCTGAGCATGATAGCCAGCTGATTGACGACCAGTCCGGCCAGGACAGGTATGTAGAGCCGGATGATTCGCCGAACGGCGGGGTGGGTGAAATCGAGCGCCCACCGTAGATGGGCATCGCGTAATGCCGGCAATTGCAGCAACACTTGCAGCAGCGAACCCAGTAGCAAACCCCAAACCAGGCTGCGTATCTCGGTGGGGTTGAGTAGGGCGATGATGACGATCGTGCCGTTGAAGGCGGCCCCGATGAATGCCGGCAAAGTGAACCGTTTGAGTGCATAGAGCGCCCCGGTCAGGACGCTGGCCAACCCCAGAAACAGAACGGCCGGCGTGGTCATACGGATGAGCGAAATGCTCGTCTCCGCAAGGTCCGCCTCGGTGAAATTGGCCGCGCCGACCAGCCACGCCACTTGTGGTGCCAGCAATTCGACAACGGCGATGATGAAGAGCAAGACCAGCGTCGAAACGCTCAGCACAATGCTCAGCAAATGCCATAATTCGTCGCGTCGCTCGCGTTCGGTGTAATCGCTAAAAACCGGCACGAGCGAGGAGTTCACCATGCCGCCAATGATGAGATCGAACAGGCTGGTGGGCACGTAAGCGGCCGCCTGGAAGGCCGCCAACAAGGGCGATGTCCCGAAGAGGTTCGCCTTGACCATCTCTCGCGCCAGCCCCAGCACGCGACTGGCGACATTGCCCACGGCCAGGATGGCCGCGGCGCGCACAATGCCGTGACGTTCTCCCGCGTCTGGTGGGCCTGGTTCGGGCTCATCGGGCGAGGTATCGAGGATGGGCGGGGGGAAGAACTCCGGCGTCGCCGGATCGGGGATTTGCTCCATGTGGGCTGAAGTCTAGCCCAACGGGGCGGCGGTCGCAATGAGCGGCCGTCCGTTTATCACGCTATGATCAACCGCCGTTTTGTCCACTCCGAACCTGACAGCTTGACGAGGATGGGTATAATCTCCACGTAGTTCCACGATTAGCTGAACCATTCACTCAGATCACTGAGCCTATAGACCGGAGAAAGCCGATGTACGACAAAGCCAAACTCGCTGAATTGGCCGAAGCGCGCGACCGTTGGGAAGAGACCACTTTACACCAGACGTTGGCGCGCACGCCCGAGCGCAAGAATTCCTTCGTGACGACTTCCGGCGAGCCCATCCAACGACTTTATACACCGCTGGACGTGGCCGATCTCGATTATTTGGACGATTTAGGCAACCCCGGCGAGTATCCATACACGCGCGGCGTCCATTCCACACTCTACCGCGGCAAGCCGTGGACAATGCGCATGTTCGCCGGCTTCGGCAGCGCCGAAGAGACGAATGCCCGGTACAAATATCTTCTGAGCCAGGGGAACATGGGGTTGTCCGTGGCCTTCGACCTGCCGACGCTGATGGGCTACGATACTGATGCGCCCCAAGCCCTCGGGGAGTTCGGCAAGTGTGGCGTCGCCATCAGCAGCTTGCGCGACATGGAGATCCTCTTCGACGGCATCCCGCTCGACAAGGTTACGACGAGCATGACCATCAACAGCCCCGCGGCCATTATCTGGGCCATGTACATCGTCGCCGCGGAGAAGCGCGGCGTGCCTCAGGCCAAGTTGGGCGGTACGCTTCAGAACGATATCCTGAAGGAGTACATCGCCCAAAAGGAATATATCTTTCCTCCCGAGCCGTCCATGCGCCTGGTCATCGACACGATCGAATATGGCGCGCGCCACATGCCTCTCTGGAACACGATATCGATCAGTGGCTATCATATCCGCGAGGCCGGCTCGACGGCGGCGCAGGAGCTGGCCTTCACGCTGGGCGACGGCATCGAGTATGTCCGTTGGGCGGTCGCTCGCGGCATGGATATCGACGATTTCGCGCCGCGCCTCAGCTTCTTTTTCAATTGCCATAACGATTTCTTCGAGGAGATCGCCAAGTTTCGCGCTGCGCGTCGTATCTGGGCGCGTGAGATGCGCGACACTTTTGGCGCGAAGAACCCGCGCTCGTGGCTCTGCCGGTTCCATACGCAGACGGCCGGCGCCAGCCTGACGGCTCAGCAGCCGGAGATCAACGTCGTGCGCGTGGCGCTTCAGGCGATGGCTGCGGTATTGGGTGGCACTCAGAGCTTGCACACCAACAGCATGGACGAGGCCCTGGCCCTGCCCAGCGAGGAGGCTGTCACTGTCGCCCTGCGCACGCAGCAGATCATCGCCGAGGAGAGCGGTGTGGTGAACACGGTCGATCCTTTGGCCGGTTCTTTCTTCGTCGAGCACGAGACGAACAAGATCGAGCAGCAGGTCTACGATTATTGGCGACAGGTGGAGGAGTTGGGTGGCGTGCTGCCCGCGATTGAGCAGGGTTTCTACCAATCGGAGATCTCGGTCGCGGCGTATCGCTACCAGCGCGAGATCGACCTTAACGAACGCAGCGTGGTCGGCGTCAATGCCTACGTCGATCCTGATGAGCAATTGCGTATCCCGATCCTTGAGATGGATCCGCAGGGCTACGAACGTCAAATCGCGCGCCTGAGCCAGCTTCGCCAGGAGCGCGACAACGAGCAAGTCGCCGCAACCCTGGCGGCGCTGCGGTCGGCCGCGGCGGGCGACGCGAACACCATGCCTTATATCATTGATGCTGTTCGCGCCTACGCTACATTGGGCGAGATCACCGACGTCTTCCGCGAGGTCTTTGGCCGATACGAAGAACCGACCTGGATATAGTCTCGCTCACGCCCCCCCGGCACCTAGGAACACGATGTATATAGCCGGCCCGGCAAACCGTATGACTTCGGTTTGTCGGGCTGTTTTTATTCAGGGTCCCGGTTTGTTGCAGGTGTAACTATATTTGACAGGCGCGTGGCTTTCCTGTAAAGTGAATTGAAACCGGTTCCATTATGAAGATCACTTCTTGTGGTCTTTCCGTAAGGAGAGGATGTGGCTACGGTAACGATTCGGGATGTCGCCAAGAGAGCGGGGGTTGGGATTGGAACCGTCTCGCGCGTCTTGAACGATAGCCCCCTGGTGAGCGATGAGACTCGGCAACGGGTTCAGCAAGCCATCGAAGCCCTCGACTATTCCCCCAGTTCGGTGGCGCGTCGCCTGTCGCGCGGCCGTTCGATGGCTATTGCCGTTATCGCCCCGTTTTTCGTCCGACGCTCCTATATCGAGCGGTTGCGAGGTATTGAGAATGTCCTGGCCGCCAGCGGCTACGATCTGATCCTCTACAATGTGGAGACGATCGCCCGGCGCGACGCTTGTCTTCAGTCCTTGCCGCGTGGCGAGCGTTTGGATGGATTGCTTGTCCTCTCACTGGCCCCGACCGATAGTGAAGTCAATCGGTTGCTCAGATCGGATGTCCCCACCGTATTGGTCGATGCATTCCATGAAGCCCTTCCGACGATCACGGTTGATGATGTGGCCGGGGCGCGAACGGCCGTTCAGCATCTGATCGATCTCGGCCATGAGCGCATCGCTTACATAGGCGAAAACCTCGATGATAACCCGTTCAACTTCCAGCCCATGATCGATCGCTATCGGGGTTATCGCGACGCCTTAGCCGCGGCCGATATCCCTTTCCGGCCTCAATATCACTGCCAGGGGAAATATGGCTGGCGTGAGGCTCATCGTATGGCCCAGTCCCTGTTTGCCCTCGATGAACCTCCCACCGCTATCTTCGCATACAGCGACACATTGGCTTTTGGCGTGCTCGAGGCCGCGCAGCATAGCGCTCTCTCCGTGCCATCCCAACTATCGGTGATTGGTTTCGATGATGTGGAAATTGCGCAGTATTTCCAATTGACAACCGTGCGCCAGCCCCTCTATGAATCGGGCGCGCGCGGCGCGGAGCTCTTGCTCGAACAAATTGACAGCGACGCCGGCCGCCCCGTACAGCATGTGGTGCTGCCGACTGAATTGGTGGTTCGCCGGACAACGGCCCCGCCCGCTGAATCTCTACTATGAGGAGGTTTACTTATTGCGAAAGACTATACAGTTTGTCCGTCTTGTTTTGTTAAATTGGATCGCCTGATCCTGTCTCTCTCGAGGAGGAAAAGAAACTATGTCTAAGTTTGGTCGATTTACTATTTTGAGTCTGTTGCTCGTTCTGGCGCTGGTCCTGGTGGCCTGCGGCGGTAGCGCGCCACAGACGACCGCTCCTGAAGCTCCCGCTGAAGAGGTCGCCCCGGCGGCTACTTCAGAACCCGCTGCCCCGGCGGAACCCGCTGCCCCGGCGGAACCGGCCGCTCCTTCTGAGCCTGCCGAAGAGCCCGCCGCGCCTGCGGAAGTGGGCTTCTGGGTGATGCCCGGCGGCGAGCTGGAGAAGGCTCTGACGGGCGCCTATAGCGGCACGACCGTCACTGTTGATGGCCCATTCGCAGATGAAGACGCCGTCAAGTTCAATCAATCGATGAAGGCTTTCGAAGATGCCACCGGCATCAAGGTCAATTACATTGGCGGTAAGGAATTCGAAGGCTCCATCGGCGTCCGTATCGAAGCCGGCGATGCTCCCGATGTCGCTGACTTCCCGCAGCCCGGCTTGCTGGCGACTTTCGTTCGCCAGGGATATGTCGTCGATCCGACGACGTTCATTCCCGAGAGCTGGCTGCACGAACAATATAATCAAAGTTGGATCGATATGGCCACGATTGGTGGCCAGACGGCCGGCGTTTGGCATCGATTCAACGGCAAGAGCCTGATATGGTATCCCAAGGCTGCGTTTGATGAGGCCGGCTATACCATCCCCCAGACCTGGGATGAGTTGATGGACTTGACAGAGCAGATCGCCGCCGACGGCGACACGGCGTGGTGCATCGGCATCGAGTCTGGCGCGGCCACTGGTTGGCCGGCGACGGACTGGACAGAAGAGATGATGCTGCGCACGACCTCGCTGGAGAATTACGACAAATGGGTCGATGGCACGCTGCCGTTCTCTTCGCCCGAGGTGAAGCACGCGATCGAGATGTTCTCCGACATCTGGTTCAATCCGGACTACGTCTATGGCGGCACCAGCGCCATCATCTCGACCAACTTCGGCGATAGCCCAGCGCCTATGTTCGAAGATCCGCCCGGCTGCTGGCTGCACAAGCAAGGCAACTTCATCACCGCCTTCTTCCCCGAGGGTGTGCAGGCCGGAGTCGATTACGACTTCTTCTACTTCCCGCCCGTGGATGAGAGCTATGGACGGCCGTTCCTGGTTGCCGGCGATATCATGGCTATGTTCAACGACCGCCCCGAAGTACGCGCCCTTATGGAGTACTTCACTGTACCCCAATCGGCCTCGGGCTGGCTGGAGACAGGCGGCGCGTTGGCAGCCCATCAGACTGCCACGCCGGATATGTATGGTGTAGAATTGGAGCGCGGTATCGCCGAATTGGTAGTCAATGCGACGAGCTTCCGCTTCGATGGCTCGGATCAGATGCCCGGTGAAGTTGGCGCCGGTTCGTTCTGGTCGGGCATGACCGACTACGTTAGTGGCGCGGCCGATCTCGATACGGTTCTCCAGGAAATTGATGCGTCCTGGCCACGATGATGTATTAGAGTAAACTAGCTGAGATGACCGTCGGTCCGGAGTGGGCCGACGGTCTCTCACCCGTCGATTTAGCAGCGATCAGGCTTTCGCCTTGTGAACATTATCAAAGGAGGAATGGTGTATGCAGTATAAAACGACCCAGGACAACCCGGGCTTTGCGACGCGGCTCCTGACACTTCTGCTGCGCGTTGTGATGCCTGTCGCCATTTTGGTCGTCGCCTTTGCCGTCATGTACGCGGGGTTTATTTTCCTGCGGGCCGGCAGCGCGCCAAAATGGGTGATTGTAATTGTCGCCATCATCTGGGGCGTTGGCGGCGTTGCCGCGCTCTATTGGATCTTTAACTGGATCGTTGAGCGAATGGGAGATGAATGGCGCGGCCGTCTGCAACCATTCGTTTTCGTCGGCCCGGCGGTCGTCATGCTACTCTGGTTCCTCGCTTTGCCCGTCTTGCGAACGTTCTGGATTAGTCTGTTTAATCGCGATGGGCCCCCCACCGGCTGGCTTAACTTGAGCGACCTGAGCGGCAGTTTCGCCACCCTCGGGTCGCGTTTTGTCGGCTTCGACAACTATATTGCTATTTTCACAAACCGGTTGATGC
>JACFOH010000041.1 GCA_019454405.1 Promineifilum sp.
CTGATCCCGTTCTATCGACTGGGGCTGGAAGGGTGCGAGTATAGACGCGTTCTTAGTCGGTGACAATTGGTACGCAGGGTTTTTTGGGTCGGCACGGATTGACAAATCGCCGGCGCGGCTATATATTTGCCCTTGTGTATCTGTCGATGAGCGTTTTGTCGCCGAGCTGCTAATAATATCTATTCATTTATCCGCGCAAAAATAGCCTTGGTGATCCGCTTCAGCAGGGATTTCTTGGGTTATTTGGTCGCCGGTAGCAGTTCGCATTTGTACGGATTGGATCGATTGGGCCTTGTGATTGCCGGCCCAAGTCTGTCGGATCGTCTGATGAACGATTGATCCTTGGTCGGGTGTCATTATTTCGTTGATGCGATTCATGTAGTCAAGCTTTTGCGGGGTGAAGTGGAACGTGGGTTGCTCTTCGCCTGCGGGATAAAAGCTGTGTAAGTTAACATGCCGGTATCGTTATGATTGGAGGAATTAACTGTACTCCCTTCGGTTAATCAGGAGGGTCTGGTCAGGCGTGGGATGATGCCGTTGTAAGGATGTCACTTGGCAACCAGTCGCAGCCCAAGAGACCCTGACTCTATCGGTATAGCCTTTCGTCCTGCCGGATAAAGGGGGAGGTAGATGCTGATTGATACTTGTGCCAGAGAAGATATAGCTATCGATTGTCCCAATCAATTGAGATTAATCGCGCTCATTCCTGCGTATAACGAAGAGCGTTTCATTGCCAGTGTGGTGCTCAAGACAAAGCGCTACGTCGATGAAGTATGGGTCGTCGATGATGGCTCGCAGGACGAAACAGCTGAATTGGCGCGAGAGGCAGGCGCGTTTGTCATTTGCCATGAGCGTAATCAAGGTAAAGGCGCCGCTCTCAACACAGGATTTCGAGCTTTGCGAAACCTGGAAGATGCGCTTGTCGTGACTCTGGACGCCGATGGCCAACACGATCCGGCCGAATTGCAAGCGGTTATCGCTCCTATTCAGGCTGGAGAAGCGGATCTGGTTGTCGGATCGCGCTATTTGGCCAAGGATAGCGACGTCCCCATCTCCCGTATCTGGGGTCATAAATTCTTCAATTCCATTACTTTCCTGGCTTCCGGCGTCGCTGTCAGCGATTCGCAAAGCGGTTATCGCGCTTTCTCGCGCCGGGCGATGGAGGTGATCACCTTTAATTCGAGGAGCTTTTCCGTTGAGTCGGAAATGCAGTTTCTGGCTAACCAATATGACCTGCGTGTGGTTGAGGTGCCGATCGTTATCCGTTATCCGGATCAACCGAAGCGCTCGGTCGTTCGGCACGGGCTGATCGTCCTCAACGGCGTATTACGGCTGACCGGGCAATATCGGCCGTTGCTCTTCTTTGGCGTGCCGGGATTGATTATCCTCCTGACCGGTTTGCTATTGGGCGGGGGGGTGGTCAACATCTATCACAGAACTCACCAGCTAGCGGTGGGGTTTGCGATCCTCAGCACATTGCTGTCTATGGCGGGGATGATTGCGCTATCGACGGCGGTGACACTGCACTCGGTGAGGGGGCTGCTTTACGATTTGCTGCACTCTTCTGCAGAAGGTGACGCCCAAAACAAGTGATTACCAGAGCGCCAGGCTTGATTTCTATTCATCAAAAGTCGAGCACGCGGGGGCGGCCGTGCTTTCGAGCCAGCGTTATTGTCGTCAACCATAACGGTGGCGATACGATTGTCCCCTGTCTGGATTCAATAGAGAGGGCGGCTGATGATACGGTCGAGATCATCGTCGTCGATAATGCCTCCGCGGATGGGAGCATGGAGCAGGTTGTGGAATTGTTTCCATCCGTAACCTGTATCCGTAGTATTGAAAATCTTGGGTTTGGCGGAGGTAATAACCTTGGCGCGCGCTATGCCGAGGGTGAATACCTGGTGTTTGCCAATCCCGACACGATCGTCACGCCTGGCTGGTGGGAAGCGCTGGTTGAGGCGCTGGCGGCCGATCCGGCGATTGGAATGGTAACGTCAAGGATTCTGTTGATCGATGATCCGGAGCGGCTTAATACCGCCGGCAATGATGTCCACCTGACGGGCCTGACGCTATGCCGCGGCATGGGGCGACCTGCGGGCGAATATGATGTCCCCGCTGTCGTCAGCGCGGTATCGGGGGCGGCGTTTGCCATTCGGCGAGATTTGTTCCAGCAACTCTGCGGGTTCGATGAGGGTTTCTTCCTGTACATGGAGGAGACTGATCTCTCCTGGCGCGCCCAATTAGCCGGATTTGAGTGCCAATATGTACCGGCATCGAGGGTCTATCATCATTATCGGCTTCGGTTCGGACCAAACAAGACCTTCTATCAAGAACGTAACCGATATCGTATGCTCGTAAAGAACCTGCGATGGCGGACGTTGTTCTTGTTATCTCCCGCTCTTTTACTTGCCGAGATCGTGACCTGGGGATATGTCCTTGTAGGTGACCGGCATAATTGGAAAGGCAAGATACGCGCCTATGGTAGCCTGTGGGCTGACTGGCCCAATATTATGCAACTACGGAGGGAGATTCAGAGCCAACGGACTGTGCTGGACAAGCAGCTGATGGAAAGGGTAACGGCGGAACTTGATTTCGCGCAGACAGGGGAAGGTTTGGCAGCTACATTAGCCGGCTGGATTTTCACGCCCCTGTTCCGTATTTGGCGAAGATTTGTTCTTGGAGTCATGCGGTGGTGATGTCTTTACGGATCGCACATGTGACGGCAACGTTTCCCCCTTACCAGGCCGGGACGGGTATCGTCGCCTATTACAACGCGGTCGAGTTGGTTCGTCGAGGGCATGAAGTGCATGTCTTCACGACTGATATCCCGGGCGAACCGCGAGAAGAGATGCTCGATGGCGTACATATCCATCGACTAGTTCCATGGGCGAAGCATGGCAACGCCGCGCTACTCCCGCAACTGCTGACCCGGTTGCGCGGTTTCGATCTGGTCCATTTACACTTGCCGTTTTATGGTGGGGTGGAAGCGGTTTGGGCTTTTACCACCATGAGCGCAACGCCACTTGTGACTACCCATCACCAGGATGTCGTGTTGCCTTCTGTATTGGGAAGGCTGACGGCGTTGCATGACGATTTCTTTAGCCGGAGACTTATGTCGAAAGCGCGATTCGCCTGCTTTACCTCGCGCGATTATGCTGCATATTCCAAGTTTGGTCGTGATGATCGCCTGAATATCACCGAGTTGCCCAATGGTGTAGACGTTCGTCGTTTTTCACTGAAGCCGCGCGACGAACGATTGGCGGTTGAACTGGGTATCGATGGCCAGAAGGTTGTCCTGTTCGTGGGCGCACTCGACCGTGCTCATTATTTTAAGGGCGTTCATCAGCTTCTGGAAGCCGTGCAGCTTCTGGCGCGCGAGGATGTGTCTCTCATTGTCGTTGGCGCTGGCAATCTTCGAGAAGAGTATTGGCAGAAGGCTAAAGAGCTTGGTCTCTCTGAGCGTGTAATATTTCCCGGATTCGTCCCGGACGATACCTTGCCCGACTATTACCGCCTGGCCGATGTCACTGTCTTACCTTCTGTCACTGCCGGCGAAGCGTTTGGTCTGGTGCTGCTCGAATCGCTCGCTTGTGGAACACCAGTCATCGCCAGTAACCTGCCCGGAGTTCGTACGGTTGTGGCTGACGGTGTGGATGGCTACCTGGTCGCGCCCGGCGATTCTGCCGATCTGAAGAGCAAACTGGAGCATATCCTTAACCTGCCGGGCGAGACGCGCCACGAGATGGGCATGACCGGCCGGCGGAAGGTGGAGGCTCGCTATAGTTGGCAACATATCGGCGATTTGCTGGAAGGATTATATATAGAGGCGCTGAAACAGCCCGCCGGTGGCCGCCCCGCCCACGTGGAGACTGGTCGGTGATTGATGCAGGGATCGATATTATCCGAAAGCCGGGCCTGGCTTATCAGGAGGCGTTCGACTGGCTGGCTGTTCGCTTGCATGCCATGGATGGCCCCGTCGCCTGTAGCGTAGCTGCAGATTGGCAGCTGGCCGAGATGGCTCGCCGCCTGCCACGCGTCCCGACCCTCCATAGCGAAGCTGCCGGCCGGGATCTGTTCCATGCGCTGGGCCTGCAGGAACCTGAAATATCGTCAGGCTTGTTGGGCGCCATCGCTCTGGTCGAACCAGCGAAGCTCCCGCCGGCGTCGCTTGAACGCTTGAAGCCGGGCGGCCGTCTCTTCGTCGTGGCGGGTGGCCGGTTGGCGCGTTTCCTGGCGGAGCGTCGAGGCAGGGCGGCTACGTCCCCCATGAGCGAGCGCGCCCTGGTGGGCGTGGCGCGAGGCATCGGGTTTCGCGTTATCGAGCGGCTGGGCATCCATCCCCCGGCGGCCGTGCTGCACCATTATGCCGGCGAGGCGGCCCTGGCGCTCGGCCGGCGGGATTGGCGCGATCGATGTCACTGCGCCATGCGACGCGACTTTGTGGCTGTTGGGCCGTTGGTGAGTTGGTCGGCGCTGGTCTGCCTGACGCTGGAGTATGCCAGGTGAGCGACGCGCAACGGGTGGCCAATCTCGACGCCTGGCTCGAGACTATGCGGGGGCCGGATGGCTATGGGGGGCCAGTGGTTCACTGGTGGCAAAACTGCCTGAGCTATACGGGGGCCGGGCTGGACTGGCGCTATGAGGGTATCATCAGCGGTTATCTGACTTTATGGCGGCGGACGGGGCAGGCGGCCTGGATGGACAAGGCGCGGCGGGCCGGCGACGACCTGCTGCGCGGCCAACTGCCATCGGGCAATTACCGCCATTCGAACTTCGAGCTGAACCCCTATAGTGGCGGCACGCCCCACGAAGCGGCGGCCGATCTGGGGTTGCTGCGGCTGGCGAGCGCCCTGCGCCAGGCCGGCTATAACGATTGGGAGCCTTATGCGCAAGCGGCCGAAAACAATCTGCGTCGCTACTATTTGGAGCGGCTATGGGATGGCAAGGTACACGCCTTTCGTGATAGCCCCGATGTGCCCTCGCTGGTGCCCAATAAGGCGTGCACGTTGGTCGAAGCCTTATTTGCCTGGGCGGAGCTACGCGATACGGATGAGCCTGTCGAGCGCTATGCGCTGCCCACGTTGCGCGCTGTGGTAGCGCTGCAAGTGAAGACACCGAGGCGCCTGGCCGGCGCCATCCCGCAGAATACGATTCGCGAGGCGGTTGTCGATGCTTATTTTCCTTATTACATCGCTCGCTGTATTCCTGCGTTGTTGCAAGCCGGCGAATGGACCGACGATGTGCGCTGGCTAGATGCGGCGACGGCCGCAGGGGAGTTCATCGTGCGTCACATGGGCGAAGACGGCTTGCTGCCTCAGGCGCTCTACGGGCGCGGCCAAAGGGGGAACCTCAATCGCTTTCCGCAATGGATTGCCCCGTTGGGCGACGTATTGCGGGCGCTGGAGCAGTTGCGTCCGTATGGCTTCAACCCGGACGCGAGCGTGATGAGGTCCGCCCTTCAAGCCGGGGCGCTGCCATCCGGCGGGTTTGTCACAGCGCGCGGGTTCGCGGCGCAGATCAATCAGCGATTCAGCCCCGTCGCGCCGCCTGACTTCCGCGACCTATTGCCTGTTGCCGGCTGGTCGGACAAGGCATTTGCCTGGTTAGCCAAGCGCGTGCCGGAGGGGGAATCCCTGCCTCCGCCACAGACGGCCGACGTCGCTCTCAACTGTATCGCACACGGCCGCCCGGCCCAATGGCGGGAGACGGCCGAGGAGATGACGCTGAGCGCCGGCGGCCGAACGCTTTACCACTGGCGCAAGGGCGAGTCTTGGGCCAGAGTCGTCGCGCCGGAGGTGATGACGCGATGATCCCTCTGCTGAGGACGCGCCTCGATCGGTGGGCTATGCCGCTGGGGCTGCTGGGGCTGGTCGCCGCGGCCGCCATCAATTACCGGCTGTGGCGGCGCGACCGAGCGTTCCTGAACGCGCGACCGGAACCGGAATCCACGCCCCCGCCGGACGAGTGGCCGGAAACGCCGTTGGTCAGCGTGCTGGTGGCCGCCTGGAACGAGGCGGCCAATATCGAGCGCCACATCGGGAGCTTCCTCGCCCTGCGCTACCCGCGCAAGGAATTGGCGCTCTGCGCAGGAGGCGACGACGGCACGTATGAGATCGCCTGTCGCTACGCCGGGCCAACGGTCAAGGTTCTGCGGCAACTGCCGGGCGAGGGCAAGCAGAGGGCGCTGGCGCGAGCCTTTGCCGAGACGAGCGGCGCGATCATCTTCCTGACCGACGCTGATTGCCTCCTGGCCGATGAGCCGTTCG
>JACFOH010000042.1 GCA_019454405.1 Promineifilum sp.
TGAAAATTTGGTCGATCCAACTTAACTGCGTGTCTACTTTTTTGGGGTCAGATCAAGTGACGAGCGACGAGTGAAGAGTGACGAATGGGGGATGGGCCGCGGCGTATGGGTCGATGTTTTGCGGGGTGGCGGGCGTTGCTGTTGCCTGGCCCTCGACCAAATCACAACAGGCCCACCGGCTGCAAGGCGACCACAACATCCTCAAATTCATCCGGTTGCAGGCTCCTAAACTCCTTTTCCGGCACCTTGAGATAACGCCACTCCGTCCCCGTCAGCGTGGTAGCGTTCTCGCACCAGAGCATGGCCGCCCGATCCTTGTGGGCCACGTCTACGTCCTCGCGCCCCTTGGTCTCGATGAGATAGTGCGCGCCGTCGAGCGTGACGGCGACGAAATCCGGCTCGTAGTAGCGCAGGTTAGCCACGGCGTCGGTGTAGGTGATGCTGAAGCCGAACGCTCGCGGCAGCTTGCTGAAGCGTTCCACGTCCGGCGCTTTCTCCAGGAAGATGCCGAAGTCCAACTCGAATTGATTGTCGGCAGCCAGCTTGTTGAAGATGGTCTTGTCCGCGTCGCCGATCTTGCGCGACCAGGGGTAGCCGGGGCAATCGGAGAGCGGGCGGCCCGCGCTGATGAGTTCGGGCGTTCGATCCTCGACGACGACCTCGCGCAGCAAGGCCACAAACGCCTTGACGGTGACGTGCTGGGTCACGGGGTAGGCGATCGCCTTGATCATCTCGGGATCGTCCAGATCGACCGGCTCGCCGAAGGCATAATTAGCCAGGAACTCGCGCACTTTGGGCACGAGGGCGGCGAACTGCGACGGCAGCTTCACGTCGGCGGCGATGCGCTTGGCGTAGTAGGAGATGACTTCACCGGAGGTCTGCACTTCGGGGATGGTGTAATCACGCTCGATCATCTTCTCCAGCGTGATGATGTCGTAGCCCTCGTAGCTGAACGCCTCGGCCGTGGCGTCGCCTCGCTTCTTGGGCAGGCGTGGCGCGGAGATGCGGCTGACGTCGATGGCGGCGATCTCCTCGGCCAGCGACCGCTTGCGCTCCAGCAGGGGCGACAGCTCGGGGATGGTGATGTCCATCTCGGCCTTGTTCGGGTCGGGGAAGATGGTCTCGATGACCACCTTGTCTTCGCCTACCGTGAACGTATCGAAGTCCATCTCCTCCTCTTTCTCTAGTTCCTCGACGAACTCGATGAAAGCTTTGTTGCCGATGACGTCCACCCGCTCGCGGAAGCTCGGCTCAGGACCACCCCCGCCGCGGAACATGAGGCGCAAGCCGCGACCGATGGTCTGCTCCGGCAGGATGTTAGCTTTGGCGGTGTAGGGCCGCAGGCCGACCACGACCGTCACCGCTTGCACGTCCCAGCCCTCGCGCAGCATCAGGACACTGACGATGCAGTTGACCGGGCTTTCGGGCTTGTCGATGTCGGCGGCGATCTGCCGGGCGTCGTCCTCGTCTTTCGTGGATACGTCGCCAACCTTGTTAGTATGAATAACATGTAGCTTAATCCCGGCGAATTCCTCCGGGTATTTCGTGCGCAGATAGTCGGCCACGTCTTTGGCCTCTGGGATTTTGTTCATCATGATGAACAACACTGGTTTCTTCCCTAAAGGGGCCAGTTGCTCCCGGTATTCCCGCCATCGCTCGACGCCCGCCGTGAGATAGGCGGCATACCGCACGCTGGCGATATCCGACGGTACTTCGCCCATGCCGCGGACGACGCCCTTGAAGGGGCGCTTGACCACGTTGTCGAGGATGGCCTGCTTGAGCGGGTAGTCGAACACCGTCCAGGTGAACAGCGACCCTTTACTGTAGCGCGGCGTCGCCGATAAGTCCAGTTGCATAATACCAGCGTATGATTCGTCGTCGCTCGCGACCTGCCCTTGTAGTTTCTCGTTCAATTGCTGGATGATTTCCACCCACTTTAACTTTTCATCGTGGGTGTGGTGGGCCTCGTCGTTGACGACCAGCACAGGCCCGCCGCGTGCCAGGATGCGCTCTTCAAACGGCTGGACCATGCTGATTTCGGCCGGGGGCTTGGGGCCGAGCATTTGGGTCATAATACCCGGCTCCACGTCGTCCTTATCCGGGCGTTCGTAAAGCTGGTGGATGTTGGTCACGTAGACCGCGCCGCGCGAACCGGCTCGCTCGCTGTCGCCACGCATATAGAAATCCACGTCCCAATAGACGCGCAATTCGGGCGGGATGACCGGGTCGGCGCGGAAGACGCGCCCGCCCTCGAAATCCTCTTTCAGGCGTTCGAAGACGATGACGTTGGGGGCGATGATGAGCGACGTGGCGGCGTAGTGTCGTTTGGCCGGGTCGCTGGGGTCTTCCAGCACGGCGTTGAAATATTGCCAGGCCACAGTCAGGGCGATGATCTTGGTCTTGCCGCTGCCGGTGGCCATCTTGAGGCAGTAGCGGGCGTAATCGTCGTATTGCAGCAAGCGCAGCGTATCCTTCATGCCCAGCGGCGCGTATTCGCCCACCAGATCCTTGAACCGCCGCACCTGGGCGACTTCGTACAGGTAGATCAGCGTCTCCATCGCCTCGCGCTGGAAGTGGTAGTAGCTAAACGGGCCGCCGTTGACGCGGTGGTCGTTCTTGAACCAGTAGTTGAGCAGCGTCTTCGTGGTCGGCGTGGCGCCCTTGTAGCCGCCGGCCACCCAGGCGCGGACGGCCTCGCGAATGGCCGGGACGCACGGCGCGGTCTTCAGCGCGGGCTGCAGGAAGGAGGTCTGGGCGGGGTTACGTTTGCTGGATTTTTTCATGTCGAAATCGATCGGGTTTTATCCCGAAAATGTTGCGGGGATCGTACGGCCGATATTACGCACGGGATGAATCCCGCGGCCGATATTACGCACGGGATAAATCCCGCGGCTGGTATGCGAAACCGGCTGAAGCCGGTTCGAAACGCATGTAACCTGTTTTAACAGGTTTGGTGTAACAGCGACGGATTTCAATCCGCCGCTGCCGTCGCGATTAAAATGGCGGTTCATCGAGGATCCCGTATGACGCGCGCTCCTCCCGGACCAGGCCTGTGGCGGAGGCCGTATCTGTGGAGGCATCGCTTTGTTCTGCGTCCTCATCCACCTTTTCGAGCCAACTATTAGTGGTGTTTGCTCGATGGTGTTGTTTCTGATTTTCGACGTAGGTAATGGCCCGCGCACATTGGCTTTCACCCAATGTCAAATAACCATAGCCGCGCTGCCAGGAAAATGGTTCTGGACCCGCTGGCAGTACGTGATTGACAAAATGGGAACTGTTGCCCTTCAGGTTCTTTACGACATCGGATACGCTAATCCTGGGTGGGATGGATATGATCAGATGCACGTGATCGGTGATACCGTTGACCGCATGGACATAACAACCTATTGCGGCCGCCTTGTCAATCAAACAGGCGTAGAGCGGCGCCTCTATTTCCGGCCGGATTAGCGGTTCGCGATTCCTGGTTGTCCATACCAAATGTGCATAACTGCGCCAAAACGGCATGATGTGCCTCCTGTCGGATTACCCCGGCGGATTACCCCGGCGGATTAAAATCCGCCGCTGCCACGCCAAACCTGTTAAAACAGGTTTGCCGCCGAAACCAGCTTCAGCTGGTTTTGTGTATCAGCCGCGGGATTCATCCCGTGGTTGGTATCCCGTGGCCATCATCCCGTGGTCGCCATCCCATGGTTGCCATCCCGGATTCACCCTCGCGGATTGAAACCCGCCGCCATACCCGGCGGGTTGCCCCGGCGGATTGCCCCAGCGGATTAAAATCCGCCGCTGCCACGCCAAACCTGTTGAAACAGGTTTGCGGCCATGACCTTACCCCACCTTCACCCGCACGGTCTTGGTCGTGTCGTTACCCAGAATATCGATGACCTTGACCATGACCGTATAGTCGCCCGGCTCCTCGTAGCGGTGGGTGGTCTGCAGTTGCAACGATTCGCCGCCCTTCTTCTTTTGCCGTGTGCGATAGGTCTGCCACATATTATGGAAGGTATCGTCCTTGTTGTCCCAATCCACGGCCCAGTAGTCGATCCATTGCGACCAATGGCTGATGGCCCGCTGCACATCTTCGGGCACGTCGTCGGGCGGGATGACGAAATCCCGCAACGCCAGGGTCACGTCCCGCTTCGATTGCGCCACGGCCACGTCCAGCGCGGCCAGCTCGAAGAAGCGAATGTCGCCCTGCTCGACCGCCTTCTGCTCCAGCACCTCGCGGGGGATGCGCACGAAACGGACGGTCAGGTTGGCCAGTTCCGCTTGCTGGCGGGCCACTTCGTTCAGCTCGAAGGCGAACTCCCAGCCCAGCATGTCGACGGCGGCCGTGGTCGGGGCGTCGGCGCCGCTGCCGATCGCCTTGCGGAACTCGATGGCGATGCGGTTCACGTCGCCGGGGGTGATGGGCGAATCGACCGGGCCGACGTGGACCATCCGGCCGCCCTTGACCCCGTGGAGCCAGGCGTAGCCGTCGATCGGCCGCGCCCCGTACAGGTCGAGGATGAAGCGGCGGTATTGCCCCACGACCTCGGCCGCGCGCTCCGGCCCGCCGAACTCGGCCGACTGCCACGCCTGCCGCTCGTATTTGCCGAGGTTTTGGACGATGAACGGCCGCACGCCGGGCATGCTCAGCAGCCGCTTGCGCGTCGTATGGACGGCGAACCGGCCCAGGTCGGCGGCGATCCAGCGCCGGCCCAGCCGCTCGGCCACCGCCGGGGTGGTGCCGCTGCCGCAGAAGCAGTCGAGGACGAGATCGCCTTCGTTGGAACAACTGGAGATAATCCTTTCTAGAAGATCTGAGTGCTTTTGTGTGGCATAGTCCTTCTGATTTTCGTAAGCGTGAATATCCAGCCAGAGGGTGTCACCAATTCGTTCATTGTCGGGCGGGAACCAATTTTCAACTTTGCCGGTTGCCGATAAACGAATGAATTCTAATGTTGCCCCGGTATCCTCCCAATATTGAACTAAAGTCCGACCATTGGCGTCTGCAAGGAAACTCTTGTAATTTTCAACGGCACGCAGCGCCCGATCCTTTGCCCATTTCCACTGTCCGCTTTGCAGGGTCTCGCCTAGAAGCTCATATCGCATGGTTGGGCGATCTGCATTACTCCAAAAGTGATGCCAGTAGCCTTCACGGTGTTTTGTTTCATATTCAAAGAGTATTGGTCTAAATCGTGTTCGTGAGTCCTTTGAATACCAAAATAGATTGTCGTGCGCCCATGACAGAGCCTGAATCGTCTTAAACTGTCTCTGAAGATTTTTGGTGATCCGTCTTTTTACGATTATTTCATTTCGAAAGTTGTCCTGGCCGAATACCTCGTCGAGGATTGCCTTAACGTAATGACTGACATGATAATCAAGGTGTACAAAGACACAACCATCCTCTGCAAGCAATTCCCGTAGCAAGGTAGCGGTTTCATAAAACCACATAAGATAGCTTGATAGTCCGCCTCCCCAAGTATCTCTATATGCTTTTTGTTCGATAATACTCGCCTCTTTCGTAAAAGACTGGTCCTCTATCTGAACCTGATACGAAAAGTCTGCCCCCACATTGAACGGCGGATCGATATAGATCAGATCCACCTTCCCGGCGAGCTCATCGAGCAGGGCGGGCAGGACGTACTTCTTGTCGCCCCAGATGAGGCGGTTGCGCCAGCCCGTCTCGCGCGGGCCGCCGAACAGCGACCGCTGCCGCAACTCGGCGCTCTCGTTGACGGTCTCCACCGTCTGGAAGGGGAGCCGCAGCCGCAACGGAGCCACGCGACGGCCGTCGGCGTCGTATTTGCCGTCCCAAATCAGTTCGACCATGGGGGAAGATGCCTCCTCTTGGATTGTCGATCTATATTATAGCGGCGCGGGCTTAAGGCGCGAATTACGGCCCATGCGCCGTTGCCAAGCCCCTACGGAACGTTCTTCACTCGTAACTCGTCGCTCGTCACTCGTAACTTCCTTGCGCATCCCCGCAAACCGGCTATCTTTTCGCGTTATGAACCAACATCGATCGCTCCGGGCAGTTGTCTGTTTAGCGTTACTGTTGTCGGCCGTCGGTCTGGCGGCGTGTGGGGGGACGTCCGACGTCTCCAGGACGCCTGATCCCGTGCGCGCCGGCGGCTCGCCGGCGGCCGTGGCAGTGGTGGAGGACGCGGCCGCGTCGCCGGTCGTGGAGTCGCCGCCGGCCACCGAGCCTTCGCCGACGG
>JACFOH010000043.1:0-4740 GCA_019454405.1 Promineifilum sp.
GCCGTTCACCTTTGAGCTTGCCCGCCGAGGCCAGTTGACGCACGCGGCCCACGGTAACGCCGAGCACCTCGGCCACTTCTTTCACGTCCATTAGATCACTTTCTCCCATGAAGTAGAGTGTAACATTGTCCCTATTGCGCAATAGTATTGCACGCGATATAGTTTAACACACACCCGGCAAATGGGCACGGGTGACATTCAGCACCTTGGAGAAAGTGACATGAAAAGCAGCGGATTAAAGCGAACAGGCAGCAAGATAGTTTTCGGATTGATTAGTGTTGTGATTCTCTTGTGGACGGCAAGCCTAACCACGACGTTCTTACAGTCAGTATTGCCCGGCCAGTTTTGGGCAGTCCCCTACCTCGGCCTAGTGGTCTTTGACGGCGGCATGATTGGATGGATGATCGTCTATCTTTACAATGCCGAGGGCAGTATGCAGCGGTCAATCGCGCTCGGCCTGACAGTGTTCAACTTGTTGGGTGTGGGATTGATGACCATTGCCGAGATTGTACTAGGCGGCCAGACGTTGACTGTCGCCCCTGAATTGCTCGGCACGGTGGCTATATGGGGTGTGGGTATCTGGACATTTGCCAACGTCGCCGGGATTGTCGCCTATCATCTCTCTTCACCCGATGCACGCATAGCGGCGGCCATTCAGGAAGAGAAAGACGCGCTAGTTGAAGAAGCCCTAAATGACCTTAGAAACAGACGGCAAGACAATGCCAGGGTATTGAGCGGGCAAATGGGCGGCGCGATGTACAAGGCCCTTGTAAGCGAGCTGGGAACCGACAGGGACGGCGACGGGATACCCGACGTATACGAACGGCCGAGTAAACGCGATCACGCCGAGGCGGTCAACGGCAACGGCGCAAATTTTACGCAGCGGCCGAGTGGCCGGTAACAGGTGAAACCGATGAGCAGATACCCGAACACCCCACCCCACGGCAACGGCGGCCAGATACCTATTGCGCTCATTGCGGCCGTCGCATGGGCGCGGGCAACGGCAGACGGCGCTATTGCTCATCGGCATGTCGCACGGCGGCGCATAGGCAACGAATGAGGGTGTAACGCCCCTAGAGTGTTACACCGGCGGCGCACAGAATGGCCGCTACGGAAAAAGCGGGCGAAATTGGCGACAGTTTCACCCGCTTTTTTTATACCTCGGCATCGCTCATCTGTTCTGAATTCTTTAAGGTAAACCCTATTGCACGTAATAACACACGTTGCTATAATGACTATTATTAACGTGTGGTATCATACGCTAGATGGAAAGGAGAACCGAACAGATGACCACCGCTATTATGAGTTACGAACAATCCGAGCTAGTACCCTTTGAAGAATCGGCCGCATGGCAACGTGCATACACAATATGGTTGTCAGGCAAACGACCGAACACCCGCCGAGCATATGCGCGCATCGTTGCCGACTTTTTCCAGTACGCCAACGTGCCGCCGGCCGGGGTGACGGGTGACATGGTGAACGCATGGAAGTTACATCTTCAATCACTCGGCCGCCGGGATACAACCATCGCGCAACGGTTGGCGGGGTTGTCGTCTTTCTTCAATCACTTGCAACGCAAGGCGGGATTGATTGACCGCAATCCGGTTGACATGTGCGAACGGGGCGATCTGGATGATTCACCCTATGGCAACGCTCGGCCGATGACCATGACCGATTTTCAAGCAATCTGGAATGAGCTAGACCCGGCCACACCCGCCGGGGCGATGTATCGCGCTCTGTTTCTCGGCTACACGTTGACGGGCAAGCGGCGCACTGAGTTGCTACGGTTGCATGGGCGCGATCTCAGTATCGACGGCGATGTTGTGACCTACCGGGTGACAACCAAGGGCGGCAAGGTGCAACGGCGCACAATCCCGCCGGCGGTGTGGGTAGCAATCCGGCAATACCTGACAGTAGCAGGGCGGGCAATCCCGCCGGCCGATGATGAGCCGATTTTCACGGCCACCCACCCGACCGCCGGATATGTTGATTCCCATGGCCGGTTGATTTCCCGTGCCAGTGGCGACGCCCTGAGCGGCACGGCCGCGGCTGAGGCACTGAAACGGGCGGCCGTGCGCGCCGGGGTGAACCCTGACAGGGTGACGCTACACGGTATGCGTCACTTGGCGGCGGCCCTCTGGAAAAAAGCGCACGGCAATGACATCCGGGGGTTGCAATCGTTCCTAGGCCATGCCAACGTAGCCACTACGCAGATTTACGATGAAACGGTATTCAGTGATGAGCGAACGGACTACAACGCAATGGCCGAGGCGCTCTTCAACGGGTCAATCATGGCCCACACATAGACAGTAACGGCAATCGCACCGCCGGTGAAGGGAGGAACTAGCCGGCGGTGACACAATTTAATAGAGGTGACGTTAGATGAGCAGTGTAAATGATGCCTTGTGGCAACAATTGACCGAGGCCGAAAAGGCCGACCTACTGGCACAACATGCGGCGCGCAATCCGGCAACGGAGACGCCGCTACTGGTTGAATCGTTTGCCGACCTTGTCGCCCGCGATTTTCCCCCCCAACAATTCCTAGTTGACGGACTGATACCCGCCGGGCAACTGATCATGTTGGGCGGACGGGGCAAGGCGGGCAAATCGTGGCTAGTCCTACAACTCATCGCCGCAATTGACGGCGGCGCGCCATTCCTCGGCCATGCTACCCAGCGCGGCCGAGTTCTGTATCTGGCACTAGAGGATGGGCGGCGGCGGTTGAACCAACGCCCCAAAATCATGCGGTGGACACCGTCGGCCGACGTTGACATCGCCTTCAAAATTGGAACGTTTGACGCCGGCGGGCAGGGACTGGCCCATATCCGGCAGGCAATCGCGGCTAGGGGGTATGACCTTGTCGTGATTGATACCCTAGTCAAGACGTTAAGCGGCTCGGCCGATGAGAACAATAACACCTACATGGCCGCTATCTGCAACGACCTTGCAGACATGGCCCACGACAGTGGCGCGGCGATTCTCATTGTCCATCACACATCCAAGCAACTGGTAGAAAACCCGTTTGACGCTTTGCGGGGCGCCTCGGCAATCCGCAACGCCTACGACGTGGGTATGATGTTGGTCAGAAAGCACGGAGAAAAAGAGGCGACCCTTTACACCGAGGCGCGCGATTTTGACTTGGAAGATGTCACTATCCGGCAGATAGAGGGCGGCGCGGGTTGGGAATACGTGGGCGACGCCTCGGCCGTTGTCCGGCAGCGCGCCGGGCGGGTAGCCGCCGACATCGTGCAATTGCACGGCGACGGATTCACGGCCGATGAACTGGCCGAGTTGACCGGCAAGACGGCGCACGCCATACGCGCGTCAATGAAAACGGCAATCAAACATGGCCTAGTTGAATCCCGTCGGGTGCAACTTGACGGCAGCCGGCAATGGGTTGACCAATTCCATTTGACGGCCGAGGGCAGGCAACTATGGGGCAGGCAACTATGAGGCTTGCAAAATTGGGGGGCGATACAACATACCTTTACTTTCTTTACTTTCTTTACGTAGCGCGTAAAGAAAGTAAAGAAAGTAAAGCCGTTTCTGCCACTTTGCGGGATTCTCGGCACTCGGCCGCGCGCATGGTTGCCGGAAAAAAGTGCGCCGCCGTGGGGGGACACGGCGGCGGCGGGGACGGCGAAACTTACGAGGTGACGTTAGTTTCTACCAACATGATAGCACAAAAAAACCTATCGGCCGCAAATGGGGGGGAAGATGCTAACCTCGGCCGATGACTTCAAGCGGGCGACCCGTATCACTGACCTTGTGCCGGGGTTGAAGAAGTCCGGGCGCTACCACATTGGCCCGTGCCCCTTTTGTGGCGGCCGGGACAGATTCAACGTCACAACGACCGACGACGGGATTGATTTATGGATATGCCGGCAGTGTGGCGACGGCAAGTACCACGACGTGATCGAATTCCTTCAACGGCGCGATGGCAAGACCTTCATAGAGATTGTCGGCAACTCGGCCGCCGGTGTTGGCGCGCAAACAGCGATGCCGAGGCCCACGCCCGCAATCGTGCCAGACCTTGCAACGCCGCCGGGTGACGACTGGCAAATGCCGGCGCTCATCGCCGCGGCTGAGTGCGCGCACTATCTGACATCCGGCAACTCGGCCGCTGGCAAGGTGCTTGACTACCTTCACAACAACCGCAAGCTAAACGACGTGACCATACACGACCACATGATCGGCTTTAATCCGACATGGCGCACGGTTGGCGACGGCGGCCGGCTCGCGCCGGGTATCACTATCCCTTGCATGGTCGATGGTGAATTGTGGTATGTGCAGGTGCGCACGACGGCCGCGGCAAGGCAATCCGGCAAGCTAGACAAGTATCATGCCCTGACAGGTAGCAAGCTCGGCGCGCTATTCCATGCCGACAGGTTGATCGGCGCGCCGGCGGTGTTCGTTGTTGAAGGGGAGTTTGACGCGATGGTGTTAAGCCAGTACACAGACGCGGCCGTTGTCACAATGGGGAGTGCCGGCAGTTTGCCGAGCAATACATGGTTGCGTTACTTTGCGGCGGCGCGTGACATCATCTTGTTGTTGGATGATGACGACGCGGGGCGGGCGGCGCTCGGCCGGTGGCAAAAGAAGTTGCCGCGGGCGCGCTCGGCAAGGTTGCCAGACGGCAGTAAAGATGTAACCGACTTTAGGCGCAACGGCGGCAACCTCGTGACATGGGCGGCGGCCGTCCTGCGGGGTGAACCGGCGCACGACGTTGGCCCACAATCG
>JACFOH010000043.1:4840-6195 GCA_019454405.1 Promineifilum sp.
GGCCGGCGGCGGCGCTATTGCGGTCAATCCTGCCGACAGAGGGCATACCGTCAACGGCGGGCGGTGACAGTGGCCGTCATGCGGCAATGCGGCATGGGAGAGTATGTGCCGATGAAGTGGGCCGACTATCGCAAGCCTCACCCGTGGGAGAACATCGACAAGATCGAGAAGTGGATTAGGTGTTTTTGGGGTGCATAGCGGGGCATCGCCAGCGGTGTAGCACAAGAAACAAGAAACAAGATGGGATGGGAAACACGCGGCAACGGCAGTTACTACTATCGCAAGGTGCGCAAGGGCGGTCGGGTTGTGTCTGAGTACATCGGCGCGGGCGGCGTGGCCGAGGCGCTGGCCGGGTTAGATGAGCTTGACCGCCGGCAACGGCAACGGGCGGCGGCCGATTGGCGGGCCGTCGTTGAATCTGACCGGCAACAAGCCGAGGCGCTGGCCGAGGTTGACGAGCTCGTAAAATCGGCCGTCGCCGCCGTCCTGATTGCCAACGGCTACCACACGCACAAGCGGCAATGGAGAAAGATGAGATGAGTAGCGACGGTGTGGGCGCGCTGATACAGGTCATTCGGCGGGCAGACAAAGACAAACCGACCAAAGAGGATAAGGCCGAGCTTGACCGCATATTGAGGGAACACCCGGCCCTTTGGCGGGCGGCCGGTGACATCATGGAGCAAGCAGGGCGAAAGCTGGCCGCCGACATGTCGGCAACGTATGCCGTCAAGCGATCTGTAACGGCAGGATGGGAACAACTGCAAAAGGACTTGGCGCGGCCGGGCGACGAGGAACTAGAGCGGCTACTTGTGCAACAAGCGGCGTTGGCGTGGCTCAAGCTGGCCGTGACGGAGTATCAGCACGCTCACTTCTTAATCAGCGGCGGTGAAACAATCACAAAGTGCGACTTCTGGGAACGGCGACTATCGGCCGCACAACGGCGATACTTGCGGGCATGTGAAACACTGGCCCGCGTGCGACGGCTGAGACTGCCGGCGGTGCAAGTCAACATCGGCGCGCAACAGGTGAACCAAGTCAACGCCATGTGAACGGCAATCAATGCCGAGAATCAGATTGACGGCCGCCGGGTGACATCATCCGGCGGCCGTTTTTTGTGTTCCGAACGTACGAATTGACGGGGTAACACCCACACGGGCGGGGGTATGGGGGTTAGACCTCCAACCGTTGGAGGTCTAAAGACAGTAACACCCACACGGGCGGGGGTATGGGGCGCCATCTGTAACTTGTACATGTACAAGTTCCGTAACACCCACACGGGCGGGGGTATGGGGTATGGGGACTTTCACAGCCTATCCCGTCTTTATGTAACACCCACACGGGCGGGGGTATGGGGG
>JACFOH010000044.1 GCA_019454405.1 Promineifilum sp.
ATGTCCCAAGCATCGTGCGGCACGGCGGGGCGTCGTTCCGTCGGCTGGGCACGCACGATACGTCCGGCACTTTGATCTTTACCGTATGCGGCGACGTACAACGCCCGGGTGTGTATGAGTGCGAAGCGGGCATTACGTTGCGCAAGTTGTTCTACGATGTCGCAGGCGGACCGCACACGGGGCGGCAATTCAAGGTGGCGCTCTCGGGCGTGGCCTGCGGGGTCATTCTCGCGGACAGGTTCGACACGCCAACCGAATTTGACGCATTCCAGATGATCGGCTCCGGGCTGGGCTCGGCGGGCTTCATCGTGCTGGACAACGCCGCAAGCATTCCACGGGTAACGCAGGCCGTGGCTCGGTTTCTCTATGTCGAATCCTGCAATCAATGTCCGGCTTGCAAAGCCGGTTTACGGACCGCTTCGCACGGCATCGACGAACTCCTCCAGCACCTTCATCTCCATGATGACCGGGCAGGCCTCGATTGGATCATGGAAGGTGCACATTCCGCACCGCAGGCAAATCGCTGCTTTCTGCCGGCGCAGGGCGCGAAGTTGATTCCCGGTTTGGTGCAGTCATTTCGGGAGGAGTTTGAGCCATACGCGAAAGGCAAGCGGCCTCAGTCCGAGCCTTGGCCGATCCCGAAAATCGTGGATTATGATGAAGAGAAACACCATTTCTCCTACGACGAAAAGCAGACAAAGAAGAAACCAGATTGGACCTACGCTCCATGAACTTCAGGGATAGCCATGGAGTGCCACGGATGGATGCAATCTTGCCGATTGCCTCGCCAATCAAAGTGATGGCAAGCTGTTCACGTAAATCCCGCAGTTAAATTTTTGTTTTCCGATGCAAGCGGTCGTTGACAAGGAACTTGTTTACTTAATCATGCCTCACCCAACGGGCAAAGGATGTAACGCGACCGGTCCGCGCTTCACAGAAACGTGGCTACATCACTATCTGCGGGATTTAGGATTAAACAACCGCCTTCCACAAATATGAATCCTATTACACTTTTACACTCCGGTTTTTTCCGGATTCCGTGATCTTCCTGATCACGATGTAGAACACAGGGGTTAAAAACAGGCCGAAGAACGTGACCCCGAGCATGCCGCTGAATACCGAGGTTCCCAACGCCTGACGCATCTCGGCGCCGGCTCCTGTGGCAATCAATAGGGGGATTACCCCAAGTATGAAAGCGAACGAGGTCATCAATATCGGACGAAGCCTGACGCGCGAGGCCTCGATCACGGCCTCCTCGCACCCCTTGCCCGTATCCTGATAGTCTTTGGCGAATTCCACTATTAAAATCGCGTTCTTACACGCGAGCCCCACGAGCACAACGAACCCTATCTGTGAAAGGATATTGTTGTCCATGCCCCGAAGCCATATGCCAAATATCGCCGAAAGGAGGCACATGGGCACGATCAGTACGATCGTCAGAGGGAGTGACCAGCTCTCATAGAGCGAAGACAATATGAGGAATACGAACAACACACATACCGGGAATATATACAGCGACGTGTTTCCCTGCGTGACCTCTTGATATGCAAGTTCCGTCCATTCGTAGCTCATGCCCACGGGAAGTATCCGGCCTGCTAACCTCACCATCGCTTCAATCGCCTGGCCAGAGCTGAATCCGGGCAGCGTGGCGCCGCTCACTTCGATCGCGGGGAAGAGGTTATAGCGCACAACACGGTCAGGTCCCGTTTCGTGCTTGATATCAACAAACGAGCCAAGAGGGATGGAATTCCCGTTTAGGCTACGTGTCCTTAACTTCGCGATGTCTTCGGCCTGCTGACGGAAGCCTCCTTCCGCCTGCGCCGTAACTCTGTAAACCCTCCCAAAGAGGTTGATGTCGTTCACATACACCGACCCCAGATAAACCTGAAGCGCGTCGAAGATATTAGTCAGCGGGACGTCTAACTTCTTTGCCTTTGTCCTGTCGACCTCGACGTATATCTGCGGGGTCTTCGTGCTAAACGTGGTATACACCCCAGTCAGGCCTGGCTCCTGATTCGCTGCATCGATCAAGGCGTAGGCCGCCTTCTCGAGCTCCTTTATGCCCATGCCGGCGCGGTCTTCTACCATCATCTTGAACCCGCCTGACGTACCCAATCCCCTGACCGGCGGGGGAGAAATAACCAGGAGTCTGGCTTCCTGTATAACAGAGAGCCTCTTGCTAAGGTCGGCTATTATCTGATCGAGCGCGGGACCGTTTTTGGCCCGTTCGTCGAATGGTGCGAGCGGGGTGAATATGACGCCCGCGTCCGAGCTGTTCGTGAATGTCGCCCCCGAGAACCCCGCAAGCCCTACAGCATAGGCAATGCCCGGCGTACCCAGGATAATATTCGTCGCGCGGGCGATGACTGCGTCAGTCCTCTCGAGAGAGGCGCCGTCCGGAAGTGCGACGTCCACTATGAGATACCCCTGGTCTTGCGCGGGTATAAATCCAGTGGATACCTTCGTGAATCCGATATACGTCAGTCCGATGAGTCCGCAATAGGCAATTACGGCAATGATGCTGAAGCGTAAAATCCTGCTGATAGTCCTCCCGTAAAGGTTTGTCACGCGGTCGAAAGAGCGGTTAAAAACGCCGAACGCCTTTTTAAGAGCCATGTTGAGATAAGGTCCCGCGAACCATCCGATGGCGCATCCGGCAGCGAGAAGCCCTATGCGGATTGCCCAAGGGGCAGCCGTGCTGTGAGAAGGTGACGAGTGATCGTAAGCCTGTCCGGTAATATTAACGCCCAGGATAGATGCGAGAGGGCCTGTCAGTAACGAGTAGGTGGCAAAGCCGACAATTACGGCTATGCCAACACGTGGCAGCGGCACCTGTTTTTCGGCCTCGCTATACGGCTTGATTAGCTGCACCGCCCTCGCTGGTGCGAGAGTAAGCGCGTTTATGGCGGACAGGATAGTAGATACCGCGATAGTAAGCGCGAACTGCCTGTAGAACTGGCCGCTTATCCCGGGGAGAAATGCAGTGGGTATAAACACCGAACTAAGTACGAGGGTAATCGCGAGCACGGGGCCGGTAATTTCAGCCATCGCTTTTAAGGTGGCCTCCCTGGGCTCGAGTCCCTTCGACATCCACCGCTTGATGTTCTCAACAACGACGATAGAGTCGTCCACCACGATGCCTATCGCGATCACAAGGCCGAACAGCGTGAGGTTGTTGAGCGAGAATCCGAAGGCCGACATGACGGCGAACGTGCCGACGAGCGACACTATTGCATCTATCATGGGCAGCAGTGCGGCCTTCCAGTCCTGAAGGAATATTATGACAACGATGAAAACGAGTATGAATGCAATGAAGAGAGTGTGGTACACCTCGTTTATGGATTGCTGCACGAATTTCGTCGGGTTATAGACAATCCTGTATTCGAGACCCTTGGGGAAGTCCTTGCTGATCCGGGCCATCGTTTTTTCTATGGCCTCTGCCGTAGCCAGTGCGTTAGACCCTGGGAGCTGAAATATACCGAGCCCCTGCGCAGACTTACTGTCGAGATAACTGTTGACGCCGTAATCCCTCGCTCCTAGCTCTATCCGCGCCACGTCCTTTAACCGCGTGACACGCCCGTCTTCACCAGTCCTGATGATTACGTCGCCGAACTGCTTTTCTTCGACCAGCCTTCCAAGTGTGTTAACGGAGATCTGAAAGGCGTTGCCCTGGGGCATGGGCGGCTGCCCAATGATGCCGGCCGCGACCTCTACGTTCTGCTCACGGAGCGACTGCACCACGTCATTTACAGTCATGCCCATCGAGTAGAGCTTTTCGGGATCGAGCCATACCCTCATGCTGTATTCCCGCGCCCCGAACAAGGTCACGTTGCCGACACCCCCTATACGAGTAAGAACGTCGTAAACCCTGATCGACGCGTAGTTGCTTATGTAGAGCTGATCGTAGGTATTATCGGGCGAGAGGAGATGAACTACCAGCAACATGTCCGGAGAACTTTTTCTCACCGTGATGCCTATCCGCCTAACCTCCTCCGGCAACCTGGGCTCGGCCACGGCGATTCTGTTTTCAACAAGCACCTGAGCCTTGTCTATATCGGTTCCGATCGCGAACGTTATCGTGAGCTGCATCATGCCGTTGCTCGTCGACTGCGAGGACATATAGAGCATGTCCTCAACTCCGTTTATCTCCTGCTCGAGCGGCGTTGCTACGGTGTCAGCTATGACCTCAGGGTTTGCGCCGGGAAAGCTCGCGCGAACGACTATGGTAGGCGGAGTGACCTTCGGGTACTGGCTTACGGGCAATGTAAAATACGCTATCAAACCTACGATTACTATCAGGATCGAGATCACTGTAGCGAATATAGGCCTGTCTATGAAAAACCGGGACACTATCTATTACCCTCCAATATTGCTATCGGGCTCTTGTGTAAAATCGCCCTCCTTTTCCAGCGTCAGGACCCGGGCATGAGGAAATTCATTTCATCAACGACTATGTCTTCTTCGACGGGATCTACTTTGATCCCAGGCTGGACTCTCTGCAGGCCTTTGACTATTACCCGGTCCTCAGGCATCACTCCTTCTCTTACGATCCTGAGCCCGTTCATCCTGGGGCCTAGCGTAACCTGACGGTACTCAACTGTATTTTCAGGGTTGACTATAAACACGAACTTCAGCGACTGGTCACTTCCTACAGCTTCGTCGGGCACGAGCATGGCCTTATACTGCTCGCTGCCCGCGATCTTCATCCGGGCGAATAGTCCCGGTGTGAGGGTGTTGTCCGGGTTGGGGAATACGCCCCTTCCTCTGATAGTCCCAGTATTCGGGTCCATCCTGTTATCGACGAAGTCGATGTAGCCCTTGTGCGGATAACCCGTTTCGTTCGAGAGTTCCATAAAAGCCGGGTTTTCTCCTTTCCCGGATCCAGGCATAATCCCCTCCCGCTCCAGACGGCTGTATCTGAGATAGGACTGCTCGTCTTCCTCTAAGTAGCAATAAATCGGGTCCGTTGAAACTATGGTAGTGAGGAGTGTACCACCGGTACCACCGTTAATGAGGTTCCCTTCGGTGACGTATTTTCTGCTGATCAAACCGTAGATGGGCGCCCTCACCTGCGTGAATTCTACGTTTAGTCTGGCGGCGTCAACGTCAGCCTGCGCCATCTCGACTGATGCACGAGCTACCTGCTCGTCGGAAACCCTGGTGTCGGCCTCTTCTTCCGAAATTACCAGCTCGCTCAGGAGGTGCTTCGCGCGACGGAGGTCTTTCTCCGCAAGAGAAAGGCGGGCTTTTGAGATTTTTAACTGGGCCAAAGCCCGGTCCAGCTCTGCCCGATAGGGTCTCGGGTCTATTACGAAGAGCAGGTCACCATTTTTCACCATCTGGCCGTCCTTAAAATGTATGGATTCCAGATAACCGCTTACGCGCGCCCTCACGTCTACCGTATCCACGGCTTCGAGCCGCCCCGTATACTCGTCCCACTCCACGACCTCCTCGACCACGGGCTTACTCACAGTAACTATAGGCGGCGGTGGTGCCTGTGTCTGCTGCCGTTCGCATCCGATTAGCAGAAATGAATGGGCTGCGAGAATGAGTAGAAGTAAAATAGTGCGTCCAATAGTGAATGGATGGATGAGAGGAGATTGCTTTTTAGGCATTTTTCAAGGTTAGTAAAATTATTAACTAGTACATCGTTTCGTTAAAATGTGTACGTAAAAAAATGTCATCG
>JACFOH010000045.1 GCA_019454405.1 Promineifilum sp.
CTCAATTCTCAATTCTCAATTCTCAATTCTCAATTCTCAATTCTCAATTCTCAATTCACCCCCGTGATTTCCCTGTGCGCCAACCGCGCCATATAGACTATAATTCACCCATTCGAAGAACCTGACCCGTAATTCGTAATTCGTAATTCGTAATTCCTGGTTCCCTGCTCCATCATTTGCCATGAAAATCGCCATCGGATCCGACGAACGCACCCCCGTAACCGACGCCATCGTCGCCGAGCTACTCCGGCGCGGCCACGACCTCGTCCTCGACATGACCGGCGGCGCGGCCGAAGCGGCCGATCCGTCCGCCAACAGCTGGCCCGCCGTAGCCCGAGCCGTAGGGGAGGCGGTGGCCAACGGCGCGGCCGACGAAGGCATCCTCTTTTGCTGGACGGGCACCGGCGTCAGCATCGCCGCCAACAAGGTGCGCGGCGTGCGGGCCGCCCTGTGCGACGACGCGGAGACCGCTCGCGGCGCGCGCCTGTGGAACGACGCCAACGTGCTGTGCCTTTCCCTGCGCCGAACCAGCGAACCCATGGCTAAGGAAATAATCGAAGCGTGGTTCGATACTTCGTTCATCCCCAACGACGGCGATAACGCCTGCCTGGCCCGCCTGGCGGCCGATGAAAACCGCGATTAACCCCCATTTTTGCCCCGCACGGGGCCGGATCGACCATGGACAACGCATTTCAGGTTCCAACTCCGTTTGAATACACCGCCATCCTGCTGTGGGCCTTGTCGGGAGCCATCGTTGGCTGGCGCAAGGGCTTCGACGTTATCGGCGTGTTCGTCATCGCCTTCATGTCGGCTTTCGGCGGCGGCTTGCTGCGCGACGGCCTGTTTCTGCAGCGGCTGCCGGTGGTGTTGACCAATCCGAGCTATATGGTGCTGCTGGTCGTGGCCGTGCTGAGCGTGATGATCGTCGGCAACCGCATCCAGCGCGACCGCACATTGCCCAAGGTCGTCTCCGTCATCGACGCGCTGGGCGTGCCGATGTTCATCGTCATCGGGGCGGAGCTGGCGCGGGGCAGGGCGCTGGAGCTGCCGGCCATCGTCCTGGTGGCCACAGTGTCGGGCGTCGGCGGCGGCCTCATGCGCGATATGCTGGCCGGCGACATCCCCGAGCTGCTGCGGCCGGGGCAGTACAACACGTTGCTGGTCGTCCTCGCCGCCGTGATCTACATGAAGCTGGCCTACTCGACCGACACCGACCGGCTGCTGGCCGCCTGGGTGACCATCTTCGCGTTCTTCGTCGCCCGGCTGCTGACGATCCATTTCAACTGGCGCTCGCGGCCGCTGCACGACTTCCACGCGGGGCAGATGGTGCGGGGCTGGGCGAGCTGGCTGCCGGGGATACGGGGAGGGAAGGAAGAGTGACGGGTTGTGAGTTACGAGTTACGAGCGACGAGTGACGAGTTCAGAATGGAACGCGGATGACGCGGACGGCCGCGGATGAACGCGGATTTGATCTGGGATTGGCGGGGAGGAAATCCCTTCGCATAACCTAATCCGAGAAAAGCGGAGAAACCTCTTGGCACGGGCCAGGCAACCCGGAGAATAATCCATCCGTACCTGCCGGCATCACCCCTGGTTGCCAAGCCTCAACGATTTGCATAAACTGTGGCCAGGTGTAGGGGCTTGGCAACGGCGCATTCCCCTATGCCATGAAGAGCGGCCTATGTCGCCGTTGCCTGGCCCAGTTTGAGTGACGAGTTGCGAGTTCAGAATGGAACGCGGATAGGCACGGATTTGACCCGTGCTTGGTGGAGAAGACCTCTTCGCATAGCCTACGGCCAATATATAGACAGCGCCTCTTCCTCCCACCCAACCCGACCCCGCCACACTCGCCGGGGGCGGCCGAAGGGGAGCAGGGCGCTGCAGGATGGAGGATCAAAGAGCAGACCCGGAGATAAGAGATCGCGCACCCAATAGCGACGGAGGAATATAGCAAATGACCATGTACCGCATCATGCCCAAGGAAAACAGAATGGAATTGTTCCGCTCAGGCAAATTTGCCACACATCATCAGGAGCAGGATTTGGAAGATTGGCTGGAACATAACCCGGACGTGCTGACCGACGGGGAGCCGTTGTTGGTGATCAGACGCCAACTGGGAAGCCCCTCCAGCGGAACGCTGGATTTGCTGGCGCTGGACAGCGACGGCAACGTCGTCGTCATCGAACTCAAGCGAGGAAAAGCCCCGCGCGACGCCATCGCCCAGGCGCTGGAGTACGCGGCGTGGGTCGCCGGCCTCAGTCACGAAGAGATCGTCGCCGAGGCGGAGCACTATTCCGCGCCCCAAACGTTCGCCCAGCGCTGGGCTGATGCGTTCGATTCGACCGATCAGGAAGCCGATGATGCGGCGACCGTGTTGCCGGCCGACCTTCGGCTGAACGAGCGCCAAAGGATATTCCTGGTCGTCGAGGGGGATGACGAACGCACGGCGACCGTGGCGCGCTATCTGCGCCGGGAGGGCGTCGACTTCAATCTGGTGACCTTCCACTATTACCGCATCGACAGCGGCGAGGAGATGATCGACTTCGAGTTGACCGTCGGGCAGGATCAGGATGTAGCGACGCCGCCGCGGGCGAAGGTGGGACGACGACGCAGGAGCACCGAGGAGGCGACTCTCGCCAGATGGTCTCCGGAACTACAGGGCGCTTACGAACAGTTCCGCGATCGGCTGCAGGCCGCGGAGCCGGAACTGCTGCGCCTTGAACCGTGGGATAGGAACATCATCTTCAGAAGGCAGATGCGGGATGAGTCGGTGTATATTTGCAGCTTTGCGCCGGATGTGGACGATGCGAGTGCGGCTATGGTCGGGATTAGAAAGCCTTCGCTGGCGGCCTACCTCGACGTAGCGACCGTTGTGCGCGATCTGGAAAGCGACGGGCCAGAGGGGATGTCGCTGACCAAGAAGAGCAAACGGGTAATGCTGACGTGTGAGGTTGGCCTCGTGGGGCAGGTGGCGGAGTTGATCGTTCGGCATGTGCTGCAGCCGCTGGCAGAGCTTTAGCGTGGCAAGTGGAGAATAGAACGCGGACGGCCGCGGATTGGATCTGTGCTTGGCGGAGAAATCCCTTCGCATAACCTAACGATACATGGAGCAGGATCGGTAGCGGGATCGGTAGGGGGCGGGCCGCCGGGGTAGGCGTCGATGAAAAACGCGACCATCTGACGTGATAGGTCTATGATATAATAAGAACTTGTCGATCAGACGCTCTGAAAGATAAACGAGGAGAACAATGGCGTCGGTAGAAGCTTTGGTTACGCCAGAGGTGATGAAGTGGGCGCGCGAACAAATGAGCCTGTCGCTTGACGAGGCGGCGCGCAAGATCAGCCGCCCAGTTGAGGACATCATCGGTTGGGAAGATGGGACGCGACGGCCGACCATCGCCCAATTGCGCGATGCGGCCAGGGTTTATAAGCGTTCGCTAGCCGTTTTCTATCTATCCGCTCCGCCGGAAGGATTCGCCACGTTGCGCGATTTTCGCACCCTGCCCGAAAGCGAATCGCGGCAATATAGCCCCGAACTGGCGCTGGTTGTTCGCGCAGCCGATTTCCGCCAGCGTTGGTTGAGCGAGTACCTGGAAGACGAAGGGAATGAACCGCTCTCGTTTGTTGGGTCGGCGTCGCTGAATGACTCTCCGGGGCGGGTAGCCGCCGGCATCCGCGAAACTCTAGCGATGACGCACTCGGAATTGCGTGAATGCTCCGGCTATGACGGGGCGCTGCGACTCTGGATTCATAAAGTTGAAGCGGCGGGGATCTTCGTGTTCCGCCTGCGCGATGTATCCGTGACGGAGGCCCGTGGATTTGTTATTAGCGATCCTTACGCGCCGATGATCTTTCTCAATGCTAACGATGCCAAGGCGGCGCAGATTTTCACACTGGCTCACGAATTGGGTCATCTTTGGCTGGGGCATACTGGCGTATCCAATCTGGAAACACGCGGCCGGGTGATCGATCAGGAGGCTGATGCGGTCGAGGTGTTCTGTAACCAGGTCGCCGCCGAGGTGATTCTCCCTCCGCAACGCTTTCGCGAGGTATGGGCCACAGCGCCGAGTGGAGCCCTGGATAAGAAGATCGCGAAGATGGCTCGAGAGTTTAAGGTCAGCGAGATCGTCATCGCCCGCCGCTTGTTGCAGGAAAATGTAATCGCTCGGGAATCTTACGAAGAGATACAGAACAATGTTAAACAGCGGTGGGAGGAACGCCGGAAGGAGGAGAAAGGCGGCCCGGTGGATTATTCTATCAAAATGGCGGCTCGAAACGGCCACATGTTCACGAAGACAGTCCTTGCCGGGTTCCTTTCCGGAACCATATCCGGTCGTGATGCGTCGCAGTTGTTGAACGTGAAGATTAATAATTTCACCAAACTGGGAAAGACTGTGGGGTTGTTGGTCTAGCGACTGGTCGGTGGTGATATGAGTGAAACGAAGCAATACTGCTTGGATTCGAACATCTTTATCCAGGGCTGGAACACTTACTACGCCCCCGAACTCTGCCCCAGCTATTGGGATGTGTTGGACAACTTGGCGGCCACCGGCGTGATCTTTGCCCCAATCGAGGTCAAGCGGGAGATAGAGAAGATCCAGGATTCCTTACATGGCTGGCTGAAAGGCAGAAGCTGTTTTTTCAGGGATATTGACCTCGAGGTGCAAATAGTGTTACGCGATATTTTGCATAATTTCGAGAGACTCGTAGACACAAAAAAGGAGCGTTCGATGGCTGACCCATGGGTCATTGCCCATGCTAAGGTGTCCGGAGCGATTGTCGTGACCAAGGAGAGCTACTCCACCAGCCCGACCAATATTAAAATCCCCAATGTTTGCGAGGCGCTTGATGTGCCGTGGATGAACGATTTCCAGTTTTGCCGCGAAGTTGGCATCCGTTTTGAAGCCAGGAAAATAGGGATTTAACTATCACCATCTTCGAACACCCCCATGAAGATCACAAGGCTCATGATTCTCACAGGCGGCCCAGATTACCCCTCTCTCGAATAGGAGATCGACATAACAGGTTGCCTCAAACCACCAATGTAGGGAAAGGGGTTCATTTCCCGCCACTTTTTCTTTCCGTCTGCGCTGTCCGTGAATTGTTCGAATACAAATCCGCTGTTGTTTACAAAGACCACCTTGTCGACGCCGCCTGTCGATACCATCTTGGCCGTGCCTATGGGCGTTTCCGGCTCTTCCAGTTCAATGTTGTTATCGTCAAAGTTCGGAACACCTTTCCTTTTAAGGAGGGTTCCCGCGGTCGTGACGGCCCAAAAGGATCCGTCAGGCGCGGAGGAGATTGACCGCAATTTCCTGCCCTGCAAGTCGATCTTTCGCCACCCTGTGTTGACGTCTCGCGGGTCAATAGCCTTGAAAAGTCGCGCCCGATGCGCGGAACTGGATTGTGAGCAAAAAGAACACAAGTATGGCCAGGTGTGTTCTTTATATCATCTCGCTGAGCAACGAATCAGGGATTGCGTTGGTGTATACTAGGACGGGTCATCACAAGTAGATCTCCCCTCCCCTCTCCCCCATCCCCCTCATCTCCCCAAACGCCGCGCCGCCCAGGATCAGCGCCGCCCCGACCCA
>JACFOH010000016.1:0-38326 GCA_019454405.1 Promineifilum sp.
ATGAAATTTTATTCGTTTTTGCTCGTCAACTTGCCGCGCTATCAGGTCGGCATCCAGCTCAGAAACTGTATGTTCCGGGCCTCATATTTGCCTGACGGGTGACGGGATTCAGCCAACTCAAACTGGAAGACATGGTTATAGCTGGGCAAGAGTTGCGGATCGACATTCTTCGGCAAGTTGGAGTCATGAAAGTAAGCTGTTTCGTAGGGTGAATCCGGGTGCTGCGTATCCGTCAGCCACAGCTTGGGTCCAGCCACGCGCAGGAAGCGCATAAAGCCGAAGCCATAATCCTGCTTATGGAAGTAGCAGGTGCCGCGAACCGTCGAGCCGATCTCCCCCCAATCCAGCTCGTCGCCGGACGAAGAGGCGCCGCTGGCCGTCGGGACAAGGTTGGGCACCAGGTAGCCGGAGATGAATGAGTCGGATTCGCGCCGGAGGTCGGCCGAGGCGTTGTCGAGCGACACCACCTCCACACGACAACCCCGATTCTGGACAGCGCTAACCAGCCGAGCGAAGTCTCCATCGCCGGTGACGAGCATCACCCGGTCCAGATTCTCGGATTGCAGCAACATATCGACGGCCAGGTCCAGATCGGCGTCCGCCTTGCCATAGCGCTTGCCGTTCTCATCCTCATACCAGCGAACTTCCTTGATCACGACCTTGAAGCCGAAATCGCGCAATAACGAATAGAAACGCTGGGTATTACGCGCGTACACGGAGTCAGTACGAGCGCGATCGGCGTCGAAACTGACGTAGGCGTTCAGACGCACCGGGTCTGCTCCGTCACGGCAGGCGAATTCGCGCAGCACGTCATAACGCATGCGAAAGCCGCCGTTGCGGTACATGTTGGCTGTATCAACATAGACGCCAATACGCGAGTTTGAATAGGTGGCACTCATAATCTCAACGGGAATTATACCTGTCGCAGGCCGTTCGTCGAAACCCGCTCATCCTTTATGTTCCAGGAAATAATCGCACCCAATCGAAAATTGCCTGTTGACAAACAGGGGTAAAAAGCGTTATGATATACTTTGTAAGTTCATTTAACTTACTTAACCAACCCTTGATCTTCATGGAAAAGGCCACCCGCCAGCAAACCAGAGACCACAACCGCCGCCTCGTTTTGCGGACGATCTTCAACGGCGGCGAGATCAGTCGGGCCGATATCGCCCGGATCACCGGCCTCACCCGCCCCACCGTCTCTAATCTGGTCGGCGAATTGCTGGAAAGCGAGCTGGTCATCGAAACAGGCCAGGGACCATCGGTCGGTGGCAAACGTCCAACCCTGCTATCTATCCACGCCGACGGCCGGTATCTGCTCGCCCTGGACCTCAGCGGCGATGAATTCCGCGCCCTGTTGGTCAACCTAAAAGGTGAAGCCAAATTCCGCGCCAACCTCCCCGCCACTGAAACGGGTGGTGAGGCGGGCCTGGAGGTTATCTACCGGCTAATCGAAACTGTCCTCGCTGAAACCGATTTCCCTTTGCTGGGCATCGGCGTAGCCACGCCCGGTCTGGTCGATCCGGACAACGGCGTCATCCTGCGTTCGGTCAATCTGGGGTGGACTGACTTGCCTCTACGTCAATTGCTGGAGGCGCGTTTCGGCTATCCGGTGTACGTGGCCAACGACAGCCACATGGCCGCCCTGGCCGAGTATACTTATGGAGATCCGCTCGACAGCGATAACCTGATCGTCATTCGCGTCGGCCGCGGCATCGGCGCGGGCATCATTTTAGGCGGCCATCCTTTCTATGGCGACGGCTTCGGCGCGGGCGAGATCGGCCATGTGGTCATCAACCCCGGCGGCGATTTATGTTCCTGTGGCAATCGGGGCTGTCTGGAAACGACCAGCAGCATTCGTGCCATCCTGAATAAGGCAAGGGCAGCCGACCGCTCCAAATCATGGCTGGCGGGGTCGGAGCCGCTCACCTGGCAACGGTTTCAGGCGGCCGTCGCCGGACATGATCCCCTCGCTACCGACATCGCCGTCAACGCCGGGCGCTATCTGGGCGTGGCGATCGCCGGCCTCGTAGGAGCGTTCAACATTCGCAACATGATCCTGGTGGGGCGCCTGTCCGACCTGAACGGCGCCTTCCTCGATGCCGTCGTCACCGAGACGCACCAGCGAGTTCTACCGGCGATGGCACAGGCGACCAACGTACGTTTTTCGTCGCTCAGTTCACATCATGCGGCCGACATCGTCATGTTGGGTTGTTCGGCCCTGATCTTGAATCGGGAGTTAGGCATCGCATGACGCTACGAATAGGGCTGGATATCGGTGGCACCAAGACGGCCGCGCTACTGGTAGACGCGAACGACCGGCCATTGGGCAGAGCGACGCACCCAACCGACGTCAGCAGCCCCGACCGGCTCGTTGCCGGCACAGTCAGCGTCGTCGACCACGCCCTGCGCAACGCCGGCCGAAGTCGTGACCAACTGATCGCCGCAGGAGTGGGCGTGCCGGGCCAGGTCGATCCATCGGACGGCACGGTACGCCTGGCCGTCAATCTTAATTTACGCGAGCCTTATCCGCTCCGCCAGGCTCTGCAAGATGCTCTGGGCGTCCCGGTGGCATTAGAGAACGATGTCCGTACGGCCGCCTGGGGAGCGTTTCATTGGGCCAGCGAGCAAGAGCCGCTAAATAGCCTGGCCTATCTCAGCATCGGCACCGGCATCGCCGCTGGTCTGGTGCTCGATGGCCAACTCTATCGTGGGGCGCACGGCATGGCCGGGGAGATCGGCCACATTCCCATCGATCCCGCCGGTCCGCGCTGCATCTGTGGCGCCTATGGCTGTCTGGAAGCGCTCGCCGCCGGGCCGGCCATCGCTGCGCAAGCGATCGGAGCCATCCCCAACGAAGGCGGCCAGCCGCTATCCACAGCCAGGGTGTATCAATTGGCGGCCGCGGGGCAGCCCGTCGCCCACCAAATTATCGAGCGTGCGGCAAGCTATCTGAGCCGCGCCGTTTATTTGTTGTTGATGGCTTATGACGTTGACAAAGTCGTGATCGGCGGCGGAGTAACCCTCGCCGGCGCCGCTTTCGAACGTCCCCTAAGAGCGGCGATGAGCGCCATGCGCGCTGACTCGCCATTGACGGCATCGATGATGCCTGATGAGAAAGTCGTCATCATTCCACCCGATTACAACGCCGGAGTGACGGGCGCGGTCTATCTGGCGCCCGTCCCCAACGTCGAGGAAATAAGGAAATAATAGGAGGTCAATGAGGAGAGCGAACGATCAACCCACCCATGTCTGGTTTAAGATAAGATTCAGTTTGGGTAGAAACCCATTATTAGACCCTTTACGGAGGAAAGAATGAAACGTTTGATACTTGTCGTGTTGATGTTTGCCTTGGCGACCGCGCTAGTCGCCTGCGGCGGCGGGGCGCCCACAGTTCAAGAAGTCGCGCCAACGCTGCAAGCCGCAGTTGAGGAAGTCGCGCCGACGTTACAGGCCGTGGCGACTGAAATCGCCCCGACTGTTGAAGCGGTTGTCGAGCAGGCCCAGCCCACCGAGGTTGAAAAACCTGCGGCCGAGGGCAGTTTCCTGGAACGCGCCGAAGCCGGCGAATTCAAGGGAACGACCGTGAGCGTCTGGGGCGTGATGGTCGACGAGGAAGCCCAGAAGATGAATCTGGCGCTGGCCCCGTTCGAGGAAGCGACCGGCATCGATGTTGTCTACGAAGGCTCGAAGGAATTCGAGACCCAGATCAACGTCGCGGTTGACGCCGGCGCACCGCCGGACATCGCCAACATCTCCCAGCCCGCCATGGCCGAGCGGTTCGCCTCCGCCGGCGCTCTGGTAGACGTCAGCAGCTTCCTGCCCCGCGAGAAGCTACAGGAAACCTACATCGATAGCTGGCTGGACATGGCCACCATGCCCGACGCTAGCGGCAACGACATCATGGCCGGTGTCTGGCAACGTGCCTCGGCCAAGAGCATGGTCTTCTATCCCAAGGCTCAGTTCGACGCCGCGGGCTACGAAGTCCCCGAGACCTGGGATGAGCTGATGGCCCTGACGCAGCAGATCGCCGACGATGGCGACACCGCCTGGTGCATCGGTATCGAGTCCGGCGCGGCGACCGGTTGGGTTGCCACGGACTGGATCGAGAATATCATGCTGCGCACGACCTCGCTGGAGAACTACGACAAATGGGTCGTCGGCGAACTGCCGTTCGATTCGCCCGAGGTGAAGAACGCGGCCAACACGATGGCCGAGATCTGGCTCAATGACAAGTACGTCTATGGCGGCGTGGCTTCGATCGTCTCGACGTTCATCGGCGACTCCCCCGTCCCGATGTTCACCGATCCGCCCGGCTGCTGGCTGCACATGCAGGCTGCCTGGATCACCGGCTTCTTCGGCAATGACGACCTGGTCGCAGGCGAAGATTATGACTTCTTCTACCTGCCGCCCATCGACCCGGCGCTGGGCCGCCCCGTGCTGGTGGCCGGCGACATGATGGTCATGTTCAACGACCGTCCCGAAGTTCGCGCCCTGATGGAGTTCTTCTCCAAGGCTGAGGGTGTGGAAGGTTGGGTCCGCGCCGGTGGTACGCTCTCGCCCCACAAGGACGCCGATCTCGACTGGTACACCACCTACACCGATCGTAAGGTCGCCGAGCTGTTGCTGAACGCCACCAGCGTTCGCTTCGACGCGTCCGACCTGATGCCGGCCGAAGTTGGCGCTGGCTCGTTCTGGAAGGGTATGACGGACTGGGTCAGTGGCTCCACGGATCTGGACACAGCTTTGAAGGAGATCGACGCTTCCTGGCCGAAGTAATCGGCAGGAACAGCCTGAGGGTTCGCGATTTGCGGTCATGCTCCGACCAAGCGTGAAACCCACGGCAGTTGACAACTGTTAAGATATGAAGGCGGGCCATGCGGCAGTGTGGCCCGCCCTTCTTGATCATTGACCAGAGAAACGACAAGCGGTCATCGTTTCAGCGCTCCGCCTGGTCTGCCACCCTCGATCAACCGCACGGGAAAGTTCTACTATGTTTTCCGCACACCAAGACCTCATCGGCTATAAATTCATGCTGGCCTTCGACGGTCGGATGCCACCGCCACGCATCCTGGACTGGATAGCGCGTCGAAGCCTGGGAGGGTTCACACTCTTCCGGCCACTCAATTACGACGATCCGGGCCAGATCCGCGAGATGACGGCCGCCTTGCAGCACGCCGCCCGCGCCTCCGGCCAGGCCCCCCTGCTCATCGCCACCGATCAGGAAGGTGGGCAACTGGCGGCCATGGGCGAGGGCACGACCCAGTTCGCGGGCAACATGGCTCTCGGCGCGACCCGCGACCCTGAACTTACCCGCCGCGTCGGTCGGGCTATCGGTCTGGAGCTGGCGGCTATGGGGGTCAATGTGAATTACGCGCCGGTCCTCGATCTGAACACTAACCCGCGCAACCCGTCGCTCGGCATCCGCGCCTTCGGTGACGAGCCGACCCTGGCGGCGACGTTAGGGGCGGCGTTCATCGAAGGGTTACAGTCGGCCGGCGTCGCCGCCACAATGAAACATTTCCCGGGCAAAGGCGAAGCGGCCGTCGACTCGCATTACTCCATGCCAGTGATCGCCCATGACCGGACTCGGCTGGAAGCGATTGAATTTCCGCCGTTCAAGGCGGCCATTGCGGCCGGGGCCAGGCTGCTCATGACCGGCCATTTCGCCATCCCCGCCCTGACGGGCACGACGGCATACCCCGCGACCGTTGCCCGACGGGTGATGACCGATTTCGCTCGTGGTGAGATGGGGTTCGAGGGCGTCATCATCACCGACGCGCTTGACATGGGCGCTATCACCCAGGGCGCGGGCCAGATCATCGACGTCATCGCCGCCGTGCGCGCGGGCGTCGACCTGATGCTCAATAAGGACGATCCCGACACGCAGGAACGGCTCTATGCCGGATTACATCTGGCCCACACGCGCGAGCTGATCGACGACGCCCATTTACGCTCGTCGGTAGAACGCATCCTGGAACTGAAAGCATGGGTGACGGCACAGCCACAGCCCGAACTTGATACGGTGGGCTGCGCTGAACATCGCGCGCTGGAAGCGGAACTGGCTCGCCGCTCGATCACCCTGTTGCGCGACACGGCCGGCCTATTGCCCTTGCGCTTGGCGGCCGGCGCACGCATCGCCGCAATCATGCCCGAACCAGTAGATTTGACGCCGGCGGACACTTCGTCGACCATTCGCCCGCATCTGGCGGCCGCTCTGCGCGCCCATCATGCCAACGTCGACGAGTTCATCATCGAGCCCGATCCAGGCCACGACACCATCGCCGCCTTGCGTGAGCGACTGGCGGACTATGATCTGCTGGTGCTGGGAACTATCAACGCCTCCATGCGGCCCGAGCAAGCGGCGCTGGCCAACGAATTGCTGCAACTGGGAGTCCCCACCGTCACCGTAGCTATGCGTACGCCGTATGACCTGGCCGTATTACCCTCTACGACGACTCATCTGTGCACCTACAGCATCCAGCCCGCGTCGCTGGACGCGCTGGCGGCGGCGCTCTTCGGCGAATTCACGCCCGGCGGCCGTTTGCCGGTTAAAGCCACGGAGTAAAGTTATGCTCGCCATCACCCACGCTACCCTCCTGTCGCCCGATACCATCGCCGAGGACAGCACGCTTCTCATGGCCGAGGGACGTATTCAGGCGATAGGCGGCCCGGAGACGCCGATCGACCCCGCGGTCGAAATCCGCGACGCCACCGGCCTCGTCCTCGCGCCCGGCTTGCTCGACCTGCAGGTCAACGGCGGGTTCGCTCTCGATTTTACGGCCGATCCGGCAACCATTTGGGAGGTAGCGGCGCAACTGCCCCGCTACGGCGTCACCGGTTTCCTGCCGACGATCATCACCTCGCCGCCGGAGGTCCCTCACGCGGCCCAGGATGTGCTGCGCGGCGGGCCGCCAGACGGCTGGACGGGCGCGCGCCCCCTGGGATTGCACATCGAGGGACCATTCCTAAATCCGGGCAAGAAAGGCGCCCACAACCCGGCCTATTTGCGCTTGCCGTCGCCTGAGGCTGTGGCCGATTGGTCACCTGATAGTGGCGTGCGGCTGGCGACATTGGCTCCGGAGCTTCCGGGAGCGCTCGATACGATCCGGGCGCTGAGCGACCAGGGTGTCCTCGTCAGCGCCGGGCATTCGCTGGCGACCTACGACGAGGCCGCCGCCGGGTTTGAGGCGGGGGCGCGTTATGCCACCCACCTTTTCAACGCCATGCCGCCGCTCAATCATCGCGAACCAGGTCTGGTCGCAGCGGCGCTGAATGATCCGCGCGTCACGGCCGGCCTCATCCCCGACGGGTTGCACGTCCATCCAGCGATGGTCGCGCTGGTCTGGCGCTTGTTGGGACGCGACCGGCTCAACCTGGTGACGGATGCCATGGCGGCCATGGGGATGCCGCCGGGACAATACTTGCTCGGAGATTATAAAGTCACCGTCGATGAGACATCAGCCCGCCTGCCGGATGGGACGCTGGCCGGCTGCATCTTGTCGCTCGACGCCATTTTGCGGCAGTTCAGGCGATTCACCGGCGCGTCGCTGAGCGACACGCTGGCCACAGTGACAACCACGCCAGCCCGTCTGCTGCGGCTGGAAGGCGAACTGGGCGCCATCGCCCCCGGCCGAGCGGCCGATCTGGTTCTTATGACGCCTGATCTGCACGTTGTCGAGACGTTCGTCGCCGGCCGGTCACTCTATCGCGCGTAGGGCAATAGCCTATAGCGAGTGGGCTAGTCAGTTTCCCTCAAGTCCGTTGTCGGCTACAATGGAGCCATTAGCGTGAACTTTCCCGCTCTGTTTGATGTGCCTTGATGGCATCCAGCGCGGGCCGAACAACAGAGATTTTCCGCGGAGGATTTCTTCATCTTGAAAACAACACGACGTTTACTGCTCGGTGTATTTCTCATCAGCATGGGAGCGTTGGCTCTGGAAGTGGTGCTGACCCGCATTTTTTCGGTTACGATGTGGTACCATTTCGCCTTTCTGGCCATCTCGATGGCGCTCATGGGCAGCGCCGTCGCCGGAGTATTGCTCTATTTCTTTCCCCGCCTGACCACGCCCGACGCAGCCCAGAAATGGATCGGTCGTGCGTCGGCCGCCCTGGCCATCGCCGTGCCCATCATTTTCCTCATCTATCTGCGCATTCCGTTCCGGCCGGTATTGATGAACCGCGAAGGAGCGTTCTCGTTTGAGCAGTTGGGCTGGCTGGCGCTCATCTATATCCTGCTATCGGTCCCGTTCTTCCTGTCAGGCTCAGTGCTGGCGCTGTCGCTGGCCGGCTGGCCTAACGAGGCCGGCAAGATCTACGCCGCCGACCTCATCGGCGCGGCGATCGGCTGCGTAGTCAGCATCGTGGCCCTGGCTAATCTGGGCGGAGTTAACGCGCTCTTTTTACTAAGCGTGATTCTGGCGCTGGCGGCCTCGGCCTTCGTTTACGGCCGTCGCCGGTGGCCGCTCATCGCCGGATTAGCGATCCTCATCACCGGCGGGCTGCTGGTCAGTAACCTCGCCTCGCCCTGGGTACGCATCGTCGTCAATAAGGCCGGCGGCGAGGAACCGCCTATTACCTATGAGAAGTGGAACGTCCATTCGCGCGTCACTGTCTACGAGCCGGCCGTGTACCCGTTCTTCTGGGGCATCTCGCCAGACAAATGGGAAGAGACCATCGCCGCGGGCGGCCACTGGGACCACGCCCTGCTGCTGATCGACGCCGTGGCCGGCACACCTATCCAGAGCTTCGACGGCGACCTGTCATCAGTGCAGTTCCTGCGCAACGACCTCACGGCCATCCCCTATCATTTGCTCAACGACCCTGTGACCTTGATCATCGGCCCCGGCGGCGGCCGCGACGTACTGTCGGCCCTGGCCAGCGGAGCGCCTCACGTCACCGCGGTCGAGGTCAATCCGGCCGTCGTGGAGGCAGTCAAGGGGCCGTTCGCCGAGTTCGCCGGCCATCTCTACAGCCGGCCGGACGTCGATGTCGTGGTCGCTGACGCTCGCGGCTACATCGATCGTAGCCGGGGCGGCTATGACCTGATTCAGGCTTCACTGATCGACACATGGGCCGCCGGCGGTTCGGGCGCGTTCGCCCTGTCGGAGAACAGCCTCTATACCAAAGAGGCGTTCACCAGCTATTTCGATCACCTCAGCGACAACGGCATGCTAAGCATCTCGCGCTGGTATCTGCCGGGGAGACCGGCCGAGACGCTCCGGCTGGCAGCGACCGGCCTGGCCGGCTGGGAAGCCGCGGGCGTCCAGGACGCGCGCGACCACATCGCCGTCATCGCCATGCTCGACCCGGCCCGCGCCCAGACCGAAGGGTTATCCACGACGTTGTTCAAGCGAGAGCCGTTCACCCCGCAAGAAGTAGCCCGGCTTCAGGAAATCGCCACCGAATACGGCTTCCAGGTAATTTACGCGCCGGGATTAGCCCCGTTCGAGGAAGTCGGCGAGTTCATCGCCAACCCCAACCACGAGGCGTTCATCAAGGCCTATCCGCTGGACATCTCTCCGGCGACGGACAACCGGCCGTTCTTCTTTAACCTCGTCCTGTTGGGCGATTTGCTGGACCCGGCGCTCAGCGGCAGCGGCGTCTATCGCACCAGCATGGAGGCGATCTACATTCTTTTCGCCGTCATCGGCATCACGGCCGCGATCAGTGTGCTGTTCATCCTCGTGCCGCTATGGGTGGGGACGAAGCGGCGTAATCTGGAACGGCCGTCGATGCCGACCCTGGCCTATTTTGGAGCGCTGGGATTGGCGTTCATGATCGTCGAAATACCGACCATGCAGATGTTGACGGTCTATCTGGGCCAACCGGTCTACTCGCTGGCCGTCGTGCTTTTCTCGATACTGCTGTTCAGCGGCCTGGGCAGCTGGTGGAGCGGGCGCTGGGCGCCGGAACGTGTCGTCGGCAACATGCGCTACATCTTCCCGGCATTGATCGTCTTCCTGCTCATCCATGCCACGGCCAGTAGCGCCATCCTGGAGAGGACGTTACAGTACGGGCTGGTCGTCCGGCTCATCGTCACGGTCATCCTGCTATCGGTGCTTGGCTTCATGATGGGTATTCCCTTCCCGGTGGGCATCCGCCGCGCCGGACGATTCAAATCGTCGATCGTGCCCTGGCTATGGGGCATCAACGGGGTCACTTCGGTGCTTGGTTCGGCCACGGCCACGGCGCTATCGATCCACATTGGTTTCCATCTGACGTTGGTCGTAGCCATCTTAATCTACGCTTCGGCAGGATTGTTGTTCCTCTACATGGCTCGCGACACTGAACTGGAAGGGGAATCGGCCCCGCCGGCCGAACAAGGCGGCCCAAAATTAGAGCCGATTTAGTCGGCCGGAGCAGGCGTTAACTCGACATTCCAAAACAAACTATGGCGACAAATATTTCTCAAACCCACTTATTCCGCGAGATTCACGAGCAACCGGCCGTCCTGCGCCGGCTCTTCATCGAGGAATGGGCCACTGCCCAGGCGCTGGCCGATCTCATCCGCGAACGTGACATCGATAACGTCATCATCGCCGCGCGAGGCACCAGCGACAACGCCGGCCGCTATGCGCAATATGTGTTCGGCGCGATGAACGGGCTGTCGGTGGGCCTAAGCGCTCCCAGCCTGTTTTCGATCTATCGCCGGCCGCCACACATGGGCAACTCGCTCGTCCTGGGCATTAGCCAGAGCGGGCAAAGCCCCGATATCGTCGGCGTATTGGCCGAGGCGCGACGACAAGGCGCGCTGACGGCCGTGCTAACCAACCGCCCCGCGTCACCTCTGGCCGAACAGGGCGATGTAGTTATCGCTCTGCATGCTGAGGAAGAGCGCGCCGTGGCCGCGACCAAGACCTATACCGCCGAATTAGGGGCCGTCGCCTTAATCAGCGCGGCGCTCAGCGGCGCGGCCGAAGATCGCGCCGCTCTGCTGGCCTTGCCGGACGCGGTTGAAACGACGCTGAGCATGAACAGAGCGGTCGCCGGCGCGGCCGAACGTTACCGCTATATGACCCGCTGCGTGACGGCCGGTCGCGGCTTCAACTATGCCACGGCATTCGAGACGGCGCTCAAGCTCAAGGAGATGACCTATACCATCGTCGAACCGTATAGCCCAGCCGACTTTCTCCACGGGCCACTGGCGATGATCGAGCCGGGGTTCCCGGTGATCGTCATTGGCACGACCGGTGCGGTGGCCGATGACATGGCTAACTTCGCCCGCACCTTGCGAGAACGACAGGCCGAACTGATCGCCATCAGCGATACGGCCGCGCTGCTGGAAATGGCGCGCATACCGTTGGCCCTGCCCGTCACCGTGCCGGAATGGCTCTCACCTATGACGGCGATCATTCCCGGGCAATTGCTGGCGATGCACCTGGCCAACGTCCGCGACTACAACATCGACTCGCCGCGCGCGATCCACAAGGTAACCGAGACCGTATAGCCCCAGGCGCGGCGGTCATTCGCCGTCGCCGCCGCCGGCTGCTATCGATATCAGGAGCAATACATGAGCGAAAATCAACCGGAACAACCTAAACAAGCCCGCATCAACATCGACCTGCCAAAAGATCTGAAGCCCGTCTACGCCAACATCACTTTCATCAATTACTCGCCGGCCGAGGTCGTGCTTGATTTCGCTCAGATATTGCCGCGCACGGCCCGAGGCGCCATTACAGCACGGGTGATCATGAACCCTATCCACGCCAAGCTGCTACACGCGGCGCTGGGCCAGAACCTGGCCAACTTCGAGAACCAGTTCGGCGAGATACGCTTGCCGCATCCGCGCCCCAATCTGGCCGATAACTTCTTCCGCTTTTCTGCCGAGGGCGGCGAAGGCGATTCCGGCGATGAAGGAAAAGATGATGGACGAGCTTGAGACCATTGCCGAAGGGATCCGTCGCCATATGGAGCAGGTCGACGAGGCACGCGACCTGGCCTACCGGCGCTCACGCAGCCTCATCTCGTTGTGTGCCCGCTCTATTCGCGCCATCCATCGTGAGGAGTGGAATACGGCCGAATCGTTGCTGGAAGAGGCGCGCCAGGCTACCCAAGAGTTGGTCGACGGCGTACATGGTTATGCCGAACTTTACTTCGCCGGCTACACTCAGGACGCAGTGAAGGAGTTCGTCGAGGCCAGTCTCGTCTACGCACTGGTACGCAACCGCCCCCTGCCCACACCGGAAGAAGTGGGATCAGAGCCGAACACATGGCTGAACGGGCTGGCGGAAGCCGCCAGTGAATTGCGCCGCCGTATCCTCGATCTGTTGCGCAAGGGGCAAACAGCCGAAGCTGAGCGCCTGCTGGACGCGATGGACCTCATTTATAGCACGCTGGTCACATTCGACTTCGCCGACCAGATCACCGGCGGGCTGCGCCGGAGAACAGACGCACTGCGAGCGGTCTTCGAACGAACCAACGGCGACGTCAGTAGCAGCTATCGCAGCACGCAACTGGAAGCAGCGCTAAAAGCTTTGGAAGCCAAACTGGCCGAAGTCGATAAGCCCTAAAGGATCGTCGCCGCCGGCTGTAACTGTTCAGCTACCAATTCATCGGCCGCAGTCCGCGCGTCGTCCACGGACACCCCGCCAGCCCAATCAAACGCCCCTTCATAGGGCCGCCACAGCGTCCGGATGCGACCATTGATCCGGTAAGGAGCATAGATCGCCGGGCTAGTCGGTCCGTAGATCGCCAGCGTGGGGCAGCCCGTCGCTGCGGCGACATAGGTCGAGCCGACATCGTTGCCCACATAGAGATCGGCCAGTTCGCACAAAGCTCCTAATTCGCCCAGACTCAACTGTCCCGCCAGATTGGCCGCCGGAAAAGACATCATGCCCACGACTTGCTCGGCGACAGCGTGTTCCTCGGCCGTGCCAACTACGATCACGCGCATGCCATAAGTTCGCGCCAGGTGGTTGCCAAGACGCGCGAACCGGTGGGCTGGCCAACGCTTGTCAAGGTCCGTTTGCCTCGGGTTATCGCCTCCGCCCGGGTGCAAGAGCGCCAGCGGCGTGTCCCCCAGCCAGTCGAACTCTTCAATCAGCCAGTGAGCCACCCTGGTACGGTCGATATCCGGCGGCTCAAACTCCATCTCTGCTCGCTCGATGATCGCCGTCTCGACGCCGGCCACGGCCGCCAGCGACAGAAAGCGACGAGCCATCAACTGCTCTGCGCCGGTCGCCTTGCGGCCGTCATCGAGTTTCAAGATACGCGGGATCTTCGCCCGAGTGGCTACTTGCATCGCCCTGTCTGAGCCTGCGGGAACAAAGCACAAGTCATACGCCTCGCTGCGAACTCTCTCGACAAGGGCGTGAAGCTCCTCCCGCCCACTATCAGCGAGAGTGCCCGCGCCGGTGCGCAGGGTGCGCGTGATACGCGGGTTGACGCCGATGGCCGGCAAGGCCCACTCGCTGACCGCCCAGTCGATGCGCGCCTGAGGGAACCCTTCGCTCAACGCGGCCAACATGGGCGTGGTCAGCATCACCTGCCCCAGGCAGCAAGGTTGTATGATGAGGATCTTGTGTGGCGGGGGGGCTTCCCTGGAACGGCGCAACCCGGCCGGCAATCGAGCGACGCGATCGAACGCAGATTTCAGGGAAAGTTTGCCATCGGACATATCGGCTCGGCGATCCTAACCTTTCACCACCGCGACCGGGACGAGACGCGCCACCTTGCGAGCGATGCCCGCGCCGTGAACGACCTCGATGACCCGATCGACATCTTTATAGGCTTGCGGCGCTTCCTCGGCCAGGCCGGCCAGGCTGCCGGCCCGCACGCGGATACCGCGCCCCTCCAGCTTCTGGCGCAGTTCGCTGCCCCGCACTTCTTTCTTGGCCCGCGAGCGGCTCATCACACGACCTGCGCCGTGACAGGTAGAACCAAACGTCTGAGCCATCGATCCCTCCGTGCCCACCAGTACCCAACTGGCCGTGCCCATCGAGCCGGGAACCAGGACGGGCTGACCGATATCGCGATAGGCCTCGGGCAATACAGGCGACCCCGGCCCAAAAGCGCGGGTAGCTCCCTTGCGATGGACGCACAACTGCATCCGGCGGCCGTTAACCTCGTGCTCCTCGATCTTGGCCATGTTGTGGGCGATATCATAAACCTGGTAAACGCTATGATCCTCGACCCGTCCCGCCAACACGTCCGTGAAGCTCCGGCGAGCAAGGTGGGTAAGTACCTGCCGATTGGCGAAGGCGAAATTGGCCGCGCCTTTCATCGCCGCCAGGTAATCCTGTCCCTCGGGGCTATTGAGCGGTGCACAGACAAGCTCGCGATCGGGCAACTGGATGTTGTAACGATGGATGACGCGCTGGAATGCGGCCACGTAGTCCGTGCAGATCTGGTGGCCAAACCCGCGCGAGCCGCAATGGATCTGGACGACGATCTGACCGGGGAACAGGCCCATGGGCGCGGCGGCCGTTTCGTCGAAAATCTCGTCTACTACATCGACCTCAATGAAGTGGTTGCCCGCGCCCAGCGTTCCGAGTTGATCATGGGCGCGTTCGTAAGCTCGAGCGCTGATCCTGGTTGGGTCAGCGCCCGGAACACAGCCGTTCTCTTCGGTATGCTCCAGGTCCTCCTCAATGGCGTAGCCACGTTCCAACGCCCAGCGGGCGCCCAGTCGGACGACCTCTTCGATCTGCCTGCGATTGAGCCGGATCTCGCCGCCGCGGCCGACGCCGTGGGGACAGTTGCGCTGAAGTTGCGTCGCCAGTTCGTCCAGCCAGGGCGAGACATCCTGCCGGCTCAGATGCGTGCCCAACAAGCGCACACCACAATTAATGTCATAACCCACACCGCCGGGCGAGATAACGCCATCGGGCATACGCGTCGCCACGACCCCGCCGATGGGAAACCCATAGCCTTGATGAATGTCGGGCATGGCCAGCGCGTAGGCGACGATGCCGGGCAAGGTCGCGCTATTGACCAATTGATCCAGGCTCTTGTCCTCCAGCGCCAGCTCCAGCAACTCGGCGTCGGCGTAGAAGCGGGCCGGCACGCGCATATCCGGCCGGTGAGAGGCCGGTATCTCATACAAATAGGGAGTGAGTCGATTAAAGTCTCCGGGCTTCATATCGTTCCTCCAGGGGAAATTTACGTCGCGTCGCATACAATGCTGGCGCGCTATACATCAAATACAATCGTCACTTCAAGCGCGCCGTCGACCTCGCGGATGGCCAGGTCGTGATAGGTAACGGCCTTGATATGCTTTTGCAGTTCAGGCGCACGGCCGCCGCACACCGCCCCGACCAGCGCGTTGGGGGTCACCTCAAGTCGCTCGACGACGGGGAAGACCAGCCCGTCACGCTCGGCCCAATAGGCCAGCTCGCCCAGCCAATCCACCAGCAGCCCTTCAGCATCATAAGCTTCAAGCTTCAACTGTCGTCGCGTATCCAGGGGCACCTCGTCGAGCTGCTCCCCGACCAGCAAACGCGCGACGCCGGCGGCCGCGTAGCGAAATAGCTCGGTCAGATCACGACCGCGCACTCGCAACGCCCAATCGGCCGTGTGCTCCACCACACGAATCGCGTCGTCGGGTATGAAATCGCTCATACACTCATTATACACTCGATCGACGCAACGGAAGCCGGAATCTATCGGAGTCATCACCTACGCGAAAGGGCGGCCTCATCAACCCCGAATGTCATAGAGCCACCCGGATAAAAAGCGATCCATGCGGATTAATACGATTAAGTGATCTACAATAGTTGACCATGCATGATATCCTGGAACTGATCCACACGCGCCGCTCTATCCGGCGCTATGAAGCGCGCCCCGTCCCGGCCGAACTCATCGAGCAAATCCTCGAGGCGGCGATCCGCGCGCCGTCCGCCCACAACCGCCAGCCGTGGCGTTTCGTCGTTGTTGAGGGCGAGGCGGCCAAGCAACGTTTAGCGGCGGCGATGGGCGAGCGATTACGAAACGATCTGGCCGCCGACGGCCTGCCCCCGGAATTCATCGAACGCGACGCCGGCCGGTCCTACAGCCGGATCAGCGCCGCGCCGTTGCTCGTCGTGCTTTGCCTGACGATGGCGGACATGGACGATTACCCCGATGAACGCCGCTCGCGTAACGAAGCTATCATGGCCGCGCAGAGCGTCGCCATGGCCGGGCAAAACCTGATGCTGGCCGCCCATGCTCTGGGGTTGGGTTCGTGCTGGTTGTGCGGGCCGCTGTTTTGCCCCGCCACTGTTCGCCGGGCATTAGGCCTGCCCGACGATTGGCAGCCGCAAGGGTTGGTGACTCTCGGCTATCCGGCCCAGAAAAAAGAAAAGACGCGCCATCCGTTGGGGACGCGCGTCCTGTATCGCTAATTTGAGAGCGCCGGTAAAACCTTATAGAATGATCGCCTCGATGACCGGCCGCTTGCGCGTCTCGTCGTAGAGATACTTGTTGAGGGCCGACTCGATCTGGCCGTCGGTGATCTCGCGTCCCGCGTTATAGGCTTCGCGCACAGCATGGGCGATAACCTCTTCCGCGCCCTTCAACAGCTCCTCGGCCTCTTTCTCATTGACGAAGCCGCGCGTTGTCAGGCGCGGCCGCCCAATCAAATCGCCGCGGCCGTTGGTATGAGCAACGGCGAAAAAATAACCCGCCTGGGCCAGCCGGTCGCGGTCGCGAACTTCAGCCCAGCCGATATCGCCCACTCCGGCGCCGTCGACGAAGACATAGCCGCCCGGCAGGCGATCGCGCACGGTCATGCTATAGGGCGTCAGCTCGATGGGCGTGCCATTCTCCACAACAGCGATGCGCTCTTCGGGAATACCCAGTTCCTTGCCCATCGCCGCGTGTAGTTCTAAATGGCGCAACTCGCCATGGACAGGAATCAGGAACAGCGGCCGCACCAGATTGATCATCAGTTTCATCTCTTCGCGGCTGGCGTGGCCCGAAACATGAACCCGGGCGATGCGGTCATAGAGCACCGTCGCCCCGCGGCGATAGAGCTGGTTGATCGTGCGATAGATCAGTTCCTCGTTGCCGGGAATCGGATGGGCGGAGAAGACGACCGTGTCGCCTCGTTCGATGCTGAGCTGGTTGTGCCGGCCGCGCGCTAACCGGCCAAGCACGGCCGATGGCTCGCCCTGGGAGCCGGTCACCATGATGACGACCTGGCTGGGCGGCATTTTCACCGCCTGTCCCAGATCGACGATGAGGTCGTCGGGCAGATCCAGGTAGCCTAGCTTGCGGGCGATCTTCACAGCATCGCGCATCGAACGTCCGGCAATCGCTATCTTGCGGTTAAATTTAAGAGCGGCCACGGCCGCGATCTGCACGCGCGAGATAAGCGAGGCGAAGGTTGCCACGATGATCCGCCCCGAAGCGTTGCGGAATACTTCCTCGAAGCCACCCAACAGTTCCATCTCCGAACCAGTCCATCCCGGTCGGTCGGCGTTGGTGCTGTCAGCCAGCAGAGCCAATACGCCGCGCTGCGAGAATTCGGCCAGCTTGGCAAAGTCGGGTGGCCAGCTGTCGATAGGCGTGTGATCAAATTTGTAGTCGCCGGTGTGGACGATGAGGCCGGCCGGCGTCGTGATGCCAAAGCCCACACAATCGGGGATGCTGTGGGCCACATGAAACGGTTCGATAGTGAACGGCCCGATTTCGATGACCTCCCCCGCCCGGAAAGAAACGAGGTCTACCTCGTGCAGATTCTTGGATTCGCGGAGTTTGTTTTCAATCAGGCCGAGCGTCAGCGGCGTGCCATAAATAGGCGCTCGAATATCGTCCACCAGGTGCGGCAAGGCGCCGATATGGTCCTCATGACCATGGGTAATCAGGATAGCCCGGACTCTGGAACGCCGGTCGCCCTCCATTAAATAGTGATAGTCGGGGATAATGAGATCGACGCCGAGCATGTCGTTCTCGGGGAACATGACGCCCGCATCGACGATGAGGATATCATCCCCATACTCGATGACGGTCATGTTTTTGCCGATCTCGCCCAAGCCCCCAAGGGGCAGTATACGTAAAACGTTTGTCATATTATGAGAAATTGTAGAAGTTATCGACATCGGCGTCAAAGCGCCGGGGATTTGCTCATTATCGACGCTAAAGAGCGGTCGTTTGCTGGATGAAGTACCACAACAGAACAATGAGGATGATCATCACAAGCGTGAGGACCAGCATCACCGGCCACATCCGCGGCCCGCGTTCGGGCGGCGCCACTCGCGTCACAGTCTGGGGCGCTGCCACGGGAACCGGTTCGGTGATGACGACCGGCCGGGGGCGCGCCCGGTAGATCGTGGTCGTCGCCTCTTCATCGCCGGCCGGCGGAACATCCGGGCGAGGGCCATACTGCACAACAGCCACGGTGATATTATCTTCGCCTCCACGCTCGCGAGCCAGCCGCACAAGAGACTCAACGATCACCTCCAACGGTTGTTCAAGCAATAGGCCGGCGATCTCGCCGTCACTCACATGGCGAGTCAACCCATCAGAGCACAGCAATAATTGATCGCCCAATTCCAGATCAACCTGGAACAGGTCGATAGGCGGCCTTTTCTCGGAGCCGATGCTATAGAGGATGATGTTTTTATAGGGATAGTTGACGGCTTCTTCCGGGGTCAGGGCGCCTTCTTCGACCAGGCGGGCGACGAGGCTTTGATCACGTGTGACCTGTGTCAGAACGCCTCCGCGCAACAGATAGGCTCGGCTGTCGCCCACATTACCGATATAGGCGTGGCCCTCATGGATAGCGGCGGCCACCATCGTCGTGGCCATTCGCCGGCTGTCTTCAAGCCCGGCGGCCAATTGTCGCAAATCCGTATTGGCCGCCTGCATGGCTTCGATCAGACGCCGGCCTCGCTCCTCATCCGCGCTCGGCCGTAGATAATGATAAAGCGTGCGCTCGCTGGCATACTGGCTGGCGACCTCGCCTGCATCCGCCCCCCCAACCCCATCGGCAACGATATACAAACTGCCATGCGCTGAAAGGTCATCAGGCGTTTCAGGTTCGTAAACAGCGACGAAGTCCTCGTTGTGACCTCGCACCAAGCCGGGATCGGTACGCCAGGCGGCCGATAATTCGACGGTCGCTTCCATTAGGGCACTATAGCGGGATTGCCGGCGGCAAGCAAGGATTCTAACCCGACGATTGCATGACGAAAGAGTGAAAAACAAAGAATGCCGCGGTCGGTTATCGATCGCGGCATCTTTCAGGAGGAAGAAAATGAGATTCGGACTTGCTGCCTAATCTATTAGTTAGACAGCACAACCGCCTCCATTCTTACCTCTGGATAGCGGGCATGAAGACCGCCCACGGCCGTAACCACGCCGAAGCGCTTCAGATCGGACACAATAATTACCCGGGGGTTGAGAAGAGACACTTTTTTCAGAACATAGCTCCCGTTTGTCTGTTGGACAGCCGGTAAAACAATCGTACAATTCAGACACAGGGTCGCGGCGGCCGGCGATCTATTTATCCGGCAATCGGTCGTAATGCGCACCCATGGAAATAATCGAGCCGCCGGCCATCATCGCCCCGGCGGAACCATAGCTCTTCGAGGAGGTTGAGGATAATGGAACGCTTGAAACGAGATTTCAGCACGATCAGTCTGGTCATGATCCCCGTGGCCATCGCGATCAACATCGTGATCGGCACAATTGTCTACGCATTGAAGTTGCCGTTGTATCTTGACTCAATCGGCACCGTGTTCGCCGGCGCTGTCGCCGGGCCGTGGGTCGGCGCGCTGACCGGCGCTCTGACCAACATCATTTGGGGCTTGAGCGGTATCAATCCGGGTTACACCCCCTACTGGCCGGTTGCAGCGATTATCGGTCTGTTGGCCGGCATCTTTTCGGGTATTGGCTGGTTCAAGTCCTGGTGGAAAGCGATCATCGCCGGTCTCATTACCGGCCTCGTCGCTGCTTTTGTCTCCGGACCGATCACCACTTACATCGCCGGTGGCGTCACTGGCTCCGGCACCGACGTTGTCGTAGCGGTCTTCCGCAACGCAGGTTGGGGCTTGCTACCCTCGACCTGGGCGCAAGGCGCCATTTCCGATCCGTTCGATAAAGCCGCTTCCTTCCTGATCGTCTGGGTGGTCATCCGCGCGCTGCCCTTGCGGTTCCTGGATCGATTCTCGCGAGCCGAAGACGTTCGCTAGTCCGCCGGCCGCCGGGCGACCATGAGCCAATCATTCAGCCTGTACATCCCGACCAACAGCGGGATGCACCGCCTTCATCCGCTGACGAAGTTGGCTCTGGTCTTCCTTTGTCTGGTGCTTGGCCTCTTTTTGCCGGGGGTATGGTTGTCCTATGCGACTTTCGCCCTGATCATCATACCCTCGGCATTATGGGGCGGCGTTTTACCCCGCCTTCTCAGCGCTCTTTTCAAGACCGCCCTGCCGATCGCTCTGTCGCTCTTCCTCATCCAGGGATTATTTTGGCCAGGCGGCACACCCATCCTGCACCTCGGCCCGCTCTCGTTCAAGGAAGAAGGGCTTTATTTCAGTATCCAGAGAACAGGCCGCTTCATCATGATCATCGGCAGCTTCCTGTTGCTGACCTTCACGACGCGGCCAGATGAGTTAATGCTGGCCCTCAACCGGCACGGCATCCCCAACAGCATCACTTATATTATCCTGTCGACGATGCAGATCATTCCGCGCTTCCAGGCCAAGGCTAACACAATCCTCGACGCCCAGCGCTCGCGCGGGCTGGAGACCGAGGGCAATGTACTCGTTCGCATACGCGCCCTTCTGCCGCTTATCCAGCCATTACTATTGGGCAGTATCGTCGATATCGACGAACGAGCCATCGCCCTGGAGGTACGCGCTTTCGGCCGCAAAGGACCGCGAACCAGCCTCCTGACGTTGCACGACACACCCGCGCAGCGCATCGCGCGCTGGCTGATGCTATTGGCTGCGGTGGCGGTGATTGCTTGGGGAATATATCTCTGGCTGGCGCCGAGGTTCATCGCGTGATCCGGCTCGCCGACGTCACCTATCGCTATCCTCGGGCGACCGTCCCCGCGCTGGACGGCCTCTCGTTCGAAGTTTCTACAGGTCAGTTCTGCGCGGTGATCGGCGCCAACGGCGCAGGCAAGACGACGCTCTGCTCGGCGCTGGCCGGCTTTGTGCCTCAATTTTACCGTGGGACAATTACGGGCAGCATCGAAGTGGCCGGCCTCAACGTGGTCGAATCGCCATTGGCCGATATCGCGGGAACGGTTGGCCTTGTGTTCTCCAATCCGTTTAATCAAATCACTGGCGCGCGTTTCACTGTTCGGGACGAGATCGCCTTTGGGCTGGAGAATATGGCCGTGCCCGTAGCCGAAATGGAGCCACGCATCGAGGAGATCATGCGCTTCGCCGGACTGGAGGGGCTAGCGGATCGCTCTCCCTTCGCACTTTCCGGGGGTCAGCAGCAACGGCTGGCCATCGCGTCGGTGCTGGTGATGCGGCCGAAGGTCGTCGTTCTTGATGAACCGACCTCTCAACTCGACCCCGTCGGGGCCAAGGAGGTCTTCTCCGTCTTGCGCAGCCTGGCGACAACGGCCGAGACAACCGTCTTCATGGCCGAACAGAAGCTGGAATGGGTCGCCGCCTTCGCCGACCGGGTTCTCGTGCTCCATCAAGGCAAGCTGGTGGCCGATGGGCCGCCGGGTGAAGTTCTGGCCTCGCCCGATCTCGGGCGTTACGGTCTGCAACCGACGCGTTATACCCAGGTAGCCCGCGCTGCCCAGCTAGCCGGCCTGCGCTCCGCGGATACGCCATTGCCGGTCACGCTTGAACAAGCTGTGGAGTTCTTCAATTGAATCTGGTCATTGACGATGTAGGCTTCACCTATCCCGGCGGCGCTGAAGCCCTGCGCGGGGTTTCACTGCGCATCCAAGGGGGCGAATCCATCGCCTTCATCGGTGAGAACGGCGCGGGCAAGACGACGCTGATGAAGCACCTCAACGGTCTGCTCAAGCCCAGCCGCGGCCGTGTCACCGTGGACGATTGGGACACCAGGGAACATACTGTAGCCAAACTGGCCGCCCGCGTCGGGTTTGTCTTCCAGAATCCGGACGATCAGATCGTCGAGCGCACCGTGATCGATGAGGTAGCCTTTGGGCCGCGCCGCCTGGGCCAATCGGAGACCGACGCGCTAGCCAACAGCGTCGCGGCGTTGGAAATAGTCGGATTGAGCGACGAGAGTCGCACCCACCCTTACGATCTGAGCGCCTCGCAACGCAAGCTGATGACGCTGGCTTCGGTGCTGGCCATGCGCACGCCAGTCGTCATTTTCGACGAACCGACCATGGGGCAGGACGCACGCGGCCTGAAGCTTATCGGCGACATCGTGGAGGAACTCAAACGCGAGAAGCGCATCGTACTCATCATCACCCACGATATCGACTTCTGCTCCGCTCATTTCGAGCGGGTTGTGGCGATGGCCGACGGCCGCGTCCTCATCGACGGCCCGACGGCCGAGGTGATGGCTCGTGCCGATCTGCTGGCCACGACTAACGTCGAGCCGCCGCAACTCGTACGACTGGCCCAGGCGTTGGGATTGCCCGTTGCCCCCTTGACTATCGATGGACTAATCGCCGCTTTACCAAGATAATAGTAACCTCAGTCAACCATCCCGGCAGATGCTATCGATTCGAACCATTATTCACAGGAGCCCCAATGGTCATTGTCCTTGGAGACATATTGGCGGACTACGCCATCCGCGTCGAACAATTACAAATCCAGCCCAAAGACCTGCAGCGCGTCTCCTATCTGGCGCTGGGGCCTGGCGGCGCGTGTAATGTGGCGATCATGGCCTCCCACCTGGGGCTATCGGTCAGCGCCCTGGGCGAGGTCGGCCGGGACCTATTCGGCGAGATCGTCCTGGAAGGATTAGCGATCGAAGGGGTCGACGTCTCGCGCGTGATCGTGACGCCGGAAGCGCGCACGCCGGTGGCCAATGTGCTGGTCGACGAGCAAGGCGAACCGGCCTATCTGGGCTTCCCCGGCAGCCTCCAGGTCATGGCTCTGCCCGACGAATGGCGGCCGTTCATCGGCGAAGCGCAAGCCCTCTATACCGATGGGTGGGTCGACCAAGCCGGCGAGGTGAACATCATCATGGAGGCGCTACGCGTGGCCCGCGATGCCGGTGTGCCGTCCTTCTTCGATCCCGGCCCCGGTAACCCCAAGATCGACAATCGCTGGCATGTCGAGGCCGCCGGCCTGTCAACGGTCCTGCTGGCCACAGAAGAAGAGGCCCGCCGGCTATCCGGCGAGGCCGATCCCATCGACTCCGCGCGCAAGCTATTAGCCAGCGGCAGCCATCTCGTCGTTATCAAGCGCGGCATGGCCGGTTGCTTCCTGCTGACGGCCGACAAGCTCCACATCGCGCCCGGCTTGCCGGTCAACGCCCTGGACGCCACCGGCGCGGGCGACAGCCTAGCCGCGGCCGTCATGTATGGCTTTCTGAACCGTTTTGACCTGGAAAAGATGGGCGACCTGGGCAACGCCACCGGCGCGGCTAAGGTGCTGAAGCTGGGTACAGGGCACAACATGCCCACCGTGGCCGAGGTGAACGCCATGCTGGCGCGTTTCGGTTCGCGGGTCAAGCTCGACGGGTAAGAGAGAAGGGATTGAATCGCGTCTTCGCCCGACTCAGCGCGCGTAACAGGTGAAGTGCTGCCCCAAACCGCCGAGCGCGTGCGGATCAAAATAGAGCGAATTAAGCCGCAAATCGGCGGGCGGTTCAAGCAAATCACCCTCGACCAGGCTGCTAAACGGCTGCCCTCCCAACAAACGATGAACCGTAGTCGTATATAGGCGGTCGAGTACGCCGTCGGCCAGCAACAAGTGATGGACGTGCGGCCCGGTAGCCATATAGATCGTACGATAGCCAAGCGCGCCCAACGCGTCGATGGCCTGGCGCCCCGACACGGCGGATTCGCCGGCTGTGATGACATGGCCGGCCTCGCCCTCCAGTATGCGCCGGCGGGCATGATCGGCCGCGGCGTGGGTGATAACGATAACCTTCCGGCCCGATTGTGTCAGGAACGACGGTATAGGAAAGTCCAGGCCACCACTGATCACCGCCAGATCGGGGTAGGGCGGCAAACCGCGCCCAGCTCGCCAACGGCCAAGGTCCTCGAAGCGCGGATCGTCGTAGATACGCAAGATCTCCTGCGTCTTGCCCTCGGCATAATCACGTAAGTAACGGCCGCTGCTGATGATAATGTCCGCCTGGGCCGCCAGCTCCTGGAACAATCGCCAATCACGATCGTTGGCAATATCCTTGGGCACCACCATCCCGGGGCCGTCCGATCGTGGCACGGCGATACGGCCGTCGATGCTGGTGACGTAGTTGGTGTAGACGAAGGGCCGGCCGAGACGTTCGCCATATTGCCTCAGATCATGCCGCAGGTAAAGGCCCTTGAGGCCCACCTCCTGTGCGGGCATGGGATAAAGTTGCCAAATCGTATCAATACTCATTACGCCTCTCATAGAAACGAAGCACGGCAAAGAAAGTGACAAACGAATCTACGGCGTGCTTCCGACAGTAGAGCCCGTGGCTGAGATATGGACAACGAATACGGACTGGCCCAGTTGCAGATGGGACCCATTCTTTAACATATGCACGGCCGCCACCTGGACATCATCAACCCATGTCCGGCGACTGCCAAGATCGTAAACCAGGTAGCGGTCGCTCTCGCGCCGAATTTCGGCGTGATACAGCGCCAACCCGGGCAAGACGATATCGTTATCGGGCGAACTGCCGACACGGGTCACGTCGTCGCGCAAGGCCCAGCGATCATGCGTATTGCTCGCCAGAGCCAACCAGGCGACTGATGACGAGCGAACGGGGCCACCCCTTCCACGACGCGGCCTTGGAGCCTCAGCCGGCGCCACCGCGGCCGCCGGAATACCGGCCGGCCGAGGAGAGTACGTCATCTCCACAGGGGGCGCTTGCCGGGAAGCGGGTTGATCCAGCGCATCCACCGTCACCTCAACGCCACCGAATAATCGAGCAAAGAGATTGTAGAGGAGAGCGCCCAGGAACGACGACAGGCCCGTCAAGAGCATGCCGGCAGCGATCATGCCCAAAGCGATAGCGAAAAAGAGCATTGTCCCCTGCCCCGACAAGGATTCCAGGCGCTCATGTATATCTCCCAGGGGCAGGAGGGCCATCAAGTCAAGATCGACGCTCACCCCGCGGGATACCGGGATAGTTAAGGTTAAGTCAGCGAGCCAATCCTTTAGGTCGAAGATGAGAGAGCGAACCAGCCAGCCAAGCGCGACGCCCGGCGGGAGCCAGATAGCTACCCCTAATATAAGACCGTAGAACAAAGCGCCAAAAGGACTTACGCGACGGATTGTGTAACGCATATCTCTACCGTACCTGGTTTACGGCCATCGCCGAATCAAGAGTCCCACTTCCTTATCCCACCGTTCCCCCAACAGGGTTAGGGCAAACGGGGGGCTAGCGACAAGCCGGTCACATCGAGTGTCGCCTCGCAATTCCCTGGCCTGCATGTATCGGAATTGGCAACGGCCAGAGTTACGGTGAGCTGGAACACGTCCAGCGGGCTTAGCCCGGCCAACTCATCGGCGAATTCGCGGCCAAGATCGATCGTCAGATCCTGCCACCCTTCGTCAAGCGAATGTCGGACAAACGGCATAGTGAGCGACGGCGATAGCACATTATCCCATAACTCGGTTGAATCGGACGAACCATCCAGCCAGATCGACGCGCCAACAGGTTCACCATCGGCCCCCTCATATTGTAGAATCAGCATCCCGCGACCTTCGGCGTCTCCGTTCGATGTGCCCGCAGCGCGAACACGCGCCCGAAATACAAGCCCTTCGATAGGATAGGTCAGTACCACACGCTGGGCAACCTTTAAGTAGCCCGCCCCGTCTTGCTCCAGGTGAATCGCGTTCATATTCGGCTCATCATCGACCGGGCGAACTTCAACCAAACTCGACCTACCGTTCGTGATACTCACCCAGCCGTCAGCCCAACCACGGGCGAAATCCCCGTTTTGCAACAGGTTCGCCTCGGAATCGAAGGAGAAGGTAGGCGTAATAACGACGCCGACGATGGTGCTCAATGGGGTGATGGTGAAAACGGTTGTCGGCGACGGCTCTTCAACGGTCGGAGGCGATGTAGACAATGTTTCTACAGTTGCGGTTGGCAACGGCAAGTCAGTGGCGGGGGGTTCGGAGGTTTCCAGCGCCACGCCGGCTACGGTCGAATTTCGTGCGGGGGTCGGCGACGCCGTCTGCGTGCGGCTGGGCAAATAGAAAAACGCCCAAATGACCAACGCCAGCGCCCCCAACAAGCCCGCCAGAAGTAACAGCCACACCCAAAGCCGGTTGCGATTCCTTCTGGGGGTGACCAGTTCCGTCTCCGGCTCAGGGGCGGCGCTCGACGGCTCAGCCGGCAACAGTATCGATGAGTTGCGCAGTGGCGGAGGTGCGACCGGAGGCGGTTGGATAAGCGACCGGCAGACAGCACAGATCCGGGTTCCAGGTCTGTTTGCGTGTCCATTCGGGCAATAGACAAAGTCCATCGATGTCTCCTTACGGCCTCGTTGCATGAAACGGTCGCTCGCTGAAATGGCCGCTTATCAACCGAGTTCGAATCGCATCAACACCCGGCCAAGACGTATCTCATCTCCATTCTGGAGCGGGTGCTTGATTCCCACAGCGATCTTCCTCTTGTTCACAAAAGTGTAATTTACGGAGTCCAGATCCTCAATGAAGTAAGCCGCACCGTCCCAAGTGATCTGGGCGTGGCGGCGAGACACTCCACCCTCCTCGCCACCGAACGGGACGAGGTCGACGTCGGGATGGCTGCCGCTGCCGGGATCTTCACGGCCGATCACATAAGCCCTCTGTCCCGGGACCAACGCCAGCTCAAAGCCGTCCGGTTGAATAACCAGGCGCGGCATGAAGCCCTCATCGGCCACTTCGTCAACCGGCTCCGTCGTCAATGCAAGTAATTCTACGGGTTCTGATGAGAAGTCATCAGAACCCGAACGAAAGGGGTGGCCGCAGTTGCCGCAAACAGCCGCATCGGCCGGCGTCTGCGCCTCACACACCGGGCAGGTGATCATTTCCATAACACACTTCCCTCAACCGTCCTCCCTGCATGTCGCACTCAACAGCACAATTGCCGATGCCTGCGCATCTTTTTCCATTATACCGTAGCTGGATAGAGACGGTGTATATTCGAGCGTTATTTTCGAATCTTTCAGGTGAACTTTATGTGAAAGTCTGTCATCAGTCTAGCCTGTTGGACAGACGGGGGAAGCGGGCGCAGGTCCTGAAGGCCCGCTTTTAGGCCGGCGCGTCAAGCCAACACGGCTGATTCACGCCGCTACCGGCCGGATCGGCCATGAACATAGCCAAGATTATGTCCGGAACGCCTCTCGTCGAACACGGCGACAATGCCGGTTAAGGCTCCGAAAACCGGCGTCTATGCAATGATCGTCTCTTGACGTCGGGCGCCCGGTTCTTAAACCACTCTGGGGTGACCGTACAGCCACCAGTATGTATCTCGCGGATAGGCAGAAGCCCAAACCGGCGACCAGATGAACGGGCCCGATGTCCAGCGGAATTTCAGGCGATAGTCCAATGCGGCGACGTCAGCGGGGATGTGTTCGGCCAACCGAAATGGGGATTCACTTAGCTTATCCACCAATTCGCCAATCACCACTCGCGTGTCGGCCAGGTAGTTATATCGCTCAGTGTCGGCCGCCAGTCGCTTGGACACAGCCAGGTCGCGCAAGTAGACCGTCCATTCCCGCATCCGCGAACCGAGTTCGGACGAGGCGCGGTCCTCGAGGCGGACGATCTGCGAGCTTACGATCTGGTCATAAGTGGCATTAGCCGCAGCCAAAGCCTCGCGCTCGGCGCTGCCCAGCAACTCCTCGAGCGCGCCCAGACGCCGGCGACGCATCAGATAGCCGCCGACGGTCAAGAGCGGCATATCGATCTGGCCCATGTCCCACCAGGTGACATCACTCGCCAAGTAGCCCGGCATACCACGAACCATCGCCGCGAGAATAGCCAGGTCGTTTTTCAAGATTTGGTATTCCTCTGCCTTAATCGGCGCCGCCTTGGATTTGACCATTAGAACCTCCCTGTGATTCTTCATCTCATGACCTGCCTGTGCTCAGGTCCAGAAGCCCTGTTTATATTCTACACATTTAAGTCAGACCGATCAGTGGCAGATGTCACTTTTTTTCGGGATGAAGATCACACTCATCCTACAAAACAGTTAGATTGACCGGGCAAGCGATTCTGCTATAGTGCCTCAACATGTGGCATTTACGAATTACCCGCTTCTTCATCACGATCATTCAGATTATTCTGGCCCGGCTCATCATCATCGGTCGCGAAAATATCCCTGCCGAAGGCCCCTATATCCTCACCGTTAACCATCTGAGTACGGCCGATACCGGCATCGTCCTGGTGGGCTTTCCCATACAAAAGTGGCGTTTCTTCGCCGGCGAGAAGTGGGCCAAGCATCCCCTATGGGGGCCGCTGATGTCCTGGAACGGAGTCATCTTCATCAATCGCGGCGAGGTGGATCGGGGAGCGTTGCGCGAAGCGCTGGCGGCGTTAGAGGATGGGGCAACCTTTGCTCTGGCTCCGGAAGGTACGCGCAGCAAGGTCGGGGCCATCCAGCCGGGCAAAGATGGCGCGGCCTACCTGGCGACTCAGGCCCAGGTGCCGATTCTGCCGGTCGGGATCAGCAACACCGACGTCCTTTTCGCCAACGTTCGCCGTTTGCGCCGGACGACGATCACGATGCGTATCGGCAAGCCTTATCGCTTGCCCGACCTCGGCCGTCGGGTGCGCAGTCGCGATCTGGCCGATTACACCTGCTTGATCATGACTCACATCGCCGCGCTTGTTGAGCCTCGCCATCGCGGGGTCTACAATGGCACGCCCGCATTAACGGCGCTTCTGGCCGGCGAAGATCCGTGGCCGTATTGCGTGGGCGCCTCTGCAAGCGTTGCCGAAGAAGCTGTCGATAACACCACCGCTTAGAGCATTTCACGCCCAGATTTCTCCCCTCGCTGAACGTAGATAATCTGTTCGGAAATTTTAAGGCGCGGCTATTGCGCATCGATTTTCGCCATGTTATAATGCCTCTCCTTTGGCCATATAAGCCGTCGTACTGGTAGATAACCCCCATATATGGGGGTATATTGGGCAAATCTCTATTCAGAGCCACAGAAAGCCCTATTACTGTTTGTGAGGAGGTATCGAGTATTATGAGTGCAAATGTCACCCCAACCGTCGAGCAGTCGTCTCTGACGCTTCCGGAGAATAGCCTGGCCGTGCTGCGTCGCCGCTACCTGCGGCGCGGGCCGGACGGCGAGCCGGTTGAGACCGTCGAGGAGATGTTCCATCGCGTAGCCCATCACATTGCTCTGGTAGAGGCAGATCATGGTGGGGACGTCGCCGCGACCGAAGATACCTTCTATAAGTTGATGACGGAGTTACGATTCTTCCCCAACAGCCCCACCTTCACCGGCGCGGGCACTCCGTTGGGCCAACTGGCGGCATGCTTCGTGCTTCCCATCTCCGACGACATGGGTCGCGAGCAGTCCGGCATCTTCCAGACGCTACGGGACGCGGCGCTCATTCAGCAGACGGGCGGCGGCAACGGCTTCGCTTTCTCGCGCCTGCGGCCAAAGAACGACCACGTCAAGACTTCGGCCGGGCGGGCGACGGGGCCGGTGGGCTTCCTGCGAGTTTACGATCAAGCCTTCGGAGAGATCGCCCAGGGCGGCACACGGCGTGGCGCGAATATGGCTGTCTTGCGCGTGGATCATCCCGATATCTTTGAGTTCATCTCTTGCAAGGCCAGCGAATATGCCATCACCAATTTCAATATCTCCGTCGGCATCACCGACAAATTCGTCCAGGCGGTGAAGGACGATGCTGATTTCGATCTGATTAACCCGCGCGACGGCGCCGTCTGGCGCACCGTGCGGGCACGCGACATCTTCGATGAGATCGTCAAGTATGCCCACCGCAACGGCGAGCCGGGAGTGTTATTCCTCGACGCCGCCAATCGCTCCAACCCAGTGCCCCACCTGTACGAACTGGAGGCCACCAACCCTTGTGGCGAACAGTGGCTTGGCCCTTATGAGAACTGCTGCCTGGGATCGATCAATCTCGGCCATCACATAACGGCCGACGGTCAAATCGACTGGGATCTGCTGCGGCAGACGACAGAGGAGGCGACTCACTTCCTGGACAACGTCGTGACGGCCAACGCTTACGTGCCCGCCGTGCCCGCGTTGCGCGAAGCCGCGCTGAAAGCGCGCCGTATCGGGCTGGGGATCATGGGATTGGGCGACCTGTTCTATCGTATCGGCGTGCGCTACGGCAGCGACGAAGGCCAGGCCGTAGCGGGGGCCGTCGTCGAATTCATTCGCTACCATTGCATGCGAACCAGCGTGGAACTGGCCCGCGAGCGCGGCGCATTTCCGGCCATCGAAGGCAGCATTTATGACCCGAAGCGATTCGTCTGGTCTCCACCCAAGGCGACAGTGAAGAACAAGAAGGATCTCGGCCGCCCGGCAATAGACTGGAAAAGCCTCACCGCCGACATCAAGCAATACGGCATCCGCAACGCCGCCCAGACAACCGTCGCCCCGACAGGTACCATCGCCACCGTGGCTGGAATCGAGGGCTATGGTTGCGAGCCGGTTTTCGCCCTGGCCTATATCCGCCACGTCAACGACAACGGCAAGGATCTGCCGCTGCAATACACCAGCCCGCTATTCGCGCAAGCGCTGCTCGACGCCGGCCTGGACGAAGCAACCCGCAACGAGATCATCGAAGAAGTAAACCGCGTCGGCAGTTGCCAACACGTCGACAAGCTGCCCGCGCACATTCGCGATACGTTTGTCGTGTCGTCCGATATCACGCCCGAAGAGCACGTGCGCATGCAGGCCGCCATCCAGGCATTCATCGACAACAGCATCTCCAAAACATGCAATTTCCCCGCCGGGGCCAATAGCGAAGATGTGGCCAAAGCGTACATGCTGGCCTGGGAACTGGGTTGCAAGGGACTGACCGTCTACGTTACCGGCTCGCGCGAGAAGGTGACGCTGGAGACGCACGCGACCAAGGAGGCCAAGACCGAGGAACCCAAAGTTGAAGAACCGGCGCAGCAGATGACGATCTGGCGCGAGAGCAAGAAGCCACGCAGCACTGTGTTGCAGGGCGAGACCAGCCGCATCAATACCCCGCTTGGCGTGACCTATATCACCATCAACCATAATGGCGACGGACAACCGTTCGAAGTCTTCATCCAGACAGCCAAGGCCGGCAGCGACACGGCCGCCGTCTCCGAGGCCATCGGCCGTCTAATCAGCTACAACCTGCGGCTATCCTCATCTGTATCGCCGCGCGATCGGATGAAGGAAGTCATCAACCAGTTGAGCGGCATTGGCGGCGGGCGGCCGCTCGGCTTCGGCCCCAAGCGTGTTCTGTCCTTGCCCGACGGAGTAGCTCAGGTGCTGGACGACTATCTCAGCCGCTCGGCCGAGGAGATCCCCGCCGTCCTGGCCAACGGTTCCAACAGCAGCGGGCCCCATACGATGAGTAGCACTCAACCGGCCCTGCCCACACCGCCGGCTATCGTCGGCGATCTCTGCCCCGATTGCGGCAATTCGTCGCTAGTCAACGAGGAAGGCTGCCGCAAATGTATGAGTTGTGGTTATAGTGAGTGTTAATCGGGTGGTTTTGTGTAGTTTGAACCCTTGACAATCAAATGAGCCTTGTTATCATTTGCACCATGTACGTTTGCATAGTTCAGGCTTTCCCTCGCCGCCCTCGCCGTCCCCGGACCACTGGTCTGGTGTTTGAGGTTGCCTGAGTCGTAAACGAATCGACACAACTAGAACCAACCGCCAGACCTGAAAAGTCTGGCGGTTTTATTTTGGGATGAGGCCGGGCCTCAGACCGGGTCTCATCAAGGGAAGAGATATGATCAAAGTAGGCATCTATGGCGCGACAGGCTACACGGGTTACGAGCTGGTGAAACTGCTTCAGCGCCATCCCGCGGCCGAGATCGTCTTTGCCACGTCGCAATCCTATGCCGGCAAGACGCTGGCTGACGTGTTCCCCGCCGCGCCCGCCTTGCCCCTCATCGCCGGAGAGGACGCGCTCCTCGACGGAGTCGATTGCGTCTTCCTGTGCCTGCCCCATGCCGCCGCTGCAGCGACGGCCGTCACGGCGCTGGAGGCGGGAGTACGCGTCATCGATCTCAGCGCCGATTTTCGTTTGCGGGATGCCTCGACCTACACCGAATGGTACGCCCACACCCACCCCGCGCCGGAGCTGCTGGCCGAGGCCGTCTATGGGCTAACCGAGGTCTTCCGCGACGACTTGCCGGGAGCGCGACTGGTGGCCAATCCCGGCTGCTATCCGACGAGCGTCTTGCTGGCTCTGCGCCCTCTGCTGCTCAGCGATATCGTCATCAGCGGGCCGATCATTGCCGACTCCAAATCGGGCGTCTCCGGCGCAGGCCGCACGCCAACGGCCACGACCCACTTCGTCGAGGTAGCCGATAATTTCTCGCCCTACAAGATCGGCCGTTCTCATCGCCACCTACCGGAGATGGAACAGGCCATCCACTGGTGGCGAAATGACGCGCCCTCGCTAATCTTCTCGCCCCATCTGCTGCCCACGCCGCGCGGCATCCTCTCAACACTCTACGTGACACTGGGCGAGGATGTGGCCGAAGGCGATTTGCGCGATTTATACACCGACGCCTACATGGAAGAACCGTTCGTACGTGTCTTGCCGGCCGGCCAACAGGCATCCTTGGCCCACGTTAATCATACCAATCAGTGCGCCATCGGCCTGACTTTAGTCGGCCGGACATTGATCCTGACCTCGGCCATCGATAACCTGGTCAAGGGCGCCGCCGGGCAGGCTATCCAGAATATGAACGTCGTCTTCGGATGCCCGGAAACATACGGCTTAATGTAAATCATCGTTCGCCAGGAACGCGAAGCAAGGAACTACATCATGACTCGAATCATCAAAATCGGCGGCAATGAAATGAACACCCCCGGCTTTCTGGAAGCGTTAGCGCGCCAGATCGCCCGGCTCTCGGCCGAAACGGCCGAACCGCTCATCATCGTCCACGGCGGCGGCCAGGAGATCGCCGCTCTCCAGTCGCGGCTGGGCATTGAACCGATTAAAGTCGACGGCCTGCGAGTCACCAACGCCGAGTCTCTGGCTGTGGCGCAGATGGTTCTATCGGGACACACTAACAAGGCCATCGTCAAGGCATTCCTGACGGCCGGGCTGGACGCCGCCGGCTTCAGTGGTATCGATGGCGGGCTGTTGCGCTGCCGCAAGAAGCAGCATCCAACGGTCGACCTGGGGCTGGTCGGCGAGATTACCTCGGTCAGGGCCAGTTTCCTGACCGCTCTCACTACGCAAGGTATCATCCCGGTTATCTCCCCCATTTCGCTGGGCGAGGACAACCAGACCTACAACGTAAATGCCGACGAGGCCGCCGGAGCCATCGCTCAGGCGCTATCGGCCCGCGTGCTCGATTTTGTATCCAACGTGCCGGGCGTGTTACAGGGGGATCACCTGCTGCCTCGATTAACGCAAACGCGAGCCGAGGCGCTCATCGCCGGAGATGTGATCACCGGGGGGATGATCCCTAAGGTGCGGACTGCGCTCGATGCCCTCGGCCGTGGCGTAGGTCAGGTACGCATCGTCAATCTGGACGGCCTGGGAACAGGCGGCGGAACCGTGTTCGTCAGCGACGAGCACGAAGCATCCTGGCCAACCAGGCCATTCTCCGGCCATTACGCGCCGGTCGATCTGTTCAGCGTAGCGAACGGCTGAGCGACTACCATTCCATATCAGTGTCATAACAGGGGCAAGATGAACACCAATCAAATTATCCAGGAAGAAAGCCAATATATTATGCAGACCTATCGCCGGGCCGACATTGTGCTGGCGCGCGGCGAGGGCGTCTACCTTTATGACACCGAAGGTCGTCGCTATCTGGATTTCATGTCGGGCATCGCCGTAACCGCACTGGGACACAGTGACCCACAAGTGGCCGCGACCATAGCCGAGGCAGCCACTACGCTGACCCATGTCAGCAACCTCTATTACACGATCCCACAGGTAGAACTGGCCAAGCGGCTGGTCACTCATTCATTCGCCGATCACGTCTTCTTTGCCAACTCGGGAACCGAATCGGTAGAGGGCGCGCTCAAGTTCGCCCGCAAGCGAGCGCTCGTCCAGCATGGCGAAGGCAAGTCCGGGATTGTCGCTTTCAAGAGCGGCTTCCACGGCCGGACGATGGGGGCGCTGTCGACGACCTATAAAGCCATCTACCGCGAGCCGTTCGGGCCGCTGCTCGACGGGGTATCTTTCGCGCCCTTTAATGATCTGGAAGCTGCTCGCGCGCTCATCGGGCCGGACACCGGCGCTGTCATCGTCGAGCCGGTACAGGGTGAAGGCGGCATCAACGCCGCAACCCCCGAGTTTCTGCGCGGCCTGCGCGAGCTATGCGACGAACATGGCGCGACGCTGATCTTCGACGAGATCCAGTGCGGGTTGGGTCGCACCGGCCGTTTGTGGGCGCACGAAGCATTCGGAGTGACGCCAGACATCATGACCCTGGCCAAGCCGTTGGCCAATGGCCTGCCCATCGGCGCCATCCTGCTGACCGAAGAGGTCGCCTCGACCGTCGGTTACGGCGAGCATGGCACCACATTCGGCGGTGGACCGCTCGTTTGCAGCGTAGCCAATGTCGTCTTCGACCGCGTTGCCCAGCCGGAATTCCTGGCGGCCGTCACTGCCAACGGAGAGTATCTTCGCCAGCAGTTGCGCGAACTGGACAGCCCGCACGTCCTCGAAGTGCGCGGCGCGGGGTTGATGGTCGGCGTCGATCTCGACATTCCCGCCGCCCAGGTCATGGCCGCGGCGCGATCAGCCGGCCTGCTCGTCATCAACGCCGGCGAAACGACGCTGCGTATCGCTCCGCCGCTCATCATAACAAAAGAGCAGATCGATGAAGGGGTCGCAGTACTGGCCAACTGCCTGTAAGCCGGCAGCCGGGCATAAGTTGAGCGAGGCTCCAGCATGATCGAGTATTCAACCGCCAGCATTTTCCGTACGAATCGCAGGCTTGCCATCGGGACAACTGCGCTCACTGTCAATGCCCTCATGCCTGCGGACTGGCCGGCCGTCCGCGCCATCTACCAGGAAGGCATCGCTACCGGACAAGCCACCTTCGAGACAGCCGCCCCCGATTGGCAAGCGTGGGACAACTCCCACCGCGCCGATTGCCGTCTTGTCGCCCGTCGTGATGGTCGGGTCGTCGGCTGGACAGCTCTCAGTCCGGTGTCATGGCGCAGCGTCTTTGGCGGTGTGGCCGAGGTCAGCATCTATGTGGCCGCCGCCGCGCGCCGCCAGGGCATCGGCCGGGCGTTGCTGACCGCGCTCGTCGCCGATTCCGAGGCCGCCGGTCTCTGGACCCTGCAATCGGGCATCTTCCCCGAAAACGAGGCCAGCGTCGCGCTCCACCTGTCCTGCGGCTTTCACATCATCGGCCGTCGCGAGCGGCTGGGGTTCCATCAGGGCGTTTGGCGCGATGCGCTCCTGCTCGAGCGTCGCAGCAGCCAGGTTGGCGTAGCGGGACAGTAGGTCGGTCGCATTGCGTCCCGCGCCCGGCTGGGCCATACTACGCAGTAGTGACAATCGATCATGATGCCGAACGGCCGCGCGGCCGATTACATACCGCCTATTGGTTACTGCTCACCGCCCTACTGGGTCTGCCGCTCATCACCCCGCTGCTGCGCTGGTCGGCCGTCGCCTGCACCCATGACGGCCACCTGCACTACCACCGCGTAGCGGCCATGGCCCACGCCTGGGCCAACGGTATTTACCTGACTCGCTGGCTACCCGATCTGGCCTTCGGCTACGGCTACCCGTTCTTCGTTTATCGCGAAGCCGCCCCACTCTATGCCGTTCTGTTGCCGTTCCTGGCCGGGCTGCCCCTGCCGGCGGCCTCGAATCTGTTCTATGCGGTAACCATCCTGACGTGCGGCATTTTCATGTTCTTGTGGGTGCGCGACTTGCTCGGGCCGCGAGCCGCGCTGGTGTCGGCCGTGGCTTATATGGCCACGCCTTACGTGCTGGTCGACGCCCTCGTGCGCGGCAACGCGCCGGAATCCCTGGCTCTGCCGCTCTTTCCCTTCCTGCTTTGGGTTGGGCGCCGCTGGGCGCTCACCGGCTCGGCCCGATCGTTCGTCGCCGGAGTGGTAGGGTTGGGGCTGCTCTCGATCAGCCATAATATCTCGACGTTCATCTTTGTGCCGGCGCTGCTGATCTATCTGCTGGCCATCGTCTGGGTATGGCACGACAGAGCGACGCAAGGTTCCCAATCTTCCACCGACCCCACCGCCTCTGCTCCTCAGCTCTTCCGCTCTCCCGCTTTGTTTCGTGTCTTCGCGCTCATCTTCCTCGGTCTTGGCCTGGCTTTCTTCTACACCGGCGGCGCGCTGTTGGAAATGGACGAGGTGACGCTGGAGATGTCCACGACGACGCGCAACAACGATTGGCGTTTCAACTTCGCTTCGTTGGGCGAGATATTAGCCCCGGTGACGGCCGAAGATCCCACGCTAGTCAATCCACCGCTGCTGTTCCGGTTGGGATGGGTCCCCTTGGCATTGGCGGTCGCCGGATTATCGGGGCTGCTTTGGATCAAGGGAAACAACCCGCGCGACCGGGAGCGACGCCTGCATATCTGGCTCATGGCCGTCGCCACAGTCGCCTATTTGTTTATGGCGTTGCCTGTCTCGCGGCAATTGTGGAACTCATTGCCGCTGATCGATTTCGTCCAATTCCCGTGGCGATTCATCGGCCGCGCCGCCTTGCCAGTGGCGTTTCTGGCGGGGGCGCCGTTCTATTGGTTTGAGCGCAATCCACAGCCTGCCTCGCGTTTCACAAACAGAGGGTGGCCCACGGCCATCACGGCCACCGCCGTCGTCTTGCTGATCATCGAAGCGATCCCCAATCTCTACCCGCGCTACTGTGTCGAAGACCCTTTCCCGACCATCCTGACCGTCCATAATTACGAGCACGTCACCGGGCTGGTCGGCGTGGATCCGGAAGGCAGTTACTTCCCACGATCGGTGCGCCAACGGCCGGCCGGCTCGCCTATGGAAGTGGACTATACCCTGTCCGGGAGCGCGATCCACCGGTTCGACGAATCGGCCCTGCCATCGGGCGCCACTATCACCGCCATCGACTATTTGCCTCTGGGTGTGACCCTGACCCTCGACACGCCGGAGCCGTTCACTGCACGCTACCTCAGCTTCGCCTTCCCCGGCTGGACGGCTCGTGTCGATGGGCAACCGGTATCCATTACGCCGGAAGATCCGACAGGGCTGATTACGTTCGACGTGCCCGCGGGCGTCCACGACATCTCGGTCAAATGGGGTACGACGCCGCTGCGATCGGCGCTGGGCGCCCTAAGCGTCCTCTCGGCCATCGGGGCAGCGGCCGTCGCTATCTGGGCCGTCCGGCGAGGTCAATTGCGGCGGCCTATCCCGCGGCGGGAGTCACCCTTGGGCCGCGGGGAAGCGTTGCTCCTCGTTCTGGTCGCTGTCGGGTTATTAGGCGTCAAGCTCGCGGTCGATCACCTCAACACACCATTAAACCGGCCGGCCGGCCCGTCCGTCAGCTTCGCCACCACGCTCCAGGCGGCCGAATTGCGTCTCGACGGCTTCAATCTGAGCCGGGAGCGCGTGCCCGCGGGCGAGACGTTCGACATCGACCTGGCCTGGACGGCCGTCGCGCCGCCGGTCGCCGACTACCAGTCGGAGATCACGTTGCTCGGCCCCGATGGCCTGACCTGGAGCCGGAAGGGGACGGAGCGGCCGCGGGTCTACGAAGATGCGCCGCCCACCCGCCTGTGGTCACCCGGCGAGTGGGGCTGGGACAGCCGCGAAGTGAGCACGCTCAGTGGCGCGCCGTCCGGCCTGTACGACATTGTGGTGACGCTATTCGACCGGGATACGCTGGCCACGGCGACGCTGATCGATACGGCGACGGGCGAAACCTTAGGCCCCACGGCCATCATTGGGCAAATCGAGATCGTCAACCCAGCCGCGACTCCTGAGTTCACTCCCCAATATCCGGCCGACCATGACTTCCCTGACCTGGGGCTGCGTCTGCTGGGGTATAACCAGGATCGGGCCGAAGCCATGTCGGGCGATTCGGTATTGTTGACTTTCTTCTGGGAGTGTCAGGATCGTTCGGGCTGCGAACGCTTCATGCTAAGGCTGGAAGATAAAGCGGGCGCGGCGGCG
>JACFOH010000016.1:38426-45358 GCA_019454405.1 Promineifilum sp.
GCTACACTGGTCGGCATCGCTGCCGATTCTTCCTCGCCCATCTGTCCCTCGGGTTCCCCACTCTCTTGCTCTCTCCCTCTTGTTTGGCGGGCCGAAGCCGAGACGACGACGAGCTATCGCGTCTTCGTCCACCTTGTAGATGAGGCGGGCAACCTGCTGGCGCAGTCGGATGCGATCCCGGCCAATTGGACACGTCCGACCACCGGCTGGTTGCCGGACGAATATGTCACAGACACACACAGTATCGCCATGCCGGAAGAGTCGCTCGCCGGGCCGTTGTCACTCCGTATTGGCCTCTACGATCCCGATTCAGGCGCACGCCTGACGACCGGCGACGGCGACTTCGCGACCGTCCCCTTCGCAAACACCCCATAACGTCCCCCTGCCGGCAACAACCTTAATCCAACATATTTCATATGTTGGGCTTATATGTTTCATATGTGGGCCGCGCACAATACTCTTGAACGCTCAAATGAGCGCACAGAATTAAAACGAAACAACACCCCGATAATCAATTAAATGGAGTACAACCATGGCAAAGCTAATTCGATGGAACCCAATGCGTGACACGACCGACCTGTTCAACGAGTTCGATCGTTTCTTTGAAACCCCGCTGTACCGCGGCCGCATGGGCCTGCCGTTGCGCACCGATGATGTCGTGGGCAGCTGGAGCCTGGCCCTGGACGTCGCCGAGAAAGACGATAATTTCCTTGTCAAGGCGTCGCTGCCGGGTATCGATCCCGAAGATCTCAACGTCACTCTCGAGGACAACGTCCTGACCGTTCAGGGCGAGGTCAAGAAAGATGAGACGATCGAAGAGGAATCCTACCACATCCGCGAGCGTCGCTTCGGCAGCTTCAGTCGCAGCCTGCGCTTCCCGGTGCCGGTGAACGCCGCGAAAATCGAGGCCGAATACGAGAACGGCGTGCTGACGCTGACCGTGCCCAAGGCCGAGGAAGTGAAACCGAAGCGGATCGAAATCAAGGTCGCCTAGATTTCATATCCCACTTGAAATAAAAAGGCGCTGAGGGGATAAACTCCTCAGCGCCTTTTTGTCAGGCAATTCCAGCATCGACGACCGTCTGCAATATACCTTGGGCAGATAGCCCTATACCCAGGCAGAGCGATTTGGTTTCTCAACCTTCTCTACGTAGGCAGACGCATTCACGCCGATGAAAGCCGGCCTTTACGTTACGGTATACTATCTACGGCAAATTACCGCTGACGGCCAAGGCGAGAATCAACAGAGCGTACAGGCACAGAAACGGGATTGAAATGATGAGGCCCGCCACCAGGCTGAGGCCGTAGACCCCAAAAGCGCGCTTCAGGTAGCTGTGGCTGAGCAACCAGGTGTTTGGCAGGCCCTCGATCTGATTCAATTGTTGATTCGACTCCAGCGTGTTAACCCGCCCGCGCAAGTAGGCGACCTCCTGCTGCAGGCTCTCCACCAATTTCAGCGTCTCATCGTCATTCATGATATTCCTCTCTGTGATACGGCTAATGCTTCTCGCTGGTCGCGCGTCAGGCCTCTGACGACCAACTCGTATGAGTCATCGATCATGCCCGCCAACTCCTCTTCGGACACGGCGCCGTCCAGCGTGATCGTGTTCCAATGCTTCTTGTTCATGTGGTAACCAGGCCGGACGGACGGATACAAGTCGCGCAAGAATAGCGCCTGCCCCGGCTCGCATTTCAGCGTGAGCACCGGCGGCTCTTCCTCCCACGCTACCAGCGCGAACATCTTCCCCATGACCTTATAGACCAACGCTTGCGGCCCGAAGGGAGTCTCCTCGGTCGCGCCTTCGTAGGCAAGCAAGCGAGCCGTCAGCGTTTTGAGATCCATGTGTTCATTGATGGTCGACAGGTCAACGAGCATCACCGAATACCGACCTGCCAACCTGCTGAATAGCTGCTTATCGTCCCAACACTTCGGCCAGCGCCCGCAGCAACACGGCCACATTCTCGCGGCGGGCATTGTAGCCCATCAGGCCGACGCGCCAGACCTTGCCGGCCAGGTCGCCCAGGCCGCCGGAAATTTCAACGTTATATTCGTTCAGCAATCGACGCGCCACGGCGCCAGCATCGACGCCTGCCGGCACCCGCACGGTGGTCAGGCTCGGCAGCCGATATTCCAGCGCCACGTGGGGTGTCAGGCCCATCTCCTCCAGTCCAGCCCAGAACGTCTCGGCCACTGACTGGTGCCGCAACCAGCGCTCGGCCAACCCTTCCTCGGCCACAAGCCGCAACCCCTCGCGCATGGCGTAAAACAGATGGGCCGGCGCGGTATGATGATAGCCACGAGGCGACCCGGACCAGTATTTGCCCAGCAATTCGGCGTTCATATAGAAGTTGGCGATGGGCGTCTGGCGATGGTTGATCTTCGCCATAGCGCGCGGGCCGAATGTGAGCGGGGCGACGCCCGATGGGGCGCTGAGGCATTTCTGCGAGCCGCTGTAAGCGACATCAATCCCCCAGTCGTCGATGTAGAGCGGCACGCCGCCCAGGCTGGTGACGGTATCAACCAGCAGCAGGCAATCGTGCTCGCGGCACAGGCCGGCCAGCCCATCCAGCGGTTGGCGGACGCCGGTCGAAGTCTCGGCGTGAACCACGGCCAATACCTGCGGCCGGTGGATCTCCATCGCCTGACGTATCTCGTCGAGCGTGAACGCTTCGCCCCACACTGCCTCAATACAGCGCACGTCACCGCCATAGCGACCGGCGATGTCGACCATGCGACGGCCGAAATAGCCGGCGACGCCGACCAGCACCCGGTCGCCCGGCTCGACGACGTTGGCGAAGGCCGCCTCCATCGCCGAAGTGCCCGTGCCGCTGACGACGACTGTGTACTCGTTGTCCGTCTGCCAGGCGTAGCGCAACAATTCAGCCACCTCATCCATGACCTGGATAAAAGCTGAATCGAGGTAACCAACAGTAGGCGCGATCATCGCTGAGAAGACGCGCGGATGGCTGTTCGACGGCCCGGCTCCCAACAGGATACGCGGCGGCGTATCGAGCGTAGGCAAGTCGAGACGGTGATCGTTATTGATTGAAAAGGTATTCGTACTCATAATCCCCTCTGCTCCAACCGGCGGAACAGGGGCCGGCGGAGGAAGCATCATGATAGCATTGAACTCGCCGCGCGGCGAACAGATATCGTCGAGTGCCATGAGGCATCTCTCGACCCTCCTTCCCTCGTCACTGTGAATTTATCGTTAATCTATTGGAGTTATGTTGACTTTACGCTTGAGTCATTGCGACATATTACTCTATAATAGAATAGTCCTAAGTAGAATAGTCGTAAGTGTCAGCCGTGTTCGCGCCGAACCAATAAATCTTTCCGGCGAGAATCATCCAGTAGTGTGTTGTATGCAAGCTGAATAAGCACACGATAGGTCGTTGCCAGGGTAGTCTATCCACAAGGCAAGAGGTGGACTATAACGAATTGCCCGTTCAAACAGCCATTGGAGTGAATTAGACAAGGTACAGACTCGTAAGCACGAAGACCGTAAGGTTATTTGTAACTTTCAGGTTATATACTTCAGGATAGGTTCACGCGTTCTCTTATATTTGGAGGCTAGGATGATATCGACCGTAACGACAACGACCGTCACAACTGTTACCAGCATTGCCGTAACGGCTTCTCTGACTCTGCTGGCCGTCGCCGTTCTAATCATATTACTCATTCAAAAGGAAATCATCTCGGTCTCGGATAACCAGAAGTTGCACGCATGGGGACGGGTCATTAACATCGCGCTGGTTCCCCTGCTGCTGAGCTTTGCTTTCATTGCAGTTGTCTCAGTTATGGGCGTCTTAAAATAAAGAGACCGTCTATTCGCCGAATTTTAAACCCCCGGATGAAAACATCCGGGGGTTTTGTTTTAAAAAACGAAGTATGAATGGCGAAGCTAATATTATTAGCCAGGCAGGATCACTTAAAAACGCAGGTTCGGAAGACTATCGATGATGAACGGCATAATCAGGAAGAGGGTGATGTTGGTCAAGCCATGAGCCAACGTGACGCCAATAATGCTCCTGGTTTTCAGAACGATCCAGCCAAAGAGCAACCCGACAAAGGTTACGAAAAGAACATCAAACAACGATCTGTAGCCAACATGAAGGACGCCAAAAAAGAGCGCGCCATAGATCACACCCCATACGCTTCCCAACATTTCGACGGCCGTCCGCTGCAACACACCACGGAATAGCAGTTCTTCCAGAAAACCGGTGCTGATCAAGATAATCAACGCCGGCCACCAGATCTGCTGCAAGGTCAACTCTTTGACCAGGGGCTCCGGCCTGAGGATCAGGTATTCTACGTAACCAAGACCGAACCCGAGCAAGGTGATCGGCAGTTGCACATGCAACGACCGCAGGTTGACACCCACATAATCCCAGGACATATCGAGCAGGCGCATGATCAGGAAGATAGCCGCAAACAAGGGGATACTGGTGAAGAGAAACCAATAGAAGAGTGCGAAATTAGTCAGGGGCAACGTTAGGCTAATGATGCGAATGAGTGGCACCAGCGCAAGCGATGCCCATAAACGATGATCGGGCTTGTCCAGTCGCCGGACTGTGTGCAGGAGCAGAATCAGCATAAGGGCCGTGTGCAGAACAGTCCCCGCGCGCGGGGAGGCAAAGATAGTCAGCAGCTCGGCGGCCGAAAGCGCGATCAGATAGACGATAGCAATGAGCACCATCCTTTGATGCGCATCGGCGTCGCCAACCAAATGCCGGCTCTGCGGCCGGACAGAACGCGGTGTCTCGACGACCAATCCGGTGGAAGTTAATAGCTGCCTATTCCCATTATCGTCCATGCTCGAACGGCCCCGGGCTTCGGCTTTGTGCGCGCTTGATAGAGAGACCGTCGGCGTAAAAATTGCCGAGCCTACGGACGGCGGCTCCGTTGGGGGAGCTACTGCAGGCGGATCTTGAGCGGATTGGTCGGAGGCATGCCCATGATCCATTGCCGATTGCGCAGGCTCCCACATGGAGATCGGCAATTCGCTCCAGTCGGGTGTATATCCTTCGCCGGACATAGAGGTTAAGGCTTCAGCGACTTCCCCGATCAACTGGACGGGCAGCCGGGTAGTGTCAGAGGCCGAGTCGGCCGGCGCCGGATCGCGAGTCAGCTGCGCTAGCTGCTCCCGAGCTTGTGCGTGTTCGGGGGCCAATTGGAGGACAATGCGTAGAAAGAAAATACGATCTTTGGTTGTCTCGGCGATGTTTGCCCACAGCCACCAGGCGCCAACATTTTTGGGATCGCGAGCCAGAGCCTCATCCAGAAGGGCCTTAGCCTCTTGCCTGGAGTTATTCCTGATGGCCGTCCAGACGCTGTTAAGGAGTTCGGTATCCGAATCTCGTTGGTCCTTCATAAAGATACCAGCCTTCTCCCGACAAAAAGTTAAGATTTGTTGACGTTAAGCCACAACCGCAGCAAACGATATGGCTCAACGCCCTCCTGCCCTTCTGTATATAGATTAAAATCAGTTATCAGGTCATCGCCCGCCCAAGGCATGCGCCAGGTAATTTCCTGCTGGATCGCTTCCCCGGGCATCAGCGAAAAAGGGCCGATCTCGTTAACCAGCCGGCGCTCGTCGTTCCATGGGTCCACCGCCCACACCTCCACCCGATAGACCATCGGCTCGCGTTCGCGGTTGACGATACCCATCGTAACTCGCAAAGGCTCTCCGACCACCGCTACTCGTGGGTAATCTTCAGCCAATCCTCCACGACCCAGGATGTAGAACTCGGTCATGAACTCGTCCGGCGAGGGGATTAGGAATATCCATGCCGCCGCCAGCGCGGCAACCAGTAAAGCTCCCGCGCTGAGGAGATAAACACGCCGGTCAAGCGTGGGCAATTCACGCCACCATGGCCTCGGTCGCCAGGCCATACTCGGCGCGAACGCTTCTCCAGCCGGGAGCCGTTCGCGTCGCCAAACGGCCGCGCCGGAGAACACGACGATTGAGGCCAACAGGCCCAACATGACAGGTATCAAGCTTAGATCCCACAGCCAGTTGAGAATAAGCGCCAGAACCGGGACCCAGGCCACGCTTAACCCCAAGCTCAGCCCGTTACGCTCGATACCGTCGAGGTCATCCGCGCGAGGAAAGAGGGCCGCGGTGATGCAGTAACCGGGGACATACAAGACATAGGCCAGGCCCAATATAAGGCGAATGAAGGCGAACAACGCTTTGATGCCTGCCGGCAAGGCCACGCTTCCGGCGGCGAAGACCATGATCCCCACAACACTCGCCCCCAGAAGGATTAGGGCGATATCTTTATGCGGGATAGTGGTTTTCATGCTCGAGCCGGCAACCTCGGTCCGTTCACCTATCATTAGTCATCGTTCTGCATTTGCTTCCCCAACGCGCGCTCATATACCGCAATCGTCTCTCGCGCCGTGCGCTCCCAGGTGAATTGCGCCGCGCGGGCAAGGCCTTTCTCGCGCAAGGCGGCCGCCAGCCCCGGCTGTGATAGTACCATCCACATGGCGTTAGCGATCTGCTCCACATCATAAGGATCGACAAGGATGGCCGCATCGCCGGCGACCTCGGGCAGCGACGATGAGTTCGACGTCACCACCGGCGTGCCACAAGCCATCGCCTCCAGCACGGGCAGGCCGAAACCTTCGTAGAGGCTGGGGAAGGCGAACAGATCGGCGCCGGCATAAAGCGCGGGCAGATGCTCATCTTCAACAAAACCGGTGAACGTTATATGTGGCTCGAGGCCCAGCGTCTGCACCGCCTCGAAAATCGGCGAGGATTTCCACTTACGCGCGCCAACGATGACCAGGCGCCACTTGTCTGACCATTCACGTAGCCTGGCGTAGGCTGCCAGCAGGCGCGGCAGGTTCTTGCGCGATTCCAGCGCGCCGACATAGAGGATATAGGGTCGCTCGACACCATATTGACGCAGGATCGGTTCGG
>JACFOH010000046.1 GCA_019454405.1 Promineifilum sp.
GCTGGATGGAGAGCACACCGGCGCGAAGCCGGGACGGGTGGTCGATGGGCCGGGGAGACGCGCAGGCGGATGATGCTCCATCGATCCCCGCCGAACCGACACAGGGATCACTCCGATACGACCGGCTCGCCGGCCTTCTTTGGTTCCTGGGGCCGCTCACGCCAACGGGTAATCGTCGCCGCGGCATCTGCGTCACGTATCAACAGCGCCACCACCGCGCCGAGGAGGGCGAACACCGCCGCAGTGGCGAACGCAACCCGGTAAGGCGTCAGATTGGCTTCACCCCCCGGCATGACGACGGGACCGGCGGCGACGAACACGGTGGTCATGATGGCCACGCCCAGCGCGCCGGCAAGCTGCTGCTGCGTGCTGAGTAGCGTGGTCGCGCCACCCATATCCCGGTGAGACGTGGCCGCGAAAGCCGCCGTCTGTACCGGGATGAACACCCCCGACATCCCGGCGCCCAAAATGAACAGGAACGCCCTGGGCCACCACAGGCTGGTAGCCGGGCCGACCGTGGTTAAGGCCATCATCATAACCGCATTCAGAAGCAAGGCCCCGAACAGGATACGGCGTGGTCCGAACACGGGATAAAGCATCTTGGCGACGATCTGCGAGCCGGCCATTACACCCAGCGCCTCGGGTAAAATACTCAGCCCGGCTTGCGCCGCGGTCAGTCCAAGGCCATCTTGATAAAACAACGAGACGATATACAACGTGCCGATGAAGGCGATTCCACCCAGGAGCATCACCGCGTTGGATAAACCGAACAGCCGCTCCTCCAACAAACGAAGTTTCAGCAAGGGCGCTGTTCGTCGCAACTCGATAACGACGAGCGCGACCAATAGAGTCACACCGATCAGGCAACTAGCCATAATGCCCGGTTGCGACCAGCCGGCGAAAGGGCCCTGGGAAATTCCGTACATTGTCAGGCCCAATCCGGCTCCGGCCAGAATAAACCCGGCAAAGTCGAACTCTCCGGGGTCACTGTGTTGCTGTACGGCCAGGTACACCAGCCCGAAGAGGAATGCAGCCAGGCCGATGGGAACGTTCACAAAAAACACCCAGCGCCAGGAGACAAAGGTAACGAAGAACCCACCCAATACAGGTCCGACGGCCGGCGCGAGCGCGGTAGGGAACACGAGGATGGCCGACGCACGCGCGCGTTCCGCGGGCGGGAACGTTCGCCACAGCATCGCCAGACCCACCGGGGTCATGAGTCCGCCGGCAATGCCCTGCAAGACGCGAAAGGCTTCCAATTGGCCCAGGCTTTGCGACATCCCACACAACGCAGAGGCTATCACAAAGAGCAGGATAGCGCCCAGCAGCACGCGACGTCCGCCTAGTTTGTCGCCTAGCCAGCCCGAGACCGGGATGGTGGCAGCCAGGGCGACGAGATAAAAGATTACGACGCCGTTGACGGCCGCTGTTTCGACCTGGAATTCATTGCCGAGTGTGGGCAAGGCCACGTTGACGATCGTCGCATCCATGATCGTCATGAATAATGCGGCCACATAGACGACGCTGACCGCGATTTTCTGGTTAATCTGTCGAGAGAACATAGTTCCTATCTCTAAACTGTTTTCAAATGTAATTCAGCCGGTGCGTTCTGATCCGGCTGGGTGTGCGGATTGATCAGCGTTGTGCGCGGCCGAGAGCCGGCACGCTGTGGAAGGTCGGGTTTAGGGTGTGTCATAGGAACCATGTGAACCTCCTCGACAGGCGAACCGGCATCATACCGTGAATGCCGCGTATGCGGTCAGCCAGTATCGTCGATTGTCCTTTGTTCGTTATGGTCAACCTTCCCGCAAGCCTGGGATAACCTCATTTGCAAAGCGCTCCAACTGGCCAAGCGGGTCGCCGCCGGGCCAGAAGATGAAAGTGTCGAAACCAAGCTCCGTCGCAAAGTACTTTAGTGCCTCGATCCAATGCTCAGGAGGCCCCTGAAGCAGACCGCGTGTCGGGCCGTCCATGATCAGACCATTAACGTTGTAAACGCGGCGAATCGCTGCGGGGCTGCGCCCGGCCGCCTCCGCGGCTTCGTCAATTCGCTGTGCAAGCTCGGGGACGGCCTGTGGCGGCACATAGGAAAGCGAAGGGACCCAACCGTCGGCAATTCGACCAGTCAGCGACACCGCGCGCGGACCGATCACGCCGAGCCAAATTTCCATTGCATGCGCGGGCACCGGGCCAGGATGCATGCCGCGCACAGCGTAGTGTTCTCCTTTAACGGTGATCGAACGCTCGCCGCTCCAACTGGCCCGGATGACCCGGATCGCTTCTTCAAGCGCGCGCAGTGCTTCGCCGCCGGTGCGAACCGGGCCACCCATCGCGCTGATTGCGTCCCAAAAGGCGCCCGCGCCAAGGCCCAACTCAAAGCGGCCGCCGGAGAGCACGTCCAGCGAAGCGGCTTGTTTCGCCATCATGGCCGGGTCACGCAGGGGCAGGTTGGCCACATTAGGGAACATTCGAACCTGCTTCGTTCGAGCGAGCAGGTCGCCAATCAGCGCCCATGTGTCGAGGAATCGCGGCTGGTAGGGGTGATCCTGGATGCCGATCAGATCGAGACCGAGCGCGTCAGCGCGAACGGCGATTGCACGGGCCTGCTCGGCCTCGCCACTGGTTGGCGTAATTGAGAAGCCAAATTCAAGCGGTCGTCCATAGCGAGAGTTCAAGATGATTTCTCCTCCTCGCCCATCGGCGAGTTGTAAAGGCAATTGTATTGCCGAACCGGCGCGGGACTAGCCGGACCGGCAGCAGGATGATTGGATTTAACGGTCATGAGCATACTCATGGGAAATGAAATTCTTAACAAGAATAGCGGACTTGAGTCCACTTGTCAATATATTTCCCCCAAATACTGTACTATTGGACAGGTGCAGCCGTGACTGCCAACTCGCAGCTAGCCTGCCATCCCGCTACAATTCCTTCGTCCGCCCAACCGGACCAACTTTCATCAAGGAGCATCACCCATGACTCAGCAAATATCGGCCGAGCTTTTCACCACCAACCTTTACGCCTTGCTGGCCGAAACGTTCGAAAGCGTTCACGGCATCTATCTCGACGTGCTGGAAGAGTACATGCTCCAGACGAGCAAAGGGCCGATCGATTGGGACTCGAGCCGGCAAGTCGACGCGGTAATGAGCGACGTATCACAACGGACACGGCGCTGCGCCTGGCGCGCTATTTCAATATGCCGCCGCAGTTCTGGCTTGGTTTGTAACTGGATTACGATCTGGATATCGCGGGTGATGAGCTGGCCGATCGCATCGCGCGCGAAGTGCAGGTCTATTCGTCGCCCTGAGCAGCCGGAAGGGCCATCATGGTTGCATTTTGTAGCTACATCAGATATCATGTAGCTACAATAATAGGAATGATTGGAGTGTGCCCATGAATGAAAAGAGCGTCGGCGTTCGGGAATTGAAATCGCAGCTGAGCAAATACTTGCATCGCGTCAAGGCCGGCGAGACCATCGTCATCACCGATCGGGGCAAACCGATCGGCCGCATCATTCCGGAGGGCACCTCGCTCGACGAGAAGGTACAATGGCTGATCGACTCAGGGATGATTGGCTGGTCTGGGGATAAGCTTGAGATCAGCGACCCGATCGTTGCTAATGAGAGCGATATTCTCGTGTCCGACATCGTCGCGGAGATGCGCGAGTGATTCTCTATATCGATACGAGCGCGCTCGTCAAGCGCTATATCAGGGAAGCGGGATCGACCGACGTCGTGGCCTGGATGCGCGAGGCCGATCTGATCGGAGTCAGCATCATCACGCGCGCGGAGGTAGGAGCGACTTTCTCGCGACTACATCGGGCGAGGATCGTTGATTCAGCGACGGCCGAACAATTATTGAAGGTGTTCCGCGCACACTGGCCGACTTACTTGCGATTGCAGATCAACGAGGCTCTGATAGCGGCGGCCGAGGGGCTGGCTTGGGAATATGGTTTGCGGGGCTATGACGCTGTCCACCTGGCTTCGGCTAGCATTTGGCAAGAAAGCATGGGCGAAGTTGTTACCATGCTGACCTACGACCGCCAACTCTGGGAAGCGGCCGACCGAGTGGGGCTGCAAGCTCTACCGCAACAGCTCTAGACTCGGCTGGGCCACTAATTCCATGGCGCAGCCGGCTACGACTACCCATTGTGTCGATAGATCACCACTTCGACCTTCTCTATCATCATCAGCCCATCGCTAATAATCTCGTCGAGTTCGGCGGCGAAGTTGGCGATCCGCTCCGGCTCATCGACGATCTCAACCACCATCGGCAAATCTTCTGACAACCGCAAGATTCGTGCGCTGCGGATGCGGCTGTTGGCCCCATAGCCCGGATAGTCGCGCAAGCCGGGCATCGACGGGCGCTTGCCCTCATCGCCCACACAGCACGCTATTTGGGCATGATTCGACAAACACTATATACACCAAAAGATTGGCTGATCTACGTTTAACGCTTGACGTTAAACGTATAACAACCTATACTATTATTGTGATCAGGGGCTTCCGCGATAAGGAGACGGAGAAGATATTCAATCGCATGTTGTCGCGAAAGCTTCCGACCGACATCCAGCAGGTAGCGCTACGCAAATTACGCATGCTACATCGCTCGCAATCTCTCCATGATTTGCGCATTCCACCTGCAAATCGCCTCGAGAAGTTGTCCGGAAATCGCGTTGGTCAGCATAGCATTCGCATTAATGAACAGTGGCGCATCTGCTTCGTTTGGCGAGATGGTGATGCCCACGACGTCGAGATTGTAGATTACCATTCATGAGAATCACTATGACTAAAGAGTTAGCCCCTGTGCACCCCGGCGAAGTCTTACTAGAAGAGTTTCTAAATCCGATGGGCTTGAGCCAAAACCGCCTGGCGCTGGACATCCGCGTGCCAGCGCGGCGGATCAACGAGATCGTCCGGGGCAAGCGGCGCATCACGCCGGACACGGCGCTGCGCCTGGCGCGCTATTTCAATATGTCGCCGCAATTCTGGCTTGGCTTGCAGTTGGACTACGATCTAGATGTAGCCGAGGATGAATTAGGCGAGCAAATCGAGCGGGAAGTGCAGGTTTATTCGCCGACCTGAACGAACCCCTGTTCCCACGACAATCGCCACAGGATGACCAACGCGGCCAACACCACCACCAGCGCGACGATCTGCCCCAAGTGGAACCCGCCGCCCACCAGCGTCGCCGTGCCGTTGTAGGCATCCACGAACAGCCGCCCGGCGGCATAGACGGCCGTGGCGATGAGAAACGGCCGCCCGTCTGCGCCACGGAAGCGCGGCAAGGTGACCACCCACCACGCGCCCAGCGCCG
>JACFOH010000047.1 GCA_019454405.1 Promineifilum sp.
AACGGCGCAAATACCTATGCCATGCAGAACGGCCGATGTCGCCGTTGCCTGGCCCATTTTGAGCGACGAGTGACGAGTGACGAGTGAAGAGCGGCCCGTAGGGGCTTGGCAACGGCGCAAATACCTATGCCATGCAGAACGGCCGATGTCGCCGTTGCCTGGCCCTTTGGAACGGAACGCGGATGACGCGGATGACGCGGATGACGCGGATTCAATTCGTAGTACGGTTCGTACGAAAGTTTCGCGTGCGATCGGTCTAACCGTCGTTTCCGTTATTCATCTGTTTGTCGAAGGATTGTTGGACCAGACTCATGATGTAGGGCAGTTCGTCTAGAGAAGAGAGATACACCTCAACGTCGCCGTTTCCCCAACGGCCGATGTGGGTGATATCCCGTGTCAACCCTCTAGGATCGTGGATCTCGTCATACCTCATATTAAGTGATAGTCGCAGGCGCTTTGCCTGGGGCACGACGTCAACAAAGTTCGTCTCGGCCTTATAAGCGATATATTGCTTCAGATAGGTCTCAGTCACGCAGGGGTCAAGTGCCAGCGCCCTTTTGCGGAAAGCTTCGAAGAGGTCCCGGGTTATGCCACCGGCTAATTGAGGGTGATCGGCGATACTGTAGCCTTGTGTCTCGGCGGCTCTTCCCTGATATCCATCCAGAATTGTTTCGGACAAGCGGGGCGCGGGCCAGACATCGACCGCCAGCTGAGCGAGCCGCTCTGCTCGCGCTTTGATTGCGTCCTCGTCCCAGTTAGCAACAGAACCGAGCCCCTCATTGAGCCTGAGTGGGCTTTCCCGGAATCCGCCACGCATGTCTCGTTTTTCCGCGAACGGTCGGTCACTGTATTCAGAGTTATAGCCAGTCAAGGTCAGATTACCCAGAGTATGCAGCCAAGTCTCCTGGACCGTTCTCCAATCGGGGCCGAGCGCTTGCTGCCATGTCCGCGAGAGATTCTCATTTTGCGGCATGATGTGTTCGATGGTGTACTCGTCCACTGGCGCCCACTCCTTGCGGCCGTGATTCTCCATGCGGCGGAGCCAATAGGAGCGGCGGCTGCCCATATTATAGAGATCGCGTGTTTTGATCTCGCGCGCGAATTCGGCATCCAGCGGGAAGCGCCGATAGGACGGCATGGTCAGGAAATGGGCCTTGATGCTTTCGAGATAGCGGTCTTTCTTAAGCGCGCGGCGGAAGGTGGCGAACGTCTTGTTGAGAGAGTTAGTCGGTATCTGACAAATCGCGCGGCGAAAGACATAGGCTTCGATCAGACGTACGGTTTCAAGGAAGTCGCCATAACTCAAGATCCCGGCACGATAATCCGCATATAGTTCCAGGAGAAACGGATAGGCGACATCGACTTTCAGTTCGCGCAAGTTGGAAAAGGCGTCGGCCAAGGCTTTGTCCGGTTCGTGTCCGAGAGCGAAGGCGCAGTAATTCTCTGCAGCGGCGTGGATGTCGGCCACAAGCGAATCGATGCCGGTCGCAGCTATGTCCGATTGACGAGAATAAGCCTTGAAGCTTTCGTACACCTTGCTGATATTCGGGATCTCGTCCGTGCGCACGGTCAGGTAGTGGCGCATGAAGCTGTCGAAGTAGCTATTATAGGCTTCCTGGCCAAACTCAACTTCCATCGGCCGCCAATGGTCTTCATACAGGCGGGTTTGGTGCTCTGCGTCAAGGCCCATAAGAATGAAGTTGCGAATGAGATCCGCCTGAGTCAATTCGCGACCGGTCGAGTTCATGCTCTCAAAAATGAGTTGTGGGTTGTCCTGGTCTCGCGAAAGAGATATGTCGACGATGATGAGCTTGGCCAAGCCCTGACATAGCGCGGAGAAGTTACCCTTGAGTGCGTCGATCCTTTTCCGAAAGAATTCGAAGTTCTGCGTGATTCTGATGGAGTGATCTTTTGGTAACGGCTTCTGATCGACAAGAGCCGTTAGCGTATCTTTGTCAGTTTGCGTCAGCAGGAGCTTGTAGCGTCGTTCGCCCGTTTCGAGAGGAATAGTCAAATAGTAATGGCGGATCTTCGCAGCAGAGAAACCGGTTACTGGTTCATCATCACCCACCGCGCGAGCCAGCGCCTCAAGGATGAGCGAGATCGTTGTTAGACGTTGTTGTCCATCGATAACCAGAAGCGGGTCCTGACTCGAGACCTGGTATAAGCCTCCCTCAATATAGACGATCGAACCGACGAAATGCGCGGCGACCTGATCGTTGGAGCCGGTGCGGATGATGTCATCCCAGAGCTGCCGGCATTCAGGCTCAGTCCATGAGTACGTTCTCTGATAGATGGGGATTCGAAACTGTTGTGCTTTGCGTAGAAAATCAAGGAGTTTTATTTCAGATGCTTTCATACTCTCAAGTCCAGGACTGGCACGGCGGCAGAGTAGCTGCCGGCGTAATGTTCTCTTATACAGTGTAGGACAGACGGCTTAAATTGTCACTTAAGCCGGGCGCGGGGTGAGGTTCTCGTGGAGAGGATCGAGTCTAATCTTTCGGATCAAAGATGCTCATTTGATACGGCCGATCGGGATCGCTGTCGACGCTTCGCGGGACAAGCCCTTCATCAAGCCCGCCGAGGTTAGTGATGGTGCGGGTAATCTCGGGTATACAATATGAGTCGAGTCCTTCGTTGATCTGCGGAGTACTGAACCGGAGTACTTGCCAGCCGGCGGCCGTTAGATTATTGTTGCGGACGTTATCCTCGGCAGCCTTCTCCGGGTTGGCGTGATAGGTGTCCCCATCTGTTTCAATGTCGATATTCTTTTGGACGCAGTAGATGGCGAAATCGAGGATGTAATTCTCTCCCCCGGCAGTCAGGTATTCTTGCTGCTCGGCGGAAATACGTCTGCGCTTAAGCGCGGCCCATAAGCGGTTTTCCAGTGGGCTGCCATGATAGAGGTCATTGATTTCCATCGCGCTGACAAATTTCTCCCAAGTGCTGGGGATGAACAGGATGCGTCGTGCGCGACGACTGAAAATAGGTTTCGGCAGCTCTTGTAGCGGCCCAAGCGCTAATCGATAGTAACGCTTTTTGCTTTTCTCGCCTTCCGGCTCGTTGGGGAATAGATCGTGGCGGCCAACCTGCTGAATGTCGGTTACGTCGGCAAAGTAGCGGACTGAGTACTTTTCCTGTTCGAATATCTTGGTCTGGTAGAAAGCGAGGCGGCGTGGCGGCCAGCGATCTTTGATATACTTTGTCGCGCTATTTATCGGGATGCGATACCAATGCTCGTCACGGGCGAAGTGATAGTCCCGCTGGTCGTTGAGAATGGCCACGAGAAGTTCGCCGGGGATCCCGCCCTCGTCGGATTTGGTCTTAGCTCGCCTTGACAACTTGGGGCATCCTCTTTTCTGTTCGTAAAGCGGACGGGTTTTCAGCAACTATTCTCTATAGTATATCGTAAGGTCGGGTCGCCCACATACTCCCCCTGATAGTTGATTCCTGTGCCGCCCACTGATTTGCCTCGTTGAGAAACCCTGGTACCCTGGGAACCCTGTTCCTCTATATGTAAGTCTTCCCGAGAACGATTTCTTATTCTCGCGGCCCTGACGATCGAAAGAGTCGGCCGCGTTCTGAACTGTCACGGAGTTAGTAATGTCCGACGAAATCCTCTCCTACCTCGACATGTGCGGCCGCGAAGGGCTTAGCCTGCAGCGGGGCATGAACTTTCGCGCGGGGAACGGCTATTCGATCATCCTGATGTCGCAGCGGCCGAACGCGCCGTATCGCGATGTCATCAAGGATGATGGCCAGACGTTGATCTACGAGGGACACGACGAACCCAAGTCAGGCAACGTGGACCCCAAGGCGGTCGATCAGCCGGAGTTCACCCGTGGGGGTATGCTCACGGAGAACGGTAAATTTTCCCGGGCGGCAAGAGAGTTCAAGCAGAGGCAGGCGCCCCCGGAACGGGTACGGGTGTACGAGAAGATCCGTCCGGGCATCTGGTCGTACAATGGGCTGTTCCATTTAGTTGACGCATGGGTCGAGAGCGACGGCCGCCGGAATGTGTTCAAGTTCGAGCTACGAGCGGCGAGAGATGATAGCCATGAAACTACGCCTGAGGACGTCGATCTAGAGATGACCCGCCTTATCCCATCGTCAGTGAAACTGGAAGTTTGGCAGCGGGATGGCGGCAAGTGCGTGATGTGCGGGGCCACGGATAATCTCCACTTCGACCACGTTATCCCCTATTCCAAGGGCGGGACGTCGCTGCGGGCGGAAAATATCCAGTTGCTGTGTGCTCGGCATAATCTGGAGAAGCGGGATCGGATCGAGTAGGGTGGGCGAGGAGTGAAAATCACTTCGCATAGCCTATTATGAATAATAACACTGTCTAGCCTCGACAGATTGGTTACCCCCGCAGCACCTCGTCGCTTCTGAACTCGTCACTCAAAATAGGCCAAGTGACGGCGCGGGCGTGTCTAATCAAATATGAACGTTCGACAGGACGCCGTTTATAATAGGGTTGATGTCTACCGGGAGAAGAATTAGCCCAACCACCACGCTGGCCGAGACAGTCGCTTTCACCGAGGACGCCCTGGTCGTTGGTCTGTCGGACGGCCGCGAGATATCTGTGCCCTTGGAATGGTTCCCGCGTCTGCGCCAGGCGATGCCGGAGCAGCGCGAAAACTGGCGACTGATCGCGCGCGGCATCGGCATTCATTGGGAAGATATCGACGAAGATATCGCGGTTTCTACGCTGTTGAGAGGGTAGGCCAGATAGCAGGGCGGGCATGCGGGCCCGCTCCTACACGCGGCCGAACCACGCCAATTCCTCGGATAGCTTACTGTTACGAATATACTTCTCCTTTCGACCGATCGATTCCCCATTATCCCTGGAATTTCCGCTGCCGTCTCTGAACTCGCAACTCGTCACTCGTCACTCGCCACTCAAAATGGGCCAGGCAACGGCGACGGCGGCACGGGTTCAAACCCGTGGCTGCTATGCTAAACCGGTTAAAACCGGTTGCGCCGGCGGACCGGCTTCTGGAGACGTGTTTCAACGCGTTTCGTATGATAGCAGGAGGATTGATCCGCCTGTGAAGGCGACGAACGTCTGCGCTATGCTCTTCCCGGCCGCGAACAAACCGGGCCAAGCCCCTGCGGATCCTAATTCGTAATTCGTAATTCCTAATTCACCCAAGTTGCCACCTTGATTAGCAAAAAAGAGTCCATGAATTATCCTACT
>JACFOH010000017.1:0-4809 GCA_019454405.1 Promineifilum sp.
ACTGATGGGATACGCCGGTCGAGCACCAGCCGTAACGTGTCGGCCGGGCGCGGCCCTGCCAGGCACAGATCGCCAGCGAAGATAACAAGATCTGCCCCTCGCCGGTCGATATCGGCTAATACCGCTTCCAGGCCGCTCAAATTACCGTGGACATCGGAGAATATCGCGATTCGCATAGAGATAGTATAGCACGAATCTAGCTTCCGGGAGGCAACCCAGACGACACTTGAAGAAGATCGGGAGGGCAGATACACTTTGCAAGGCACCGAACTGCACGGTGATCGATCTTAATCCTGATTGTAAGATGGGTTACATACCTTACGCCTTAATTAGCACAGGTATGGCGTATTCGATGGCCCACTTCTTGAGACTCCTGATTTGGGCTGGTGGGTTGATAGCCGTCGAAACTGTTTATAACCTTGATCTGGTGGAAAGATAAATCCTTGTTCATAACCCTCGAGTGATCTATGAAATCCAAATTCCTGTCTTTAGCATGGTTAGCTTTACTTGTTCCAGTGCTGGTCGTGTTGATGTCCAGTGCGTCAGATAGCGCTGCCGGTACTGATGGCTGGTGGGATTCCACCTGGGCTTATCGCGTCCCTGTTACAGTCAGCGCGAATAGCTTTTCCCGAAACAATAAGCCGGTCGAAGTCCCCATCAATTTCACGACCCTGTTGAATAGTTTGGGCAAGTCAGGCAGCCTTGACCCCAACTCTATACGGGTTATCGAAGTCGATAATGCTGACAATACCCTCAATGCCAATGTCCCGTTCCAATTTGACAAGGGCGCCGGTTACAATGCCGCGACGAATGCTGAAGGTACCGTTGTGTTCCTGATGGAAGGCAATACAGGAGGGGGACAGGCCCGCCGCTTCCAGATCTATTTTGATCTGGTGGGGAGCAATCATATGTTGCCGTCGTTTTATGATCGTGTGCAAACCACTTCAATCATTGATGCGTATGGCTATGATACTTACAAGATTGTCACGCCCGGCGGCACCTATCGTTACCATAAGGCGGGTGGCGGCTTCGCCAGTTTGATCGACATAAACACTAACGACTGGATCTCGTGGAACCCTGCCGGTGCGAATAAGGGTGATTTCCGGGGCATACCTAATATGGTTAACCCCAATGATGGAGGATACTTCCACCCTGGCCGAAATATCGTCTCGACCACTCTGGCCTATGACGGTCCGCTGCGAACGAGATTGCGATCGGTCAGTAACGATGGGAAGTGGGAAACCGTTTGGGATATATTCCCAACCTACGCGCGTATGACGGTGGTAAGAGTAGACCCAACCAAGTACTACTGGTTCCTCTATGAGGGGACGCCTGGCGGCGTGTTTGAACCGAGCACCGATTTGGTGACCAAATCGGACGGTACTCAGGCTACTGCTGACGTATCATGGACAGGTGATATCCCCGGCGAGGAGTGGGTGTACTTCACGGATCCCGCACTCGGCCGCTCGCTATTCGTGATCCATCATCAGGAAGACGACAAGGTTGACTCATATCGGCCGAGTTCGCCCGACCCAGTGATGACGATACTTGGATTCGGACGTGACAGTACCGCTGGCCGTTACCTAACGGGCGCGGACAGGCAGTTGTCGTTTGGTCTAGTGGATAAGTCCTTGTTCAGTGATGTCCGGACAGTAGTACGCGATGTTTACAAGCCGCTGGATATCTCCAAAGGCGCCCCGGAGAGCAACCCGAACCCTCAATCAACGCCCTCGGTCACCGTTGTCCCGCCAACGACAACAGCCACATTGGCGCCAACGAATACCCCCACCCCTACAGGGACTTTTACACCGATTCCCACGTTCACATCGACGCCAACCGCCACGGCTGTTATACCGACGGTGACGCCAACCTATACGCCTACAGAGATGCCTACGATTACAGCTACGGCCCCCGCACCTATTGAATATCTAATCTATATGGGGGCTGTGTTCTCGGACGTCACGCCTGACTAGAGAGGAAAAAAGAATGTCGCCGGCAACATGTTGATTGTTGCCGGCGACGCTTTAGACCGCGTTAATTCTCGAAGTGGATACCTTGCGCCAGTGGCAGGTCTCTGGACCAGTTGATCGTGTTGGTTTGCCGGCGCATATAGCCTTTCCAGGCGTCGGAACCGGATTCACGGCCGCCGCCGGTCTCTTTCTCCCCGCCAAACGCCCCACCTATCTCTGCCCCTGACGTGCCGATATTGACGTTGGCGATGCCACAATCGGACCCCGTTGTTGCCAGAAAATTCTCGGCCGTGCGCAGGCTATCGGTAAAGATAGCGCTGGACAGTCCTTGCGGGACGTCATTATGGATTCGCATCGCTTCATCAAGCGTCTCATACTCCAGCATATAGAGAATCGGCGCGAACGTCTCCTGTCGCACGATGTCCGTTTGAGCCGGCATACGGATAATCGTCGGCGCGACGAATTGTGGCCCGACATCGGGCCGCGCCTCTCCGCCAGTCAGCACCTCTCCGCCCTCGGCCACCGCCTGCCGCACGGCGCGCTGCATCTGATTGACGGCCGCTTCCGTCACCAGTGGCCCCATTAAGACCCCTTCTTCCAACGGATCACCCAGCGGAACCTGACGATAAGCACGAACCAGGCGCTCGGCCAACTCCCCGGCGATATCACGATGAGCGATGATGCGGCGTGTGGATGTGCACCGCTGCCCGGCTGTGCCCACTGCTCCGAAGAGGATACCTCGCGTTGCCAGATCGAGATCCGCGTCGGCGGCCACGATGATGGCGTTGTTGCCGCCCATCTCCAGGATCGTACGTCCCAGGCGTCCCGCGACTGTTTGAGCTACGTTTCGGCCAACGCGAGTCGAACCGGTGAACGATACGAGCGGCAGGCGAGAATCCTCGGCAATCAGCCGGCCGATTTCCGGTCCTCCGGCGGCCAGGTTGAAGATGCCACTCAGGCCATAGTCAGCCATGACCTGGTTGGCGATATGTTGCAGCGCGACGGCCGTCAGCGGAACCAGTTCCGATGGCTTCCACACGATGGTGTCGCCGCAAACGGCGGCGATGGTCGCGTTCCATGACCAGACGGCAATAGGGAAATTAAAGGCGGTGATGACGCCAATTGGCCCGAGCGGATGCCATTGCTCGTACATGCGGTGTTTCGGCCGCTCGGATTGCATCGTCAGGCCGTAGAGTTGGCGTGACAAGCCGGTGGCGAAATCACAGATGTCGATCATCTCCTGGATTTCGCCAATTCCTTCGGCTCGTATCTTGCCCATTTCCAGGCTGATCAACTCCCCTAACGGATCCAGAGCGTCGCGCACCGCCACACCCAGATCGCGTACTACCAGCCCCCGGCGAGGGGCTGCCACCTCGCGCCAGGCCGAGAACCCTGCTTCAGCTTCAGCGATAACTGTTTCATAGGTTTCGGCCGTCGCTGGAACGACCTGGGCGATCGGCTTGCCTGTTGTGGGATCATAGGATGTGATAGGTGGCGCGCCACTATCGATCCAGTTGCCAGCTCCGGTGCTAACCCCAAAATTCACCGGTGCGATCTGCAGGCGATCCAGCAGCGCCTTGATTTTCTCTTGATTCATGGTTGCGAACCTCACTTGATTGATACTAATCATTATAAGCAATGAAATTCTGCGGGCCAAAGTTACGACCCACGATTTAGCCCGGTGGGGTGATATTCTTCAGGGGGAAGGCGGATTTTTCTGCCGGCTGCGGTGAACGACATAAACGCCTGCCAGCACGGCCGCCCCGCCCAGCACCTGCATCCAGGATAATGCTTCCCCCAGGAGAGGCATAGCTAGCAGACCCGTCAGCATCGGCTGGAGCAGCAGGGTGGGCGATACGATCGATGCCGGTAAATAACCCAACGAATAGGCGATCCCCATTTGCCCGCCAACCTGAATGATCAACCCCAGGGCGATTAGATAGAGGTAGGTGAGTTTCGAGTAGCCGGTGAGAGGTTGGCCCAACATCCGGGCCATCAGTATGAGAATCAGGGCCGTGGTGACGGCCGACAACCAGAATGAGGTCAAGGTGCTCAGTTTGTGACGACTGCGTTGAACTATCAGGAAGTATCCGCCGTAGAATATACTGGACAGAATGCCGAAGAAAGTACCCAGCCCTACGTCGTTGAGAGTATCCACCCCCAGAATCACCGCCGCACCGACGATCGCCACCAGCAACCCTAGCCAGAACTGGCGATTCAGCTGTTCCTTGAAGAAGAGCATCGCTCCCAACCCTACCCAAATCGGTGCAATGTTGCTCATCAACGTCGGATTCGTGGCTCCGCTGAGCAGGACACCCGTGTTCCAGAAGAACAGATCAAACGCGAAGAACAAGCCGGCCAGGACGGCGATCATTGTTTCGTGGCGGTTGGGGATGCCGTGTCGTCGGACGTCTCGCGTAAACGGCAGAGCCAGCACGACCACGGCGATGGCCATGCGGTAGAACCCTGACACCGCTCCCGGCACTCCGGCCAATTTGACGAATATGCCCGAAAAAGCCAGCCCTAACAGGCTAAGCCCGAGGACAAGATAGGCGCGGGTGCGACCTTGCTGCCTTAATTGGCTGTTTTCCATTCTGATTAAACCCTGGAATTAAACAAGCTCGCGTCATACGGCCGCGAGCGCATGAGACTTATACAACACGCGACCCCTTTGGACAAATAAACGTGATAGCATTGGCCCAATCAGCCGATGTTATAATGTCGCATTATGGGACGAAGGAAGTTCACCTGGGCGAGTCTCATTGACCGCCGCCGTTGGTTGACGCTGGGCATCGGCGTCAAGCGCTGGATGCTTGTTCTGGCGGCCGGCACGATCGTT
>JACFOH010000017.1:4909-12700 GCA_019454405.1 Promineifilum sp.
ACGGCCATCGTTACGGTGGCCGATGACGGGGGCAGTAGCGGCCGTCTGCGCAAGGAGTTAGGTTTGTTGCCACCCGGTGATTTTCGTAACAACCTGGCCGCGCTGGCCCGCGATGAGGCGCTTATGACCCAGGTCTTGCAGTATCGTTTCGGCGGGCAGATCGACGAGAATGGTCAAGGCTCATCGGAGCAAGGCTTGCAGGGTCATGCCTTCGGCAACCTGTTGCTGGCGGCTCTGACCGGTATTACAGGCAGTTTTGACGAGGCGCTATTGGCCGCTCAAAGGGTATTGGCTCTACGCGGTCAAGTATTGCCCTCCACGTTGGAAAACCTGACTCTGACGGCCGACGTAGCCTTGCCGGAGGGTGAGGTCGTCAGGGTGGCCGGTGAGTCGACTATCCCGCAAGCCGGCGGCCGGATCGAACGCCTTTATCTGGATCCAGATAACGCGCGCGCTTACCCTCCCGCGCTTCGGGCTATCTTCCAGGCAGATCTGGTGGTCCTTGGCCCAGGTAGCCTGTACACGAGTATCTTGCCTAATCTGTTGGTCGCTGATCTGGCCCAGGCTTTGCTGCATACGCGGGCCAGGGTCGTTTATGTGTGCAATCTGGCTACGCAGCCTGGTGAAACGGACGGTTACTCAGTCGTTGACCATGTCGAAGTGATTCGCCAGCACACGTCCGACAATCTCATCGATATTGTATTGGCCAATGACAATCTCTCAGTGCCTCCTGATACGGGAGGCGGACACACCACTTTTGTTATCCCTACTATACCGGCTGGCGTTGAATTTATCACCCGCGACCTGGTTGACGAGGCTCGCCCCTGGCGACACGATAGCGCCAAATTGGCCAATGCCGTCCTGGAACTGCTTTCGTGACTGCGGATGAGTTTGCTCCGCGCGTGTTCGTCGATTTTCAATCTGGCCATGAGTTTGTTATAATACCCTACAGTGCGTATTTGCCGCACGCATGCATTTCCACACCCACATTTAGTACATTAAACTCGACTAATTCACCACGAAAGGAGAAATCTCAATGGCGATTAAAGTTGGTATTAACGGCTTTGGCCGCATCGGCCGCCAGGTTTACAAGGCGATTTATGAGAACTATCAGGGCGTCCTCGATGTCGAGGCGATTAATGATCTCATGCCCGCAGAGACGAATGCCCATTTGCTGAAGTACGACTCGACCTATGGCCGGTTCCCGGGGAAGGTCGAGGTCCGTGATGGCGACATCTACGTCGATGACGAAAAACTGAAGAGCTACGCGGAAAAGGACCCGGCGAAACTGCCGTGGGGTGAGCTGGGCGTCGATATCGTTCTCGAATGCACCGGTCGTTTTCGTGACAAGGCTACGGCTGGCGCGCACCTGACCGCCGGCGCGAAAAAGGTCATCATTTCCGCTCCGGGTGGCAAGGACATCGATGGTACGTTCGTCCTCGGCGTCAATGAGGAGACCTACAACCCCGCTACCCAGAACGTCATCTCCAACGCCAGCTGCACCACCAACGCCCTGGCTCCGGTGGCCAAAGTACTCCACGAGAATTTCGGCATCAAGCGCGCGCTCATGACCACCATCCATGCGATGACCAACGATCAGAGCATCCTGGACGTGGCTCATAAGGATCTGCGTCGCGCCCGCACCACCACCGACAATATCATCCCGACTTCCACCGGCGCGGCCAAGGCTGTTGGCCTGGTATTGCCCGAATTGCAGGGTAAATTCAACGGTATGGCTTTCCGCGTGCCGACCGTGACGGTTTCGGTTGTTGATCTGACGGCCGAAATTGAACGCCCGACCACCAAAGAGGAGATCAACCGAGTCCTGAAAGCGGCTGCCGATGGTCCCGGTTGGCTGGGCAAGGTCCTGAACTACACTGATGAACCGCTGGTCTCAATGGATCTGAAAGGCGATCCGGCCTCGACGACGGTAGATGCTCTTTCGACCGAGGTTATCGACGGCACGTTTATCAAGGTGGTCACCTGGTACGACAACGAATGGGGCTATGCCTCTCGGCTGGCCGACCTGACCGCTTTTGTGGCCGAACGCCTGTAAGTCTGGCCGATTGATCGCGACTTGGTTTGGATATGCTCGATTATCGAGGTGATCATCCGATAATCTTGCTGACTTCAGATCATTGATTCGTTAATGGGGCCGCCGGCTATCCTGATTTTGGGGTGGCCGGCGGTTTTGCTTTGTGGCTACAATCGGACAAATTATGGAATTAAAAGAACTGGAAGCGCGCATGCATGCCTTTGTGACGGCCAAAGGTTGGTACGAGAACGATTCGCCCAAGTCCCAGACGCCGCGAAACCTGGCGATTTCTCTGGCTCTGGAATCGGCCGAGGTATTGGAGCACTTCCAATGGCGCGACGATGCGCGCGATCGGGACGCTTTGGCCTCGGAGCTGGCCGACGTTGCCTTATACTTGATCCAGCTGGCGAGCGTTAGCGATATCGACCTGGAACAAGCGATTCTCGATAAGCTGGAGCAAAATCACCACCGCGAATGGCCCGCCCCATGAATATTTTGGCCGTGAGCGATCGCGTCATGGATAAGCTGTACAGCGACCAGGCGCGGCAATATTTCCCCGATATCGATCTCCTCATAGGGTGCGGCGATCTGCCTTTCTACTACCTGGACTTTTTAACCTCGGCTTTCAACGTACCGATGGTCTACGTTCTGGGCAATCATGATGGCGGCCCCCAGTATGGCGCCGACGGCCGCCTATGGCGCGACGTGCGTGGCGGGATCGATATTCATGGCAAAGTCATCATGCATAGAGGCCTCATTCTGGCCGGCCTTCAGGGATCCATGCGATACAAAGCTCGCGCCGAATATATGTATAGCGAGTCGGAGATGCGGATGACTGTGGCCCAGATCGTGCCTCGGCTCCTCTGGAATCGGCAGCGCCTCGGCCGCGCCCTGGATATCCTGGTCACGCATTCGCCGCCCTATGGTATCCACGATCGCCCCGACTTACCGCATACCGGATTCAAGGTATTCTTAAGCTTTTTGCGCATGTTTAAGCCCCGCTACCATCTTCATGGTCACATCCATGTCTATCGGTCGGGTGAAGCGATGGTGACCCAGTACGAGAAGACCAAGGTTATCAACGTCTACCCGTACAAGTTGCTGCAAATCGACTAATCACGCGCCTCGCCAACCCGACAAGCTCTGCCTTGTTTCGCGGTTGAATAACCAGGCCAGACCCAATAGCGGCTGGATAAGCGGGAAGTAACCGTAGTCCGCGCCGAAGTGACTCCACACCGTGTGACCGATCATGTCTGGATGGGTGAAGCTGAGCGTGCCCACGATGAGCACCATGGCCAGTTCAAACGCCAGCATCACGACTGAAAGTTGCCATGCCCAGCGTTTCCGGATGATAAAGCCGAATGTGGCCAGCAAGTAGCAAATAGCGGCGACGCCGCTCAGGATGGCAGCCGTTGTGTCGACGTCCCCTTCTTTCAGAAATAGCTGATAGAAGGACCGGACTCCGGCCGACAAGGCCAGAACCGGGTAGGACACAGCCAGGATCACACCGGCGGCTCTGATGAAGCCTGACAAGGCGTTTTGAGTGGTAGAGGGCTCTTGTGTGCTCATAGCTCCGATTTTATCACAGTCATTATGAGGAAGTTCCAAACGCTCGCCTCGCTTGCTAAATGCTTGGTAAACCAGTTCAGGATACTCCGGGCGCGGTGATACAATCGGCCTATGTATGATGATGACGAGCCATTGTTCGATCCAGTCGGATACGATGACGAGTACGATAACGAGTTGCTGCCCGAATCGATCGTATTAGGCGATAGCGTTGACGATTCAGCTCTAACCGATCGACGACGCAACTGTTTGTTTATAGCTGTTTCCATCCTGCTCATTGTTAGCCTGGTTGGCTCATCCATCATTATCTTGTTTATCGCCGTCAGGAATGATGGCTGGGGCGTGGCTCGTGAACGGGTCGAAAGGGTGGAGTCAGGCCCCACGGCCGCGCCGGCAACGGTCGCCGCTGCCGTGTTCACACCGTTGCCGGTAGTTGAACCCATAGACAGTCCGAATTTGCCGGAGATCAACCGCATCGCCATCATTAATCAGGATGGTCAGCTTGAGACGATGTCGCCCGTCGGCACCGATCGCCATGTGTTGACGCTGCGAAGCGATAGGGTTGTGTACCAGTTGCCGACCTGGGCTCCCGACGGTAATCACCTGGCGGTCGTTGGTAATCAACCGAGTGGTGGAGGTGTCTATGTGCTGGAGGATGTTCCCCCCGGCGAGCCGATCACCATCGCCGATCGACGAATCTACTTCAGTGATAATCAGCCCCCCTTCTATCTCTATTGGTCTCCCGACGGCGACCGGCTGGCCTTTCTGGCCGAACACTCGCGAGGCTTGGTAGGCCTTAATGTCGTGGATAAGAGCGGCATCGAAGCTGCTCGCGTGTTGGCCATCGGCTCGTCGATTCATTGGGACTGGTCGCGCGATGGCCGCCAGATGCTGGTTCACACCGAGCGCAGTCGCTCGAACAGGTCGTTGACACTCGTCGATATGAGTGGACAGGCCGCGACCGGTAACCTGGCGGTTCCGGGCGATTTCCAGGCCCCCGGCATCGGGCAAGACGGCCGTTATTGGGCCTTTGCTGAGCGGACTAATGACGGGTTAAGCGCGCTGGTCGTTGTCGATACTCAATCCGGCGGGAGACAGGCGTATGATCGAGGCGGATCATTGGCGTTGGGATGGAGTCCGGTTCGGGACCAGATCGCCTTCACTCATAGCGCGCCGAACAGTCACCCACTTTGGGGGCCGTTGCGCCGGCTTGATGTCGCCACAGGCGAGATTCGCGTACTCAGTTCACAAGCCGTGCTGGCGTTCTTTTGGTCGCCGGATGGCCGCTCGATCGCCTTCATTACACTCAGCCGCGATACGAACGACACCGACATCAGCGCCTACAAAGAGGATGGTATCCGCCGCGCCAACCGGGTGGCGTTCGTTCCAGTGCAGCGACCGGGACGAACAATGCTGACTCTGTCGGTTATTGACGTCGAATCAGGCACGGGTCTGCGATTGCTGGATTTTCAACCAACTGTTGCCTATCTGTCGCAATTCTTGCCTTACTTTGACCAATATGCCTTGAGTCATCGCATCTGGGCGCCTGACAGCAGCGCGATTGTTCTTCCCGTGCGGGAGGATGACGCCAATCGCATTTATGTTGTCCCGACTGATGGGAGGCGGCCCTATTACCTGGCCGATGGGGCGGTTGCCTTTTGGAGTCGTAACTAGCGCGCTTGACCTTATTCGGTTACGCGCCCCCCTATTGTTCCGTCACTAACCTGAATGGATATCGCGTCGCCCGGGCGAACTTGATCCGTCGAGCGAATCACACTTCCCTCGGCATCGCGTACGATGGCGAACCCTCGCGCTAATGTTGCCAGAGGGCTAACTGCCGTCAGACCGGCCATAGAGATGTCCAGCCGCGAGCGTTGCCGGTCGAGGGTGCGTTGTGCGGCTCGGCTCGCGCGACCAACCAGGCCGTCGATCCGCTGCCTGTTGGCGTCGACCGCTCGGCGCGGGTTCAACAGGCCGAGGAATTGCGCGCGAGCGCGTATGGCTTCGCGTCGGGTAGCCAGCGCGTGATCGATTTCCGACCCCAATACGCGCTTGTACTCCTCTATCACCGGCGGCATGTCCGACAGATCAACGACGGCCAACTCGGCTGCGGCCGAAGGCGTGGGCGCGCGCAGATCGGCTACGAAATCTGCAATGGTGAAATCTGTCTCATGTCCCACGCCGCTGATGATCGGATGGCGGGCGTTAAAGATAGCGCGGGCCACTCGTTCATCGTTGAATGCCCACAAATCCTCGATAGAGCCGCCGCCCCTGGCCACGATGATGGTATCGACATCATCACGGCCATCGAGCCATTTGATCGCCCGTACGATCTGTGGTGGGGCTTGCTCTCCCTGGACAAGCGTTGGAGCGATGAGCACTGAGACTAACGGGTTGCGCCGGCGCAGTACGTTCAGGATGTCGCGCAAAGCGGCTGCGTCGACAGATGTGACGATGCCGATCTTGTGCGGGAAGCGTGGTATGGGCTGCTTGTGCTCAGAATCAAATAAACCCTCGAGCGCCAGGTCTTCTTTCAATCGCTCGAAGGCGGCCGCCAGATCGCCGCGCCCGGCGGGCTGTAGCCGTTCGGCGTAGAGCTGGTAGGCGCCGCTCGCTTCGTAAACGGATATGCGGCCGCGCGCTGTCATAGCATCCCCTTCGGTTGGGCGAAACCGCAATCGTTCGGCCTGGGTTCGCCACATGACGCACTTAATCTGGGCGGTAGCGTCTTTCAGGGTGAAGTACAGATGGCCCGACGCAGCCCGCGTGAAGTTGGATATCTCCCCGGTTACTTCGACATCTTGCAGGCGATAGTCCAATTCGAACATCTCACGGATGTAGGCGGTTAGTTCGCCCACCGTCCAGACGGCGCGGTCGAATTCGGCTGATGGATTGAGAAAAGAAAACATCGTTGATTTGTGAATTAGAACATCTGCGCAAAGTCTAGCGCTTCACTGATTCTATGACAATCGTTGCCCTATGGTAAAGCCTTGTCAAACGGGCTAAAATGCACAGTATAGAATAGTTTTGGAGGTGTTATCTGGAAGGTCTTGAATTTACCCATCTCTTAGTCGACATTTTACAAGATAAAAAAGGTGTCGATATTCTCGTGCTGGATCTCCGCGCCCAGGCTATTTTCGCAGATTATTTTGTCATTTGTAGCGGTGAATCCGAACTCCAATTGAGAGCGCTGATGCAAGCCGTGCAATATGAGGCAAAGACAAGGGGCGATCGGATGCCGAAGAGTATTGAGGGGGCGCCGGCCGATGGCTGGATTTTGATCGATTATGGTGACGTGGTCGTTCACCTTTTCGCCCCGGAAAAGCGGGCTTACTATGATCTGGAGTCGCTGTGGCACCAGGGGCGAGTGATTGTTCGGGTGCAGTAGGAGTTGAGCGAGATTCAGCCAAAATAAAAACCACGGATGACGCCCACTCGGTGGGATTGCGACGCCATCCGTGGTTTCGTTTTATTTATTCACGAATCCAGCGGTCGGTTTCGCGGCTCCAGGTGATCAGTTCGTCAGCGGAGAAGAAGAGAGATACCTCGCGGGCGGCGCTTTCCGGACCGTCCGAACCATGAACCAGGTTGCGGCCGATTTCTACAGCCAGATCGCCGCGAATCGTTCCCGGCGCGGCCGCTCCTGCATTGGTAGCCCCCATCGTCGTGCGGACGATCTGGATGGCGTCTTTCCCTTCCCAGACCATCGCTACGATAGGGCCGGAGGTAATATAGCCTACCAGCCCGGGGTAGAAATCCTTTCCGACATGAGCTTCGTAATGGGCCGAGGCCAGGTCTCTGCTCATCTGCATAAATTTCATCCCACACAGTTTAAGCCCTCGGCGCTCGAATCGTGTGATGATCTGTCCGATCAGTCCGCGCTGCACGCCATCCGGCTTAATCAATACTAACGTTTGTTCCATCTAAATAGCTCCGTCATTTGCAAAATAATGGTGATATACACGCGGTCGTCGAGATGCCCCGACCCCGCGATTAATCTAATGGTTTCAGTAAATCGATCCAGGATAACTCGAGTGGTTCCTTACTCCGGGGCGCTTCCCCGGTCGCGAGCATTTCGTCAGCGATCGCCTCGATTTCCTTCATCGCTGCTTCAACTGGATCGATGATGCCTTTATCGAGGCTCGCATCAGGAGCAATGGCGATCTCGCGCTCGGTCGTCTGGCCTTGCT
>JACFOH010000017.1:12800-43365 GCA_019454405.1 Promineifilum sp.
AGAACAGCGTCCGGGTCCTCGGGCATTTGAGCGAACAGGTCTTGCTCTTTCGCTTCTTCATCAAGAGCCGTTTGAGCACTCTGCTCAGCGGCAAGCGCCGACTCCAGCCAGTCCAGGGCTGAGGAGATGTCGCGTGTAGGGGCGCCCTGGATGGATTGCGGGGATAGAGCGATATCACCCGGCGTTTCGCTGTCCGGTATGGCCATCGTGTCAAGAGCCAGGAGCGCTGCCTCCAGAGAAGATAACGTGTCTCCGTTTGTAATTGCTGCGGCTTCAGTCCCGGCTCCGATCGTCGACTTGAACTGCCCGATCCCCAGCTCCATATCTTCGGCGAATGGCGCGATATTCTCGATTACGAGTTCCTCCGCCTGGGCGGCTAATTGAGAAATAGAATCGAACTCATCGACTACCAGCTCGCTCGTTTGAGCTTCCAGATTGGGAAGCGGTCCGGTTATCTGGATCGCTATCGCCTCATCGTGTGTTGGGGTATCGGGGCCGCGGTCTTCTTCCGCTTCCCACTCCAGTTTTGGCTCGACCGCGATGCTGTCCAGATAGGCCATGGCTTCTTCAAACGATAAGGCGTCCGGCGGTGGTTCGTATAGGCCGGCGAATTCGCTCGTATCGGACTCTATGACAATTTCGCGTGCCTCAGGTTCGACGATGTCTTCACGTACCTCAGGCTCGGTGGCGACTTCTGCCTCAGGTTCAACAGTGGCTTCGTGAGTCCCAGGTTCGGTGGCAACTTCGTACGTCTCAGTTTCTATGACGACTTCGTGCTCTTCGGGTTCGACGGCGACTGGTTGATAGTCCGCTAATTCGGCAGCCTCATCTTCCCCATCGGTCGACTCGCTCACGGGTTTTTGTTCGGCCGCCATTGTCTCAACCAGTATGACCGTATCGGCGAGATCCTCTTCTTCGATGAACGGGTGCGTAGATGTTTCAATACCCAGATCTGTGGCAGATCCCAATTCATCAAGCGGAGATGCGGGATGGCTAATCCCCATCTCCATCATTATCTTGGAAGCCAACGCTCGATCGACCACGCTTGGAATGTCTTCGATCGGCGCGTTCTGGCTGGCCGCTAATTCCTCGATCCAGGCCATGGCTGCGTCCAGATCGTCGGCGGACGGCGGTTCATCGCCCGGATCGAATTCCACCGTGGTGGCTATATTTTCAGGATCTTGAGATTCGTCCGGACGGGGACCCTCGGCTACATCGGGGGTGGCGGTCTCCTGATTATCAGGTTCAAGCTGGGACGATAATTCTCCGAGTTCGCTGCTCTCAGGCATTCCCGTTGGATCATGAGGCGATTCCATGATGGTCGCATCTGATTCTTCAGGTTCAGAGATATCCATGCGGGTAGGGGGCATCAGGGCGCTTTGCATAGGCCCGCCGATACGCCGCCATTCCAGAGTTGGCAGTTCCTCGATCGATTCTCGCTGGGCCATCTTTGCCAGCCAGTCGAGACGGCTTTCTAATTCAGTATCAGCAATGTTCTCGAGGTCGGGGGCGCTGGGAGTTTCGCGTAACCAGTCGGGCAGATCGCCTTTATCATCTTCGATCAAACCATGAAACGGGGAGCCAAGCGTCGCGGACGGAGCCGAGGTGGCCGTTTCCGGCGTAGCCCCTTTGCGGTTCGTCAGTTCTTCCAGCCACTTCAGGGCCTCTTCCAGCTCATCCTCAGGCTCTTCGGGTGGAAGTCCGGATTTGCGATCCTGGGTATTGCTCATGTTTACAACCTCTTCTCCGGCCACGGCTTGCCTTTAGCTCACGCCCGTCTGCCTTGTCTCATGTCAACCAGTTTATCACAATCCTGAATAGTTGGCTGAATTCAGTCAGTTATGGTCAACTTGAATTCATTATTATCGATCAACGACTCATTTTAGCAAGTAATGCTTTTCGAGGCGCTTGATGAGATCTGATATATCGTGCTCGGATTGCATCATTGGGCCGAGAGGATCGAGGATGATATCGTGTCCTAATAAGGCGTGAAAGACATTGAGAACCCCGTGTGAGAGGACATCGTGTTGATAACCGCCTTCGAGCACAAAGAGGATTCGGCCGTTGCAGAATCTGTCCGCATAGTTCAGTAGTTTGCGGGTTATATCGGCGTAACCTCGTAGACTTAACCCAGCCATGGCCAGAGGATCTTGCCAATGAGCATCAAACCCGGCCGATACGATCAGAAATTCAGGCTCAAAACGTTCCAGCCGTGGCCCGATCAGCTCATCGAAGACGCGCCGGTAGCCGATATCACCGACATACGGCGGCAGCGGCACGTTGAAGGTGAAACCCCGCCCGCGGCCGGTTCCAATCTCATACATGCCGCCGATGCCGGGATAAAAATAGGGGGCGAACAGATGGACCGAGGCGAACAGTACCGAATCGTCCTCGAAGAAGATGTCTTGTGTACCGTTGCCGTGATGAACATCGTAATCGATGATAGCCACGCGCTTCACGCCATGAACGACTTGGGCCTGGCGCGCTGCTGCGGCGGCATTGTTAAATATGCAGAAGCCGCTCACACGGTCAGTCTCGGCATGGTGGCCGGGCGGTCGAATCAATGCGAAACCGTTATCGGCGACCCCTGTCATGATTTGGTCCACGACGCCCGTGCATGCTCCCGCAGCCATCAATGCCAGATTATACGTCTCGCCTGTAGCATATGTGTCCCCTTGATCCAGCAGACCCCCTCCAAGGTTGGACTTGTGCCGGACGAATTCGATCAGATCAACTGTGTGAACACGTCGTAGTTGTTCGACGGTAGCTGGTTCCGGCTGGAGGAAGGAGAGGTCCGCTAAAAGCCCGGATTGTTCCAGCGCGGCTGTCAGAGCTTTCATGCGTTGGAAACTCTCCGGGTGTCCTGCCTTGGTATGGCTGGCGGCGGGTGCGAGGGCGAGAACGGTAGTCATGTCAAATATCTTGATCGTTTATGTCAGGCTGAATGGGAGCTTATTATACTCTAACGTTTATTTATGCCTCCCTTGATTGGAACGGCCGTAAACCATTTTTAAACCTCACGGCCGAACTGCGGATAATTGGTTGTGCGTTTTCTAAAGAATGTCTAACATAGTGCCCTGTTGCTGAAATATATCGATGTTGCAAGTTGTGATAAATCTTGAGCTACAATGGTAATTTGTCCCGTGGCCAAGAGTGGCCTGTGGATGGCAAGATGGCTTCCAGTTACCTGAGGCCGGATTCTACGCAACGCGATTGTTTGTTATCGGCGACTTGAAGTGGGAAGCACCCACTATTTTAATTTACTCATTGTTGAGAGGAGGTTTGATAATCCAATTATGGAGCAGATATTCCGATTTCTAGAGATGGACCTTACTAACTTTGAGCAGATCGCTGTCTGGTTAGTATTGGTCGTTGCTTTCCTGGGTCTTCTCTATGCTCTGTTCTTGCGCCGGCAGATCCTCGGTGAAGACAAAGGTACGGAGAAGATGCAGGAAGTTTGGGGGGCGATTCAGCAGGGTGCAAATGCCTATCTGACTCGGCAGCTTCGCACCATTTTGCCCGCCATCGTCATTTTGACCATCGCCCTTTTCCTGAGCGTTTACATTGTCCCCCCCACCGAATTCTCAAAGGAAGTGTTTGCGGGGTATAGCGATGATACGATCCGCCTGATCGTTGGTATCGGCCGCGCTGTGGCGTTCATCATGGGCGCGGGATTCTCGCTCTTGGTCGGCCAACTCGGCATGCGTATGGCAGTCGAGGGTAATGTCCGCGTGGCCGCTGCCGCTCGTACCAGCTTCAAGGACGCGCTCCGGATCGCCTACCGTGCCGGCACCATCACCGGTATGTTGACGGACGGCCTTGGCCTGTTGGGCGGCACCCTGATCTTTATGCTGTTCGGCAAGGCTGCTCCTGATGCGTTGTTGGGCTTTGGGTTTGGCGGCACGCTCATCGCGTTATTTATGCGTGTGGGCGGCGGCATCTACACCAAGGCGGCCGACGTCGGCGCGGACCTGGTCGGCAAAGTTGAGCACGACATGCCCGAGGATGACCCGCGCAATGCGGCCGTCATCGCCGACCTCGTTGGCGACAATGTCGGTGACTGCGCCGGTATGGCTGCCGACATCTTTGAGTCCTATGAGGTGACTATCGTTTCAGCCCTGATCCTGGGCGTGACGTTGACGCTTATTACGGGGCATAACGAATTTATCCTGTACCCGCTGTTGGTTCGCGGTATTGGAGTGCTCGCGTCCATCATCGGCACCTATCGCGTGAAGGGCCAGTCTGATGACAGCGGCAACGCGATGCAGGCGATCTTCCGCGGGTTCCTGACCTCGGCCGCCATCTCCGTGGTCATGTTTGGCGCTGTTGCCGTGTTTTACATGAGGACTGTGCCCGGTGGATGGTGGCCTCCCTTCCTGGCGACGGCGGTAGGCGTTGGGCTTGCCATCGTGATCGACCGCCTGACCGATTACTTCACCGGTACGCACTACCGACCGGTCAAGGAGATCCGTGACAGCACGTCCGGCGGTCCGGCGACGACCATCCTTGCGGGTTTGGCGTCGGGTTACGAATCGGCCGTCTGGTCTGTTATCGTCCTGGCCGCTACCATCGTCGCTGCCATTCTGATCTTCTCCGGCATCGACGTCTCCGGATTCGCATCCGAACGATTCTCGGCCGAATTCATTCACTTCACCTTTGTCCTTTACGGCGTCGCCCTAACGGGTATCGGCATGCTGACCCTGACCGGCAACAATGTCGCGATGGATTCCTTTGGACCTATCTCCGATAATGCCAATGGCATTGGCGAGATGGCTGGCCTGGAGCCGAAGGCGCGCCAGATCATGGCTGACCTGGATGCAGTGGGGAATACGACCAAAGCGATCACCAAGGGTATCGCTATCGGCTCGGCCGTTATCGCCGCTGTGTCGTTGTTTGGCTCGTTTATCACCGACGTGAACCTCGTCGATCCGCAAGCCCTGGCGAGCGGTATCCGTGTATCGCAGCCGATGGTATTCGTCGGCATGCTGTTGGGCGGGGCGTTGCCGTGGCTGTTCTCCTCGCTGGCTATTCGCGCCGTCAGTCGGGCCGCGGGCCAGATGGTGGAAGAGGTGCGTCGCCAATTCCGGATCCCCGGTATCCTCGAAGGGACCAAGAAACCGGATTACGCTCGCGCGGTTACCATTTCGACTGTCGCCGCTCAGCGCGATCTGATCAACCTGGCTATCCTGGCCGTAGTTACGCCCATCGCCGTTGGTTTGCTCTTGCAAGTCGAAGCCCTGGGTGGTTTCCAGGCCGGCATCATCGTCTCCGGTATGCTCCTGGCTGTCTTCATGTCCAATACTGGTGGCGCCTGGGATAACGCCAAGAAGTTGATTGAGGATGAGGAGCGTGACATCGAAGCCAACACCGGCAAGGGTTCCGAGCGGCACAAAGCGGCCGTCGTCGGCGATACCGTCGGCGATCCTCTCAAGGATACTGCCGGCCCGGCGCTGAACCCGATGATCAAGGTCGTCAACCTCGTCAGCCTGATCATCGCCCCTATCGTCGTCCGGTACAGTGGTCTCAGCCTTGGTGTGATCATTGTCACCATCGTTCTCGTTGCCATTTTGGCCTGGGCGATTATGCGATCGAAGGCTGAGGCTCAGATGATCGGCGCCCCCACGTCGAAATCGTAGCCGTTTCCTGATACAGACCTGGGATCGAAAAGAGGAGAGCAATACACGCTCTCCTCTTTATTTTATTGGCTTCGATTATTGGTTGGAGGTCGTCTGTGATGAACTTATTCTTCTTCAGAACCGGCCATGAGCAGGCCGACGCGTTCGCGGGTGGCTTCTTCGATGGGTAACGTTTTCACAATGTGGCCGTCGAACATTACTGCCACACGGTCGGCCAGGCTGAGTACCTCGTCCAGTTCAGCCGATACAAGCAGCACGGCAACCCCCGCGTCGCGCTGGGCGACGATTTGGTTGTGGATGAACTCGATGGAGCCGACATCGATGCCGCGCGTCGGTTGGTTAGCTACCAGCAACTTGACGGGGCGGGATAGTTCGCGAGCCACGATGACCTTCTGTTTGTTGCCACCGGATAGGCTCCCCGCGTGCGTTTCTATCGACGGCGTGCGTACGTCGAATTCCTTCACCAGATTGCGGCCGTTTTCGGCGATCGCATCCCGGTTCAACACGGCTCTATGTGAGAAAGGTTCGTGGAAATAACGGTTGAGCACCAGATTGTCGGCGACGCTGTAGGGCATGACTAGCCCGTGCTTTTCGCGGTCTTCCGGTATGTGGGCGACGTCCAATTCCGATATCTTGCGGGGGATGGAATGGGTGGTCTCCTCGTCTTCAATAAAGATATGGCCGCCGACGACGGGGCGTAGCCCCGTTAGCGCTTCAACAAATTCTCTTTGGCCGTTGCCCTGAACGCCGGCTACGGCCAGGATTTCGCCTTCCCGTACGTCCAGGCTCAACCCCTTGACGACCTTGTGTTTTCGCTCATCCAGAACTTCCAGGTTCTCGATCTTGAGGACAGTCTTGCCCGGTTGCGCGCGCTTCTTGTCGACTTGCAGGATGACCTTCCGCCCGACCATCAATTCGGCCAGGCTGGCTTCGGTCGATTCAGCCGGATATACCGTGCCCACCGCTTTTCCGCCACGCAAGACGACGATCCGATCCGCTACAGTCAGCACCTCCTTCAGCTTGTGGGTGATAAAGATGATGGAAACACCCTGAGCGGTTAGTTGGTGCATGATTTGGAACAACTCATTGGATTCTTGCGGCGTTAATACGGCCGTCGGCTCGTCCAGAATCAGAATATCGGCCTGCCGATAAAGAGCCTTGATGATCTCTACGCGCTGTTGCAACCCGACGGGCAGATCCTCGATGACGGCCGTCGGATCGATCTCCAATCCGTATTGCTTGGATAATTCCCGCACCCGTCGATTGGCCTCGCGTATGTCGATGTAGCCACCCGCCTTGACCACTTCGGCGCCCAGGATGACATTCTCGGCCACGGTCATGACGGGCACCAGCTGAAAGTGTTGGTAGACCATACCAACTCCCCTGATGATGGCGTCGCCCGGGCTATGAAGGGTGACATGTTCTCCTTTGATCCAGATTTCGCCTGCATCCGGTGTATATAGCCCGGATAAGATGCTCATCAGGGTGCTTTTGCCGGCGCCGTTTTCGCCCAACATAGCCAGAATCTCGCCCCGGTGCAGGACAAGATCAACCTGATCGTTGGCTAGAACGCCGGGAAACTGCTTGGTGATGCCTTTCGCCTCCAGGACGATAGGCGCATCATCGGCAATGGGTGATAGTCTGTCGCTCATCTCTTCTCCATTCAGATTCGACGTACGGTTGACGCGATGCTTGCTTTCATACGAGATATCTCTGATACCTTATTATTCACCGGTGGCGTCAGATCAGCCGCCTTCTTTCTCGTACGGCTTGCCTTCAGCCGCCGGCGGACGCGAACGACCGACGAATCCGGCCAGAACCAGAATGGTCAGGATGTAGGGCAAGCTACCGATGAACTGTGGTGGTAAATTGACGCCCATGAACTGGAGTTGAGTTTGAATGGCGTATGTGAAACCGAAAAGGAACGCCGCGCCCCAGGCGCCCAACGGCGTCCACTTGCCGAAGATCATGATGGCTAGCGCCAGGAAGCCTCGGCCGTTGGTCATTCCCCGCTCAAACGTCCCGACCCCTTCCAGCGTCAGGAAGGCGCCTGCCAGCCCGGCGAGCATGCCTCCGATGGTGACGTTGATGTAGCGCATCTTGTAAACGTTGATGCCGACCGTGTCGGCTGCGCTGGGATGCTCGCCGACTGCCCGCGTCCGCAGCCCCCAGCGCGTGTAGAATAATACGTAGTGGAGGACGAACACGATGACGATCGCCATATAAGTGATGGGCGGATTCTTGAAGAACACCGGTCCAATGAGCGGGATCTCCGCCAATGGCCCCAAGGCGAATGGCTGGAACTTTCCTTGTGTTGTCAGGCCGGAAATGTAGAAATATCCGGTTAAGCCAATGGCCAGAATATTGATAACCGTGCCGCCGATGATCTGATCCATCTTAAGCGTGACGGACATGAAGGCCAGTAACAGCCCCATCAAAGCGCCCGCCAGTATGCCGATGGCCAATGCCACCCAGAGATTTCCCAAGTATACGTTGGCCATGAAGGCCAGGAATGCTCCCATGAGCATTTGGCCCTCGATGCCGATGTTGATGACTCCCGACCGTTCACAAATAAGCCCGCAGAGCGCCCCCAGGACCAGCGGGGTTGATTGACGCAAAGTGGAGGCCAGCACAGCTGTAGTCACTCTGCCATTGACCGCATAAGCGTAGGCAATCGAGCCGATAATGATGATGAAGATTAAGACCAGCCAGCGGTTCTTGATGAACCAGTTGGTTGATATCTTGCGTGGTACTGCTGTTAATTCCATGGCATTATCCCATCGGGTGAACCTGTCTGATGGCTACCTCTTACTCATGATAGAGATGTCTTCGAACAACTATAATCCGTAGAAGTTAATGACCGCTCCAGCCTGTGCTGAGTGTCACTTTATCGTCGTCCGTACCACGCTGACGGATGAGCGTCTTGACAATGATGTCAGCGGCCACAAAGAACAGGATCACCGCGGTGATGACGTCGGTAATCTCCGGCGCGACACCCGCGCTGAACTGCATCTTGCTTGATCCCGCGCGCATGGCTCCCAGCAACAGCGCCGCGGGGATCACGCCAAATGGGTTAGTCTTGCCCAGTAGCGCGATGGTGATGCCGTCAAAACCTATTCCGGTATTGAAGCCGGGCTGGAATCGGCCGTTGATGCCCTGTGTCTCGACGGCGCCGCCCATGCCGGCCAAAAAGCCGCTGATCATCATCGACAGGATCACGATCTTCGCGACCCTGATGCCGGCATATTGCGCTGCACTGGAATTCAGCCCAACGGTGCGGATCTCATACCCTAACGTTGTTCGATAGAGAATCCACCAGGCAACCACGGCGGCGAGCAAGGCCAGGATAAAGCCTGTAGGAATGTTGCCAAGCGAAGGCAAGACGGCCGATGGGAATATTTTGGGTGTCCGGGCCACAATATTGCCGGGAGTCATATCCTTCCATGGCCCGTCGGCCAGATAATCGGTAATGTTGATGGCGACATAGTTCAGCATGATGGTCGTGATGACCTCATGCGCCCCGGTGTAGGTCTTCAAAGCTCCGGGGATGAAACCATATAAGGCGCCGGCCAGTCCACCGATGAGAAGCGCCAGGGGAGCATGGATGATGGCCGGTAACCCCTGAATCGAAAACCCGACGTAGGCGGCGACGACCGCGCCGATTAGAAGTTGCCCCTGGGCGCCGATGTTGAACAGGCCCGCCTTGAAGGCAAAGGCGACGGCCAGGCCGGCGAAAATGAGGGGCGTCGCCTTTTCAAGGGTTCGCTGGATGGCCGCCGGTGTGCCGAATGCACCTTCGAATAAAGCGCCGTAAGCGCTGAGCGGTTGTGCTCCGGACACCAGGAGCAATAATGCGCCAATAATGAGACCTAATAAAACGGCGACGAGCGGTACGCTGATTCCTTGCCAGGCCTTCCTCAGGTATCTCGCTGTCCGATTAACCGTCTCGTTCGATGTGGTATCTGTCGCCACAGCCTCCTCCTGGACAACATGCGGCGTGCCGAACCCTCAGCACGCCGCACGTTGTTAAGCTCTATTAGATTACGAGTGGACGAGGTAGATAACTAGACTCGTCTCGATTCATAGCCCTCACTCAATCAACCGGGGTTGTAGCCCGTGCTGATCGATCCATCCAGGAGACCGGCCTTTGTCTTTTCCAGCAGGTCCTTGACCTCCTGCGGGATAGCCGACTCATGATCGTGGAACGGCGCCAGGCCGGCCGCACCGAAGTAATTGCCGCTCGGGAACTTGCCGTCTTTAGACATCTTGACCAGGTCGACGATACCCGGCGGGATAAGCTTCACCGCGCTGGAGATCAGGCACGGATGAGCCTCGGGAACGGTCTCCCACTGGTCGGTGTCGACGCCGATGCACCAGACGCCTTCATTGCCGGCCGCCTGAATCAGCGCGCCGTTGCCGGTGTTGCCGCCGGCGCCAAAGATAACGTCAGCGCCCTGGTCGATAGCTTGTTGTGCCGTCGTCGCGCCCCACTCCGGGTCGGTGAAGGCTACATCCAGGCCACCGGGATGATAAGTGTCGATGATCTTGATGTTGGGGTTGACCGACCGCGCGCCGTTCAGATAGCCTTCGTTGAAAGCCACAACCGGCGGAACCAGGTTGGTGCCCAGCACGGAGGCGACAACGCCGCTCTGGCTCATCGACGCGGCCAGCACGCCCGCCAGATAACCGGCTTGATCCTCGTGGAAGACCAGACCCGCGACGTTCGGTATCGCCTCACCCTGGAACTGATCCACACCGATGAAGTGAACCTTGGGGTTAGCGGCGGCGGCTTCGGCCGTGGCTTCGCCCATGCCAAAACCGATGGTCACGATGATGTTGTAACCCTGGTCGGTGAACTGCTTGATATTGGCAGCGTAGTCCTTGGCGTCGGTTGTCTCGACGTACTTGACCTCAAGCGCGCCAACTTCCTTGGCGGCTTGCTGCGTGCCTTCCCAGGATGACTGATTGAACGATTTGTCGTCGATCTTGCCCACGTCTGTTACGAGGCCGATGCAGATGACGCCTTCGTCTCCACATTTCTTCTCCGCGGCCGGTTTCTGGCCACCACAGGCAGCCATCAAAGCCAACAGAAGTAAACCGGTGAGCAACAATGCGATTCGCTTCATAATCTTTCTCTTCTCCTTATTGAAACAGAAAGTAAAAGGTAAGCGGTTTCGGAAGGTCTATCTGGATCACATGGGAATTTACGGTCATGAGCCGTGACATACCGCGGACACATTGATACCCGTCCTCTGCCCGCACATTCACTTCTATTGTTACTCAAGAACGCTAAAAAGACAAAGATAAAATGCGATAGATTTATCTAATTTCGCTTTCCGCCAGCCATATTCAGTCGGGTCAAGGCGGTTGTGCTTAATAAACGACCAGTCAGTCGACCTGACAACTACGCCAACTGGCCGTCGAGCTTGCTAACCTGATGCCTCCCCCTCGCGTTTGAGGATGAACGAAGCGATGGAATCCCAGACGGTCGTGTGGATTGGCTCAAACGGGCGCATTAACTCGTGGCCCGTATCGGGATATATGGTCAGCTTCTTGTCCTTGGTTGGCAACAGGGAAAAAATCCGGCGGGCATTGTCCGGATGGGCTGCGTCATCGTCTTCCCCGGCAAAGATCCGCACCGGGACGTCCAGGCGAGGCCATAACTTTCGCCCCTCTGTGATCATGGCCACCATTTCGTGCATGCCCGACAGGGGAACCCGGCTGATTTGGGGCAACAGAGCCTGAAATTCGGGGCTGTCGTATGCCACCGTCGGATCGAAATCCAGTACGCGCTCGCGCACCAGTCGTCGCATACTTTCATGGCTGCTCTTGTGCGGGTAATACCAGGTGGTAAAAAAGCGGGCGTATTTCACCCAATGAAGGCGCGAGTCGGGGACGTCATAGACCGGAGCGAGCATGGCAACTCCGCGCACGTCGCCAAATTTTAAGGCAACATGCGCCCCCAGGATATTGCCCATCGAGTGGCCGATAATATAAAGTTCGTCGGACTGGCGGCGCACCAGCTGGTAGGCCTCTTCAGCTTCGGCCAGCCATAATTTGCGCCCAACGCGGTGCAACGTGCTGGGGTAGCTTCCGTGCCCGGGCAAGAGTGGGCAATGGACGAACACCCCCTTTTGATTGAGATATTCGGCCATGGGGCGCGAACTGAGCGGGCTGCCCATGAACCCGTGCATCACAAGCACGCCCACCCGGCGGCCGTCCGGCAATGGACCCTCGACCGTTAAGGTATAAGGCCGCCGCTCTTCTTTCACTTCGTAGGTTGGTTTAAACGGCATTGACTTTTCCTCGCGGGGCGAAGTATAGTGACAAGCCGCCTTGCCGGCAATTATCTATCCGTAAATTTGGTACAATCCACTCATGACTATTCATGTGTTGTCCGACCAGCTCGCCTCGCAGATCGCTGCGGGAGAGGTGGTCGAACGCCCTTCGTCCGTCGTCAAGGAGCTGGTTGAAAACGCCATCGATGCCGGATCGACGACTATCACGATTGACATTCGGGGAGGCGGCCGTGATCTGATTCAGGTGGCCGACAATGGCAACGGCATGCCCGCTGATGAGATCGAGACGGCTTTTCAGCGCCACGCCACATCGAAGCTACAGTCGGCCGAAGATCTTTGGGCTATTCGCACTCTTGGCTTTCGGGGAGAGGCGCTGGCGGCCATCTCGGCCGTCAGCCATACCACGATCGTCAGCCGGGATCGCCAGGCCGCATCGGGCACGCGTCTTGTCCTCGAAGGGGGCATTGTCGTCGAGCGCGAGCCGGTCGGCGCGCCGGCCGGCACCGTCATCGCCGTCGAGAATCTTTTCTACAATGTGCCGGCCCGTCTCAAATTCCTGAAAAGTATTACGACCGAGAAGCGCCTCATTGATGAGTTCGTCACCCGTTACGCCCTGGCTTACCCAGGTATACGCTTCCGGTTGAGCCATGATAATCGAGTGACTTTTCAGACGACCGGCAGCGGCTCGACAGCTGATGTTTTGCTCGCGGCTTATGGCCCCGATGTGACTCAGCAGCTCATCGAGGTCGTTCCCTCCGCGCCTGGGCAGGCGGCTAACGATGAGCGATTACCAACTGTGCGTGGGTTCATCAGCGATCCCGCCCTGAATTATTCCGGCCGTAATCATATTCAGTTGTTTGTCAACGGCCGCACTATCCGCGACACGCGGCTCACTTTCGCCGTCGTGCAGGCCTATCATACGCTTCTGCCTGTGGGGCGCTTTCCTATGGCTTTCCTCTTCATTGATATGCCGCCGGCGGAAGTGGATGTGAATGTTCACCCGACGAAGGTCGAAGTCCGCTTTCGCGACGAAGGGTCTGTATTTTCGGCCGTTCAGAGAGCCGCGCGTGGAGCATTGATGGAGACGGCCCCCGCTCGTGGGTTGGGGAACTGGGTTCCTTCGGATCAAGGTCTTACCGGGTGGGCCGGGTTTCGACCCCGTGCCGAGCGCGATGATATGCCATCCGGTCAGCTCGACATCCCCTGGCAAATCCAGGGGCCGGCGCCCGAGCAGAGTATAGGTCAGGAGGCGCCCGCCGTCTCGTTGCCGGCCGTCGAAACGACCCGACTGCCTATCATGCGCGTTATTGGCCAGGTCGGCGCAGCTTATATTATCGCCGAGGGTCCCGACGGTCTCTATCTGATCGACCAGCATGCCGCCCATGAGCGTATCCTGTTCGAGCAGTTCATGACCCAGCGTCGAGGGCAAGGGATCGTCTCCCAAGGCCTCGTGGCCGCCGCGACGGTCTACCTGTCGCCCTCGCAATCCCATCTGGTGGAAGAGAACGCCGGGCTATTGTCCGCGTTGGGGTTCGAGATTGAGCCATTCGGGCCGAACGCATTTCGGATTCGCGCGGTGCCGGCGATTCTGAGCCGGTCCGATCCGGCGGGGGCGCTGGCGGCCGTGGTGGCCGACCTCGAGAACGAGACCACTCCGCTACAGAAGGAGATAGAGGCCCTGGTCGTCAAGCGTGTCTGCAAGACGGCCGCCGTCAAGGCGGGTCAGGCGCTGACCCGTGATGAAATGGAGGCGATGATCCTGCAACTTGAAGCTTGCGAGGTCCCGCATACCTGTCCCCATGGGCGGCCGACGCTGATCCATTTGTCGGCGGCGACGCTGGCCCGTCAGTTCGGCCGGACATAGAACGCTATCGCTATAAACAAAAAGGCTTCCATCTGGAAGCCCGCTGTTTGCCCGCCTTCCCGGCAAGCCCTATAATGCTGTTATGTCTATGCCGAAGGTGGGAATCGAACCCACACTCCTTTCGGAACACGATTTTGAGTCGTGCGCGTCTGCCTGTTCCGCCACTTCGGCTGGATTTAACCAAGGGGAAGTATAGAGCAACCCCCTGGTTCTGTCAATTTGGGACACGCCCTGTATGAGTGAAGAGTCGCTGGTCCAACAGGCCCAAAAAGGCGATATCGTTGCCTTCAACCACCTGGTCGTCCAACATCAGGAGATGGTTTTTAACGTGGCCTATCGCATCATGGGCGATCCGGCGGTGGCCGAGGATGTGACCCAGGAGACCTTCATTACTGCTTATCAAAGCCTGGGCGGCTTCCGGGGCGGATCGTTCAAGTCATGGTTGATTCGTGTCGCTACGAACCGCTGCTACGACGAACTACGTCGCCGTAAACGCCGCCCGCAAACTTCGCTTGATGAGATCACGGATGAGAATGAGTCCTTTGCCTTCCTTCGCAGCCCTGCCGACGGCCCGGAGACGCACCGGCAGCGTGTCGAACTGACTCTGGTCATTGAGCGCTGTTTGCAAGGTTTACCCGACGATCAGCGTATCGTCGCCGTCCTGGGTGATGTGGAAGGCTATGATTATCAGGAGATCGCCACTATCACGCGCGTATCGCTAGGCACGGTCAAGTCGCGATTGAGTCGAGCGCGGGCCAAGCTCCGCGATTGCCTGCAGCAGACCGGCGGGGAACTATTGCCGCCTGCATATCGTCTAGAAACAAGAGGTCATCAGGCGAAGTAACCATGTTTGATTTTTGGCGGAATCGCGGCTCAACGGCCGAAGAAAAGCGTCTGGCAGCGCTGGGCGCTTACCTGGATAATGCCTTGCCGGCCGGCGAGCGCGAGCGCCTCGAGGCGCAACTAACCCAGGACGCAGAGCTTCATACTGAACTGGAGCACATGCGTGTGCTCCGGGCGCAGATGCAAGCCATGCCTCGACGCCGCGTACCGCGCAGTTTCGCGCTGGATCCCGCCCTCTACAGCCGCCCCAAGCCGCAGCCCTTATTGCAAGCGTATCCGTTTCTGCGTGCGGCCACAGCTTTATCGGCTCTCCTTCTCATCTTCACCCTGGCTTTGGGCGCGTTTCGCGGGCAATTCATCGGCGGGGCTGCCGCCAATAGCGCCGCGCCCCAAGCGATGATGGTCGCGGCCGTGGAAGAAGCTGCCTCAGCCGCTGAGATGGTACAAGAACTTGCCCCCGACGAAGCGATCGAAGGCGCCGGCACAAATGCCGGTGCCCGGAAATCTCCGTCTGCGGAAGCGACGGAAGATCCGGAGTTCCAGGGGAGTGAGATGTTGGCTACGCCGGCAGGCGTATCCGGGACACCTGCTACCATTGAAGAGCCGGCCATGGGGGTATTTGCCGCAGAACAGGCACAACTATCGAGTGGCGCGGCCGACGAAGATATCGTCGCCATATCCGGAGAGGGTGTGCTCGCGGTGGGGTCGGACGCCGGCGGGGTCGCCCCGTCCTTGTTGCCGGCGATACAGATCGGCCTGGGTGTCGTCTTCCTGCTTTTCTTCATCCTGCTGCTCGCCGCCTGGCGACGTTCTCGTTTATTCTAAACTATGACCCAATCAACACCTGCCGCTAGCGCTCCGGCCTGGTTCGCCTATTGCCCGCGCTGCGCTACCCCTATGGTAACTGCTCGTGTGATGGACAAAGATCGGCGAGTTTGTCCGTCCTGCCGCTATGTATATTTTACGGACCCGAAGGTCGGCGTTGGCGTGGCCATCGTTGAGGATGAGAAGCTGTTACTGGTTCGCCGTCGGATGAACCCCGAACGTGGGAAGTGGAGCTTGCCGGCGGGCTATGCTGATCAGGATGAGGATCCTCGCGAGACAGCCGAGCGCGAGGCGCTGGAAGAGACCGGATTGATCGTCGCAGTTGAGTCGTTACTCGATGTCTTCTTCAATCCGCCCGGCCAGGGTGGGGCGAGCATCTTCATTCTGTATCGCGCTCGCCGGATCAGCGGCGAACCGCAAGCGGGAGACGATGCCGCCGATGCCGGTTTCTTTGCGCTCGACCAGCTCCCCGAATTGGCTTTTGCCAGTACCCATGCGGCCGTTGCCCGCCTGCTGCACGGATAACGGCGGGGCAGGGGCCTAGAGCGTCAGCTTATAATGCCGGTGACGCTTGTACCACTGGATGCCCATCGTCTCCATATCAGAGCGACTGTTGAAGTTCGTCTCGTTGACCTGAACGATGTCCGCATGTGTGAACCCATGGCCGGCGATCGTATCGCGCAGTTCGGTGTAGAGAACGGCGTTAGCGCCCAGCCCGCGATATTGCGGCAATAGCCCCAGGCCGTTCACGTTGACCCATTCGGTCGTCTGCCGGGCGCGCAAGATATGGAACCAGCCGAAGGGGAAGAGACGGCCGCGCGCCTTCTGTAAACCGTCTGAGACATCATGGTAGGCGATGAGGAACCCGGCGATATCGTCGCCTTTCATCACCAGCTTGATCAACGACGGGTCGACGATCTGCAACAGCGAATCGATGACCGCTCGCGTCTCGTCCTCAGTGGGCGGAAAGAAGCTGTGCAGCCCGCTCATCGCCTCATGCTGGATCTTCATGGCCAACGGAGCCCACTCACGAATCTCGGCTTTGGATGAGAAGGTTTTGATCCGGAAGCCGCGCTTCTCTTTCACACGAGCGGCGATTTCATAAAGTCGAGGCGGCAGATCGTGGTCACCGCGAGCGTAACCCGATAGGTAATCAGTTTCCTTCTCAAAGCCGGAATCCTTGATGAAGGCATCGTAGTACGGGAAGTTCCAGGGGATATTGACCGCCGGACGATGCTCGAACCCCTCGACCAGGACGCTGCCGTCGATATTGATGACGCCGCGCGGCCCGATGACTGTGTCCAGGTTGCGTTCTTTGGCCCACTCGATGGCTTTTCGAAGCAGGATCCGCGCCACTTCGATATTTTCCACGACCTCGAAGTAGCTGAAGAAAGCCACTCTGGACTGATGGAAGTTATTGAAGCTGCGATTCTCCAGTACGCCTATGCGGCCGAGAATGGTATTACCTTCCTCAACGAGGAAGAAGTCGCCGTCTGAGTGCTTGTAGAAGGGATGCTTCGATTTGTCGAGGGCGGCCATCGCGCCGGAGCGGAGCGGCGGCACCCATAGCTTGCTGTCCCGGTACAGATCGAAGGCGAAATCAACGAATCTGGCGCGTTCTTTCTTCTGGTCGACGTCCAGTTTGCGAATTTGCATAGGTTTAGTCCGTTCTGTTGCCGAAATTTACGACTCGGGTTGAGACCCGTTTCCAGCCTCTGCCGGTCTCAAGGTGATGCGGTAGAATGTTTCGGCATAATCGAACCCCACCTGTTTGCCGGCCTCGACTGCCCATGTGCGTATCATCTTGGCCGCTTCAGCGACTTCGAACTGACTGGCGTGTTTCTTCAGCGCCTCGACTTTAAGGTCGATGGTATCGCTGATGTCGATGAAGCAGTTCGCTTTTTGGCTTAACGTCACGTAGACATAGTTGACCTTGTAGCCGGTCAGCCCCTCGGCCGCCAGGTCGGGGTATAGCAGGTCCATCTCGACCGCCGGAAAAACGGCATCGAGCACAGCCTGTCCCGCGGCACGATGGTCGGGATGGTTGATGTAATCATCTGAGGGGAAGAAATTGGTGGGGTCCATGCATACGACGGCGTCGGGTCTGTATTGGCGCATGAGGCGCACCAGCTTTTTCCGCAATTCGAGAGTCGGCTGCAGGAAGCCGTCGTCGTAACCCAGGAAGATACATGTCGCGCCGACGACCTCGGCCGCGGCGGTTTGCTCCGCCCGGCGCAGCTCTGCCAGTTTCTCTCGTGTCATGCCATTCTCATGGCTGCCGACATTGCCGTCGGTGATGACCACGTAGATAACGCGGCTGCCGCCCTGTACCCATTTGGCGGCCGTGCCGGCCATACCGAATTCAATATCGTCAGGGTGGGCGACGATAAACATCGCAGTCTTGGGAATATATCCGTTGTTTGTGGGGCGATTTTCTGTCATGGATTAATTTTAGGAAAACCCTTTACCGATTTCCAGCTACATATGGTATAAATCTTTCTCGTCATGATATTGTGCGATGTTATTTGCCTCGTCAAGGTAAACGTAGCCTTGCCTGCCGGGTCTTCGCTACCCATTAGAAAGTCGATTGTACGCGCGCTTACGATCGCCAGACCCTGACACCTTATTACTTCAATATCGATAGAGGAAACGCCTTCTATGAGCGAATGGTATCAATTAGAAACCGAAGCAACGTTGCGCGATTTGGGCACAACTGTCCAAACCGGCCTCACATCTGGAGAGGCGGCGCGACGATTGGAAGAATATGGCCCGAACGAATTGGTCGAGAAAGGAGCCAAGAGCCCTTTTGCCATCCTTCTTGACCAGTTCAAGGACCTGATGGTCATTATCTTGATCCTGGCTGCTCTGGCCTCGGCCGTCCTTGGCGAGACGGAAAGCGTGATCATTATCATCGCCATCGTCGTGCTAAATGCGATCATCGGCTTTTCGCAAGAGTATCGCGCGGAGCAGGCCATTGCCGCCCTTAAGAAGCTGGCCGTGCCGACCGTCAGCGTCATACGCGACGGCCAGCTGATGGAAGTTTCGGCCAATACGCTGGTGCCGGGCGACATCGTCAAGCTGGAGACCGGTGACATGGTTCCGGCCGATGGCCGTGTGGTGGAAAGCGTCAACCTGCGTGCCCAGGAAGCCGCTTTGACCGGCGAATCTGTGCCGATTAGCAAACACACGAATGCCCTGACGTCTTCCAACGGGAGCGCGCCGCCGCTAGGCGACCGGCGAAATATGGTCTATATGGGCACGGCCATCATCTATGGCCGCGGCACGGTTGTCATCACCGATACGGGCATGAAGACCGAACTCGGCAACATCGCCGAGTTAATCCAGGGAGTGCAAGAGGAGCAGACGCCTCTCCAGCGCCGCCTTGATCATCTTGGGAAGGTCCTTGGGATCGCCGCGATCATCATCGTCATCATCGTGGTCGCTGAAGGGTTGTTCCGTGGCGATCATTTCACTGAGCTTTTCCTGGTAGGCATTAGCCTGGCCGTGGCCGCTGTACCGGAGGGGTTGCCGGCTGTCGTGGCCATCACCCTGGCTCTCGGAGCGCAGCGCATGTTGAAACGAAATGCGCTCATCCGTCGGCTGCCGGCTGTCGAAACACTTGGTTCAGTCACCATTATCTGTTCCGACAAAACCGGTACGCTGACCCAGGACCGTATGACGGTGACCATGCTGGATGTCGCCGGACGGGAATATAAGCTGCAATCGCTGGCCGGCAGTGAAGACGCCATTTTCGATGCTGTACTGAGGGATGGCGCCGCCCCCGAAGATCGGGCTGTTGATTTGTTGCTCATTGCCGGCGCATTGTGCAGCGATGCTTTCATCCAGCGTGAGAGCGATGGAAACGAACATGTCGTCGGCGACCCCACTGAGGGAGCGTTTGTTATTGCCGCCAATATCTTTGGTCATGGCAAGAAAGACCTTGAATCCCGCTGGCCGCGCGTTTCTGAAGTCCCGTTTACGTCTGAGCGGAAACGGATGACGACTATCCATGCCAGTTCGGCCGAGGATGCAAACGACCACGTACCCTGGGGGCAGCTGCCTTACGTCGCCTTCTCCAAGGGAGCTGCAGATGTACTCCTTGAAACCTGTACCCGTTATTGGACAGGCAAGGAGATATTGCCGCTGGATGACGATATGCGGCAGCGTGTTCTGGACGCCAACGCTCGCTCAGCTCAGTCCGGCCAACGTGTGCTGGGCGTCGCTTTCCGTGGAATGCCGGAACTGATCGATACGACGAACGAAAGCGCCATCGAGAGCGATATGATCTTTATTGGTCTGGTCAGTATGATCGATCCGGCGCGACCTGAAGTGAAGTCGGCCGTCGCCACCGCCAAACAGGCCGGTATTCGTTCGGTCATGATCACCGGCGACCATCCGCTGACCGCTCAATACATTGCTCGCGACCTGGCTATTACGACCAGCGATCGCTACCTGACCGGCCCCGATCTGGTACAGATGTCAGCCGAGGACCTGCGGCAGGTCGTTTACGATGTCCCCGTCTATGCTCGCGTTTCACCGGAGCACAAGCTTAACATCGTCGAGGCCCTGCAGGACCTGGGCGAGGTGGTTGCCATGACCGGCGATGGCGTCAACGATGCCCCGGCCCTCAAGCGGGCGGATATCGGCGTCGCCATGGGGATTACCGGCACCGACGTTTCGAAGGAAGCGGCCGACATGGTCTTGCTCGATGATAACTACGCCACAATCGTGGCCGCCATCGAGGAAGGCCGCAATATCTATGACAACATCCGCAAGTTCGTGACCTACATCCTGTCCAGTAACACGGGCGAATTGTTCGTGATGTTCATTGGCCCGTTCCTGGGATTGCCGCTGCCCTTGCTGGCCGTGCAGATTCTGTGGATTAACCTGGTGACGGATGGTTTGCCCGGCCTGGCGCTGGCCATGGAGCCGGCCGAGCGAGGCATCATGAGTCGTCCGCCTTATCGCCCGGATGAGAGCATTCTCAGCCGTGGCATTGGTCGCCGGATTATCTGGATCGGCGTCCTGATAGGGATACTCGCGTTGCTGGTCGGCCTGTATTATTACAAGCAGGATCCCAATGGCCCGTGGCAGACGATGATCTTCACTATCCTGACTTTGGGCCAAATGGGTAACGCTCTGGCTTTGCGGGCGCACAAGCAATCGGTGTTCAGCGTTGGCATATTCTCGAATAAGCTGATGATCGTGGCGATTGTCTCGACGATTATTCTCCAACTGCTGTTAATCTATACAGAGTTGGGGCAGCGTTTCTTCGAGGTCATGCCGCTGTCGTCATCCGATCTGGCGATCGGCTTCGGAGTCAGCGTGCTCGTGTTCCTGGCCGTTGAGTTTGAGAAGTGGCTGATACGCCGCGGAGTACTTGCGGGGTAGAACTATCCCAAATCATTTGGGAACCGGGGTGAGAGATTGAAAGGCTCTCGCCCCGGTTTTATTTCGGGGGCGGTTATCTGTCGTAATCGATCGTTCCAAACAGTTGTCGGTTGAACATCCCGATCTGGCCTTCGCCGAGGGATAGCAAGGCCGCGTAGACGCGATCGGCGTCTTCGCGTAGCCGAGCTACATTCACCCCACGACACTTATCCGGCAGGGGGTCCAGCCATTGGCGCACGCGCAGCAACATCTTGATCGCGCCACGATAATTATTGTGTTCGATCTGGTAATAAGCGATCCCTACCTGCAACATGCCTCGGTAGAGGTCGCGCCCCGGCCCTTCGTCCATCACCCAGGCCTCTTCCAGTGAGTCGTGAGCCGCGTAATAATCACCCTCATTGAACTTCCCGATTCCCTTTAGAGCCAGGTCGGATAGAGGCTCGGAGCAGGCCACGCCTAATGCCGCCCGATCCGGGATACGCGCATAGCGTTGGAACAGCGCAGGCATGTCGGCCGTGAAGCGCGAACGAGCCAGTACCGCGTCGGCGCCTACCGAACGAGCCGCTTTCATTGTGTCTACATCCATGTGGGAGCCGAAACACATCACTGGGATTCGCCGCGTAGCCGCCGCCGATTTAAGCGCGGCGATCCATTCGCGCCAGGGAATGGCGGCGTTGTTCAGATCGAAGAGCAGCAAGGCGGGCTGCCACAAGGTCATCTGGTCGAAGAGGCGACCCTCGCGCCCGTATAGAAACTCTCCCGGGAGTTCCGGCCTGGCCTCCAGCTCCACATTGCCGATCTGGTCGGCGGTCTCGATCCACTTGACCCGGTAGCCGATATGTTCGGCTACTTTGGCGATGCGGGGTGTAAACATCAGGTCAGCCACAAAGGCGACGATGAGGGGTGTTGTTTCCATTTCAAAATCCTCTTGGTGACCGGATTATAACCCGGTTCGATCATCCTGCCTGAATTTATCGCTGGGTTATAATTTGTGGGTTCACTGTAACGTATAGAAGCCGAGAATTTCACGCGGTGAGGTAGCTGATTTGATCGTTCAACCCGCCTATGCACGAATTCACTTTGATCCTGTCGCTGATCCACGAGCCGTTGTCGTTGTCGGCTCGGCGCGGTTTACCGTCGTAACGTCGCGGCTGATACGAATGGAGTACTCGCCTGATGGCCGATTCGAAGACAGGCCATCCCAGGCGTTTTGGTATCGTCGCCAGTATGTTCCCGAGTTCCGGGCTGAACAAGCAGGTAATGAACTTGTTCTGGTAACCGAATATCTGCGACTGACATATCGTGATGGCGGCGAGCCTTTCGGCCCGGTATCGCTATCGATCGCTTTATTGCCCGACGGCCCGGTCTGGCATTATGGCGACGCTGATATCGGCAACCTGAAGGGTACGGCGCGTACACTGGACGAGGCCGACGGCAAGGTCGTCCTCGAACCGGGACTGTTATCGCGCGACGGCTGGACGGTAGTCGATGACAGTCATACGCTGGTTTTCGACGAGAGGGGCTGGTTAGTCGACCGGAACGCGGCCGAAGGCGCGCTTGATCTCTACTTCTTCGGCTATGGGTTAGCTTATCGTGATGCTTTGCGCGATTACGTCAGGTTGACCGGCCGCACGTCGTTGCTGCCGCGTTGGGCGTTGGGCAATTGGTGGAGCCGCTACTGGGAATATCATGATGCCGACCTGCGCCAATTGATGACCGATTTTCGCGACCATGATGTTCCTCTGTCGGTTTGCATTATCGATATGGATTGGCATCTGGTCGACGTCGGCGAAGGCGTCGACGGCTGGACCGGCTACACTTGGAATACGGCCTTGTTCGCCGATCCAGCCGACTTCATCCGATGGCTGCACGATCAGGGCCTGCGGACGGCTTTGAATTTGCACCCCGCGCTTGGCGTTCGCAAGCATGAAGCGATGTACGTGGCCATGGCTGACCGCCTGGGCATTGACCCGGCTACCGAGGCTACTATCCCTTTTGATATCGCGAACCCTGCGTTTGCCCAGGCTTATTTCGAGCTGCTTCATCATCCACAGGAAGCGATCGGCGTCGATTTCTGGTGGATAGACTGGCAACAAGGCAAGCGTTCTGCGTTGGCTGGGCTGGACCCACTCTGGTGGCTCAATCACCTTCACTTTTATGATCTGGGTCGGGACGGTAAGCGTCCGTTTATCTTCTCCCGCTGGGGAGGCCTGGGCAATCATCGCTATCCCATCGGTTTTTCGGGCGATACCATCGTCTCCTGGGAATCGTTGGCATTCCAACCCTATTTCACAGCGACGGCCGCCAACGTGGCTTATGGATGGTGGAGCCATGATATCGGCGGGCACATGGACGGGACAGAGGACCGCGAACTCTATACGCGATGGGTCCAATTCGGTGTGTTCAGCCCTATCTTCCGGTTACATAGCACCAAGAATCCGGTTCATGAGCGGCGGCCGTGGGGTTATGATGAAGAAGTCTTATGCATCACTCGCGACGCCATGCAGTTGCGCCACGCGCTGATTCCTTATCTCTACACTATGTCGTGGCTGGATGAGACCGAGGCGCGCTCGTTGATGCGACCGATGTACCATGACTATCCGGAGCGCGAGGAGGCTTATGGTTGCCCGCAACAATATCTCTTCGGAACGGATTTCATCGTCGCCCCTTATACCGAGCCGCTCGACAGGAAGATCGGAATGGCGACGCAAACCGTTTGGTTGCCGCCCGGCGATTGGTATCACTTCCTGAATGGCCGGCGATATAGTGGTGATGCCTGGTATACGATGCCCGGCCGCCTGGACGATATCCCCGTCTTCGTGCGGGCGGGCGCTATCGTCCCCCTTGGCCCACGAGTCGGTTGGGGCGGGGTGGAGAATCCAGATGAACTTCATCTCCACTTCTATGCGGGTGCCGACGGCCGCTTTGTGCTTTTCGAGGATGATGGCGTGTCCTTGTCCTATCGCGATGGCTCCTGCGCGCTCGCGCAATACGAACAATATTGGCGAGATGGCCAGATTGACATAACAATAATGCCAGCGGGCGGCGATCCTGCAATAACGCCGGCGCAGCGTACTTATTACTTATACCTTCATGGCGTCACAGAACCGGAGCAGGTTGTAGCTCGTGTCAATGGCGCGCCGTATCCTGTGTCAGTTGATCGTTCATATGGTGGGGAAGGGGTACGCCTGACCTCGATTATTCTGGAACGGACGGCCGTCGCGGAGATCGTCCTGCGGACGACCTGATTAGCAGGATCAGGATACGCGTCTGTGAGACCAAATGGCGGCCTGGATAGCAGGGGCGGGAGATCGCGGTATTCGACAATTCACCCTTGCCTCACTATAATTCAGTTGATCAAGTAACCACAATTTCGAACTTGTTCGAAAGCATCCATAGCCTATTAAATAGATAATATTCATGTTCACCAACCGAAACGCGAGCCAGGCTGCGAAAATGCCTGAGTGCCGGGGGGTACGTTAGCCTTGTCCGCCTCCGCCCCGGAGCCTCCGAGTCCTTGCCTTATACGATCGAATCTCAGGGAGATGGCCGTTTTCTTGAAGGTCATGTACTGGCCGGCAAGAGCGACTACAGATGATTGGGTTGTTCGTCTTTTGGGTTGGTCCGGCTCCTCGTTTGATCCGAGAGCGTTAAAGGTCATGGAATAATATGGCCACGCTCTCCGCCCTCGCCATTATCAGCCTGTTGCTCTTCTTGATGGGACTCAACGTCGCGGCTGAATTCGCCGCTGTTTCTGCACACCGTACCAAGATCAGCCAGATGGCCTCCCAGCGGGATCGGCTCTCGGGCATGTTGTTGCCTATCCTGGAAGATAGCCGGAAGATGGATCGCTACATGGTCGCTTGCCAGGTGGGCATCACCATCGCGTCGCTTGTTCTCGGTGCATATGCGCATGAGGCTCTTGCTGCACGCCTGGGCGAGTCGTTGGGCCGATTATTCGGCTCAATGCTTTCTATATCGGCGGCCACGCGATTGGCTGGCGCGCTCTCCATCATCCTTATCCTGTTGTTCATCGTTATTTTGCAGGTTGTCCTGGGCGAGCGTCTCCCCAAATCGTTGGCCATCCAATATCCTGAAACGATCGCCAGATTGACCGTCTGGCCTATGCGCGTGTCATTGATCCTGTTCGCTATCCCCATATGGATATTCAACGGTACAGCCAACCTGTTGCTGAGGGTCGTTGGGCGCGACGCGCGCTCGGCCTCCGGGCATGCTCATTCACCGGAAGAGATCGAGATACTGGTGACCGAGAGCCACGAAGGCGGCTTGATCGATGACAACGAACGCCGTCTGTTGCGCAACGCCCTACGCTTGCGTGACCTGACGGCTCGACAGGTGATGGTCCATCGTACCCGGATTGCTGCCGCGCCGCTGGAGACTAGCGCTCTTGACTTGCTACACATGGCGATCGAGGCTGGTTTTTCGCGTATCCCGCTATACCGCGATTCCATCGACGAGATTGTTGGATTCGTCCACGTGAAAGACATATTCCGCATCTACAACGAAGGTGGTAGCGATGTCAGTGGCATCATTCGCGATGTCGTTTATGTGCCTGAGACACTATCTATCAATGATGTATGGGACCAATTGGACCGGCAGAATAGCTATCTGGCCGTTGTCTTCGATGAATTTGGCGGCACGGCCGGCTTATTGACGCTCGAGGACCTCATCGAAGAGATCTTTGGAGAGTTGCAGGATGAGTTCGATGACGAAGCAGCCGTCATCGCCCGCGATAAAGAGGGACGTATCTATCTGAGGGGCGATTTGTTGGTCTCTGACGTCAATGAATATCTGGAACTGGATTTGCCCGAGGAAGCGGCCGACACCCTCAGCGGGCTGGTGTTCAGCCTGTTGGGCCGGCCGCCGGTCGAGGGTGACGAAGTAAGCCTGGGAGATGTAGTAATTCACGTCGAGTCAATGGAAGATTTGGGCGTAGGTGAATTATCTCTTCTGTTGCCCCCCAGCGATACAGATACACACTTCACCGAATGGGATATTGCCGATCATGAGTAGGCTCATCCTGTTATTCTTAGGATTACCCGGCCTTGGCCTTTTCACGATTACGCGCGCGGCCGCGCAGCTGTTGCCCTCTGCCTCCAGCCTCTTCATTCCATTGGTCATTATTTTGCTGCTGATATTCATCAATGGGCTTTTTGTGGCGGCTGAATTTGCCATTATCGGCGTCCGCGATACTCAAATGGAGCAGATGGTCGACGAAGGCAATGTCGTTGCCGGGCACGTGCTGGAAATCCTGGAAGATCGGCGACGGATGAACCGCTACATAGCGACGGCCCAGCTGGGTATCACTCTGGCTACGCTTGGTCTGGCCATGTATGGCGCGCCATCTCTGGGCCGGTTCATCCAACCGTACCTGCAACTGACCGACCTCACGCCGGCCGCTGCCCGGACGATAAGCCTTGTCCTGGCGCTAACGTTCCTGATCTATCTCCATGTTGTCCTGGGCGAGATGGTGCCGAAGGCCTTGGCTCTGTCCAATCCTTCGTCGATGGCTCTGTCGCTGGATCGGTTTATGCGGTCGGCTTGCGGCTTGCTAAGACTCCCGGTTCGATTCTTGAACGGAATCGGTAATATTTTATTGCGGCTCCTGCGGATTCCGCCGGCGCAAGGCCATGAACGGCTCCTGGCGGCCGAGGAACTGGAACTTATCGTGGTCGAGAGCGCCGAAGGCGGATTGATCGAAGATGACGAAGAGGAGATCATCCGTAATATATTCGACTTCAGCGAGCGCACCGTGGGCCAGGTGATGACGCCTCGTCGCAAGATCCAGTCCTTGCCCATTGATTGTCCGCAACAAGAACTCATTCAGATTGTTACCCAGAGCCATCATAGCCGATTCCCGATCTATGAAGGAGACCCCGACCACATCGTTGGTATCCTGCACTTGAAGGATTTGGTTCGATTGACGCTGCGACCGAACGGCCCGTTCGATCTGCGCCTCATCTTGCGAACGGCGCCGGAAATACCGGAAGATTTCCGTGTCGACCGGTTATTGGCAGCCTTCAAGAACGAGAAACTGCATATGGCGATCGTCCGCGATGAGTTCGGCGGAGTGGCCGGGGTTGTGACGCTGGAGGATCTCGTCGAGGAGGTCGTCGGCGAAGTCCGCGATGAATTTGATGTAGAGCGAGAGCCGTATTTTGAAGTATCTCCGGGTGTCCTCGATCTCTCGGGCGATTACTTGCTGGATGATCTGGCCGATGATGTTTATCTGGGTGAGGATGACGAGTTGCCCGATGTCGAAACGGTTGGAGGCCTCATCATCTCTTTATTAGGCCGGCCGCCGGCCGTCGGCGATTCGGTGACATTCCACAATAACATTCGATTGACCGTGCTGGATATCGACCGGCTGGCTATTCTTCGCGTTCGTGTCGAGTACCCACATGCGAAGACAATAGATACCTCGCAAGGGAAGCGGGACTCCGAAAAAGAGAAGTAACTTCTCGCGTCTGTGCGTTACCCCCAACCCCCGCTGATTAACAGGTCTATCTATGTGCTATCATCTGCGATAGGTCATCGTGGGTGATCTGCTGGATTAAACGGCTTATTGAGTCGTAAGGAGTGTAATTCTAATGGCTATGTTGTTGCGATTTCATGGAGATATCCGATGGCTGGTTGTCATTGTAGCCGCTGTTGTCATCATCAAGTTTCTAATCGGCTGGCTTGGCAAGAAACAGTATGCACCGTTGGACAAGACGTTGCTGACCGCGTATAGCATTCTGTTAGACATCAACGTCTTGCTGGGCCTTATCCTGTTGTTCTTTACTCGTGGTCCAAATGGGCCTCGGATGGAGCACGCAACCACGATGATCCTGGCTGTTGCGGCCGCGCATGCGACAGCGATCTGGCGTAAATCGAACGATTCACCGACCAAATATCGCAATCAGCTTCTCATGGTGCTGTTGTCGTTGGCGTTGGTGATCGTAGGCGTCATACGCTTGCGGTACACCTTTATCTTCTAGCCCGTCGGGGAAGACGGATTTAATCTACAGGGTGCGCCTGGATAAGGAAGGCGCACCCTGTATTATGCCTGCGCCTGCTCTCTTTTTCTTCGATCAGTTCAACGCATAGAGATCGCCGAACTTGCTGGTCGCGTAGCGCATGAATGCCTCGTGGCTTAATGGCTTCCCGGTGACACGGCGCACAAGCTCGCCGGGAGTGAACTTTTTGCCGTGCTGGTGGATGTTCTCCCGTAACCAGACCCGCAAGGCGTTTGTCTTGCCTTGTGCCAACTCTTCGATGATGACTGGATTTTGCTCCGTGGCTGTCTCGAAGAATTGCGTTCCATACAGATTGCCCAGTGCATATGTCGGGAAGTAACCGAACCCCGGCCGTGACCAATGAACGTCCTGCAGACAGCCCTCGCTGTCATTTGGCGGAATAATGCCCAACAATGCCTGCATTTTATCGTTCCAGGCCTCCGGTAAATCGGCCGCGACCAGGTCGCCATTCAGCATCGCCTGTTCCAGCTCGAAGCGCAGGATGATGTGGAAGTTGTAGGTTAGCTCGTCCGCCTCGACGCGAATGAACGAGGGTTGGGTCTTGTTGATCGCGCGATAGAAATCTTCGGCCGTATTATTGCCCAACGCCTCGGGGAAGTAACCCTGTAATGTTGGGAAGTGTGCCTGCCAGAATCCACGACTGCGCCCGACGATGTTCTCCATCATGCGAGATTGGGACTCATGGATGCCGAGCGACGTTCCCCGGGCCAATGGCGTCCGCGCCAGGCTGGGGTGCGTTCCCTGCTCATACATCGCGTGGCCCGACTCGTGGAGCACGCCAAACAGCGATGGGTTGAGGAAGTCGGGATACCAACGCGTTGTAATTCGAGCGTCGTTGCGGCTGAAGCTGGTGGCGAAGGGATGAACGACGGTGCCCAGATGCCCCCGATTGAAATCGTAGCCGAGAGCCGTGGCGATATAACGGGCGAAGGCCTTTTGCTTGTCGATATCGTAAGGCTGGTGGACGATGCTGTCATCGAGTTTGACGGAACTCTCATCGATGGCTTCGCGCAGAGGGACCAGCTCGGCTTTGACCGACTCAAAAATAGCTCGTACTTCAGCTGTCTTCATGCCCGGCTCGTACTTGTCCAGGAGGGCGTCGTATTTTTCATCCTCATAGCCGTAATACTCGGCCTGCTCCTGGCATAGTTCGATGACTTTTTCCAGCCATGGGCGGAAGTGGGGGAAGTCGTTCTCGGCACGTGCCTTGACCCATGCCTCGCGTGTTTGACCGCTGATGGCTGCCGAGCGAGCGACGTATTCGGCCGGTAGTTTGCGTTCGTCGGCGTAATCGCGTCGCAACAAGCGGATTAGGCTGGCCTCATCGCTGTCATAGTCTGCCCCGACTAATTCAGCGGCCGCGTTCTCGATCAGCTCGCCCATCTCATCCGAGGTGAACATCTCATGGATAAGGCTGCTGAGCGTGGTCATCTGGGCGGTGCGCTCGGCCGAACCAGCCGACGGCATGTTGACCTCGCGATCCCAGTACATGATAGCTGCGGCCTTGCCGAGATCATTGATCTGGTTGACGCGTCCCAATAGCTTTTGGTATTCAGTGGACATTATTTTTAGACTCCATCGTTCGGCGGATGCCGGAAATTTGGGAAGTTAAGGGGAGAGGGAAGCCCTCAGCAGTTAATCGATCCCAACTTTACAAATGGATCGAAAAAGAGACAAGTTGGCGGTCCGGCGAGCGGCGAAAACGACGCCTTGTGAATATCAATAAATGTGGTGTCAGAGGGGGGATAGCGCCGGGATGAAAGCCAATGCTTCAAACAAAGGCGCGTAGATGGGCACGCTGTTTGTCGGCATCATGATGCGGTTAGCCAAAGCCCATAATCCAAAACAGCTTATAGCAAGAAGAATGACGACCAGGATGATCGTGATGAAAAGGCAGGTTCGGGCGCATCCGAAGCTGCCCGCGGGCAGCGTGCGCACTTTTGAACCGGGCGCGTTAGGGATGGGCCGCGCCGCTGGCGGGCGGATCGGCGAGTGTTCCGGGTCTTGCGTAATGACGCGCGTTCGTCTGGTCGGATGCTCCCGAACAGGTTGCCCAAGCGGGCGTGTCGGGACACCGATCTGGCCGGCTCCTGTACAACCATAGGCCGTACATTTATTGCCGTTAGCCTGCCAGCAGCCGACATGATGCCGGCTACCGTCTTCCGGACATATGACGATCTCGTCACCCGAGACGAATTCCTGCTTGCACAGGGCGCACGTCTGCCCCAGGAAGATCGATGTATCGGTGAGGCGGTGGGCTTGAATCATGAGTGAAAGAAAAAGCCGCCCGAATTGGCGGCCTCTCCATTACGGGTTAAGTTTGATCTGATCGAACAGCCAGCGCCAGAATCGCTGGAAGAGGGTCATATTTCGCACCTGCCGCCGCTGCTCTTCCTTCAGTTTGCGATTACGGGCGCTGATGGACGGTTGGCCGTTGGCTGAATGGGCAGGCAAGTCGGTATATTTGATCTTGAGCACGGGACCCATGTCCATGCCGTAGATGTGGAACTTGGTGCTGCCGCAGCCCAGCACGGCACATTTGTTGCCGCTCTGCTCCCAGCAGGCGCGATGGTACAACGTGCCGCACTGATCGCAGATGACCGGCACCAACGCTTCGCCATCGGTGTGATCTTCTACGGCGTTGCCGCATATCGGGCATGAAAGGCT
>JACFOH010000018.1:0-8631 GCA_019454405.1 Promineifilum sp.
GACGGAAGCTGTGTCGCCTTTCCCCGGCAGGCTCAACGTGATCTGGGCTACATAGGTGGTATAGGGCTTGTCACTCATTTGGTTTTTGGTTGATCCGCTTGGGCGATCAGAGCAAGCGAGACGATACACGGGCTGCTGGATGCCAGACGAATATTGTTGCTGTCGACGGGCGAAAGGCGCAATTCATAGCTTCCCGCCGGTAGTTCCGTTGTATCCCATTTCGCCAGCTTCCCGAGTCGGGTGTCCTGACCCAGTCGAGCGATCATCATCCATTGATCCCCCTCCGCCAGACGCATATCGATCTGGTATCGTCGCGCGTCAGGATATTCGGCCGTGCCTATGATTTGGATCATCGACCCGGCGGGATACCCCTGGCCGCCGAGAGGGACAAGGATGCGCAGTCGTGGATCGGGGCAGGTCAGGCCGTTGGTCTCTGCCAGCGATACCTGGGCTACATTAAGGAGTGTCGTCTCCAGGAGCTTGACCTGATTTCTTAGAGGAAGAACGACGCCGAAGATCAAAAAAAAAGATAGCAACAGCGCCGCAACTGATGTAATCAGACCCAACTCACGGACCGAGAAGCGTGGCCGCGTATTGCGGGCCAGCACGACATGGCTGTTCTGCTCGGCCTGCGGCTCCGCTTCGTAGGCATGATCCCACACAGATGTTCGCACAATCTGCCAGGGAACCTGGGTTTCCGGCTGTCGCTCAGGCAGCTCGTAAAATCCGCCCAAGGGTGAAAGTTCTCCAGCGACCCAGCCAAAGAAGGCGGCCTCATCGCGCACGGGATCGACGACCAGGCCGACGTGCCAGGGCAGTGTGAAGGCGGCCGAATGAACGACTACGTCGTCGCTGGAGTAGAAAACTCCCAGGTCGGGATGTGTGTGGAACCAGCCAATGATGTCAAGGTTCGAGTAGTGGGTCGCGCGATCGCGGTGCAACCTTGACCAGGAATCGGCCGAGAAAGTGAAATGGACCGGGCCGTGGTCAGCGCTCATAGCCGGCAGCGCGGCCTTCACCTCCACGATAATGCCGCTCTTGTAACGATAGGTATGACCCAGCAGCGCGCCACCCAGCTCGCACGCCAGGTTGCTGCGACTGTGAGCGATAATCTGGAGCAACGCCGTCTGATGGATCAACACGACCGGCTGGCCTTCGCTGGGGACCTCTCCATGGAGTAACCAGTCGGATGGTGGCGCGGGAGGTTGGCGAAACGGCAACCCGGCCAGCGCCGCGCGGTGAGATGCTACATGACCGACGGCAACTGCCTCAGCGGTCGCGACGGCCTCTGCCGTTGGAAGCTCCCTCCGCGGCCGCGAAATATCAGCCTGATTATCCGATCTTGATGCCGAGGTCATCGGACTCCTCGTCGCGAATGACGATTAAATCGGTTACGGATTGCCCTTTCAGCTCGCGGCGATCGACGGGGAACAACGACTTGCGCTGAATAGCCCAGGCGGCCGCCTTCGAGTTCATGGGGTCTCGCGGCTCGTAGTTTTTGTACTGGACCATCTCGCCCAGGGTCAGGAGGAGTTCATCCAGCGTCTTGGCCGGCCACCACGCACCGATGCAAACCGCCCCCGTGACATGGATATTGGGGTGGAAGATGGGCGTCACCCACTTGAGCTGAGGTTGCTTCAGCGGGTATTCCGCATGCAGATAGATGGTCACCTCGTGCTGCTCACGCAAGGCAGGCTGGCCCGAACTGGTGACCCCTTCCACGCCGCGGCAGGTATACCGGATTAGATACTTTTCCGGCGGGTCGCCTTCGGTCCGGACGATATGGATGAATTCGCTCCGATTCACCAGATCGCGCACGCGCTGATAGTCGTTGCGCAATCGGGTTTCACGAATGTCAAAAGGCATAATTTCCCCTATCTAACGATACTCTTGTCTATGAATCACATGCCCTTCTGGTGGCTGCTTTACTCTGCATTTGCTTGTGTCAGCGAACCCCCGGAAGGGCACATTCGATTATCTGAACGGTCGCGTTCGCGCCCGGGTGAGTCGGATGAAGGCGCCGGACGTTGCGACCGATAAACGTTCGCAAACCCAGATGGCGCTCAAAGACGTCAGCCGGCCGTGACTTCAGGGAACAGGCTCAGGATGTCGTCTTCCTTCACGCCGGCGTCCCGCAACGATTCCTCATCGCCGAGTCGCTTGCCGGAAGAACGATGGTCCAACCGATAGGTGATCGGATTCGCGCCTTGCGTTGTCGGCAACCCCATCTTGCTCACCAGAGCAGGGATTAGCCGCCGCATTGGCACGTCATCCGGCAATTCGACCGGGGTCTTCTTGGAACCGGTGGGATCGTAAATGATTACCTTTGTACTCGCCATTTTATTCAAAAGCCTCCATCGTCTTGATTCGTAACACAATACGCAAAAATAGCCATACGGTTGCAGTCGGATACTCGATTCTTGTCGAGTTAGGCGAACTGCAAGAACGTCGCTTCATCTCCAGTCAATTCAAAGTACAAACGCTCGCTGCCGTTTCGCGCCCGGATGATACCGAGTGGCGGCACATCGACTTGGGCAAGCGTTCGGTCAAGGAAGTCTTCTGTGCCGTCGATGCGGTGGGTCATCTGCATTTCACGTTTGGTCCCACAATGCGGACAGACGGCCGCTTCCTCATATAGACGTGCCATTCGCTGGAACATCGGCTCCACATTGCCGCAAGAGCCGCAGACCATTGACACCACAAGCTCGCTGTCAAACTCGAGCACGGCTTCCGGGCCAAGCCGTTCACGGGCGACCGCCAATAACTCAGCCAGGGTCGTCTTATCAGCCGACGCCTCCGGCAGCTCCACGATCGGATCGAGTGTGGAGTGGCTCATGCAGAACTCTTTCACCGGATATTCTGTTGTGTAGATGTCGTTGGTCAGTCCATTGATCATCAACGCCTTTCCGGGTTGTACTTCCATGCCATGGATGAGTTTGAGCGCCTCCTGGGTCTGGAAAGCGGCTACGATCGACGCGCTCGTTGGCGTTGTCGGCACTTTGCCCTGCAAGATATCCTGCCGCGCCAGCAGCGGGCATGAATAGCGCAGATTGATGATTTGATAATCCTGATCGGTCAGGGTGCACTCATAGCAAGCTCCGTCGCCCGGCCTGAAGACGCGGACGATCCCCATCAGTTCCTGAATGGCTCCATCGACCCATGGCCGGTTGACCGCCCAACTGAATCGATTGATCGACAGACGCGCTTCGCGATTATCCAGACAGCCTACGATGGCATCGACGTGACGGAACACACCTAGTCCCATCTCGAAGTTGATGTCTCCGTGCCAGGCCTTGACCTTCACATCCGGATTGATTTTCTTGACCGCGGCGGCGGCGGCGTCTACCTTGCGACGGCCGCGGTCACTCGTCCTGAACAGGATCGAACGGCTGAGATTACTATCCTCGATAGTATCGAAGTCGGCGATCAGGATGTTGCCGATGCCCATCAGGGCCAGGTTCTTGATGACTTCGTTCCCTAGAGCGCCCGCGCCGATGACCAGTACTGTGGCGTTGCGGACAACTTCCTGTTGCCACCAGCTAATATAGCCGAATGTGTGATATCGATCGCTATCAGGATCGGTTATGACAATCGTTTCTGTCATTATCTCCTCAAACTAACATCCCTCTACACCGGCTTGGTCAGCGTAGCGATGAAATTTTGCGTCACGATGAGTTGCCCCTCGGGTGCGTAGACAACTCCAATCCCCACATGAGTCCACAGCGGGTTCAGGATATTCGCGCGATGATTAGTCAGCCGGCGCGGCTGATTCATGAACGCCATGTGAATCTCCTGCACGCCACGCTCGCCATGACTGGCTGGGCCATATACGACACCGATATTCTCGCCACAGGCCAGATAGCTGATATGGTCGCGATCCAGCCGCTGGCCTACCGTAATGCCGTTCGGTGTCGTATGAGCGACATAACGACGGTTGAGCATATCGGCCGAATGGTGGCGAGCTACCAGAGCCAGCGCAGGATGCCATAGCAGAGGCCCGCGCCCCATCCATTTCGGAATATGAGCCGCGCGCGCTTCGGTTACCATCTGGTATACCTTTTGTTCAAGAGCTGAAACAACTTCTTCGCCTGCTGGTTCAAACGCCGCTACATCCTCAGATGTGATTAGTAGCGTGTGGCCCGTTCGGGACGCCAGGATTGGCGGCGCATCCGGCACATCTTCTAACCGGATGGTCAGCACCGGTGGGGTGGTGATCCGGTTGCCCTGCGCCTCGATATCTTCCGCGGTCACCCGCAAGCGTTCGCTCTCTGACATATTGTCTTACGCTCAGCCCTTCAGTGTGCGGTAGAAGGGCAGCGTGAAATGTGTCCGGTCGGCGTTCAGCGTAATTGACTTGCGCTCTATATCATTGCCGTAATCTCGCGGCCAGGTCACATCGACATCGTAGGTCAGTCCGCTATCTACGGGCACCGGTAGTTCACAAGTGAATTCGCCGTCTTGATTGGTCGTGCCGGCGACGTAGCGACGGGTATTGCGTGAACTGACCTTCACTTGTAGTCCGTATAAACCCGGCCCATCCGGCCGTTCTTGCACAATGATTTGGAGTTTGGTCGACTTTAATTTTCCGCGATCACGTTTTCTGCTGCCGGATCCACTCCTGGCCGCCACGGCTGCGCCAGGCATCACCACATTGACGTGCGACGAGGTGAGTGATCGACTCGCCGACTGCGCGGAAGATTCGGCCGGCGATATATCGACGCGCAATGACGGTTGAGTAACCGGAGGGCTTGGCCTGGCGGGTTCGGCCGGCGCCAGATCGTCGCTCGTGATGCTGATCGGTTCTTGTCGTATCGGCGTCGTGTGGTGGGCCAACTCATCCGGCGCGACCTCGATGGCGGGATTGTATTCGGGATAGGTTTCCGGCACAGGCGAGCGATAATAAGGCGGTAACGGCGCGACAGGCGCATCAGGATGTAATGTGTCGAGCGACGACGTGCTGCTTGTGGCGTGGGCTAGTTTTCGGCTCAGCTTGTCACGTTCTGTGGCGCTTCGCTGAATTTCCTGGCGCATAAAGTGGGCCGTCCGCTTAAGGACCTGGCCTGCCGGGCTATAAGGAGTAGGCGGTGAAGCGGGGTCGAGGTGGTCGAGTAGAAAACCGCTGCGCCAGGCGAAAGCGGCCACGCTCAATGCCAGCCAGGATGGGGTCGATACCTGGTCCGTGCCCGGAGCGACCGCTGCGGCCATCGCCAGGGCGGCACATTCATCATTCTCCGATAGACCACTTTCGCGCAATAGGTTATATAACGCTAATCGCATCCCTTGCTCTGATTCGACTGCCTGGGCGAAGCTGTGGCGCGTTGGTTCATCGAGGACGTTGGCCGCCAGCAAGAGCGCCCTGGCTCTGGATTCGGCCAGAGGCTCCCCACGAGGGTTCAGATCATGGTTCAGCCATTCGAGCAGGCGTCCGGCAAACGTAGCCAGCTGAGACTTGCCCGGGAAGGCCTGAATTTGTTTTTGTGCGGATTCTTGCATCGCTTACCTCTTCGAGGGAGAGGGATTCTCGCCACCTGGCTACCGGCTGCCGGCGACGATGCGGCTGTCCCCACCGCCACCGGCAGCGATAATCACTATTATTAGAGCGTCAGGCCTGTTTCCAGTTGGTGCAGACCGTCCCAGACGCGCATCAACTCTTCCAGGTCAGAGACGGATTCCAGATCGACTTCCAGCGCCTTGCGCAATTCCGGCTTGTGCAGATTACGATCGTGCTGGCGCAGCATGGGCTTGATCAATAGATTGTTGAAATCTCTCTCAGCCTTGGTGGCCTCCAGCCAGAACAGACGTCGTAGTCGAGGCAGCAGGTCATCATCACTGAACAGGTCGTCGATGATGGCCGCGAAGATGCGGTTAACCTTGACAGCCACGTTGTCCAGCAGATCTGCGTAGCTTGTTTCCAGCTCAGCCGTGGATGGGACTGTTTGACCCTCACCCAGGAAGCTGATGTCGAGATCTGGCGCTTCCCCGCCGATGGGCGTGTCCAGGATATTGATCTCGATGGGTTCCTCGACCGGTTGTGCAACCGCTTCTCCGTCGCTTGAGGCGCTAATCTGTGGCATCGACGCGGCGATCTCGCGGGCGACTCTCTCAGGCCCGTAGAGAGCGACGTCCAGCAGCCGCTCGTTGGTCGGCAGCGCCAGCTCCTGTTCCCCGACGAATAGGCGCGAGTGAACCGAGCGATCAGATCGCATGAGTTCGTACATCGTCGCCTGCTGGCAGATGTAGCGGAAATTACGGCCAACGCGATTGACGATGATCCGGTAAGCCTCGTGCAGCGGGACAGCGCTCTCGACCTCCCCGGGGATGATGTAGGTATATTCCTGTTCGTAGGCCGAGCGTTCCAGCCGAGAGTAGATCTCGTGTGCTTCCAGCGTCCGCTCCAGTTCCGCAGCCATGATGTCGGCCGCCTCAGGCATAAACTTGGAGACGCCGTCCTGCATTACCAGTTCGACCTGGAACAGGATGCGTTTGATCGGCACTTCTATGCCGCTTGTACCCCAGACCAGGTTGTCGTAGGTAACATCGCGACCGTCCCAGAACTCGGTGCCGTAGTTTTCCAGCAACATCTCGACTTCCCGCTGCACCGCATCCTGGACCATGCCTTTGATGCCGCTCAACGTTGGCCGCAGCATCTGTCGGAATCGTTCGTCGCTGTTGGTGCGGCTGCTCAGTTCCAGCAAAGCGTTATGGAATGCTCGGGGCAATTCCTTCTGCTGGCGGTTGAGAACGTTCTCATACCGGCGTTCCTGTAATTGTTCCCAGCTGGTGGAGAAGGGGGGCTGCACGCCGCGGGCGGCCAGTTGTTTTTCATAATAGAACCGCAGCGCCTGCAGAGCGTTGCGAGTGCGGGTAGCTGCTTCGCGTAACTGGCTGCGCACGCGCTCGTATTGAATGAAATGAATCAGGCTCTCGCGCAATAGCGGTACTTCGCTCAGCTTTAGCAGCGCTTCCTTCGTCTCCGGTTCCAGCGGATCTTTGGTCGCCACGGCACCGAGTTGGTCCTTGAAGACCTTCAAAATACGCTCGGTTTCGCTGGCGAACTCTTCGGGCGCATTGCCGGGATCCTGCACGTATAGCGCCGGCGGAGCCATCACCAGGAAGTACGGCCGGTTATGTCCGCGACTGCCATAGCGTTCCCAATAATTCGGGGCGATGTAGCGCGTCACTTCCTTGACTTCCAACTCAGCCTCGGGCAAGCCGGAATTGAGCCGGTCGAATGCCTGGCGAATGTTGGCGCCGTTGACGGCCAGGAATATCTTTGATGCCGCTTCGTCCAGATCGCCGCCGCTCAGCCCGAACAACCGGTTTTCTTTGATCCAGTTGACGGCCGAGAGTGATTTCATCTCGTCAACTCTCTGGCGTCCGGCGTCCGTTACCAGGACGATCATCGCGTCCTCGCGCTTCATCTCTTCCAGGGTGATGGCCTCGTGTAAGCGCATGCCGGCGCCCAGGCCGGGTACGTCGACGATGCGTAAATAGCCATTCATCAGGAGATTCGGCACCCCTGTTTTGGGGTGGATGCGGAAGGTGGCCGACCGGATCAGACGAATCTGGCGCTGGTTGCTGCCCTTGAAACTGTCCTCGCGCAGGTGCTTGAGCGATTCTTCTTTTTCAAGAGGGAGATTAACCGGGGACGGCGTACCTTCTTTGTACAGTTCCTTGTTATTTTCGTAAGATTCGATGCAATCAAGGATGATGTCCAGGTACTCATCGCGCTCGGCCTTGGCCGCGTCTTTACGCGACTCCTCTAGTTCCACGATATCCTTTTTGGCTTGCTCGCGCTCGCCGGTGTTGGTGATATCGAAACCATCGATCTCGGCCAATTGGCACAGGCGACGGACGCGCTCGGCAAACTCTTCCTTGCTCCAGTAATTCAGGACGAGTGATTCGGCCTCGTTCTCATCGGCTTGCTCGATGTAGACGATGGTGCCCGTGACGGCCGTTACGGCTCCGGTCGGCAACAGGTTGCGGCCGAGCAACGCGTTAATCAAGGTGCTCTTGCCGACTCCCGTGCCTCCAAAGAAGACGAGCGTATAGGTGCGCTGGGCCAAAATCTTTTGGGCTTCGTCGATACTATGCTGAGCCTGAGGAACGGCTCGGATGAGATAATCCCTCGTGCGGTCGATCGTTTGTTGCAGATCGACCCATTGCTCAACTTGAGCCGGACTGATGAAGGGGAGTTCCGCCAGTGATGCTCGTAAGGAATCGTTGTCGTTTTTACTCATGTTCTGTTTCTCGCCTCGCCAAATACTGTGTCGATGCTGTTGACCCAATGTCGGGGAAAATCCAGTGGCTCCGACACGTGATATGATCAGCTTGTCTCGCTACCGTACATTACGGTCTACTCTCGGAAAGGTTGCATGTCAGGGCTGAACCTGTACGCTATGTCCGGCTGACTTGTCGAAGCAGGGCGGTCGCTCAGCCTGCTCATGCCCATTGTATACCCTGTTACCGTTAACAATACGTTGGATGCCGTTAGAGATATTGATTTTTGGGATAGGCTATGGTATTCTTTATATGACGCATCGCGTCATATGGAGTCAATATGAGAGACGAAAACACGATCGAAACATTTCAGACCAAATCCGGCCTGTTGGTTTACGTGCGTCCTATGGA
>JACFOH010000018.1:8731-43086 GCA_019454405.1 Promineifilum sp.
TCGGTTCGCGATGATCACCAGCATCAAGGTATCGGAACGAACCTTATGCGCTTACTTATTCAGTACGCCGAAGATGACGGATACGAGCAGCTCGTTGGTACGGTTCAAAACAACAACTCGGCGATGTGGGCCATGTTGAGGAAGCTGAACTATCGCCTGGAGCGGCAGCCCGAGGGTAACTACTCTTTGGTCACCATCCATATCCGTGAGCCCAAGAGCCGCACAGACGATTGGTTGGATACGGCCGCGGATTTCTCACCTGAACCGCAGATCATATGGTAAAAGCAACAAAGGCTGGCCCCCAAGCGCCTTGAGTTCTTCGCCGGCGAGCAGACGAGTTAGCTCTTCAATAACCTGAGCGGAGTTGGTAACCGGCAGAGTATAAGCCGAACTTCGCGAAAACAGATTCGCTACCGGAATCGCATAAATATCATCGGTGGGTAAGGCGGCCAATTCGGCCGCCTTTTTGATCGCGTCCAGAAAATCGCCATGACTGTCCACTAATCGGTGTGTCAGAGCTTGCCGTCCCGTCCAGACTCGACCCAGGCCGATTTCGTCTACTTCCTCTGGCGTCAACTTGCGATTCCTGGCGACAATGTTCCTGAACTGCCCGTATATATCGATGATGGACTGATGGAAAATTTCGCGCTCGGTTTCGGTCCAGGGTTCGGAATCGCGGTATAGTCCGGCGTGCTCGCCGCGTTTCAATGTAACTCGATTGATTGAGAGTTGATTATATAGCCCTGTGGAATTGAGCCTGCCCGTGATAACCCCAATGGAACCGGTAAGTGTGGCTTGTTGGCTCATAATATGTTGAGCCGGTGCGGACACGTAGTAGCCCCCTGAGGCCGCGATATTGCCCATATAAACCACGACCGGTTTCTTGGTGGCCAGGAGCTCGATCTGCCGGGCGATGAGATCGGACGCCAGCGCCGATCCGCCGCCGGAGTCTATGTGGAACACCAGCGCCGCCATTTCTTCGAGCTTTTCCGCGCGTCGTAGCAATCCGACCAGAGTCTGGTCGCCCGCGGCTTCGCCCCCGATAAAGGGGATGGGCAGATCGATGGGGGGCTTTCGACTGGTTCCCGTGACGATCATCCCCTCAAGAGATATCACCCCGACGAATTTACGCATTCTCCGGCGCGGCCGCTGAATGAGTATCCGGCGCGATTCTTTCCATGTTTTCAGCTTGGCCTGATGTTTCTGGGGCTGTGAATTTGGCTTGGTATCATCCTCCCCGGCCGCCTTTGCGGCCGAGCGCTCCTCTTTGGCCGGCATCAGCATTCGACCCAACCAGCCGGATAGTTGATCGTCATAGGCGACATGGTCTATGAGTCTTAAGTCACGGGCTTTTTCGACAGGATAAGGGGCCTGGTCGATGAGCTTGCGCATTTCGGTCTGTGATATGCCGCGCCCGGCGGCCATGTCGGTGGTGAGCATGTCGTATTCATCGTCCAGTAGCCAGTCCAGTTGTTCGCGGTTCTCGGGGGTGATATCCGTTTGGCTGAAACGATCGAGAGCCGTCTTATAAGGCGAGATCTGAACGACGTCTACTTCCAGACCTGCTCGGGTCATCGCATCTTTCAGGAAAGTCACTTCAGTGTAGAGTCCCAGTACTTCAAACTGGGCGCTGGGCGGAGCTACGATGTATTTGGCGGCCGTAGCGGCATAGTAATGAGCCAGGTCGAGATAGGGCGTGTAGACGATCGCTTCTTTGCCCGCCGCTCGCAGCCGCGCAACGGCTGCACGGAAATTTTGCAAGGTCGCCAGCCTGGCGCTGAAGCCGGTGAAGACGAAAACGACGCCGCGCACGTTATCCGCGTCGATGACCGCACGCAGGCGATCGTTCAACTGCTGCATGCTCAACGGCTGGGCAGGGAAGGGTAACCGTCTCCCCAGGAACCCCCGTGGCATTCCATCACGTTCCGGCAGCGAGCCTCCGACAGATAGCACGACGTAGTCGAGGCGTGCCTTCCGCATCCGTTTTAGCCCGTTACGAATATCGATGGTAATGGCCTTCCAGCCATAGGTTACGGAGTTTTGAATCTCGGCCAGCTCGCGGCGAAGTCGCAATGCTGAACTCTTTTTCTGCTCTTTATCGGTTTCGTCACTCATAGGTTATCGCTCGTATCTACCGGATGAGGCGAGTTTAGCCCTTTAGGCGCGATGAGGTCAAATAGCGAAGCCGTGATATTCGATGCCGTAGAGACCCTGATTCGGCAGAGGGACAAACAACTGTGGCGCGGGCCGCCTTGAAACGTTACCATACCTTCTCCTGATATTCAGAGACAGTTGTCATCATGGAAATTCCTGCTGATTTTGTTCTCGTCTTTGCCAACGGTGTCATTGAAAACATCGCCTGGATTGAGCCATACCTGAGCCGTGCTCAAGCTGTCATCGCTGCCGATGGCGGGATTCGCTACCCTCTCGCGCTGGGCCAGATCCCCGACACACTCATAGGCGACCTTGATTCATTGCCGGAGGGTATCGATGAACAACTTGCCGATTGGGATATGGAGCTGATCCGCTATCCCTCGGCCAAGGAAGAGACCGATCTGGAATTGGCCCTCCTGCACGCCAGGCGGCGCTTCCCCGACGCCGAGTTGCTGGTTTTGGGTGGCTTCGGCGGCCGTCTCGATCAGACCCTCGGTAATATCACTCTGCTGGCTCACCCTGAACTGATCGGCCATTCGGTGACTCTGATCGATGAGTACGAGACGGCTCGGTTGATTACTGCTGAGGCTACGATCACGGGGCGGGCCGGCGATGTCGTCTCGCTCATTCCGCTAGGTGGTCCCGTCAGAGTGCGCGAGACAATCGGCCTTCGTTGGCCCTTGCAGGACGAGATTCTGGATTTCGGCCCAACTCGAGGCATCAGCAACGAGATGACGGGTGAGCGCGCGACGGTGCGATTATCCGATGGCATGTTGCTATGCACTCATGCAACGACTCCCCCTTAAGTCTGATTTCCTGCTATACTTTTCCCCCGTCGGTGGCAGAGTACCCGGCTTAACAAAACTGCGGCGGTCAATCCACCCGCCTGAACAACACAAGGAGAATATAGTGACTCAATTGGAATCTTCGGTCGCTGCCCCACGGACGGCGGCCATTACTTTTAGCCGGACGGCCGTTATCGTTGTGTCTGCATATGCCGGCGCGCAGATGCTGTCTGACGTCGCCAGTCTTAAGATCGGCATCGTGCTGGGGTTGGCCGTGGACATGGGGACGTTCATTTACCCCATCACGTTCACCTTGCGGGATGTCGCCCACAAGATCCTGGGCAAGCGTCATGTACGGACGCTCATCATCATGGCGGCCATCATTAACCTGGTGATGGCCGGCTATCTGGCCTGGGTAGCGGGTGTGCCCAGCGATCCGGCATGGGGGCTGGGCGATTCTTTCTCCGCGATCCTCGGCCCCGTCTGGCGCATTGTCATTGCCTCGATCATCGCTGAAGTGGTCAGCGAATTACTTGATACCGAGGTCTATCACTGGTTCGTGACAAAGGTGACGACTCGTTACCAATGGGCCAGGGTTCTCGTCAGCAATGCCGTCAGCGTTCCGATCGATTCGTTCATCTTTGCTGTCGGCGCGTTCGGCCCTCTGCCGGGTTTGGCAAATAGCCCACTCAGTTTGCCCTGGCCGGTGGTCTGGCAGATCTTTTTGTTTAATTTAGCGGTGAAGTTTGCGGTGACGCTGGTCAGTCTGCCATTGATCTACACGGCGCCTGACCCCGACTGGAATCAGCGCGAGGAAGCCGACCGCTAGAAATCCCTGGTCTCCCTTCATTAGCGAGTCGTCGCCAACTGGCCGCATCCGGCCGCCACGTCGATCCCCCGGCGTTGCCGGACAGTGCTGGGCAGGCCATATTCTGCCAGCACGTGCTGGAACGCCCTTATAGCGACTGCGCTGGTCGGTTGGCCGTCATAACCGATGGTAGGGTTAAGAGGAATCAGGTTGACGTGGGCGTTCAGCCCGTGTAGCAGGTGGCCTAGTGCGTGAGCTTGTTCGGGCGTGTCGTTTTGCCCTTCGATGAGCGTCCATTCGAAGAAGACTCGCCGCCCCAGCCTCTCGCTATAATCGCGGCAGGCGTCGATTAGCTCAGATAGAGACCAGCGGCGAGCGATTGGCACGAGCTTCATGCGTTCCTCGTTCGTCGCCCCATGCAAGCTTACTGCCAGGCGGAACGGTCGCGCTTCTTCAGTTAACCGCCGGATGCCGGGCACTACGCCGACGGTGCTGAGGGTGATAAATCGGGGCGCGATCGCCAGCCCGCGATGGTCCGTCACTGTTTCCAGGGCGGCCATCGTTGCGTCGTAGTTATGGAGCGGTTCGCCCATGCCCATCAGGACGATATTGCGCAACGTTTCTCCTCGCTCGCGCAACCCCTGGGCGACATGGACGATTTGGGCAACGATTTCACCCGATGTCAGATGACGCCGGAAACCCATCTGGCCTGTGGCGCAAAAGACGCAACCCATGGCACAACCTACCTGCGTACTGACGCAGGCGGTGGCTCGGCCACGGAAGTACATCAGCACCGTCTCGATGGCTTGCCCGTCGGCCAGCTCCAGCAAGAACTTGTGCGTGTGACCATCGGCGCTGGCGACGGACATTTGTTGTGGCAATCTGCCGATCGTCGTTTCGGCCGATAGCTGTCGGGATAGATCGGGTCGCAAGCCGGTTATCGTGTCTGTCTCTGTCGCTAAGTCGCGGTAGAGGCCCGACCAGACCAACCCGGCATAATAATCACTGTAGCCCCACTCGGCCAACAAGTCATGCAAGGCGGAGCGGCTCAGGTCGTAAAGATTGGTAAGGGGATCAATCGGGCGTCTCATCAAAATGATTGTAACTCGCGCATCATCGCGGTTCAATAAGAGCGCTCGAGTCACCGATTTAAAAGAGCCGGCCATAGCTGCGTTCGTGTTACAATCGTGGTCATGCTTCGTCTCTATAGTTGGAATGTTAACGGGTTGCGCGCCGTGCACCGCAAGGGAGCCTTTCTCGAGTTGCTAGAGCAGGCGAGACCCGACATCCTCGGCATTCAGGAGATCAAATGCCGGCCCGACCAGTTGCCCGATGAATTGATTAGCCCGCCCGGGTATCATACTTATTGGGCACCGGCCGAACGGCCTGGTTATAGCGGTGTCGCGTTGTATAGTCGTCGTGAGCCCGATTCGATTCACCTGGGCCTGGGGGTCGATGAGTACGATCGTGAAGGTCGCACCATCGTAGCCGACTATGGCGACTTTCTTTTCATCACTGCCTATTTCCCTAACGGCAGCCGCGACCATACTCGCGTTCCTTTCAAGATGCGCTATAACGCTGATTTTCTAACCTACATTGAGTATCAGCGGATGCAAGGGCGCTCGATCGTCTTTTGCGGTGATGTCAATACGGCCCACCGGGAAATTGATCTGGCGCGCCCGCGCCAGAACCAGAATACAACCGGTTTCTTGCCCATCGAACGCGAATGGCTGGATCGCGTCGTCGAGCATAGCTATCTCGACACCTATCGAATGCATTATCCCGATCAGGCTGGGGCTTATACATGGTGGTCGCAGATAGGCTCCGCGCGTATAAAGAATATCGGCTGGCGAATCGATTACTTTTTCGTCTCACCCAATCTGACGTCGCGCGTGCTCGATGCCGCCATCCATCCCGATGTAACAGGCTCCGACCATTGCCCCGTTAGCCTGACGCTTGATTTTGATTGGAATGATGGCTGAATCACACGTGGCTGGATTAACCGGGGAATCGCGAAGCAGGTCGTGGGTTGGTGCGGCCACGTTCCTCGGCATTTTGCTGCTGGCTGCTGCTGTTCGATTGGCTTTGCCCGGCCTGACGGAGTTCAAAGCTGACGAAGGCCGCTTGCTGACAGCTGCTTTGCGCATGAGTGACGGGGAGTTCGCCTTTCGCGGCATCAGCAGTTCAGTTGGGTTCCCTAACGCGCCGATGAGCGTGTGGATCTATTCGATCCCGTTGCTTATCTGGCAGCACCCTTATGCGGCGACGTTGTTTACCGGGCTTCTCAGCGTGATAGCCGTCGCCGGAATCTACTGGCTTGGCCGTCGCTATTGGGGCGTTTCCGCCGCCACCGTCGCCGCCCTTATGTTAGCTGTAAGCCCGTGGGCCATCCTGTTCTCGCGCAAGATATGGGCCCAGAATTTATTGCCCGTCTTTGGGGTTGGCTGGGCTATCAGCGCCGTATTGACTTTTGTTGAGGGGCGTTCCCGGTATATCATTTTCCACCTTCTTTTTCTGGCCATCGCCGTTCAGATTCACCCGGCGGCCATCGGCCTTGCCCCGGCGACGCTGCTGTTTCTGGTGGTCTTTCACCGCCGGGTCGACTGGCGGTTTCTAATCATAGGCGGATTGTTATCCATGCTGACTGCCGCGCCGTTCCTCTGGTATCTGTGGGGGCGAATAGGCGCCGAAGGGGGGCTGCCGTTTACTACGGGCCAGACAGTGGCCGAGGTTTCGTTCGATGCGTTACGCCTCTCCTTTGAGATCGCTATCGGCCGGGGGATTCATGCCGTCGCGGCCCCGGATTACGCCGGCCTGCCGGGCGTGTTCGCTGGCCAACTGGTATGGTTGGCCATTCTCCTCGCAGGGGTAGGGTGGTGTCTGTATTTAATCTCGCGTCGATGGAGCAACCCGGCGACCCAGGTCGCCTTCATTGGCTTGATGTGGTTTCTCGGCCCGATTATCGCGTTCACCTGGCACCGCACGCCCGTCTATATTCACTATTTCATCATCTCTCTGCCGGCGCTTTACTTGCTGGCGGGCGTGCTGATGGGCGAACTGATCGACCGGATGCAAGCGCGATGGCCGGCGTGGTTGGCGCTCGGCCTCATCGTCGCGCTGCAGCTGGCCGCCTGGGTGCATCTTATGGGCGCTATCAGCAGGTCGCCGGGCATGGGTGGGTTCGGCATCCCTCTCGGGGTGAAGGTTGCCGTTGCCGATCGCGCTCGCGAGCTTATGGTCGAGACAGATGCGGCCGAAGTGTTGATCGTTGGAGACGGCTCCGATCCGGAACGCGAGGATTTCCCGGCCGAATTCCGCGCCTTGCTTCATGGTGTACCGGTGAGATATGTCGATCTCAATGCCGAGGCTGTCTTTCCTGCATCGCCATCGGTCGCGCTGTTAGATACGCCGGCGGCCGACGAGCGCACGTCTACTCGGAATCTTTTCGAAGCTGCTTCAGCAGAGGCAACGGCCATCGATGTAGATGTAAATGAAGGCATTGCCTATACCCTTTACGTCTTGCCGCCGTCGGCCGCTCCTGAGATGAGCGTCACATGGCCCTCGCCGGTTTTGCTTGCCAATTTCGTCCATCTGATCGGCTATGATGGGCCACACACTGAATCCGGAGGCGCTCTCTGGGATGTTCGCTGGAGGCCGGCCGACAACCCTGATCCGGCCGATTACCACCTTTTCAATCATCTATTGGATGGAGCCGGGGTGAGGGTTTCTCAGGCCGATGGAGCAGCTTTCGCGGGTTCGCAATGGAGGCAGGGGGATGTGATCATCAGCCGGTTCTGGCTGCCCCTCTCGTCCAGGCCTCAACCGCCGTTGATCATGCGCGTCGGTATGTACCGCTACCCTTCGTTGGAGGGCGTTCCTCTACTGGACGAAGCTGCCAACCCCGTCTCAGACGCGCTGGATATTTCGCTTAGCAAGTAGAACTGGGCGCTTCTATCTGCGGGCGCAGATCAAAATCCTCGCGCTTCCACACAGTGGGGACAACCCTGGACGCCTCTTCGCGAGCGATGCGTTTGGCGATTATTCGCATAGTTTCACCTGTCTCGGGATGGCTCATGGTCGGCAGAAGATCGGCCACCGGGTAAGCGCAATAGGCATATTGCAGCAGGTTAGGCTCGGGAATGTGGCGGGCGTGCCCATCGGCTGGCGTGTAATCAAAGGCCAAATCATCGAAGAGGATGATGTCGAGATCGATGGTGCGCGGCGCGTTCTTGTCGGCCGTCCGCTGCCGGCCTAACTGTTGTTCGATGTTCGTCAGCGTGTCGTCTTTCAGGGCAGTGGCTGTCTTATTTGTCCGGATTAAAACGGCGGCATTGAAGAAGTTCGGGTGCTTGTATGATTCCACCGCCACCGCTTCATAGACGGGTGAGATCGCCAGCAGCTCCACTTCTTCTGCCAGAAGGCGAACGGCCGCCGGCAGCATCTTCTCCTTATCGATGTTGGATCCCAACAGTAGAACGACGCTGTGCATTCTCCGTATTAGAACTCCTGCCGCGGCTTTGATCTATAGCCCGAAATCTTCGCGCTGACGATCGATCTCGATACCGACCGACTTGGCGAAACGCAACGCGCCGGGTTTCTCTACTCGAACTTGCACGCGTTCGATAGAAAATTCAGTCAAGATGAGCCGGGCTATCTCTGTCACTAGCCGTTCGACCAGCAAGAAAGAAGAGTCCTCGACAAACTCGATGACACGCTTGCTGATCAATTTGTAGTTGGCCGCATCCTTGATGTCGTCGCTCTGGGCTGCGGCGCGAATGTCATGATACATGACGATGTTCAGTAGAATATCCTGCTTTTTGACCCGCTCATCCGGGTTAATTCCGATGATTCCACGAAGCAATAAATCTTTGATGATGATCCGGTCCATGAATGTCCTGTCCGATAGGAATAATATAAGTAACTGTAGCTCAAGCGTGGCCCATAAACAACCGGCTAGCCATCAGATGGCGGCTTTCCGTGGAGCGTGCCTTCCATATCCAGCATATAGCCAAATTCGGTGATGCTGGTGGTATTACGAATACGCACCCGGCGCCATTCAAATCGATCGTCAAAGCCGTGCCAGGTTCCGTTCATAGTGGTTACTGCGCCCCAATAGTCCAGCTCTTTCAGAATGGCGATGGTCTCATCGTTATAGCGGCCGGCCGGATAGCAGAGATAACGCGGCCGGTAGCCGGTATGGGCGGCGAGGGTCTCTAGTGAGCCGAGGAGTTCATAAATGATCGAGTCGCGACTTTGCAATGTCAGGTCGGGGTGTGTTTTTGAGTGCGACTCAATTCGTTGGCCGGCCCGAGACATTTCCTCAATCATCTCCCAGCTCATATACCCTTCGCTCTTCAGATCGATTAACTCGGTGATGATGAAGAATGTGCCCTCGAAGCCGTACTCCTGGAGGATCGGGAACGCATTCTCGTAAGCATCGAGATACCCGTCATCGAAGGTGATAATGACCGGCTTTTCAGGCAATGTAGCCCGGTTGACGATGGCTAACGACAAGGTGTTCAGATCGACCGGGGTGTAGCCATTCTCGCTCAGGAACGCCATCTGCTGCCGAAAATCGTCGGGCGACACGGAGAGGTCTACTCGATAAATGTCTGAGCCGGGCGGCGGCTCGCTAATATAATGGTACATTAATATGGGCACTTTTAGCGTCCAGCTATAGATGTCCATCGGCGTCGGCAGTGGCTCGCTCGTGGCCGTTTCAGATGGGATTAACTCGACCGTAGATTGTTCCTCTCCGACGATGAGGGGCGTTGGCGGGAAGGCCGCGGCCGTCTGCGTGGCTTGTACTGCGACTGTCAGGTCAATGGTCGCCGTCGGCGGAGGAGTGGGCGAGGCGGGCTGAACGGGTGTATCAGCCGGCGTCGGCAACGCTTTTGAGGTGGAGGGTGTGGCCGGTAGCGACACAGTAGGTACGGCCTCCACTTCCTGGACAGGGGGAGCGGCCACCGACTCGGGGGTGTGTTGCCCGCCACATGCGGTCAACACCGTGCCCGTGGCGAAGATAATACTTAATAGAACGCCGATACCGGATAAAGCTCTCATCGACACCTTTGTTGCCCGGAGAACCCAAGCAGTAAAATACATAACGCCTGCCAGAATAGCCAAGCCCCCGGTCTCCGTCAAGGAAATATCACCGGGCTGTTACGATGACCGGGCGGATCGGAGGAATCGCCTGCGGTGACTCGATGATTATGATGAAATTCTTGATAAGAATTGACATCTATTGGTCACGTTGCTAGAATCCCCCCGAAATCATTCAAAGGCGGTCGTTGTCTTTGAGAAGAGGGTTGAAACATGACGGATATCCAGGAACTAGAGCAGATTCAAACAGAGACCGTTTATTTGACTGACGCGGCCGCGAATACCGTCCGTGAACTTCTGATCCAGAAGAATGTGCCCGACTATGGCCTGCGCGTCTTCGTGGCCGGCGGCGGGTGCTCCGGCATGCAATATGGCATGGCTCTGGAGGCCGAAGCCCGTAGTTATGACCATGTTATTGAATATGGTGATGTCAAGATCTTTGTTGACCCCACCAGCATGATGTACCTCGACCGGGCGACGATTGACTATGTTGACAGCATCATGGGAGGCGGTTTCAAGATCGAGAACCCCAATGCGGTGACCTCCTGTGGCTGTGGCACGTCCTTTAAGACGGAAGATGGCGGTGGTTATTCCGAGGCGGGCGGCTGCGGTTGCGGCGGCCACTGATAAACCTGGCCAATTTGACAGTATGAAGGGCGCGAGTCGAAAGGCTGTCGCCCTTTTTTGTTTTATTTAATACAAGCGGGATGAAATAGAGATGACCATGCGATATTTCACCGTCGAGGAAGCTAACGCGGCTCTTCCTGAGTTGGAGCCGATCGTCGGCCGTATGCTTGAGCTACGTCGCCGCATTAGCCATCAAAGTCAAAGCGCCAAGGGCTTGTTATCCAGCCTTCAGAGCGACTTCGGCGGCCCTGAAGTATCCCAATTGGTCGTTGATTTTGAAGAGATCGATTTGCTGGTCAAGCGTCTCAGCTCTTATGGTTGCGTTCTGAAGAGTATAGATTCCGGCCTGGTCGACTTCCTCTGCGAGCGTGACGGACGCGACGTTTATCTTTGCTGGCGGCTGGGGGAGCCTTCGGTTCAATATTACCATGAGATCCATACCGGGTATCAGGATCGGATGGCGATCGAGTAGTCTTGCATCCTGCACTCGGGGACGGGATTGTCTACTGACGGGAGGCACTTTTCAACCCTATCGGCCGGCGTGTCGTTGAATAAAGACTGCGGCTTCGTCGCGCGTGCTTACTTCCCCGGCGGCTTGGGCCTCTTCCAGGAGGCGCAGCAGGCGGCCGACCTCGTGCCCCGGCGGTATATTCGCCAGCTCCATCACCGCCTGACCGTCCAGCAGCCGCGGCGGGGCGATGGTCTGCTCATAATCCTCAAAGTACGTTCCGAATAGTACTCTAATGGTAGCTAGCAGCGCTTTCCAGTCCTGTTCGCCGCCGATACCGTCATATGTTGCCAGATGGTCGGCCAGCGCCAGTAGCCCGACGTCCTGACCTGCCTCGTGTAGAGTCTTGTAATAACGGTAGGCGGCCCGCCGGCTGGGCAGCCGGCCATCCTGAGTCAGGTAAAGCGGCCGCATATGCCCACCGACGATATGTCGTACTCTACGGACAGCTTCGTTGCTAAAGCCGAACGATGACAACCTCTCGCCGGCGATATCCGCGCCTGCCTCATCATGGCCTGTAAAACGGATACGGCCATCGGGATCGATTGTTTGGGTGGCCGCCTTGCCGGCGTCGTGGAATAGACCGCCCCATCGCAGGAGCAATCGCCCTTTGAATCCGCCGTCCACGGACTTGTCTAAATGTTCGCATAATTCGGTTCGATAAGGCTTTATGAGCTGTTCGACCTCTTCGCTCCACGTGACCGTCACGGGCCTCCCATCGACCAGCCGCTCTATTTGCGCCAGATAGCGCAAAACAGTCAGGGTATGCTGGAGGGCACCCTCATGGTGTGGGGAGGATTGAGCTATGCCATCAAGTGCGGCGATCTCGGGTAGTGCTGGCGCGAGCAGGCCCAATTCATGCAACAAGGCAATTCCCGCGTGCGGCTCATCAACTGATAACAGTTGCGAGAGTTCATCGCGAATCCTCTCGGCGGATGTTCGTTCGGGCAAGGTAGGCGCGATGGCCTGAGCCGCAGCGCGCGTCTCCGCTGTTAACCTAAAACCCAATTGGACAGAAAACCTGGCTGCCCGCAGCGCTCGCACTGGATCGTCAGCGATTGTGTGCTCATGAACAACGCGAATATCCTTCGTCGCCAAGTCATCCAGCCCTTTATGGAGATCGATGATGTCTTCGATCGAGTGGCCATCGGCTGGCATCGCCAGGGCGTTGATCGTGAAGTCGCGGCCGAGCAGATCGTCTTCGAGAGTCGAGCCACGAAAACGTGCGATATCGAGCGTTGTCCCTTCCTCCAATACGAGGATGCGGCCGACATCTCGTTTGACGTCCATCGCGTAGGCGGGATAACCGAGCGCGTTGGCCAGCCGGAAGGTCAAAGCGATGGCTCCCGAAGGCACGGCTAGATCGATGTCGTGGTTGGCTCTCCCCAGGACCGCGTCACGTACCGCTCCCCCGACGACATAGACTGGCGTCTCCTCCGCTGCAAGGAGCGGGCGAAGTCGATCCATCAAGGGTGTCAGCGATAAGCCTTCTATTTCGGTCACATTATTCCGGCCGCCAAGGCCGAGTCTATGCAAACAAGTGGGCGAATACTGCTGGTTTCAGGATAGCGATGAACGGCAGATTGCGATAGATCTCATCAAAGTCCAGTCCGTAGCCGACGACGAACTCGTCGGGGATATCGAAACCGATGTAATCTACCTCTACGTCGATCTCACGGCGAGCGGGCTTGTTCAGTAAGGTGCAGATTCGTAACGACGCAGGCGACCGTGCCATAAGATTTCGGCGCATATAGTTGAGCGTCTGGCCGCTGTCGATGATATCTTCGATGATAAGGACGTTTCGATTTTCGATGGGCGCCTTCAAGTCCATGATGATCTGCACCGCGCCCATGCTGGTCGTGCCCTTGCCATAGCTGGAAATGCCCATGAAATCGATGCTATGAGGGCGCTTCAATGAGCGGGAAATGTCGGATAGAAAGATATACGCTCCCTTCAGGACGCAAATCAGCAGTAGATCGTCCTGGTCGGCGTAATCAGACTCGATTTGAGCAGCCAGCGCCTTGACCCTGGCCTGCAGCGTTGCCTCGTCGATGAGTATGTTATCAATATCAGCCCAGATATCACGCATGGCTCTGCTCCTCCCCTTCCGCGATGGCGGATTCTGAAGCGGGTAAAACTTGATGGCATTGGCGACAGCGCGCTTCGTACACTTCGGCCGCGCCGACCAGTACGATCGGATCATCAAATGCCGCCGGCCTGCCTTCGATCAAGCGTTGGGTGCGGCTGGCGTCTTCGCCACAAATGACACAGATGGCGTGTAATTTGTGAACGTCCTCAGCCCGAGCCAGAAGGGCGGGCATCGGGCCAAACGGAAGCCCTCGAAAATCCATATCCAGACCGGCACAAATCACTCTCTTGCCGTCTTCCGCCAGCCTTTCACATACCTCGACGATGCCCTCATCGAAGAATTGTATCTCATCGATCCCGACTACGTCGGTTTCAGGGTCCAGCAGATCGAAAATATCACTCGATAATTCTACGGGCTGGGCTTCGAAATACAGGCCGTTATGAGACGTCACCTTTTCGAGGTTGTAACGGGAATCGACGGCCGGCTTGAAAGCTTGCACCTGCTGGCGAGCGATGACGGCCCTTCGCAGCCGGCGGATCATCTCTTCTGTCTTGCCGCTGAACATACTTCCACAAATGAGTTCGATCCGGCCACGTGGGTGAGTAACGTGCGATGGCGGGGTCATGGGCATCTCCTGAATAATAAAAGGGCTGACACGTATTAAAACGTATCAGCCCTATTATCCTCTCAATCGAGTTTTCTTACAAAACCGGATCGCGCCATTTGGCGGCCGGATGACGATTAGTCGATCAATTCTTCGTCACGCATGTAGCGCTTGATCTTGATGAGCGCTGTTTGGCCGATGCCCTGGAGCGCCAGGATCTCATCGTCCCCTTGCTTCAAGAGCTTCAAGACGTCGCCCACAGTGGTCAGCCCCGCCTGTGTTAACGCGTTGTTGGCGCGCGTGCCGAGCTCCATCTCTTCAATGCTGAAGTTTTCCGGATTTCGGCGCTGTTTCACAGTTTCGGTATGGGTCTGGATTTCTTCCCGTTTCTGCAGACGTCGCATGAAGCGATCGACCTGTCCCTCGGTGTCCATCAGACGCTGCGTACCGGTGTAGAAAGGATGAGTGCCCGACCAGACTTCGACCGAGATCTCCGGCTTGGTTGAGCCGACGGTCATGACGACCTCACCTTCGACGATGACCTTGGCGTTAGGGTACCATTTTGGATGAATGGATTCCTTCATGGCGGCTTACTCTCCCGCGGCTTCCAGTTGTGCCGGATAAACGCTGACGACCTTACGGCCGAAACGATGTTCAAATGTTACCTGTCCGTCGATCAGGGAGTAGATGGTATAGTCGCTACCCACACCGACGTTATTTCCAGGGCGATATTTCGTTCCCTTCTGGCGGACGATAATGGTACCGGGGCCGACATACTCGCCACCGTAGCGCTTGATGCCCAGGCGCTTGGCGTTGCTGTCGCGACCGTTACGGGTTGATCCGCCACCTTTCTTGTGTGCCATGTTATAACTCTCCTAAGCTTTTCCCGTTTGGATTACCCGGCGACGATCTCGTCAATGCGCAGGCGCGTATAATCCTGCCGATGACCACGACGTCTGCGATAGCGGTGCTTTGAGCGGTATTTCCAGACGAAAATCTTCTTGCCCCGATATTGTTCGACAACAGTCGCTTTAACAGTGGCTCCGGATACGGTCGGCCGACCCACCTGCACGGAATCCCCGTTGGCGATCAGCAACACGTCATTCAGTTCCACCTGGTCACCGACTTCATAAGGCAACTTCTCTACGGAGAAGGTGTTGCCTTCTTCGGCGCGGTATTGCCGGCCACCACTCTCTACAATAGCGTACACGTTAACCTCCAAAAAGAACCGGCAACCTTGTCCGGCGCCGGTGTTCGTCAATATGACTTGTTGTTCATGACGCGCGATGCAGGCGTGGTTGGTGAACCCACATCACGCGAACTCGAATTATAGAATGGAATCGGCGCCTTGTCAAAACTTTTTTGGTTGTTGGTCGCCTGGCTAACGATTATGCTTTGCCGGCACGGGGCGCCCAGGCCTGCCCGGTTCGTCATCCACCGGCGCTTTTGTTATACTGCCCGCTATTCCGATGGCTTTGCCGAGAGAGGCTCAAGAGGTTGGCGACGTAAGTATGGCAGATAAACCAGTCGATTCAAATAATGATGAGTCGGCTTTGATCGAGCATGCCAAGTCCGATCAAGACGCTTTCGGCCAACTTTATGAGCGCTATTCACAGCGGATCTACCAATATATCTATTATCGTACCAGTAGTGACGCCGACGCGGAGGATTTGACGGCCAAGGTTTTCATGCGAGCCTGGCAGCACATGCCTAATTATGATGATCGCGGCGTTCCGTTCTCTGCCTGGCTCTATCGCATTGCCCACAATCTTGTCGCTAATTGGCACCGGGATCGCAGCCGTCGCAAGATTATCTCTCTCGACGATCTAAGTCGCTGGCAGGTGAACGAAAACGGACCTGAAGCGGCCATGTTGCTGGCCGAAGATCGGGCGGCATTGTTGCGCGTCGTTCGTCGCCTGCCGTCTGACCGTCAGGAGTTGCTTGCATTAAAATTCGTAGAGCACCTGTCCAATGCTGAGATAGGCGCCGTTATGGGGCGTAGCGAAGGGGCGATTAAGTCTCTCTATCATCGTACCTTGCTGGCCTTACGTGAAGAACTGCAACAGGAGATGCCCACCGCTCCCAAGGGATCGCCCATCCGTCGTTTACTAGGGCGGCTGGGCGAGCGCGGGAGTGCACGCGAATCTGATTGATGATCGACTTTTATACTCCTATTGCTAAAGAAATATTTGTGATAGTATATGGTCGCTCTGAGCGATAGCGCTTGATATAAGGCATGCCATAAACTTTTGGGAGATGGTCTCTTGAAGAACAAGAATTCATTGATTACGTGGGGAATAATCTTTATTATACTCGTCGGGAGCGGCCTCCTGACGATCTTGTTGCCGGCCTTTTTCAATAGTGGTGCCACAACACCGTTGCCCTCAGAGACCACCACAGTCACGATCCCGTTGCCAATGCCGGTCGGCGGCCGCTCCGAGGTGACGTTGCCGAGCTGGCAGTTGATGCTGGGGTTGGCGGCTCTTATCTTCGGACTCGTCATTGGCGCGGGGCTGGTCCTTGCCCTCATCTATACCCTCCTTTCTCGCCAGGTCGCGCGAAACACAGAGAATCCTGACTTCCAGCAGCAGGCGGCTGCCCTGCAGAAACGCTATGACACTCAGGTCGCCGAAATGCGTCAGACGCGGCCGACTAGCGTCGCTCCGGAGTCAACCTGGCAGCGATGGGGTGTCTTCACGACAGCTATTACGATTCTGATGTTTGTCGCCTTTGGCACGTTCCTCTTCGCCAGTATGCTCTTTCCTGATAGGTTGGTCATCCGGGACTCATCGATCATCAATATGACCTTGGCCCTCGTCATGACCGCTATGATCATTGCTCTCACCGCCATGGGATTGTGGCTGCGTTCCGGACGATTGGCGGCCTTCAATCGTACGGAATCGATGCCCATCCCTTGGGATCTTATCGCCGTCGTCATAACCGGTTTACTCGTCGTTGGATTAGGCATTGGCGTTATTGCTATTTTGAATGCCCCAAAGTAGAATATCCGGCGCTTGAGGCGGGTACGTGGCAAGGCGCTGCGCCTGCCGGGCAAGGAGCCGGTTTTGTCCGGCCCTTTGCGTGTATGCTAGCCGCGTCGACTAACGTCATCGAATGACGTTAGTTTTGTGTGGAGTTGTAGGGGGTCGATGTTCGGCCGAGGTAATTGAGTGGATTCGATTCGGGTCTGCCTTAAGTAGGGATTTGAAGAAAGAATGGGACGATTTAGACATTTTATCAACATCATCATACTGGTGATTCTATCGACAGTTGCCTTGCGCCTGTTGTTTGATGTCATCCTGGCGTTGCCGATGGCTGCTAGCGCTGAGGCCAGGCCGATCGATCATCTATTTAACGGCCATTTCTGGATGATCTCTTTTCTCTTTTCACTCATCATGGTGATGATGATCTATTCGATATTTGTCTTTCGCCGGGCCGACGGCGATGAGACTGACGGGCCACACATTCACGGCAACTCCAAGCTTGAGATCACCTGGACCGTTATACCTTTAATGGTCGTGCTTGGTTTTGGTGTATGGGGCGCGTTTACTCTTAATGAAATCACTCGGCCCAAAGATGGCGAGATGACGGTTAACGTCACTGGCCGGCAATGGAGCTGGAGTTTCAAATACCCTGAGCAGGGTGACGCCGCCGCGGCCGAACTGGTACTGCCCGTAAATCGTACGATTGTTCTTAAAATGAACGCTGAAGATGTCATTCACTCGTTCTGGGTCCCGGAATTCCGCGTCAAACAAGACCTCGTCCCCGGCCGTGAGACGACGCTGCGTATTACCCCCACCGAGATTGGCAACTACCGGCTACGTTGTGCTGAGATATGCGGCCAGAACCATACTACCATGGAAGCGGATGTGAAAGTGGTCAGCGCTGAGGATTTTCAGGCCTGGATAGAACAAAAATCAGCGGGTCCATCTTTTGCTGATATGACGCCTGAAGAACGTGGCGCTTATTGGGCCAGCACAGAAGGGTTCGCTTGTGTCGCCTGTCATACAACCGACGGCACTCCCAGCGCGGGCCCGACATGGCAGGGCTTATATATGCACAATGTGAAGCTGGCAGATGGCTCGACAACAGAAGCTAACGACGAATATCTGCACAATTCCATTATTGATCCCAACTTGCAGATCGTGGACGGGTTTCTACCCAATGTCATGCCCGGTAATTTCGGCGATAGATTCGCAGAACGAGAGCAAGAAGTCGGGGCGGCCGAGGGTATCGATCTTGATATCTCCGCCGACCTTATCGCCTACATCAAATCACTGCAATAGGGTTTGAGCGAACTAGAGAATAGAGAGATGAGAACATTAAAGATTCTATTAACCTCAGCTTTGGTCAAGGGGCTCGTCGGCCAGGCCGTCGGTTGGGCCTTGGGCTATAGCTTTGTCGCCTTGTTGCGTGCTTTGCGTGGTTTGCCCACCCCATGGCTTTACGAACCTGCGGTCGCCTTCGGAGCGATCATCAGCCTCCTCGGTTTTCTGGTCGCTGCCGGCGTGTTGGCCGACTGGCTTCGCTGGATAGTCGGCAAGAAGACCGAGCTGAAACATGGTGCGCCGGCGGGCCAGCCGGGATGGGCACGCTACATTAATGTCGACACCAATCACAAGGTGATCGGCGTCCAATACGCCATTACCAGTATCCTTCTTCTGCTGGTCGGTGGCTATTTCGCTATCGTGTTCCGTATCGAACTGGCGCAACCCGGGATGCAATGGTTGACCAATGACGAATTCAACACCCTGTTCAGCGCCCATGGCATTGTCATGATCGCCGGCATCCTGTTGGGCGTTGGCGCGATGGTCAACTATCTGGTGCCATTGATGATTGGTGCGCCCGATATGGCTTTCCCTCGGCTGAATGCCTTCAGCTATTGGGTCACGATACCGTCGGCGGTTATCATCTTGATGGGGATGGCCGTCGGCGGATGGGATACCGGTTGGGTTGGTTACGCGACGCTGAGCCTGAAAGCTCCGTTGGGCGTTGTCCTTTTCCTGCTCGGTTTTTGGATGAACGGGTTCTCCTCCATTGCCAGCTCGCTCAACATGCTGGTTACAGTGACGACGATGCGCGCCAAGGGGATGACACTTTTCCGTATGCCGATCGTTGTCTGGGGTTCGATTGCCGCCTCGATCATCCAACTCACAGCGACTCAGACGGTCGGCGTCGCCCTGACGTTAACTGTTGCTGAACGAGTGTTAGGATTAAATTTCTTCGATCCTGTTGGCGGTGGCGATCCGATACTTTATCAGCACCTTTTCTGGTTCTATTCTCATCCGGTCGTCTACGTATTTGTGTTGCCGGGGCTGGGCGTCATTGCGGAACTTCTTCCCGTTTTCGCTCGCAAGCCGTTGTTTGGTTACCGTTGGGTAGCGTTGTCGAGTCTGGGTATCGCCCTCGTAGGCTTCCTGGTGTGGGCGCATCATATGTTTACATCAGGCATGGATGACGCGTTACGCGTGCCGTTTATGTTCTCGACAATGCTTGTGGCCGTCCCAACAGGCGTGAAATTCTTTAGTTGGGTTGCCACCATGTGGGAAGGCAAGCTGCCCAAGAATCCGCCAACGCCTCTCTTGTTCGTCTTTGGCGCTATCTCGATCTTCCTGATCGGGGGTGTTACCGGCCCGATTCTGGGGACTATCCCGACTGACTTGCACCTGCACGACAGCTACTGGATCGTCGGCCATTTCCACGCCACGATGTTTGGAGGCTATATCTTCCCGTTCTTTGCTGCACTTTATTACTGGTACCCGAAAGTTACGGGGCGCATGTATAAGGAATCACTGGGCAAGCTACACTTCTGGCTCATGCTGCCTGCCTTCTGGGTGATGAGCATCGGTCAGATGAGCGTCGGCTTGCTGGGTATGCGCCGTCGTGTGGCCGACTATGACCCGGCCCTGGGAATTACCACCACGCACATTCTCATCACATTGGCTGCGCTGGTCATTGGCTGGTCGGTTCTGATTATGATCTATAACTTTATCGCCAGCGCACGTACTGAACCCGCTGCCGACACTAACCCGTGGGGTTCACGCTCGCCTGAATGGCAGATCCCTTCGCCGATACCGGAGTTTAACTATGTTACTCCGATCGAAGTGGTTGGCGAGCCTTATGATTACGGTTTAGCCGGATCCGTCTACACTCGAACTATCGCTCCCGCGCCATCGGGTGACTAAGCCAGGAGGAGTATCTAAACGATGAACGACAAAAAAGCGGCCGCCTACCGTCTGGGCTTGATCACGTTGATCATCCTGGCCGTTCTAACGGCGGTCGAATTTGGGGTAGCTATCTATCTAGAATCATTGGTGCTGCTTTTCATCATTGCCCTGGTGAAAGCGGCTGTGATCATCCAGAACTTTATGCATATTGCGCGGTTATGGCAGGAGGAGAGCCACTAAATGAGCACCATTACGGCTAAGACGTCCCACGATGACGTGCATGCTCCTGAGATTCCCTACGCAACCCAACTCCGGTCCAACCGGTTGGGCTTGTGGCTTTTTCTGTTCTCTGAACTGTTCCTGTTCGGCGCGCTCTTCACGACACGATTTGTGCTGTGGGGGAACACCCGGCCTCCGCTGAGCCAGGAGATTGGTTTGCTGGCAACGGTCATTCTGTTGTTCAGCAGCTTCTTCATGTATCGTAGCGAGACGGCCATCGCCTATGGCGATCAGCCCAAGTTCCTTAACAACGCTTTGTTAGCGGCACTGATGGGGGCGATCTTCTTTGTTATGGTCGTCGTCATGGAGTGGAACGTCTTCAGGCTGAGCGGCGAACTGTTCGGCATCGAACTCTTCGGCCACCTGAAGCCAGGCGATGGCGTCTACGGTGGTGTGTTTTATGCCATGACAGGCATGCATGCTCTCCACGTGCTGAGCGGTATCGTATTCATCCTCATCATCTGGTGGAACGGCCGACGCGGCGCCTTCACACCTGAGCGGCACTGGGGAGTCGAAGCTATTGCCATTTATTGGCACTACGTCGATGTTGTTTGGGTATTCTTCTACCCCGCTCTCTATCTGATGGGAAAAGTAGTCTGATTATTGAACCATTGGGGTACGGCTAAACGTTGGTTAAGCCGTACCCCGCATCGATCCCTTTTTCACGCGGCTCCCGCTACAATTGTATTATGAATCCTGTTGCTCGGGCGGCACTCTCTTCGTGGGATTGGCGCCCTGAAGTTATTATTGTCCTGCTCATTTTCGGGCCGCTATTTATCCTTGGCTGGCGAAGGCTGCGTGCTATAAGTGGCCCGGCCAAGAATTGGCGATCGTTGGGGGCACGATGGCGGCCGGTTTTATACATCTCCGGTCTATTAGTCATCGGCATTGCCCTTATGTCGCCGATCGAGGTTCTGGTGCAGCAGCTTTTCTTCGTGCACATGATTCAGCATTTATTGTTGATCATGGTTGCCCCTATTTTATTGTTGTTGCCCAACCCGATGCCGTTTGTATTATGGGGCCTGCCGACATCGGCGCGTTTGACAGTGGGAGGGTGGCTGAATAGCATCCTTAATAAAGGGTCGGCTACCGGCCGAATATTGCGCAAATTGACCAACCCGTTGGCGGTGTGGTTCATCATGATCACTTTCATTATTGGCTGGCATGATCCGAACATGTATAACGCTGCGTTGCGCAATGACCTGGTCCACGATATTGAGCATGTGTCGATGTTTATCGCCGGCATGCTGTTTTGGTGGACAGTAACCGGGGCCGGGCCTCGATTGCATAAAAACCTCAGCCGGCCGGCCAAGATCGCTTTTGTCCTGGCGGCCATCCCTCCCAATATGGCGCTTGGTGTGGTGCTCTCCTTTGCCCAACAGCCGATCTATAGTTATTACAGCGATATGCCCCGGTTGTGGGGAATATCCGTTATGAATGATCAACGTATCAGCGGGATCGTCATGTGGATCCCCGGCAGCATGATGTATTTCATGGCCGCTCTGGTTCTCATTGCCCAGATTCTGTCTGGTGAGGGCAAGAAACCTACGCTGGAAGATCCGCCCTGGTTGTCGGGCGAAGCTCTGGCCGCGCCCGGGATCATCACCGGCAAAGGAAACTGACAATGCCTTCCATAGGGGATGTGGCGCGGACGTTATTCAGCCGTAAATGGTGGTGGGTTACACTCCTGGTCATAGTCCTTATGGCTGTGATGGCCCGCCTTGGCATCTGGCAGCTTGACCGATTACAGGAGCGTCGCGCAGCCAACGCCCAACTTCTGGCCGCCATTGAATCGGCCCCTATTGATTTAAACGATGACGTGGATGGTTACACGTCTCTCCACCCTGGCGAAGTGTCGTCGGATTTGGCCAATCGCAATGTCATCATGGCAGGTAAATTCGATTTCGCCAATCAGCGTATTCTGAAGCTGCAAAACTTATCCGGACGCGCAGGGGTTCACCTGATTACTCCCTTCGTGCTGGATGGCACGGATGTAGCTGTGCTGGTCGATCGCGGCTGGATTCCCGATGCCGAATACGAAGCGGGAAACGCCTTTGCCGAACCTGCGGGAAACCAGACCGTCGACGGTTATATCGCCTTGACGGAGATCATTAGCCGGCGAACCTCCGATTCGGATGTATCCACCGGCTCCGGTATTGAGCTTTTTCGGATTGACATCGCTGCTATCCAAAAAGGAATGCCCCACACACTTCTCCCCTTCTACGTGAAAGTCGCCCCCCCCGAGGGTGGAATCACGAGCCTGCCAATCCCGACGGCTAAGGAAATAGATCTTTCTGAAGGCCCGCACCTCGATTACGCTTTTCAATGGTTTATCTTTTCGATTGGCTTAGGGATTGCTTACGTTGTTTATATTATTCGGTGGCTCAAGATGAGGAACGTTTCACCGTCACAGACGATATCCGGAACATCGGTATAAGTTTATTCCCATAGCGTCTCTGGAACCCTCCGAGGCCTCGGCATGGCATTGAATAACATCTAGAGAACTGGTTTATGGAAACCTCAGGACGATTACGCCAGGATTTCCTGCATCTTGTTTTAATATGGTCCATGCTGATTATCGCCAGCATGGCTGTGCTTCAGGCCGATTTTACGGACGGATTGCATATCCTGCCTTTTGCAGCCACTATCGCCCTGGTACTCGGATGGTTACTGGCCAGGAGTACGTTTACCGACCGAACAGTCCATACCTATGCCTTCATTTATGGGCTGTTCTTTGTTTTCTTCCTTGTTGGGACTACCTTGCCTTATGAAGGTCTATGGCAGAGCCGCGTGCTGGATTTGCTCGGCCGGCAGTTTGATTGGTTAAGGAAGGCTGTTGGCGGGGGTATCAGTCGCGACAGCATCATATTCGTCATCCAGACAACGGCCGTGTTCTGGTTGCTGGGCCATTTATCAGCCTGGTATACGTTCCGCAAGCCATATGTATGGCGGGTCGTTATTCCAACCGGCATGGTTCTTCTCAGTGTGGTCTATTATTACAACGGCCCGCGCCCGCTTCTTCTCTATATGGCTATTTACGCCGTCCTTGCCCTGATTTTTGTGGCGGTTACTTACTTAACGGCTGAAGAGAAGGACTGGCAAGCTGATTCTGTGAGGTATGACCGTGCGATTCAGTTTGATTTCGTTCGTGCCGGGTTATTGGCGGCGCTCCTGATCCTGTTTGTGGCGTGGAGTTTGCCCGCTCTGCCGGCCAGCGCGTCCTTCAACGAAGTGTTTGCCGGCACGAACACACCATGGCGCTCCTTCCAGGATACCTGGACGCGTCTGTTCTCTTCACTGCGCTCTTATGAAGTGGGCGCCGATGACCCATATCTGGATACGCTCGTTCTCGGCGGGCCGCGCACCGTAGGGAACACTTTGGTGATGGACATTCAGGTGGATAAAGAACCGCCCTATGGAGCCTACTGGCAAGCTGTCGTTTACGATACTTATGTGGATGGCGGATGGTATGTTACTGAAAGTGATTCTGATGAGATGATTCATTATCCCGAAGATGGATCGTTGAATCTGCCGTTCGTCGCTTCGCGAACGGTTATTACTCAGACGGTTACGAATTACCTACCCAATTCCAGCTTCATTTATGCGGCCCCTGAGGTGTTGACGGTCGATCGGCCTGTCATGGTGAACGCTACTTTCGATCCGAGCGGCCGGATGCTCATCACGTCTCTTCGCTCTCGATATATCTTGCGCCAAGGCGATCGATACCAGGTCATGTCACGCGTCTCATTGGCCGACGCCACTGATTTGCGGCAAGCCGGCACCGACTATCCCGATTGGATCAGAAGACGTTATTTGCAGTTGCCCAGTACCATCACCCCACGGACGATTGAATTAGCCAAAGAATTAACTATTGAACATTCGAATCCCTATGACAAAGCAATTGCTGTTCGGGATTACCTCAGGACAAATATCAACTATAACGATCAGATTAAGGCGGCTCCCGATGGGGCGGAGCCGGTCGATTATGTCGTTTTCGATCTGAAGGAAGGCTATTGTACTTACTACGCTTCAGCCATGGCCGTCATGTTGCGCTCTCAAGGTATCCCGGCGCGGTTGGTCAGCGGTTACGCACTCGGTGAACATGATAAGCCATCGATGACCTATCGCGTCCGCGCCGCCAATGCACATACATGGGTCGAGGTTTACTTTCCGGAATACGGCTGGATTCATTTCGAGCCAACGCAGTCTGTCCCGATTGTGGAACGGCCGACGCCGGGCGCGAATGGGCAGGCGATTGGGGAGCCTGCGCCGATCATCCCTGGTGCGAGTCCTTTTCTCCTCGACGATGGAGGCCTTGATGACTTCGAACGTGGAGACAGCTTGCTAGGGGACATGTCCCCCGACGCTGGATCTGGCCAGGGGCTATGGGGAGGGCGTGTATCATGGCTGCAGATCGTCATTGGTATGGTGTTGCTCGTCCTGACCGGTGTTGTGATGTACGCCGGCCATAGATACAACTATCGTATCGAGGGTGATATCGATCGTAGTTATTTGCGGCTGGGCGATTGGTCGCGGTGGTTGGGCGCCCCCTGGCGCGCGACGCAGACGCCTTATGAGCAGGCCGACACGCTGATAGCCAAAGCTCCCGATGGACAGGCGCCCGTGCACAATTTGACGCGGCAATATGTCCTGCAGCAATTCAGTATGTCAAAAACTACCGACGATGACTTTGATCCTCACCAGGAGTGGCGAGCCTTACGGCCGATACTGCTCAAGCATCGAATCCTAAAGGCCTTCGACCGATTCAAGAATCGCCGATAATTCGGTTCTGTTCGACGCTCTGCTATAATTCCTCTGTTCATTACCTGAGTGTAAATCACTACTCGAGTGTAAAGTCGCTTTCTGTTTTTGGATATCGGCCCGAGTGGGTGGCGTTTCGGATGGCCAACGTGGATGACAACCAGCAAACGATCTCAACCAGCGGTCCCGCCAGTTTGATTCAGCAGATCCAGGAGTGTCAGGATGTCCTGGCTGAACAGCAACGGGCGCTTCTGCGTACCCCCGATGAATTAACGCGGGCGACGGCGCTTCGAAATGCCGGTCATATGGCGCGTTGGCTTGAGATCCTGCGAGCACAGGTCGAAGATCTGAACCGTGAATTCCACCATCGGGCTGCTGAACAGGAACGGCAGCGTGCGCTCCAGGAAGTCGGCGCCGCCATTAACTCCTCGCTTGATCTGAATATTGTCTTGCAACAGGTCATGGATGCTATCGTGCGTCTGACCAAGGCCGAACGAGCTATGCTGTTACTGGATGACGATGGTGAGCTGGAAGTCAAGATCGCACGTAACCTGTCGCAGGAAACTCTGAACAATGACACTTCGCTGGAGATCAGTCGCGGTATTGTGCGACAAGTGGCTGAAACCGGCGTGCCGGTGGTGACGCTCAATGCCCAGGAAGATGCTCGCTTCTCGGCCCAACACAGCGTCGTTAGTTACAAGTTGCGTTCTATCCTCTGCGTTCCACTTAAATTGAGAGGCGAGACGATCGGGGTCATCTACGCCGATAACCGCGTCGCCAGTGGAATATTTAGTGATAGCGATCGCGATTTATTGGCTGCCTTTGCTGATCAGGCGGCTGTGGCTGTCGATAACGCCAGACTCTTCTATGAGGTAGCCGAGATGAAGCAACTGATGGATAACGTGTTTGCTTCTATCTCCAGCGGGGTTATTACAATGGATGAGCATGGCCATGTCACTCTCTATAATCGGGCGGCCGAGCGCATCCTGGGAGAGACGTCCAGCGCGATCCTTGCTGGGACTGAGCAGGCGCTGCTGGAGGCGCTTGGTATACCCGGCAAGGATCTCATTCAGCGAGTGAGAACCAATGGCCAGACGCATAATACGGAGATTGATCTGGATATCGCCGGCCTGCCGGACAACCCAACGACAATAAACCTGACCCTTTCGCCGTTACATACCGTGAACGACGAACGTTTGGGGGGAGTCGCCCTTGTTCTGAATGATGTCTCAGAACAGAAGCGTGTGGAGAGCCTGCGTCGTTATTTGCCACCGGCGTTGGTTGACCAGGTGCGAGACCTGGACAGCGCCCAACGCCCCCAACGTCGAGCTATTACGGTCTTGTTTGCTGACGTCCGGGACTTCAGTCGACTTGGAGAAAAGTTTGAGCCAGAAGATCTGATCGATCTGGTCAATGGAGCTTTCTCTGAGGCGGTCGCGGCTATCAGTGAGAATCATGGTCTCATCGATAAATTCATGGGCGATGCGATCATGGCTCTCTTCAATACACCTCTTAACCCTCAGAGCGATCACGTAGAGCGGGCTGTCCATGCCGCTCTGGCCATCCAGTCCCGCTTGGCGGCCTATCGTCATACTCTTCCGTCGGAAAAGGCGCTACATTTTGGCATCGGTATTCATACCGGCGAAGCCGTCGTCGGCAATGTCGGCAGCGAACAACGCAAAGATTATTCGGCCGTTGGCGATGTCGTTAATTTATGCAAGCGGTTGCAAGAACTGGCTGGCGCTGATCAGATCCTCATCAGCCGGAACGTCTACGATAATATTCGTGAGGAAGTCCGGGTTGAATCACTCCCGCCGGTTCACGTGAAGGGACGTCAGGCGCAAGAAGAAGTCTTTCACTTGTTGGGCGAGCTGAACTAATCCCTTTGACTTGCTTGACGCCCCTTCGTCTGGCGGGGGAATATCGGGAAACGGCGGTAGATCGAATAACTTCCGCCAGGTATATAGCCCGAATAGCTTGAGAGAGGCGACGATCGGTGCGGCCAATACCGCTCCTAGAATCCCCGCTAGTGAAGCGCCCATGAAAACGCTGACGATGACGACGATGGGATGCAGGTCCAGCGCCCCACCGACGATCCGGGGTACCAGGAAATTATTCTCAAGCTGTTGAATGATGATCATCAAGCCGAGTACGAGCAGGGCGAATTGCCACGAACTTATTCCCCAGTAGTTGTCCGGCTGGAAAAAAGCCACAAGGATGGCGACAGTGGCGCTGATGATCGGCCCGAGATTCGGGATGAATTCCAGGAAACCGCCTAACAGTCCCAAGGCCAGCGAATTGTTCACCCCCAAGGCGGTTAGCCCCAACCAGACGGCCAGGAAGATGACGATCCCCAGGATGATTTGACCGCGCAGGTAGGCTCGCCAGATCCGGCTTAGAGCTGGAAGCAGACGTTCTGCGTCGGCGCGATAGCCCGGCACCTGAGCTAGTTCTTTCACATAGTTGCCGAAATTGGGCAAATCTACTGACAGATAGATCGAGATAATGAAAATGAATATGATGTTGAATATTACTCGGACAGTCGATGTGGCGAACCGGCTGATGAATGTCGTGCTCCGGCTGAACATCGGATCCAACATGCTGAGTAACTGATCAGATATTCGTTCCCAGGGTATCTGGATAGGGCTGATGTTTATAGGGCCGAGCGAGAACGGTTCGGTGCGCGTAGTGAAATTGCCGATGTATTCACCGATATCTTCGATCAGAAATGGCGTCAGGTTAATCAGGTTGCTAATCTGCTGATAAGAGGCGAAACCAAGGGCTGAGAATATGCCGATAATAATTGCGGCGATGGTGATGTACGATACGGCGATTATCAATCCTCTATGGACCGTCGTGCGTTTATCGAGCAGCGAAATAAGCGGCTCCATCAGGTAAGCCAGAATCGCTGACATGGTCAGCATGCCTATCAGAGACTGGAAGCGGTAAATCAGCAGCATCGCCACCAGGAGCGCAAAAATCACCACGATCACCTTGGTAACTCTGCTCCACGGGGGCGAACTGTTATTTATGGGTGGTTCGGCCGGTACAAGGTTCAGGTCATCTGTGTTCATTTTTGATCCTGTGTCCAGCAGCCATCAAGCATAAGTGCGTTTGTTGCGGATCATGCAACCGTCTATGATTATTCTCGTTCAGCTTCGTCGCGCATAGCCCGAAGTCGGTCGTAAACAGGAGGCTCAATAGTTTGCCTTGGCCGCTCGCCCCGCCGCAATGCCTCAAATAGCCGCACATATTCGGCCGCTGTCTGCGAGGGGGCGAAGCTCTCAGCGATCAATTCCGGCGATCGTATATAGCGCTCTCGTTGATCTAATATACGTATGATCGCCTCGGAAAGCGCGTCCGGATCGCCTATTTCAGTCACTTCGCCCATGCCGGTCATTGTCACGGGTTGCCGCACGCCGGGCAGACTGCAGGCCGCCACGGGCACGCTGTTACGCATCGCCTCTATTTGGACCAGCCCGAAGCTCTCGGTGCTGTTGAGACTGCAGATACACAGCACGTCCAGGACGCGATAGAAAGCAGACAGCTCCTCTCCAAGGAGCGTGCCCAGCAAATGATAGTGACCCTTGTATCGCTCGAATAGCGGCGCGAGGCGGGCTGCGTATGCTTCTTCGCCGATGACGTCCTTGTACTGCCCGGCATGAAGCACCAGCGCATCAGGATACGCCTCTAAAATACGCGGGAGCGCCCGAAGCAGCACTTCAACCCCTTTTTCAGTTGCCAGCCGAGCCGAGATACCGATGACGGGCCGGTCGCCGACGCCGTATTTGTCGCGGAATTGGTCGACGGCCGCATCTGAAACGGGATCGAGCGTGATCGGGGGCGGGATGATGGCCAGTTTTTTATCGACGAACTTGGCCAGGTACGGTGAATTGACGGCGTAGTCTCGCGTATACGTGACCACGACGTCCGACAACTTGCCGGCCCAGTTGTTCTGAAAATCGACGACCCGGTCCACGACCCGGTTAAACAGACCCGAGGGGAGTTGCAGATCGCAATGGTAGGTTAGCACGACGGGCTTGCGTAGCAGGCGACCGCGCATCGCCAAACCTGGCGCATCGAACTGGGGCAGGTGGAGGTGTAGCACGTCGGTCTGTGTGGCCAGCTTCCAGGCCATCGGCCCGAAGTCGGGCATAATGACCCCTTTGCTGATACGCACGGCTACAGGGCTGCGCACAATTTTTACGCCGTGCATGACGTCATAGCGAGGCAGGTTCCGGTCATATTGTGACGTTAAAATCGTGACGTCGTGACCTTGCTCAACTAATGCTCGGCTTAACCGCTCCACATAAATCGTCAAACCGCTGACCCACGGTCGATAATAAGTCAATACTTCAAGAATCTTCATAAGGAATAACTTCAGAATGAGACACAGACGCGCCGTATTTCGAACAGACCTGATTATACGTGAGGTAACGTCTGTGTCACTTATATGGCTGCCTGGAGCGCCTTATCACGGCTGATTTGTGCCTTGGCGGGAGGCGAAGGATTGTGCCGATCTGATCACATTACCGAAGGTAACGCCCGTGCTGAAGACGCCTATTGTTCCCATTATCACCATAACCAGCAATGCGCCGATGTGGTAGAGGAAAGCGAAACTGGCTGATTCGGCCGCCGGCTGGCCATAGAGTTGCAGAGCGGTAATGACGGCGAAATGGAACGGTCCGGCTTGGCCGGGGGTGGAGGGAATGGCGACGCTCAGCGCGGCCGCGCATACGACAAATGCGGCCATGATCCACGTAGGTTCCAGGTTAACGGCCAGCATAGTGAAATAGTAGGCGATGATGATAGGTATCCATACCAGGATTGTGAGGATTGTAAGGATGAGGCCGTCGCGTATGCTGGTCAAACTCTTTAGCCCGACCAGGAGGTTGTCGAAGCGCCGTACCCATGAATCCCGATCCAGGAACGGCAAGAAACGCCCTATCAAGCCACCGACCATTCGCGATGCCCGTTCGCGCTGATTCGCGGCGATGACCAGGATGATGATACCGGCGATAGCGATGAAGCCGGATAGCTGGGCGAAAGAGCGCATCCATTCCGGCAGATCGGCGATTCCAGATACGGTGAATGGCAGGAGGACGACAATGAGCAGTAGGTCCAGCAGTCTTTCGATGACCAGCGTTGATAAACCTTGAGCCATGGTTACTGGAGGGACATTGCCGATGAGGACCACGCGCGCCACATCGCCCAATCGCAGCGGCAGCAATTGCGATAACATATAGCCGATGTTCTGAATGTGAAAGACCTTGCTATACGGAATCGCATAGTCCAGCATAAAGAGCAAGCGGACCGCGCGGATGACCAGGAAGCCCACGACGGCCAGCCCCCCGATAAGAAGATAGCCGGGATGCACGTGTCGCAGGCTCTCGATGATTTCACTGGGACGAGCGTACAGGGTGAATACGGCCGCCAGACAAGCCACCCCAATTAATATTCCAAGCCAGATTTGCCACCGACCTTTGTGGGAGTTTTGCTCCATAGGAGGTGCATTATAGCAGCATCCACCACCTGCGCGCACTGTTGAGCGTTAGTTATTATCTATCGGCGGGTAGGACAAGAGCGCGTCGGTGAAGCGAAACGAGGCTATGACCTGCCGCAGTGTCTCGCGTATCGCGTTGATTTCCGCCTCACTTAAATCCTGCTGAGCACTTCCAGGCGTGCCCTTCATGGAAATTCCGATGTCGATCCTCAAGTTATTGTCGAGATGGAGTAGTAGATAATATTCATGCTCTAACTGATCGGTCTGCCATTTGTATAATCTCGCAGCGCTGGCTGTGTACGACCGGCCATCGATTATGAAGGCCTCTTCCCAGCTCTCGATCGTGTAGTCGCCAACGCCGGTGATGCCGCATGGCCCGCTGTATCGACCGCCCGCTTCATCTTCCAGCATCACGACTACGAAACCCGTTTTGTAGCGCATATCTGTGCATAGATCGCCACGGTAGATCGATTGTAGATAGGCGAAATATTCATCGTCACTCATGTCTTCCGGCCGTTCCTCGGTGGGAAAACCGGTCACACCCAGCGTTCTTATCCTCGCTTCCGGGGGATAGCTGAAGCGATAGCCCAGGAACTCGTTTTCGTAAGTGAGCCAGCCGTCCACTTCAGTTGACGTGACCTTGGGCGTGATAGTTGGCGCAGGCACGGTGGGAACCGGCAGCGCGTTTGTAGCTGTCGCCGTAGGTTCGGGCTGAAGTGGTGAGTTTGAAGCGCTCTCATCTGCGGGCGGCGGAGTGGCTTGCGGGGATGTTTCGGCCGTTGATATGCTGGTGCCGGTTTGAGCGGCGGGCGCTGTTGCCGACTTAGATGTGGATCGCTCCTGTGCCGCGCAACCGACATGAGCTGCCACGGCGATCAATAACAGGATAAGCGACCAAGACCACGAGAATCCAGTTTTTCTGTGCGTCATCAGAGGTCTCCTTGATGCTCCCACGGGGGGGCCTTCAATCAACAAGGTAACATATGTCTCCAGTTTTGTGAAGTGATATTTGTCACGAAATAAAAACACCCTCCGTCAGTCTATTCTGACGGAGGGTGTATTCTCTGTGGTGTCAGCGCGTGGCTATTTGGCGAAGCCGACCGCCCGGGTCTCGCGAATGACTGTGACCTGGATCTGCCCGGGGTACTGCATCGAGTCCTCGATATTTTTGGAAATCTCTTTTGACAGTCGGACTGCGGCCAGATCGTCGATCTGGTTGGGCTTCACCAGGACGCGGATCTCGCGCCCAGCCTGGAGCGCGTAGGCGCTCTCGACACCCTGGAAGGATGTCGCGATCTCTTCCAGCGTGCGCACCCGTTTGATGTAATTTTCCAGATTTTCGCGACGGGCGCCTGGTCGCGCGCCTGAGATGGCATCGGCCGCTTCCACGATAATGGCCTCGATACTCTCTTGTTCCACCTCGTGATGATGGGAGGCGATGGCGTTGACGACGATCGGCGGGACCTTGAATCGTTTGGCGAACTCGGCGCCGATCATGGCGTGCGTCCCTTCATGATCGTGGTCCATCGCCTTGCCCAGATCGTGAAGTAGCGCTCCCATCTTGGCGGTCTCGATGTTGGCCCCTAACTCGGAGGCCAGCATCGCCGCGATATGAGAGGCCTCAACGGCGTGTTGAAGCTGATTTTGTCCGTATGAAGTACGGTACTTCAGTTGACCTAACGTCTTGAGAATCTCGGGATGCAGACCATGGACATTTGCCTCATAAGCCGCCTGCTCGCCTGCTTCCTTGATGTCTTTCTCGACGTCTTCCTGGGCGTCGCTGATCAGCTTCTCAATCCGTGCGGGATGGATGCGGCCGTCGGTGATGAGCTTGGCCAATGCCCGACGAGCAACCTCGCGACGTACGGGATCGAAACTGCTGACCGTTACCGCCTCAGGGGTATCATCGACGATAATGTCGACCCCCGCGGCCTGCTCGAAGGCGCGAATGTTGCGACCACTGCGGCCGATGATTCGCCCCTTCATTTCATCACTCGGCAAGGGGACAACCGAGACGACCATGTCCGACACCTGATCGCTGGCCAAACGTTGAATGGCCAGCGCGATGATCTTGCGTGCCTGATCCTCCGCGGTCTCCTTAGCCCGATTGTCGATCTCGCGCATGATTCGGGCGAGATCTTGCTGGGCTTCCTTTTCTACCTGTTGGATAAGCACCTGGCGCGCTTCGTCGGTAGTCATTGCCGAAATCTCTTCCAGTTTCTGACGGTGTTCTTGTTCCAGGTTGCTTAATTCATTCTGACGTTTATCAAGACGGCTTTGCCGCTTGTTTAACATTTGCTCGCGCTGTTCCAGATTCTTGGCTTGATTGTCCTGATTAGCGCTGCGCCGATCGACACGTTCCTCTGCTCGCGCCAAATCCTGATAGCGACGCTCGATCGCCTTCTCAGCCTCCAGCCGGATCTCCTGAGCCTCCTCGCGTGAGACCCGCAGGACATTTTCGCACTCGCGTTCGGTCGCGATTCGCTTTTCAGCGATCTCGGCCTCGGCTGCGGCGACTGTCTCGGCTATCTTGGGCTGCATGTAGGCGCGGGTGATCAGGACGGCGATCACCGCCCCTACTACGACGCCTATCAGCAGGCCTATCCATAATTCCATGATAATGTCTCCTTGTTTCTATTCGTCAATTTCAAGTGCAAGCCAGAGCTCGGTGACGATCTCTTTAACCAGATCGTAGGGGTAACCGTGGCGCAGGAGATATTGTGTTATCTTGGTGCGCCATTCAGTTTCCGGTAACCCGTGCCATCTTCCGGCTTGCTTTCGGGCGACCCGCCGTGCGGCCTCAGCCTCATCCAGTTCGGATAGCGCTTCGTTGACGATGTCGCGTTCAATTCCCTTCTGGCTAAGTTCCTGGCGCAAAGCCAAAAGGCTGCGCGGCCTGAAGGTTTCGCGCTGTTCCACCCAGTAGGCGGCAAAGGCGTCGTCATCGATCAGCTTCGCATCGGTCAGATCATCTATGATGTTTTGAATCATATCGTCGCCATATTGATGGCGACGGAGATATCGCGAGATCTCGGCCGAACTGTACGGCCGCCGGGCTAACAAGCGCAAAACGCGCTCGCGGCCGCGGTGGATCTCGTCGCGTACATCCAATTGTTCCAGTTCAGCTTGGGTAATTTGCTGGCCAACCCGCAAGGTAGCCGCGACTTCTAACGCCAGCCCGAGAGCGAAGTCGCCATCGACGAAGACGCTAACCCGATTAGGGTTCCGCACCTGTGTGGTCAGAGCTGTGATCGTACCCATGCTATAAACGTAAAAAGCCGTGGCATCAGGCCACGGCTAGTCATTAGGCGTCTCAGGTCTTTCGATCTGTTGTCAATAAAGCCCCGTCCATTTCAGGACGGAGACCCTATCTAGCTGGATACGGATAAGCACAGCGACAGTTAACGTTGCAATAAATAGAAGCTATTGACAATTGATGGTACACCTATGCATATCGAGCCTTCAGGCTGTAACATCAAATGATTATTTCTTCCTGGCGCTAATCATGCTTCCTTGATCGTGAAGCGTTCGATTTGACTCAGGTTTATCTATCCAAAACAACAACCGTCCTGCACGCAATTTCAATTTAAAACGCGACCAGCTACTTAGGTTGTTCCTTATCGACTGTTATGCCGTCGGCATCCAATCTTCGTGCCAACTCTAGCAATGGCAAAAAGCCGTTTCCTGTGCAATCAGTTTTAAGATCCTAGTTCCAGACCCGTGCTATTGAGTCTGAATGGCCGGCAAGCCGGCTGACTGGCGAATCTGGCTTTCCAGATCCAGCAGCATGTCGGGATTCTGCGCCAGATAACTCTTCGCATTCTCCCGTCCTTGTCCTAGAAGTGTATCTCTATATCGAATGAAAGCCCCGCGTTTGTCAAGCAAGTTGTTCTCAATAGCCAGGTCAAGGACGTCTCCAGTCCTGGAGATCCCCTCGTTGTACATGATGTCGAACTCGCACTCGGTGA
>JACFOH010000048.1 GCA_019454405.1 Promineifilum sp.
CCAGGAACGGCTACGATCCCGAATACGGCGCGCGGCCGCTGCGCCGGCTGGTGCAACAGACGGTGGAAGACAAGCTGTCCGACGCCGTGCTGGCCGGGGAGTTCCAGGAAGGCGAGACGGTCATCATCGACGTGGCGGACGACCAGATCATCCTGCGGCATCCGACGCCGGAGGAAGAGGGCACGGAAGCGTTGCCGGCGGTGTAGCATCGCCGTAGCTGACAGGTCTTTCGAGGCCCGTCAAGCATTATAATCCAAGAGACAAAAACCGGGTTTCTGACAGAAACCCGGTTTTTATTGGGTATGCCTCGTCGAGGTTGGCGAATGTCGTGATTTGAGGGTAGAGGCGTTTAAAAGTTTTCATGGCCGGCAACCGGCGTCGCGAAAATTTGGCGGATCGCCTCGCCTTCGGCTCGGCGATGGACGAGGCAGTTCTTCATCCCACGCTTCATATTACCCGCCACTCTCTATTCAGGCAATGTTTTCAGATTTCAGAAGATCAGAATTCAGGATCCAGAAGATCAGGAATCAGAATCGGAGAGAAGTTCGACCACCCGAAACCCTATGAGGTTGAGCCTGTAGTCGGGATCGTCGTAGAGCCGGAACGCGGCGCGGGAGAGCTGATCGCCGAAGTTCCACGAGCCGCCCCGCAAAGCTCGAGAAGTTGGCGCAAGCTCTAAATCCTCTTTATAAGACCTTCGTTTAAACGGATAGGGCGCGTCCCCGATGCCCGACCCGCTACACCATTCCCACACGTTGCCGGCGCAATCATAGATAAACTCAGCCGCCTCGCTCTTTCGCCCCTCGTTTATCCGTCTCCTCCCGGCCGGGAAAATACCGACGGCCGAGGTGCGATTAATTCCTCCTTCCCTACTGTTCAACTTCGTCGCGTCCCATTCATTCCCCCACGGCCAGCGGCGGCCGTCCGTTCCTCGCGCTGCCTTCTCCCACATCGCCTCGTCGGGCAGGCGGAAAACGCCGCACCCGGCCGGTTTGATCGCGTTGAGCCAGTTACAATAGGCCACTGCCTCGTACCAGGTGACGCCGACGACGGGGTGGTTGTCGACCGTCCATTGCGGGTCATCCCAATAGCGCGGCGCTTTTTGCCCGCTTTCCCTCAGCCATTTCAGCCCGCCGCCCGGCCAATACTGCGCGCTCTTGCGCGGGTCATAGCCTCCCGCTTCAACGAAATGGCGATATTGGGCCACGGTGACGGGGTACTTGCCAATGCGATAATCGAAGTCCAGCCAGTCGACTTCATGGCTTGGCTCTTCATCATCATAAGCCATCTTGTCATACCAAGGGCTTTTCTTGTCTCGCTTATCGCTGCCCATGCGGAACGGCCCGGCGGGGATGAGCACCGTGGCGGGTATGTCGCAGTTGACATCCGTGCGGGGATCGCCGAGACGGCCGAGGGCCACGCCGGCGGCGGCGCGCTCCTGATTAGCGCACTTCAGGTCAGGGTCGGTCAGGAGGGTGACCAGATTCCCGGCAAGTGTGGCGCGATCCGATGCAGCTTTGAAGCCTAGTTCGAGATAAGCGCCGGCGGCGAGTTCAGCAGCATTAAGAGATGACATATCGTGGCGAGCGCCGCTCCCTAGTCGGCGAATCAGTTCCAAAGCGCCTGGACGATTATCGACGGCGTTCAGGTGGCCAGGCATAAGCAGAATGGTTTCCCGCCACCAGGATTGCGAGACATATCTGTTCTCCAGCAAAAAATCAACAACTTGTTGCGGCGGCTGGCCGGCCAGGTAGGCAGCGCACAAGTACTCCTGAAATGACAGGTGAACGAATTCATAGGTTCGATCGCGTCCCGGCGTCTTGGGCCGCTCATCCAGAATTCCGGCGTGATCGACCATCGATCGCAAAAAAGCGCGCAGGTGATCGGCCGGACGACCTTCCGGCAAACGGTCATCAATCAGAGCCGACAACCATCGATGAATATCCTTTTCCTCAGCTCGACGATCGGCCAGACGCTCCGATCCCCTTCCAGGTCGGCTGTCATCCTGGACAACCGTCGTCATCATGTTATAAGCAAGCAGGGAGAGCAATTCGAGTTTGTCCTCCTCACTTCCACCTTTGGCGATACGAGCATGTTTACCTCGACCTGCCGGGCGTTGTTTCTCTATCAGCAGAACTCTCACGCAACGCTTGTACAAGGCGGCTCGTTGATTCGGCAAATGCTCATCATTATAAAAAACAATGGCGATGATGGTCACCATCAGAGGAGTGTCGGCCAACGGTTTCTCGTGCCGTTCCCGGCGTTTGCTCTCCAGATCACGGATTTCAGAGATCAGGTCATCGCTGGCCTTTTGCGCATATAATTGCGGAAAGGCGGCCGAACACCACAACCTGACCAGCTCGTCGACCTGGTCGGGTTGCATCGGCTGGATCTCATACTCGGCAAACGGCGCATTAAGTCGAGTTTCGCGAACGTAAGCCCAACTACGGCAGGTAACAACAATCGGGCCAATTTTGGGGTTACGACTCAGGGCACGAATTTCATCGCTGACTAGTTCTCTTTCAGTCTCATCAGCTATCTCATCCAGCCCATCAAGCAGGAACATACACGTCTTGTTACCAACGACCAGGCGTCTAAAGAAATCCTTTGGGACGAAAGACTCATACATCTTATTCGCCTTTTCGCTCGCATAGGCAAGCAGCGTCCCGTGGTGTGGGTCGTTTGGATCAGCCGGCCCTTTCTTGTATTCATTGAACTCGCCAAGTGAAATGAAAATCGGCAGCGGCAGCGGAGCGCCTAGTCCAACGTACTTTTCGACAAGTTCCGAACCTTCACCCAGCAACGCGCGCGCCACGGCCGAAGCGATCAAATAGAGATAAGTCGATTTACCTGAGCCTGGGCTACCGGTGATCACCAGCCGGTCGTTATCACGCAACAAGGTTGCCATATTGATCGGCTCCTTCGGTTCCCGGGGTAATGATTGTCCGGATCTATCGTCCGGCTCGGTTACGAAATCTTCACGCGCCTCCGGCCTGGCCAGTGCGGCCAGAGAATAGTACATTTTCTCAAGCAGGATATTTTTCGGCTCCCTGTCGTCAACCTCGATGTTCCCTCGTAACTCAGGCTTCGCATATCGCTCTTTGATAACAGTCAGATAGGTATGAAGCGAATCGCTGAAATCGTCTTCATTCCGCAAGCTGTCGCCTGGAGCACCCAAATATTGAGTAACGATATGAATTGTCGCTCCACGAAAGTCGCCGGACTGCTCGAATTTTGGCCCGTGAACCTCGTCGGCGGCTATATATTTACCGACTTGTCCGCTCGCCCCATCCACCACATTCCCCGCCCGCACGGCGACGGACGTTAGTTGGTCGATCCGGGCGACAAGCTCGCGGATCTGTTGCGTCGATTCCCCCTGCCCGCGCACCAGTTGGCCCAGGAGGCCGGACTGGACGATATGGGCCAGATCCTTCTGCCTCCTGACCGACTCGACGAACGCGGCAGTGAAGGCATCCAGGGCGGCGTCGAAGTCGACGCTCTGCAACCGCTCCAGGTCGTAGCCGGTGTCGGGATCGTCGGGATCGGTGAACAACCCTCTGAGTTGCGCATGGTCGAGCGGCGTACCGCCTATCAATTGGCTGATCGCCACCCAGACGACCGGGTGGTGGAAGAATTTCTCGAAGATATCGGCCAGGAGATCTTCCTCTTCCGGCGTGGCGGTGGCGGCCGTGGTCTGCGCGACGAGAGCGACAATGCCGGCGCGGATGCTGCGCTCCAGCGCCTGTTGCTCGGGCGTGCCGGACAGTTGGCGTTTGAGCGCTCCACTAAGGCTGCTGACCACTCCTCCGGTCAGATCAGCGGTCAATTGGGCTAAAACAGTGGCCGAAAACGGATCCATGCGTGCCTCCTGTCGCTGCGGGACGACTCTATCGTTCCAATTATAGGGGGTGAAACGAGCGACGCAATTGACCCGGCAAGATGTTGCGCATAAAATCCATTTTAAGCTTGCCAATTAAGCTGGAGGAAAGCTATGCTGACCACAATCGAACTCCCGCAGGAAGTCGTTCATTTTGAATTGCCTGAAGCAGTGCAAAGTCGCCTTCAATTCTTGCTTGACAAACAGGACGAAGGAGAAGCATTGACTCCTGAAGAGTTGGCAGAGGCCGAAGGGCTTGTCGATTTGGCGGAATTTCTTTCTTATCTGCGACTAAAAGGCCGCCGAGTTCAACAAGATACCTGATGGCCGGTATTCCTGCTGCGTTACGTCGCCTGGTCATCAAACGGGCAAATAATCATTGTGAATATTGTGGCCTCGACCAGATCAGCCAGGTCGCTACTTTTCATATCGATCATGTGATCCCAACAGCATCAGGCGGCGAAACAAGCCCGGACAATCTGGCGCTGGCTTGCGTTTCATGCTCACTGCGAAAAGGCGCCCGACTCAGTGCAACCGACCCGCAAACCGGGGCCGAGGTCCCGCTATACAATCCACGGCAAGAGGTATGGCGAGACCATTTCCAATGGGACGGAGTTCGACTGGTCGGTACAACACCAACCGGTCGGGCCACCGTTTTTGCTTTGGCGATGAATCGGCCAACTGTTCTACTCATCCGCCAGGAAGAAGTCTACTGGGGACGACATCCTTACCCTTCGGGCGATTGAGCCTCTTCCACCGCCAGCCTCGTCGCCGACACCGCCATCCCCAGCATCATCCAGAAGATCGTCACCGCGTGGTGGAAATCCATGTTGAACAGGTAATGGTCGAATATGCCGGCCACGAGCGCGC
>JACFOH010000049.1 GCA_019454405.1 Promineifilum sp.
GTCGCGGTCGTTGTAGGAACCCGAAAAGCTCGCTGTCAGATGTTCGGCCAGCCCGCCCATGAGATAGCCGCCAACTGAAACGGCGTTGAAGTTTCCGTAACTCGCGTCGAGCTTGCCCTCTGGTCGGTCGGTCGGCGCCCGCGTGATGATATTGATCGCGCCCGCGGTCGCGTTTCGGCCGTACAGGGTGCCCTGCGGTCCGCGCAGGACTTCGATCCGTTCGACATCTTGGAGCCCGAAGAATGCGCCATCCGGCTTCGGTAAGTAAACGCCATCGAGATAGACCGCCGTGGGTTGGCTGGTGCCGAGCGGCACGGGCTGGGCGACGATACCCCGAATGGAAACCATATTGCTACCGTTGGCGCCCGAGGATCCGGAGATGTTCACGCCAGGCACCACCCCTTGCAAATCCACCAGGCTCACGATACCCCGGTCTTCCAAGGTGTCAGCGCCGATGGCGCTGATCGCTATCGGCACATCCTGAATCGACTGCGTCCGCCGCTGCGCCGTGACTATGATCTCCGCTGATGCCGTGTCTGCCGGCTCTGTGACTGCTGTATTCTGGGCGTGCGCCAAACCGGGGAAGCAGAGACAGGAAACCAATCCCGAACAGGCGACTGACCAGAGTGCCTTTCTCAAAAACACTGAACCCTCCCAAGCGGCTTCTTATTATTGTTGCTTATTGTCTTCATTCATGCACTTGGATTAATTGTTCGTTTGTCTGGGTCGATCCGTCAATTGCGGAGCGCCAATACCGCTATGCATAATTCGGTATGGGCTGGCGCGCCGCGAACGCCCGAAAATCAGCCGTGAGCGCGACGGCCAACGCCGAAGGGGGGGATTTCCGGTGGAGGATACAGCGGCGGCACCAATTTCATGCGGCCAGGGGAACCCTTCCGATTCAATCAATGTAGCAGATATATCTTGGCAAGCAGTTGGGTGCGGCTGTTCACTCCTACTTTCCGATAAATCGATCTGAGGTGATTTTCTCCGGTTCGCTCCGAAATGCCGAGTTCCCGACTGAACTCTGCGGTGTGCTTGCCCGCCACTATGCCTTCGACAACATCCCGTTCGCGGTTGGTGAGGCCAAACTGGCGACAAGAATTACCAACGGGGCAGGATTTTTTGCAAACCGTAGTCAAAACAAGGTGAAACATTCGTCCATCAGAGACGGAAATATTGTGAATTTCAACTTCCACAGGGCCGGTCTCTTCCGACTGGAAAATAAAGCCCGAGCCGGAGTTCTGATTAAAGGACAGCAAATTTTTCTTGACCTCCCCCAGGAGCTTGGATCCCGGGGGACTGGATCTGCTCGCATTCGCATCTTTCATACCGCGAGCGTTGGCGTGACGAATCATCAAGTCTTCGTCGAGGATCAGGAATCCCAATTTCTCATCAATTTTATTGTACGCAATCTCAATGGCTTGCGACATTGCCCGGGCTTGCGCACTGGCTATCATGTGCAAAGTCGGCTTTATGGCCAAGCTGACACGTTGGATGTATTCGATCTCTGCCGGTGAAAATGCCGGATCCTCACGGGGGCGGTGGAAAGCGAAGGCGGCTACGTGGGTTTCAAAGGGCAGGTAGATCGGAAGCAGGATGCCGGCAAAATGGACGATCCCATAATGCGCGAGAAAGTTATCGCGCCAGTCCCAATCTCTTTCGATTGAGTTGGGAAACGAATCTGCGAATAGCAATTCGTCAACATGGTCGCTTTCCTTGAGTTGTTTGGTAACCGATCGAGTCCAAGGGCACAGAGGATGGAATTTATTGAAGAAATCACTCATGACCGCCGGATAGCGTCCGATATAGCGGTTCACTCCGAACGACGCTTCGCCCATCGGATCAGCGTAAAACTGAACAAATGAAGCGCTTTTGGCATTTATTGCCCGCGCAATCGGTCTTATAATATTAGTTTCTATATCTTCAGCTTTGTAGCTCTTATGAATACTTTCATATATCTGCGAGGACGGTTCCAAGAGAGAATTGATCTCCATGCCTCTTCCGCTCCTCATCTATTCTGATCTACTACTGACAGCGAAAAAACGCGATATTAAAAGATAATTCCGCAGCCAAATCCCATAATCGCATATATCATAACGTGCTTAGGCAGCCACAGTCACCTGCATTTTATGAAGCGGTAAAGTGGGCATCGGGCCTGATCCATGCCCATCGGGCCTATTGCGTCAGTAGAGCAATAAGAAGCATCGTCGACATTCAGCGTCGGGCCGCTTAAGCGCCAGCGATTTGGGACGGCAACGGCCTTTCCATACTGTCCGCCAATCTCCTGGCGCGTTCGACCGAATACTGGCGGCGACGGCTCTCAGTCATCGAGGCGGTATATTTCCCTGGCATTGTCGCCGAGGCTCTTACGGGGATCTTCTAATCCCACTTGTCGGATCACCGAATTGATCACATCGATTGTGTATCCGCAGGTGCCTTCAATACGCGGATAATCGCTTGTCCACATCACCCGATTCACACCGATGTATCGGATATTGTCGAATCTCGGGTGGGGGGAGGGCCGTCGCGCGGCAATTCTGATAGCAATAATGGCTGGGCGATACTCGGGGACATAATCCACCGATATGCGAAGCGCATCGAACACTATCTTGGTATCCTGAAGAGTCGGCCAAACCAAACTGTGGGCTCCCCAGAAGGCATCCGTTTCACCCCCGCCGTCACTTGCCTTGCGAGAAGTGCCCGACAAGTTACCCAAGTTGCAGGGAACCATGAACCGCTTAAACCCAGATCGACGATTTGTTCGATTGCACCGCGCACGCGGCCATGATTCCATCAGTTTCTGCACACGGTCACCGAATAAAACGATTGAGGTCGGTTCAGATTACCCTTGCCTTATATTAGCTAAGCTGCATTAGTCTTTGCGGGGGCGCCAAAAATCTCGCCTACATGAGCGGTGTCTACATACTCCTTGCCGGCTGCGATCTTGCCGTCCTTAATAAACAGCAGAAAATGGTAGTCGGCGCCATATATCTTATTATTCTTCAGCTTCAGGTGGCCTTTGGCCGTAAGGCTGACCCGATCGTCTTCAGCGGTGATTTCGTCAAACCGAAAGGCCAATGGCCCATCCCCTAAGTCGAGAACCTGCGGAAACAGACCGAGAAAGGCTTCCTTCTCGTGTACGCCGGAGAAGGTGGTTGACGGTATTACCCACCATCTCGCGTCGTCCGTCATCATCCCGCTCACCCGGTCGATATCACCGACGGCAATAGCGTTCAGAAAGTCTTGGGCGAGTTGCTTGTTGGCTTCCAGCGTCATTGATTTTCTCCTCAATTCGAGCGTTCGGTAAATTTATCGGGCTTAGGCTCACTTCCAGCCTCGGTTCCATGGCAACTCAAAAATACTTCGGCGCCTAAAAATGGTAGCCCACCTTAATCCCATAGGTCCGCGGCGGCTCAAGCGTTCCCAGAACCGGGGCGCCGAACAGAATTCCCGAGGCGAGTGCATTGGCAATAGTCGTCTTGTTGGTCAAATTTAGGACGTAAAGCGAAGCCGTCCAATGTTCGCCCTCGTAATTGAGGAACGCGTTGAACTTGGTGTTCGGCTTACGAGAGACCTGATTTTCGTTAAAGGGCGTGAAGTAGACGCGGTCCTGATAGGTGATGTCTCCACGCAATGTCATTTTCCCGTCGGCCATGGTCCAACCATATTGCGCGCCGAGCTTAAGCGATATTTCAGGCGCCTGAATCAGATGATTACCGGTGAGGTCTATCGGGCTTGTATTGAAGGGATCTGAAGGGTTGGCCGACTCAAAGCCCTTGTATTCCGTATGGAGCCATGCCGGCGTTGCATCGAACTGAAGCCCGTCGACCGGGACCACCGTCAATTCGGCTTCTGCTCCATAGACCACCGCAGAGGCCGCATTCAGAATTTGGACCATGTTGAAGAGGGCCTGCGAGACCTGAATGTTAGTATAGTCATAGTAGAAGCCGGCGGCGTTGATCCGTACCCGCCCATCGGCGAAGGTGCCTTTCATGCCACCTTCATAAGCCCAGAGCGTTTCGGGCTTGAATGCCGGAGCAGTGCTGCCGATATCGAAGCCGCCGCTCTTGAACCCCTTTGACGCGGATGCATAGAACATCAGCTCTGGCCGCGGCTTATAGGCGACCTGGAATTTGGGCGTGAACGCCTTGTCCGTCGTAACATCGCCATCAATATGATTTATCGGCTCTGAAACATCTATCCGTGGCGGATAAGGAGTGACCAAATCGAAAGCCAGCCTATCGTCGGCCCGATGTCTTTCCCAACTGTAACGGGCTCCGACGGTGAGCGTCAGTTGATCCGATACGTCGTAGTCGAGCTGGCCGAAGCCGGCGGCAGCCTTTCTATAAAGCGTGCCATTAGGATTAAAGCCCTGCACGAAATCATTTGGTCCGCCAACCAGAGCGAGACTGAACGGGAGAAGCGTTCCTCCCGTGGTCTTCTCATCGAAATAATAGGCACCTATGATGTATTGCAGCTGCCCAGCCATTCCGGAGATCTGAAGCTCCTGACTGTACTGCCGTGCCTTTTCGAAATAGTGAGTGATGGCGAGCGTCGCGCTTGTACCCTCGCCGCCGGCCTTGACCGCGTAATCGCTATGGCGATAGGCTGATATCGACTTGAGTACAGCACCCCCTAGGTCGAACTCGGCACGCGCAGAAAACCCATAGGATTCACGGTCGTTGGTCGGATCAAAATCAAGGGCAATGTC
>JACFOH010000019.1 GCA_019454405.1 Promineifilum sp.
TGCTACAACGAAGCCGAGACCCTGCCGGCCGTCGTGCGCGAGTTGCCAACCGCCCTGCCCGGCATCGACTGCATCGAGACAATGATCATCGATGACGGCAGCCGCGATGACACGGCCGAGGTCGCCCGGCAACTGGGCGTCACGCACATCATCCGCCACTCACACAATCTGGGTCTGGCCAAGGCGTTCCAGACGGGCATCGACGCTTGCTTACAGCTCGGTGCAGACGTCATCGTCCATACCGACGCCGACAACCAGTACCCCGGCCGCTACATCGCCGACCTTGTCGCGCCGGTGCTGGCTGAAAAGGCGGACATGGTGATCGGCGATCGGCAGGTCCGAACAATCGAGCATTTCTCGTGGATGAAAAAGCAGATGCTGGCTCTGGGAGGCTGGATGGTGCGCAACGTCAGCGGGATCGACGTGACCGACCCGGTCAGCGGCTTCCGGGCCTACTCGCGTGAGGCGGCCTTGCGCTTCACCATCTTGACCCGCTATAGCTACACCCTGGAGACGATTATTCAGGCGGGCAAAGGCGGCCTAAAAATCAAGAGCGTGCCTATCACGACGAACCCGCCCACGCGACCATCGCGCCTGCAGAACAGCATGTGGCACTTCATCAAGGCGCAGGCCGGGACGATCCTGCGGCTCTACGCCTTCTACGAACCGCTGCGCACCTTCAGCTACATTGCCGTACCGTTCCTGCTGGCAGGATTGATCCTGTGGATACGCTTCTTCATTCACTATTTCTCGGGGCAAAGCGGCATCGGCCGCTTCATCCAGTCGCTGACGTTAGGCACCGGCCTGTTGCTCGTCGGCACGCTGATCGTTCTGTTCGGTATCCAGGCCGACATCAGCAGCAAGCATCGCCAATTGACGCAAGAGATTTTATATCACCTCAAAAAGATGGAGACCGACGGCCGTATCAACCTGTCAGACCGGACCTGACGAGGAGAGGATTCGCACATGTATATGCTAATCATGGTGTTGGACGACATCGCCCACCTGAATAATGTCCTGGCGGCCTGGGTCAAGGCCGGGGCGCGCGGCGTGACCATCCTGGAAAGCACCGGGCTGCATCGTGTCATGCTGCGCCATAAGCCGGAAGCCGCCTATGCCGGCTTCAGCCGTATGTTCGGCAGTGATCGCGTCGGCCACAAGACGCTCTTCGCCATCATCGATGACATGGCCATCGCCGAGGCTGTCGCCGCCGCCACCGAGCAAGTCGTCGGCGATCTCAACGAACCCCACCGGGGGATCCTGTTCGCCTTGCCGGTCGTCAAGGCCTGGGGGTTGGCGTCCAACGAAACGGCCGCCGGCACAGGACGGGTGGGTTAGGCCATGGTCTGGCTTCTCTTCCTGGCCAGTTCGGCCGTCGTCACGCTGGCGGCTACCAAGCTGGCCGAGTACAGCGATATCATCGGCGTGCGGACAAAGCTGGGCGGATTGTTCGTTGGCACCATCTTCCTGGCCGCCGCCACATCCATGCCCGAGCTAATGGCTTCGATCAGTTCGTTCCGATCCGGCGCGGTCAATCTGGCCGCCGGTAACTTCTTCGGCAGCAACATGACCAATATCGCCCTGCTGGCGGTCGTCGATCTCGGTCTTCGCCGGATACCGCTCCTGCGTGGAACGGCCATCAGTCACTCGCTGACGGCCGCGCTGGCGACGGTGCTGATGCTGGTTGCGGTCACATCCATCGTCCTCGGCGGCGTGCCTGCCATCGGCTGGGTAGGGCTGGATAGCCTGCTGCTCATCGGCTTGTACTTCGCCGGGATGTGGCTCGTGCAGCGCGAAAATAACGCGAACGCCGGCCCGGCGGTCATCGAGGAACCGGCCGACGATTTTCCCTCGCTGCGACGTGGCATCATCGGCTTTATTATCGCTACCGCCGTTCTCCTGGTCACCGTGCCCCAATTGGTGAAAGCCTCGCTGGGCATCGCCGAGATCACCGGCCTCGGTTCAGGCTTCATCGGCACGGCGTTGCTAAGCTTCGTCACGTCGCTGCCGGAGCTGGTCGCGGCCATCGCCGCCGTCCGCCTCGGCGCGTTCGACATGGCCGTCGGCAACCTGCTCGGCTCCAACGTATTCAACATGTTCGGCCTGGCCATTGCCGACTTCTTCCTGCTCGACGGAGCGTTCCTAAGCCTCATCAATGAGAACTTCGTGCTCGTCGGTCTGTTGGGTATTTTGCTGACCAACATGGCCCTGATCGGCAATCTGGCCCGCGTTCAGCGCAAATTTTTATTCATCGAGCTGGACTCAGTGGCGATCCTGTTCGTCTATCTGGCGGGCATGTATCTGCTCTACTTGCGTGGGGTCGGTCTCTAAATCGCACAATCCATCACGGAGAAGGCAAAAAGAGGATGCTTACAGAAGATAAACGACTGGCCAGCCAGCTCGATTTCCTGATCGAGATGGACAAACTAAAAAGCATCCAGCGGCACTCGCTATTGGTCAATGGCTCGCGCGCGGAGAACTCAGCCGAGCACAGCTGGCATCTGGCGGTCATGGCCATGATCCTGAGCGAATACGCCGGCGAGGCGGTCGACGCAGGTCACGTGGTGCGCATGCTGCTGGTACATGACATCATCGAGATCGACGCCGGAGACACTTTCGCCTATGACATCCAGGCCAATCTGGACAAGGCCCAACGCGAGAGACTTGCTGCCGACCGGCTGTTTGGGTTACTGCCTGAAGACCAGGCAATCGAGCTCCGCGCATTATGGGAAGAGTTCGAAGCCCGAGAGACTGGCGAGGCGCGCTTCGCCCACGCGATGGACCGGCTCATGCCGCTACTGCATAACTATCTGAATGAAGGCGCGACCTGGGTGAAGAACGGAGTGACGCTCGAGCAAGTGCGACGACGCACGGCGGCTATCCCTGATAGTTCAGAAACCCTGGGCCGTTTCGTCGAGGCGATTCTGGCGGCCAGCCTGGAACGCGGCTACATCAGGTAGGCGTTCCCATTCGGGCGTAAAATCCGGACAGGTCCAGCGCGTCGCCGGGGTCGAGCACGCACACCTGCACTTCGGGCGCGATTTTATTGGCGTGCCGGGCAAATTCATAAGGCGTCCGGTTTGTCCGGTGGGACATTAGCGGGCGTAATCCTAACGGGAAGTAAGTCCCCCAATGAATCGGAATAGCCAGGGATGGTTGCAACATCTCCAGCGATTTGGCCGCGCGATACGGATTCATGTGGCCTGCTCCAAGCGTTGGCCCCCAACCCCACACCGGCAACAGCGCCACATCGGTCATCCGACCGATGGCCGACATCCCATCGAACAGGTCGGTATCACCCGAGAAATATATGTTACGACCGCCCTGCATAATATAACCCAGGCAGTCGGTCTGCGGCCGGCCGGGGATCGACCGCCCGGCGTGTTCCGACGGAGTCGCCTGAATAGTAACGCCGCCAACGCGCAGACTCTCTCCTGCGGACAACTCGGTCACATGATTGAAACCGTGTCGCGAGAGATATTTGGCCGAGCCACGCGGCGCGACCAATTGCCGATCCCAGCCCAGCAAGCGCAAGGAGCGCAAATGCACATGATCAGCGTGAAGATGGGAGAGCAATACAACATCCAGGCGCTCCAGGTCCAGCTCTGGAGTCCGGGACATCCGCATCAGGTGGCTCACACGAGGGGTTAGTAGCGGGTCGGTCAGGATGCGCACGCCGTCCAGCTCGATAAGCAAGGTGGCATGGCCAACGTATGTAACTTGATTCACATGTTGGATTATGGCAAAACGTTTCCCGATCGCCTAATGGACTTCAGCGGATTATCATGTTCGTCGCCCGGCCGGCCGGGGGGTCCAAAATAAAAACCTGGCGATTGCTCATCGCCAGGTTTTATGTGACTGGATTCACCCCGTACATAATGCCCTCCTTAGTCCAACAATCATACCCTTATCCGTCAAGCTCACAAGAGGCGGTCTACCGATCTTTTTCTATGTATTTTATTTAGTTCCTTGTGGGGGACAGCCTTGAATTATCCTGTGTTTGACGATTCCATTACGCTCTCATACAATCTTTCCGCTTCAAGCCACAAGTAGAATTCACCACATTATACGGAAGGAGAAATGGGCGAATGTCCAAAACTAAAGTTGCCATTATCACCGACAGCACCGCCAATCTGCCCCCTGAAATCATCGAGGAACATCAAATCTATGTCATCCCGCAAATTCTGAATTGGGAAGGCCGGAGCCTGCTGGACCAGATCGACATCACAACGGCGCAATTTTACGAGCGACTGCCACTCTCGAAAGATCTGCCAAAGACCTCCCAACCGGCGCCGGGGCAGTTCACCGAACATTTCATGAAGGTGGCTGAGGGCGCAGATAGCATCGTTGCTATTTTCGTGTCGGAGCTTCTCAGCGGCACGATCCAGTCGGCTCATCTAGGGGCGGAGGCGATGGGCGACTACCCCATCGAGATCGTCGACTCGCGTTCCGCATCGTTAGGGTTGGGGCTGCTGGCAGTGGCGGCGGCTCGCTATGCGGCTGCGGGACACGATTACCGCGAAGTCGCCGAGTACGTCCGGGGACTTGTGCCGCGCATGCACGTTCTGTTCGTCGTCGACACGCTGGAATACCTCCACAAGGGCGGCCGCATCGGCGGCGCGAAGAGGCTTGTCGGCTCGATGTTATCGATTAAACCCGTTCTACACCTGGAAAATGGCCAGATCGAACCGCTGGCTTCCATTCGCACCAAGAAGAAGGCCGTCCAGCATATGATGGACATCGTCCTGAAAACGATGAAGGGCAAGAAGCACATCCACGCCGGCGTCGTCCATGCCAGCGCCATAGGAGAAGCTCAGGCCATAGCCGACCACATTCGCGCAGAAGTGAATGTAGAGGAGCTTATCGTCACTGAACTCACCCCCGTAATCGGCGCCAATGTCGGCCCCGGCGTCGTGGGCATGGGTTATTACATCGAAGAATAACGGCCGGCCCCGGCCGGCCGTATCCGAGGTCTGGTGACGCGCTTACTCATTCGGGGAGAGCGTCGCCAGACCTTGTTGCACAGCCAGCATCGACAATTGCACGCGGTTCTCCACCTGCCCCTTGTGGATCATATTGCCGATATGCGTCCCGACGGTTCGTGTCGCGATATTCAAACGCTCCCCAATCTCCCTGTTGCTCATCCCTCGCACAATAAGCGGCAATATCTCTAATTCGCGCGGGGTCAACAACTCCGCCAGGCGAGGTTTGGCTTGTTGGCGGCTTAGATTCACCATCAACTGACGAGCCACGATGGGATCAAGTGGCATCTTCCGAGCATAGACCCCGCGAATCCCCGCAACCAGCTCCGTCAACTTCGCATCCTTCAGAAGGTACCCTAATGCGCCGGCGCTGATCGATTCCACAATCTGAACATCGTCATTGAAGCTGGACAGGATGAGGATGCGCGCATCGGGTCGCTGCTTGATGATGTCACGCGTGGCATCGATGCCGTTTTTTCGGGGCATCTTCAGATCCATCAAAATCACATCGGGTTCCAGCAATAAGGCTTGTTCCACCGCCTCCACGCCGTCGGCTGCTTCGCCGATCACTTCTATTTCGGGACGCATCTCCAATAAGGCGATCAATCCCTGACGCACAATAGCGTGATCATCGACTAACAACACACGTATTTTTTCATCCATGGCAGACCTCCCTCCAAATCCCCATTACGCCCACCGGGCCGCAATCTATCAAAATAATGATAAGGCTTCGCCGCCAGGCTGCTTCACGACAGATTAATAACGCGGCGGCCGATACGCAAACCGGCATGCCTGTTATCGGGGAACACGTACGATTATAGCCGTCCCGCGGCCGATTTGCGTCTCCAGAGTCAACGTGCCGCCCACTTTACTGGTACGCTTTCTCATACTCTCCAATCCCATCCGGCCCGCTTCTACGACGTCGGCCTCATTAAACCCGACCCCGTCATCGACGATGGACATGAAATAGCCATCAGCTTCGGTCGCTAATGTGACGACGACCTGGCGAGCATGACTGTGCCGCAGAGAGTTATTAAGCGCCTCCAGCGCGATCCGGTAAAACGCCTCCTCAATGGGGATCGGCAAATCGCCGCACTCATCCGCGCGAACCTCGGCCTGGATATCCAACCGGTGTTCGACAACCGAAAGCCGTTCTCTCAGTGCCCCCACGAGCCCCAGACGGGCGAGCAACTCCGTCCGCAGTTCGAACAATAATGAGCGGAGTTCCCGCAGGGCCAAATCGGTCATATCCAGGATCGACTGGGCGCTCTGCTGCGTCTTGACCAGATTGCCGGTCTGAGCTGCCCCTTGTGCCGCCCCGGCAAACAAGCCGATGCTATAGATCGATTGCGTCACTGAGTCATGGATCTCGCGCGCCAGGCGTTCGCGCTCCTCGATGATGGCCGCCTGGCGAGCGATCTGTCGAAGCCGAATGTTTTCGACGGCTACGGCGATCTGGTCAACGACCGTCACCAGGAGCGGAATAGTTTCATCAGGCACGCCTCCGGGCGAATCATAGGCCAAACAAAACAGCCCCAGATTCGAACCGCTGGAGCGTAGCGGTAACACCGCCAGAGAGCCGCCGTCCGCGCCAGGCCACCCATCCGGCAAATCGGCTCCGGACAAGATATTGAATGTATCAATCGTCGGCGGCCACAGATCAAGATTACCGGACACCAGCTCGCATAACGCCTCGGTAACAAGCGTTTGACGAGCGGTGATGGCTGCCAGTTCCAGGCCGCGCTCGTTACCGCCATCCAGAAAGATAGCGGCCATTGATCCGCCAAAAGCTTCAATGACCAGCTCCAGCAAACGTTCCAGCAAGCTCTCGAGGTCGGTCTTGCTGACAGCCGTCACAGTAATGCCATAGAGCACGTTAAATTCGCGTTCGCGCTCGCGATAACGCCTGCCTAATTCGTCCGTGGCGGCTTGTTGGCGAACAAAGAGCCGGCCGTTCTCGATGGCGATGGCTGCCTGATTCGCGAAGGCCATGGCCAGATCGCGATCTTTTTCGTCGAACGTGTTAGGTTGATCGCGATCGATCGCCAACAACCCAACGCATTCCCCCTTCACCAGCAGCGGCACGCCCATCCAGGCGCGTATGTACTCAAACCCCGCGATGGCTACCCAGTCGGGTGATTGGCTTGTGTCTTCGATAATCACCGGCTGCATCGACTCAATCGCCGCCCACATGGAACGTGGGCGCCTGGCCAATAACTTGTCACTCTGTTCATAGCCGACCGGATCGCCATGCTGGGCGGCTAGCCTCAAGACCCCATCCTCCAGCAAAAGAATTGCCGCGCTCCGAAAGGATATGACCGTATCAAGCATAGTCAGGATCCGTCGTGAGAGTTCGCCCGGCGTCAGGTCCAGCGCCAGGCTGGCGGCCACTTCGCGCAGGATCGATTCACGCTGACGGGCCTCCTGCTCAGCTTCCAGCAACTGTCGGTTCTGGATGGCAACGGTGATGGAATCAGCTATCTCGCGCGCGCCATTAATCTCGCGCGCGCTAAAATCGCGCACCTCCGACAGGACAATAATGACGCATCCGATCGTCACTTCATGGTAACGGAGAGGGACAGCCATGAGGGAACGACCGCCCAGATCGACGATCTCGGTCATATTAAGAGATCGATCGCGCGATGGGCTGAGATCGCGATTGATATAAACATGTCCTCTTTCCAGCTGACGCAGGGCATCGAACATCACCAGTGAAAAAATTCTGCCCGTCGGGTAATGAGCGTGAGTGCTCCTCTGGACGATCAGTTGATCACGTTCGCTATCGATAAGCGCGATAGAGATGACATGCGCCGGGATAATGTGATGGAGATAATCGATGGAAATATCGACGATAGCCGACAAGGACTCGGCCGACAGGATGGCCAGGTCGATCTCGCGTAACCCTTGTAGCCGCCTGGCATACTCACGCTGGGTTTCCTCGGCGCGAGCCCGCTCGGCGATATGGAAGGACAACTCGCGATTGGTCTGAGCCAGTCTGTCGCGCGAGCTTTCCAGCGCTTTCTGGGTTCGCGTCAGGGCATAAGTAGCCGCGCGACTGATGGCCTCCTGTTGCTTAAGCAAGACCGGTTGAGACGCGGCGACGAAACCGCCGGAAATCCCGGCTAGTAGCTGCATCAAGCGAGTCGGAGTCGTCACACCCTCGAATTCTACGGCCAGACAAGACAGGGTGTTTTGCAGGGCGTCAGCTTTCAGAAGGTTCAGATCGACAAGTCCCTGCCCGATCGCTCGCCCTACTTGTTCGATATCGGCCGGATCGCCGCCACCAAGCGCATCAATGGCGCTGGTCGTCATCCGCTCAAATCGCCGCCGAATTTCCACGGAAGGCATAGGAATATAAGCAATGTGAGTGACAGCCTTTCGCCACGCGGCGGCGATCTCGATCAGGCGCTCTTCATTCAGATTCATGACCAGATAATTATCATGCACCTGCAACTACTACCTTAGCGCTTAATAGCTACACCCACCCAGGTCGCACTGCGTCCCGGTTCATCAAAACAGATATCATCAGGCCCATCAGGTCGCCATTGGGGACTATGGACCACCCCCGGCTCGAGTATTTCCACCCCATCAAAGAAACGCAGAACCGTATCATAGTCGCGGGGCCGGCCCGGAGTCGACGTGGACTTGGTGGTCTCCACATACATCTCCACAGCATCGCGAGGCACATCATCATACGTCCATATGCCAAGAGCCAGATAGCTACCCGGAACCAACGCATCCTTGAAGATCTGCATCACATGAACGATCTCTTCGTCATCGGGAATGTAATGCAGGAGAGCGACCGCGAACAGACCCACCGGCCGGGAGAAATCAATCAACTCTCTCGTCAGGGGATGATTGAGAATATCGAGCGGCCGCCGGACGTCGCCCCAAATCGCGGCCGCGTAGGGATCATTGCGCAGCATCGCCTCGCCATGAGCGACAGCGACCGGTTCAATATCTACATAGACTACACGCGCGTCGGGCTCATATTGCCGTACAATCTCATGCACATTGCCGGCCGTCGGTATACCCGAGCCGAGATCAAGAAACTGATCGATCCCTTGCTGGCTAATGAATGAGGCCGCACGGCGCAAATAGGCTCGATTGATCACTGCGGTCAAGGCTGCCTCGGACGCCAATGGGCCAAGCCTGTCCACCATAATCCGATCGACCGCAAAATTATGGTAGCCACCCAGCAAATAATCGTAGATACGCGCAACTGACGGCCGTTCGAGGTCTACGCCTTGCGGAATCCAATCGGAATCCGAATCTGTTTCCTGCATCCTGTGTTCTCCAACCTGTTAGAACTGGTTTCATTATACGTCTTTAATGACCCACGGCAATCGACCTGACGCCCTTGTTCATCGTCGGGCGCCCTTGACCCGGGGAACTGCGGTTTCTATAATTGATACAAAGTATCATTTATAAGAACATTGCGAGATAACGAGACTGGGCGAGCCTGCACAATGAATATTACCCTCCCTTAAGCGGCCGTGCCCCGGGACGTATGATCACCGTGAGAGACAAGATAAAGAGACAAAACAGGAATCGATTTGCGGGCCTGTCGCTATGGCTCGTAAGCATGTTGGCGTTATTGGCCGCTGCCTGCTCCTCGCAAGCGCCGACCGCCTCCCCCGGAGACGCCAGTCAGCCGCTCCCGTTACCGGTCGTGGAACCAATGGTATCCGCCGGGCAGAAGCTTCACGTAGTGGCAACGACGAGCATTATCGGCGATGTCGTCCGTCAGGTGGGCGACGAGGCTATTGACCTGACTATCTTGATGCAGCCGGGGCAAGACCCCCATAGCTATCAGCCTGGAGCATCCGACCTGACCGCCGCGGCCGACGCCAACATCATCTTTATCAACGGCTGGAACCTTGAAGAAGGGTTGGTGAACGACCTGGCAACCATCGGCAACAAAGCCGTGCTGGTACCCATCTCTGCCGGCGTCGTGCCGCGCGTCCTGAGCGAGGAAGAACACGATAAAGAGACCCACGGCGAGGGACATAGCCATGGGCCGGTCGATCCCCATACGTGGCAGGATGTCGCCAATGTGATCCAGTGGGTTGAGAACGTCCGGCAGGTCCTGAGCGCGGCCGATCCGGCCAACGCCGCCCTCTATGAAGCCAACGCCGCCGCCTATCGGCAAACCCTGCAACAACTGGACGCCGACCTGCGGACGACACTGGGCGCCATCCCCGAGGAGCGTCGTATCCTCGTCACCAATCACGACAACCTGGGCTATTTCGCCCGCGCCTACGGTTTTGAGATCACGGACAGCGTCATCCCGTCGATCAGCTCGCTGGCCGAGCCATCGGCTGGAGAACTGGCCGCGCTGGTCGATACCATGCGTTCGAAAGGTTTCTGCACGTTGATCCTGGAAGCGACAGCTTCCACTCAATTAGCCCGCATGCTGAAAAGCGAACTGACCGGCTGTGCCGATGTTCACCTGATCATGCTCTATACCGACGCGCTTGGCCCCGCGGGCAGCGGCGCGGAAACTTACGAGGGCATGATGCGCGCCAACGCCGCGACGCTGGCCAAGGAACTGAGTCGATGAAACGAACGATGTCCATTCCCCACAAGCCGGATGCGCCGGCTCTTGAACTGGATGATGTCTGGGTGAGATATACCGGCCGCCTGTCCGCGAGCAACGGCGGCCCGCGTTACGCGCTGGAGGCCATCACGTTCCGCGTCGAGCGCGGCGAGCGCGTGGCCGTCGTCGGGCCGAACGGTGCGGGTAAAAGCACCCTGTTCAAAGTGATCGCCGGGACGCTGCGCGCCGACCGCGGCCGCGTCGACATCTTCGGTCACGGACCGGCCGGGCATATCTGTATCGCCTACGTGCCCCAGCACAATCAGGTCGATTGGCGCTTCCCCGTAACAGTCGAGGACGTCGTTATGATGGGGCGTGTGGGGCAAATTGGCCTGTTAAAGCGGCCGGGCAAGGCCGACTGGGCCACGGTTCACACCGCTCTGGAGCGGGTCGGCGCGGCCGAGTTGACCCACACCCAAATCGGCGAGCTATCGGGCGGCCAGCAGCAACGCGCCTTCCTGGCTCGCGCCCTGGCCCAGGAAGCAGAGCTGATCCTGATGGACGAGCCGCTCAACGGGCTGGATATTCCTACCCAGGAGGCGATCATCGGCATCCTCGACGATCTGCGGCGCGACGGTGTCACGGTGTTGCTGGCGACCCACGACCTCGACCTGGCTGCCGAGCGCTTCGACCGCATCATGCTGCTCAACCGGCGCATCGTGGCCTTCGACCAGCCGGCAGCGGCCCTACATGCCGATAACCTGCTGCGCGCCTACGGCGGCCACCTCCACCAGGTCGGCGAGAGCGGCGCGATCCTGGTAACCGATCCCTGCTGCGAGGGAGAATGAACGCTTTTCGACTCTCTGAATACATAATTCGTCGGGCCTGACTATGATGGATTTTTTACTCGAACCACTGCAATACAGCTTCATCGTGCGCGCGCTGCTGGCGGCCGTCATCGTCGGCGTCGTCGGCTCCATTCTAGGGGTCTACATCGTGCTGCGCGGCATGGCTTTCCTCGGCGACGCGATGGCCCACACCATCCTGCCCGGCGTGGTAGTCGCCTTTCTACTGGGCTGGCCTCTGGCCATCGGCGCGCTCATCATGGGCATCCTGACCGCGCTGGGCATCGGCTTGTTGACCGAGCGCACGTCATTGAAGGAGGACACGGCCATCGGCGTCATCTTTGCCGGGCTGTTCGCGCTGGGCGTGGCCATGCTATCGACGCGCGGCAACTATAGTATCGATCTGGCCCACTTCCTGTTTGGCAATATGCTGGGAGTATCGCCGATCGACCTGGCAGTAACGGCCGTGCTCGGTTTCGTCGTCCTGCTGCTGGTCTACCTGTTCTACAAAGAGTTCCTCGTTCTGTCGTTCGATCCCGTGCTGGCCGAGACGCTGCGCCTGCCCACGAAGTTTCTTAACTATCTACTTCTCATGCTTATCGCCGTGACCATCGTCGTCGCCCTGCAGGTGGTTGGCGTGGCGCTAATCCTGGCCATTCTGGTGATCCCGGCCGCGTCTGCCTCCTTCCTGACACACCGGCTGCCGTCGATGATGGTCGTCTCGGCCGCCATCGGCGTATTCTCCGGCGTGACCGGCGTCTATGTGTCCTACTATCTCAATATCGCCTCCGGCCCGGCGGTGGTGTTGGTGGCAACCTGTGTGTTCCTGCTCATCCTGGGGCTGGCGGCCATTCGCAACCGTCGCTCTGTGCCCGTAATCACGGCGCTGGATATGGAAACGTCATGAGCGACGATTTGGCCCGCATCCTGACCGCACGTGGTTACCGGTTAACGGCCGCGCGCCGCGTGATCCTGGACACGCTGAGCGAGAGCGGCGAACACCTGACGGCCGACGAACTGACGGAACAGGTGCGGCAACGCTCGACGGCTATCGGCCGCATGACCGTCTATCGCACCCTTGACCTGCTCTGCGACCTGGGTCTGATGCGGCCGGTCTATCAGGGAACCGGAGCGGCCCACTACGTCCTGATGCGAGACGGCCATCACCACCACCTCATCTGCACCGGCTGTGGCCGGGTGGTAGAGTTCGATGAATGCGCCCTGGATGAGGCTCACGAAAAGATCGCCCGCCGGTTCGGCTTCGAGGTAGAGGGCCACTTGCTGGAGTTCTACGGCGTGTGCGAGGTCTGCCGCTCAAAAGCTGCGGCGAATTGACAGTCTGTGGGGGAAGCCGGGGCGCGACGAGATCCATTTCTGCGATCGCGCCCCGGCACATTGCTTTAGTTAGCCGTTGACCAAACCGTCAAGCTGGTCGATGTAACCTGACAGCACCTCAAACGCCGTCTCTACCGGCTCGGGTCGGGTAAGATCGACGCCCGCCGAGCGCAACGCGTCGATCGGATAGCGAGAGCCGCCCGCCTTGAGGAAGCCCAGATAATCCTCGGCCGCGCCGGCTTGACCCGACAACACCCGACGAGCCAGCGCGTTAGCTCCGCTTATGCCGGTTGCATACGAGTAGACATAATAATTCATATACATATGGCCGAATGTAGCCCAGCGGATGCCGTCGCGTTCCCGGTCGACGGCGGCCGCGTCGCCGTAGCTCTCGGCGAACAGGTCGGCCAGATAAGCGATCATGTCGTCGGCCGTCAGCCCCTTGCCGGCCTCCACGCGCTTGTGCATCTCCCACTCGAACATTGCCAGTGTGGGCATGATCAGGAAGTAGCGATGGAAATTGGACATCGCCTCTTCCAGAACAGCGATCTTCAACTGGGAATCGATGTCTTGCCCCAACAGGTAACCCCGCAACATGGCCTGATGGAAGTTCGACGCCACTTCGGCCGCGAACAGGGTATAGTCGGCGTAGACGTGTGGCTGGTTCTCCCACGTCAGGAAAGAGTGCATCGAATGGCCCAACTCATGGGCCAGCGTGCCCATACTGCCGGCGTCATCGGTATAGCTCATCATGATGAACGGGTACGTGCCCTGGCTGCCGCCGGAGAACGCGCCGGCGGCCTTGCCCTGATTAGGGTAAACATCCACCCAACGCTGTTCCAGGCTGCCGCGGCGTATCTGCGCCGCGTAGTCTTCGCCCAGCGGCGACAGTGCGGTGGCGATCCAGTCCACGGCCTGCTCATAGGGCACGACGGGCTTATCCTTCATCAGCGGCGCCCAGACATCGTAGGTGTGAACGGCGTCGATCCCCAGCGCGCGCCGGCGAACGTCCCAATAGCGATGCCACACCGATCGGTTGCGCTTGAAAGTATCGAGCAGGTTATGAAAGACCTCGACAGGGATATTATTGCGGAACATGGCCGCGTCGAGCGAGGTATCATAGCGGCGGGCGCGCATATTGAACACATCCTGCTTGATCGCCGTCGTCAGATTCCCCGCCAATGTATTCTTGTAGGCCAGGAACTGGTCGTGATAGTTCTCCCATGCCGTACGTCGCACCTCGCGGTCCGGAGAATTGAGGAAGTCATCGATCGTGCCCTGTGTGATCGCAACCTCCTCCCCGGCAACGACGACCGGCTGGAATTTAAAATCACTATTGGTCAGCTTGGAATAGGTTGAAGACGGCCCCTGGAAAGCATCGCCCACCAGGCCCAGCAGTTCCTCTACCTCAGGCGAACGGACGTGCGCCTGCTGGCGGAAAAGGTCGTCGACGTAATGGTCGTATATCTTCAGGCGTGGCTCGACGGCCATCCATTCGGTCAGCCGCTCGCGGCCGATGGCCAATAGTTCCGGGTCCAGGAAGGCGGTCGCGCCGCGCACCTGACCAAACAGGCTGAAGACCTGGCCCGCACGGGCCGTGGCGGCTTGGTCGCCGGTGTCGACCGCCTCGGACATATAGGCATAGACCAGCGCCTTCCCAAAGCGCTGATAATACTCATTCATAGCCTGCAGGGCATCGGCCAGCACGGACGGCCCTTCGGCCAGGCGGCCTTGCCATTGGCGAAGTTCGGGCAGCTCGGCAGCCAGCTTTGCCACCTCGGCCGACCAATCATCAACAGTTGCAAATACGCTGATATCATTCCAGGTGCGCTGGGGATCAACTTCTTTTCGGCTCGGTACATGTTTCGTAGACATTCCTAGAGGCTCCTGTAGAGTAGGTACGGGCGGACAAAGCGCTCGCCCGTGGAAAATTCGCTCGATGTATCCGTTCGTCACCGAGCGCGACAAGATGTAGACAATTATCTATCTATTATAATACCAATACGCTTAAGGGTATAATCGTCTCGCGCCCGGTATGGATCTGTCATAGCCGGGATCAGTCAGTGGGCATGAACGAGCAGGAATATCACAATCGAACAGTCATGTTGCGCCGGGTGCGCACCGTCTGGCTGGAAGGCGTCCTCGAGGAGTCGCTTCACGGCGGCGAGATCATCGATCTCGGTTTCGCCTATCGCCCGGCTGCGCTGGGCAACAGCGGCGTGCCCAGTTGGCAACAAGCCCCCGAATATGATTATCTGCTGCCGGTGGGCACTCGAATCGAAGACGTCTTCGCCGCGGCCGGGCGCGTGCTGCTGGTATTAGGCGAGCCGGGCGCGGGCAAGACGACCATGCTGTTGCAACTGGTCAGCCATCTCATGGCCGAGGCCGAGACCGATCCTGCGAGGCCCATGCCGGCCGTCTTCAGCCTGGCCGGCTACACCGACGGCCGCACGCTGACGCAATGGCTGGTCGAACAGCTAGCCAACAACTACGAAGTCCCGCGCAAACTGGGTCAGACCTGGGTCGAGAGCGGCCAATTTGTTCCTCTGCTGGACGGCCTGGATGAAGTCGACCCGACCCACCGGCCGGCCTGCGCCGGGGCCATCAACGAATTTCGCGAGCGACATCCCGGCATCTCGCTGCTGGTGACGGCCCGTAACCGCGACTATCAGGCGCTGGCTATGCGCCTCAACATGGACAAGGCGATCATCCTGCAGCCCCTCACGCCGGAGCAGATCGACATTTACCTGGCACGACGCGGCGGGCGGCTGGACGGTCTGCGCGCCTCGCTGGCCGCCGACCTGACGCTAAGCGAGCTGGCTCAAACGCCACTGATGCTCTCCATTATGACCCTGGCCGCCAATCGGCCACCCGAGAGCGGCCCGGCAGCGCTAGGCAATCAACTCAGCCGCACCCATCTTTTTGACGTATACGTCGAGCGCATGGCCCGCTACCGCAGCAGCAACATGAGCTACGCGCCCAGTGACACCATCGACTGGTTGTCATGGCTGGCCAAGCAGATGGTGCGAGCCGGCAAGCCGATGTTTTTCCTGGAGGACATGCAACCCGGCTGGCTACCGGGCACTGACCGGGATCGGTTCGGCCGCTACACGCGCCTGCTCATCTTCGCCCTGCTGTCACTGACAACGCTGCCGCCGGTTCTATGGTTGCTCTTCGACGGTCGTTGGGGCGGCGCGGTCGCGATGCTGGCCGGCGGCATCCTGGCCGCGGGACTTCCGGCGCTCACCGGTCGATTCCTCCTCCGCTCACGGTTGCCCACGCAGCGCATCGAGACAGTTGAATCGCTGGGTTGGTCATGGCCATGGGCGGCCATGGGCGGCGGTATCGGCGCGCTGATTGGTCTGGCGACAGGCACACTGATGGTCTGGCTCGACCGCTGGACGACCATCCCCTGGCCGGCTGTGCTGGCCGCGGCCGGCGCGGTGCAGATGATGATCGAGTACGCGCTGCTCCGCGGCGATCTGCGGCTGCGCACTACGCCGGGCCAGGGCGTCGAACAATCGCGCCGCAACGGCCTGATGACGGCGGCTTTCGTGGGCGTCGCCACCGGTCTGGCCGGCACATTGGCCGTCCTCGTCACCGTCCTGGTTGGCGGGTCGCGGCCGCTCGCACCTGTCTCGGCCTGGCTGCTATGGGTGACGCTCTACTTGGGCCTCGGGAATGGGTTGGCCTTTGGTTTGCTGGCCTATCTGCAACATCGCCGGCTGCGCCATCTTCTCGACGACCAGCGCCTGTTCCCTGTTGACGCGGCCGATTTCCTGAACTTCTCGGCCGAGCGCAATCTGCTGCGCAAGGTCGGCGGCGGCTACACGTTCGTCCACGCCCTCTTGCTGGATTATTTCAACGATCGCCCCTAAGAATGAGCCTCGGCCGTCGCCCCGCCCCCGGTCAAAGATGAAACGATCCCGACAAAGCGTGCCATTCCTATCGATTCGTGGTTAAGTATGCTCAAACGCTATGCCCCTGTTACCTGGTGAACGCCTGCACAACCGCTATCGCATCGTCAGCCTGCTGGCTCACGGCGCGTATGGAGCCGTCTATCGCGCCTGGGACATAACCGACCGGCGAGACGTCGCCATCAAGGAGTACCTCGATCCGTCGGTCGAAATCCAGAAGCGGTTCCGGGCCGAGGCACGCCGTCTGGCCGCCCTGAGCCATCCGCAAATCCCGCAAGTGCTCGACCATTTTGCGCTGGACAACGGCCAGTATCTCGTCAGCGACTACATCGACGGCATCGACCTGCAGAGTCTGCTTGACCAATACGGCCCGCTGCCTTCAGACCTCATCGTCCCCTGGCTGCAAGCGGCCACCGTCCCCCTGACCTATCTGCACGGCCAGGGCCGGCTCCATCTCAACATCAAACCGGCCAATATCCGCCTCACGCCGGCGGGCGAGGTCTACCTGGTCGATTCCGGCCTGCCGGGGCTGGGTGTGCGGCCCAACACAACGGGCTACGGCTCGCCGGAGCAACAGGCACAGGCCGAGGCGGGTCCGACGGCCGACGTCTACAGTCTGGGAGCCACGCTCTACACCCTACTGACCGGCGTGGTGCCGCCCAACCCGCTGAGCCGTGAGACAGGGCTGGCCGACTTGGTCCCAGCGCGCGAAGTGAACTCCGATATCGAACCATACCTGTCTATCGTCGCCGGGCGAGCCATGTCGCTGCGGGCCGATACGCGCTACGACACGGCCGAGGCGTTCGGCCGGGCGCTGGAACGGCCGGCCGGTCGCCCCGCGCCGGCGGTCAGTTCCTTGCGACGTGCCGGGCCGGAACCAAACCTTACGGCTCCGGCGGCCGCTCCGCCCCGTGTGGCGACAAAACCCCGCCGCCGGCTGGAGCTTCGAACGGCCATCGGCATGGCCGGCGCGCTGCTGATCGTACTGGTAATCCTGGGGTCCTACTACCTGAACAATCTTGAGCGTCCAGTGGTGCAAGGGCCGGAAGCCACCGCCACCCTGCAATCGGCCGTCATCGCCGCTCTGACGCAACTGGCGCCCACCCCCAGCCCCACCCCGGAGCCAACCATACCGCCGACGCCCTCCCCCGTGCCACTCATCACCGAGACCGGTTCGCGCATGATCTACGTCCCCGGCGGCACATTCTATATCGGCGACGACGCCAGCGAGAAGAACGACGAAAAACCGGCCCGGCGAATCACCCTGGATTCCTTCTACATCGACGAGACTGAGGTGACCAACGGAGCCTACGCCCAATGCGTGGACGCCGGGGCCTGCCCACGGCCCGCCCGTGCCGGAGCGACCTACTATCAGAGCTATTACGGCAATCCGGATTTCGACGACTACCCGGTCATCAATGTGAGCTGGTACAACGCCGATGCCTTCTGCAAGTGGCGCGGCGCCCGACTGCCCAGCGAGGCCGAATGGGAATATGCCGCTTCATTCGATCCGATGGAAGGCGCGAAATACAAGTTCCCCTGGGGTGACATTTTCGACGGCAACCAGCTCAACTTCTGCGACGTGAATTGCCAACGTGAAGACCGGGGGTTCGAATGGGACGACGGCTTCCGCGACACCGCTCCGGTCGCCAGCTATCCCGGCGGCCGCTCGCCCGCGGGCGCCTACGATATGTTAGGTAACGTCATGGAGTGGGTCGGTGACTGGTACGATTTCCGCGCCTATCGCGATATCACCGACACGAACCCGCGAGGGCCGATCGAGGGCGACTTCAAATCCTTGCGCGGCGGCTCCTGGTTCACACCGCCTAACAGCCTCGGCAACACAGTGCGCGGCAACCTGGACCCGACCGTGGCTCAATCCACGCTCGGCTTTCGCTGCGCCATGCTGCCGCCGTAGCGGCTCCTTCCCTCGCTCAGTGAACAGGTAGCGGCTGCACCTTCCAGATATCTTCGCAATATTGGCGCATCGCCCGGTCGGACGAGAAGAAGCCGCATCGAGCCGCATTGAGGATCGACTTGCGCGTCCAGGCATCGGCGTCGAGGTAAGCGCGCTCGACCTCATCCTGGCAATCGATATAGGCCTGATAATCGGCCAACACCATAAACTCGTCGCGGTCGAGCAACGAGCGCACGATCGGCTGGAAGAGGCTCGCATCGCCGCCGGAAAAGACACCGGAGCCGACCTGGTCGAGGATCCGCTTCAGATTAGCATCGCCGGCGACATAGTCTCCCGGGTGATAGCCCTGGGCCTTTAACGACAGCACTTCCTCGACGCGCATCCCAAACAGGAAGAAATTCTCCGCCCCCACTCGATCGCGAATCTCGATATTGGCCCCATCGAGCGTGCCAATCGTCAGCGCTCCGTTAAGGGCGAACTTCATGTTGCCCGTGCCCGAGGCTTCCTTGCCCGCCAGCGAGATTTGCTCGGACAGATCGGCCGCGGGGTAGATCAACTCGCCCAGCGTCACATTGAAATTCGGCAGGAAGGCGACTTTCAGCGTTTTACCGGCCACCGGATCGTTGTTCACAACCTCGGCGACCGAGTTGATAAGCTGGATGATGAGCTTGGCCATGTAGTAGCCGGGCGCGGCTTTGGCTCCGAAGACGAACGTCCGCGGCGTCATCTGCAGCGTGGGATCGTCCTTCAACCGATTGTAGAGCGTAATGATATGGAACGCCTTGAGCAGCTGGCGCTTGTACTCATGCAGGCGCTTGACCATCACATCGAATATCGACTCAGGGTTGACGCGAATACCGAGATGGATGAGGATAGCGTCGGCCAGGTCAACCTTGTTAGCGGCTTTCACCGCGCGCCATTGAGCCTGAAAATCAGCGTCGTCGACAAACTTCTCCAGCTTGGCGAGCTGGTCGAGATCGCGCAACCACTCTTCATCGCCTAATTTATCTGTGATCAGCGCCGAGAGTCGCGGGTTGGCCTGCCGAATAAACCGGCGCGGCGTGACCCCGTTGGTCTTGTTGTTGAAGCGCTCCGGCCACATCTCATAGAAATCGTGCAGAACGCGCTCCTGAAGCAGCTGTGTGTGCAGGGCAGCCACGCCGTTGACGGAGAAGCTGCCGACCACGGCCAGGTGGGCCATACGGATTTGCCGGTCGCCACCGTCTTCGATGATCGACATGCGCGCGAGCCGGTCGTAGTCGTTGGGGAAGCGAACGCTGACATCGGCCAGGAAGCGCCGGTTAATCTCGTTGATAATCTCCATGTGGCGCGGCAGCAAGCGTTCAAACAGGCTCACCGGCCACTTCTCCAGAGCCTCGGGCATCAGGGTGTGGCAAGTATAGGCGAAGGTCTTGTGGGTGATCTCCCACGCCTGATGCCACTCCATGTCATAATCGTCCATGAGCACGCGCATCAGCTCTGGGATGCCGACGACCGGATGGGTGTCGTTGAGCTGAATAACTGCCTTATCGGCCAGATCATCGATGGTGTTGCCCGAGCGCTTCAGACGCTCGATGATGTCCACCAGCGAGCAAGCCACAAAGAAGTACTGCTGGCGCAAACGCAGCTCGCGCCCCTGGGGCGTGTTGTCGTTGGGATAGAGCACCTTGGAGATGGTCTCGCTGTGCACCTGTTGCTGGACAGCGCTGGCATAGTCGCCGATATCGAACAGGCGGAAATCGAACTCCGAGGCGGCACGCGCGCGCCAAATACGCAGGACGTTGACCGTCTCCGTGCCGTAGCCCGGCACGAGAATATGATGCGGTTCGCCCATGACTTGTTCGGCCGGGTTCCAGCGACTATGATAACGACCGTTGCTATCCTGGTAAATCTCTGTATGCCCGCCGAATCCGACCGGGATCATGGCGTCGGACCAGGCAAATTCCCAGGGGAAATCAAGCGCCAGCCAGTCGTCAGGCTGCTCCACCTGGGCGCCATCGCGGAATTCCTGGCGGAAGATACCGTATTCGTAACGGATTCCGTAACCGACGGCAGGGATGTCCATCGTGGCCAGCGAATCGAGGAAGCAAGCCGCCAGGCGACCGAGGCCGCCGTTGCCAAGCCCCGGCTCCACATCGTGGGCGATCATGTCTTCCAGCGCGAATCGCGTATCCTTCAGGGCCGCGCGAGCCACATCCTCGGTCTGGGAATACAACAGGTTTTGTTGCAACTGGCGGCCGAGAAGATATTCAGCCGAAAGGTAGTAGACGAAGCGGGGGTTCACCTCGTAACGCATGTCCACCGTGCGACGATACCGTTCGATCAGATAATTGCGCACGGTGCGCGAAAACACCATGTAATAATCATAGTCGGTGGCCGATCGCGCGTTAGCGCCACGCGAATAATAGAGGCTATCGACCATATTCTGGAGGAACGCTTCCGGCGTCCTCTCCAGACGTTCATGGGACGGATTGCGCGTTTCCATTTACCCGCCGGCGGCCAGCGATTGAACGCTGTGGAAGACAGCTTGCCGGGCCAACTCGAACCATGTACCGGGCAGCAGACCAAGCAACAACGTCGCGACGGCGGCGATCACGATGACCGATGCCAGCGATGGCTTCATCACAATCTGGCCCTCGCCCTCATACATGTACATATAGAAGACGACACGCAGATAGTAATAGCCGGAGATGACGCTGGTGAGAACGCCGACGAGAACCAGCCATATCAGGCCCTGCGCTTCGATGGCCGCGCGAAAGACGAAGAACTTGGCCGCGAAGCCACCCGTCGTCGGAACGCCCGTCAGCGACAACATGAAAAAGGCCATACACAAGGCAACCCACGGGTAGCGCTTGGCCAATCCCTTATAGTTTTCCAGCAGGACGCCCTCGCCCTCCTTGTGCTCCACGGCCACGATCACGGCGAACGCGCCCAGGTTGGTGAAGGCATAGGCAAACATGTAGAAGATGGCCGCGCTCAGGCCATTCGGGTTATTGAAGGCGGCCGCCACGCCGATGAGGATATAGCCGGCATGGGCGATGCTGCTATAGCCAAGCATGCGCTTGATATTGGTCTGCGAGATGGCCAGGATGTTACCGACAAGGAGCGTCAACGCGGCCAGGAAGGCGATTGCCGTGGCCCAGGTGCCGCCCAGAGTTGGCAAGCCGACCAACATGATGCGTAAAATGGCCGCAAAGCCGCCGACCTTGGCCCCCACGGACATGAAGGCGGTGACGGCCGTCGGCGCGCCTTCGTAGACATCCGGGGTCCACATATGGAACGGCGCCGCAGCGACCTTGAAGCTGAAGCCGACCAGCATCATCGCCGCGCCGCTCAACAGGAGCAGCGTCGTGCCGTTCTGGGCCGCGGCCACAACGCCGGGCAAAGATGTCGTCTCTGTCGCGCCATAAGTCAGAGCGATGCCAAAGACAAAGATGGACGATGAAAACGCGCCCACCAAAAAGTACTTCAGTGAGGATTCTTCCGATTCCGGCCGCGGGCTGGCAAAGCCGGACAAAATATAGAGCGGGATCGACAGTAGCTCGAGGGCCAGGAAAATGAGGATGAGGTCGTTGGCCATGCCCATCAGCATCATGCCGCCGAGCGAGAACAACATGAGCATGTAAAATTCCGGCCGGTCGCGTCCTGTCCGTTGCAGGTAGTTAATGGACAACAGAACCGACAGGATGCCGGTGATGGCGAAGATGATGTTGAAGGCGATGGCGAAGTTGTCGGCCACGAGCATAGGCGGGCCGCCGGCCACGCTGAACGCGGAGCGGCCGCTGTTCCACAGGCTGATCGAGATGATCGCCGAAGCCGCCAGGCCCACGATCGCCAGAATCGGAGCCCACTGCCTGATGCGCTCCTCGCTCACGAACAGGTCGAGCAGCATAATCAGAACGCCCATCCCGGCCACCAGTAATAAGGGCCATACGACGGCATAATCTATAACAGGCGGTACAAATTCCATAACAATCCTCATCAGTAGTAAACCACAAACCGCTCGGATTTCACAGGTTTACGGCGCTGTATCTCGTTGAAAAAATCCTATCCCGGCCGCCCAAACGACCGCTGCTGAATGATCATCTGCTCGCCCAACAGCTGGACGAAATTAAACGCCGGCATAGCGTCACCATCCGGATGAGCCGCCTCGTCGTTCGGCCAGGCGGTAAATCCGGCGAAAGTGCTCATGACGCTGCAGTAGAGGATGCCGTCGCGCACGGTCTGCATGGAGTTATGAACATGACCATGAAAGACGGCGCGCAATCGCCCTCGCGCCGGCAGGAGCGCCTGATGCATTTCCTCGCCGTTAAGCAGCAGCATATTGGCATCCATCCAGGGCGAATTGAGTCGCAGCGCCGGATAATGGATGAAGACGCTCAGTGGCGGTCCATCAGGTGTACACTCCCGGCGCAACACCTCCAGTTGTTGCCCGGAGAGCAATCCGTGAGGATCGATCTCATCAGGGCCACGACCGTCGAGCACCAGAAACCGCTCACCTCGCACCTCGAACGTGTAAGAGAGCATATCAGTCCCCGGCTGACAATCCACCTTTGGCCCCATCGGCAGGAAGCGATGGATATCGGCCGAGGTATCATGGTTGCCCGTGCAGTAGTAGACGGGGTAATCAAGCGCGGCGAACGTCTCGGCCGCCAGTCGATAGGCCTCTTCGGTTGGATGGGTCGTCACGTCGCCGGTGTGGATGACGAAATCGAGGCGCGCCGGCAAATTATTGATGATGTTAATGATATGCCGGGCATAGGGCAACGGACGGTATCCGTGCCGCTGATAATCCTCCGCCGGCCCGAAATGGGTGTCGCTGAGATGGACGAAATAGACCGGATCCATACTCGAAACACGAGAACCGGGATACGAGGGCGGAAGCAGGTTTGTTCCGCTCTCATATCCCGATCCTCATCATTAGCTAGGGAGTTAACGCCAGGGCGGCCCGGCTGATATCGTTCACCAACGCGCTGACCGTGCTGTCCATCAAGTGGAAATAGCCGGCCGGAGCAACGCCGATCCAGAAAATGAAGAGCAGGAAGGCGATCAGGATGCCCATCTCGCGGCGCTTGAGCGGCGCGAGTCCCTTGACTGTCTCGGTGACGGGCGGGCCCATGAAAATACGCTGGAAGAACCACAGCAGGTAGATAGCCGCCAGGATGACGCCGGTGGTGGCAAAGGCGGTGTAGATCCACGGCCGCGGCGCCAGCGATTCGGCGCCGATCGAACCCAGGAGAATCGTGAATTCGCCCACGAACCCGTTCAGGCCCGGGAGCCCCATGCTGGATAGCACGATGATGAGCGACATAGCGCTGAAAACAGGCATGACTCGCCAGACGCCGCCGTACTCGGCCATCACGCGCGTGTGCGAGCGCTCATAGAGCAAGCCGACAACGAAGAATAGCGCGCCGGTGCTGATACCGTGGTTGAATCCCTGCAGGATGGCTCCCTGGATACCAGCGTCGTTAAGGGCAAAGATGCCCAATACGACGAAACCCAAGTGGCTGATACTGGAATAAGCGACCAGCCTCTTCATGTCCTTCTGAGCGAAGGAAAGGATAGCGCCGTAGATGATACCGATGATAGCCAGCACGGCGATGAGCGGCGCGTAATGATAAGAGGCCTCGGGGAACAAGGGCAGGTTGAACCGCATGATGGCGTAGGTGCCCATCTTTAGCAAGACGCCGGCCAGGATGATAGAGCCGGCCGTCGGCGCCTCGGTGTGAGCATCAGGCAACCAGGAATGGAACGGGAAGACCGGCACCTTGATCGCGAAAGCTACAAAGAAGGCGATGAACAGGATATTCTGGGCATGGGCGAAAGCCTCGCGCCCGGCGATCAAGTCCGGTGTGGAGAACGTGCCGTTGGTGATGCCCATGTAAAGAATGGCGACAAGCATCAGCAGCGACCCAGCCATGGTGTAGAGGAAGAACTTGATCGAGGCGTAGACGCGACGGCTGCTGCCCCAGATGCCGATGAGGAAATACATCGGGATCAGGGTGAACTCCCAGAAGATGTAGAACAGGAACAAATCCTGGGCCAGGAAAACACCGAGCATGCCCGCCTCAAGCAACAGCATGAACCCGTAATACAGTTTCAGCTGATCCTTGATGGCCGACCACGACCCGATAATCGCCACAAGCGAAATGAAGGTCGTCAGCATGACCATCAAGATGCTGAGACCATCCACCCCCAGGAAGTAGCTGATACCCCACGAGGGGATCCAGTCGACGCGATCGACCATCTGCAACGCAGGGTTGGTCGCGTCGAAGCGAAACAGCGCCAGCAAAGACACCACAAACGTGGCCGCCGAGGTAGCGATGGCGACGTACTTGATGTTATCATCGCCCGAACCGTCTTCCGGCTGCTTCATCAAGGCTATCGCCACAACACCCACCAGGGGAAGGAAGGTGAGAATCGTTAAAATCCAGTTCATAATTTCCCCAACCTTATTTCAAAATTTATGAGCCTCGAGTTCCTAACCTGCCGCGAGCAGGAAATAGACCAATAAACCGACTGCGCCAAGAAAGACCGCCAGCGCATAGGTGCGAACGTAACCGGTCTGCGTCAATCGTAATAACCCGGATAGTCGCCGGACGACCGTCGCCGAGCCGTTGACCAAGCCATCGACTCCCTGTGAGTCGAGGACATCCGATGAGAAATCGGCGAAGCTGACGAAGGTGTCGCGCAAGACCCGATCATGCAAGAAGTCAGACCAAAATTCGCCGTCAAACTTGAACGCCAGCCAGGCGGCCATCCGGTTAAATCCCGGAACAAGAATCTTCATGTGCAGCGAGTTGAGCGGCAGGATACTCCACCACCAGATGGGTGTGCGCGACAATCGATCCGGCTCGTCGTAGGTTTTCGGCCGGCCACGATAGATGAGGTAGGCCAACGCCAAACCGCCGACGGCCAGCAGCATGGACAACCCCGCCACCGCGTATGAGACAGATATCGGCGTATGCGGCAGATGCAACACGCCTTCCTCAGCCAGTTCCAGAGCCGGGATAGAAGGCGCAACCCATTGCTCCAGCGCCAGCCAGAAACCCTTGGCATGCATCCCGGCGCGTTCGGCCGCGGCCGCCGACAAATAGGGCACGTTGAGCAAGCCGCCGAGGACTGTCAATCCAGCCAGGACCACGAGCGGCCGCGTCATGAGCGCCGGGCTTTCATGGGCATGTTCGGCCGCGGCGTGGCGCGGCTGGCCGAAGAAGACCATGATTAGTTGGCGCCCCACATAGAAGGCCGTACCCATGGCCGCCAGCGCCAGAATAATGAAGATCGGCGTCTGGTGGGTCTGTGCGTGCAGCAAAATCTCGTCCTTCGACCAAAAGCCGGCCAACGGGAAGATGCCCGCCAGCGCCAACGCGCCAATCAGGTACGTGACGTAAGTCACGCGCATCTTGTGACGCAAGCCGCCCATATAGCGCATGTCCTGCGGGTCGAAGCCGTCATCTTCGCCGTGGCCGTCGTGGCCGTGGGAGATCTCATGATGACCGTGCTCCATGCCATGAATGACCGAGCCGGAACCGAGGAAGAGCAACGCCTTGAAGAATGCGTGAGTGATCAGGTGGAACATCGCCGCGACATAGGCGCCCATGCCGGCCGCCGCAACCATGAACCCGAGCTGGCTAACGGTCGAATAGGCCAGCACTTTTTTGATGTCGTTCTGGCTGAAGGCAATTAGCCCGGCGAAGAAGGCCGTTAGAGCGCCGACCCAGGCCACCAGGTCAGGCGTAGAGATCAATCCAAGCAGAAGCGCTCCGCTCTGGCGTACGATCTCGTAAAGCACATCGCTGCGCACCAGCAAGTAGACACCGGCGGTGACCATCGTCGCCGCATGAATCAGAGCGGAGACGGGCGTCGGCCCAGCCATCGCGTCGGGCAACCAGGTGTAGAGCGGAATCTGGGCCGATTTGCCGGTGACGCCCAGCAAGAACAGCAGCGTCACCGCCGTCAGCACCGTGGGCAGCGGCAGGCTCATCCCGCCGAACTGCACCATCTGGTTGGCTTCGAACATCTTGACCGCGCCATCGAAGATAGGTTTGTAATCGAGCGTGCCGAACGTCCAGAACAGCAGGAACATCGCAATTAGCACGCCAAAGTCGCCGATGCGGTTCATCACCATCGCCTTACGGCCGGCGGTGGCATTGGCCGTCTTGCCTTCCTTGTCCAACCGGTACCACCAGAAGCTGATGAGCAGGTAGGAACAGAGACCGACTCCTTCCCAACCGACAAACATCATCAGGTAGCTACTGCCGCTCACCAGAATGAGCATGAAGAAGATGAACAGGTTGAAATAGACGAAGAAGCGCGAGTAATCCATATCGCCCTTCATATAACCGAGGGCGTAGATATGGATAAGCGAGCCAACGCCGCTGACGACGAGCATCATCGTCACCGACAACGTGTCTATCTGCAGCGTCCAGTTGACTTCAAAGTTGGCCGACGGAATGACGATCCATTTAAACATCGGCACGAACCAGGCGCTGAAGCCGTTGCTAACCAGGCTGAGGAACAGCGTCACCGAGACGATGAACGCGCCCACAACCATGAGCGTTGCCACCCAACCGGTCACGCGCTCGCCCACCTCGCGGTCGGCGTCGACGATCCTCCACCCAAAGAGGGCATTGAATAGCAGCCCCGCCAGTGGTAAATATATGATCAATGGAGCCAGTGAAAATGTATTCATACGCGCCCCGCCTCGTCACTCTTCACTCGTAACTCGTAGTTCGTCACTCGTAATTCGTTTAACCTTTCAAAATATTAATTTCGTCGATATTGATGCTCTTCTTTGTGCGGAAGATAGCCACAATCAGCGCCAGGCCGACGGCTACCTCGGCCGCGGCCACGGTGATGACAAAGAAGACCAGCACCTGCCCGTGCAGGCTACCCAGATGGCGGGCGAAGGCCACGAAGAGCAGGTTAGCGCTATTCAGCATCAATTCAATCGACATAAACACGATGATCGCGTTACGACGCAAAAGAACGCCCAACACGCCGATGACGAAGAGAATACCGCTCAGCGCGATGTACCAGTTGATATCCACAACGCTAGGCATTGATGCTTCCTCCCTTTCTGACCTGCCCGAAGACGGCCACAGCGATGACGGCCACCAGCAGCAGCACGCCGGTCACCAGAAACGGGAACACATAGTATTGAAACAAGGTTATCCCGAGCGCCTGTGGGCTGGCATCGATCGCCGGATTTTGGGTGACGACGCCGATACTATTCTGGGACACCAGATAGCCGAAGACGCCGACGAGCACCAGCGCCAGCAACACGGCGATGTAACGATGGATTTTCTCGCTACCGGGCACATTATCGGCCGCGCCGCGCAATTTCTCCGCGCCCAGCATCATGATCACGAACAGGAACAGAACGACGATGGCCCCCGCATAGACGGTGATCTGCACCATCGAGATGAACGGCGCATTGAGCAACAGATAGAACACAGCGACCGTTGCAAAGTTGAGCACCAGGTACAGGGCGCTATGGACGGCATCACGGCTGAGCAACAAGCCCGCCGCCGCGGCGATGGCGACGGCCGCCAATATGATGAATAGTATCGGATTAACCATAGAGTCGCCTCGATCCAATAACGGATTAGGATGCGTTATCGTCCTACTTCGGATTCTCCATATCCGGGATAGCACGCGTGAAGGTTCCCGGCTTGGTGGCCTGGGGCGTTGGGATGCCGTTCACGGGCACATCCACCAACAGCATCTCCTTCGTATACAGGGCGCTGGCCCGGTCGTAAAAGCTGAGTTCGTATTCATGCTCCAGGACAATAGCCTGGGTCGGGCAAGCATCCTCGCAATAGCCGCAGAAGATGCAGCGTAACATGTTGATCTCGTAAACTCTGGCGTACCGCTCGCCAGGAGAGTAGCGCTCCTCATCGGTATTTTCGGCCGCCTCAACGAAGATGGCGTCGGCCGGGCAGGCGGCGGCGCATAACGCGCAGCCGATGCAACGCTCCAGCCCGTTGTCATAGCGCTTCAGCTCGTGACGACCCTTGAACCGGTCACGGACGGGGCGCTTCACCTCCGGGTACTGGATGGTCACCGGGGGTATGAACAGGTGCTTGAGCGTGGTCCCCATCCCCTTGATAATCTCGCCGATCATGCTGTTCTCCTCATAGCGCGCCGCGGACACGCGTTGTCCCGGCTCACCTTAATAATCATCATTCGTCTTATGGCTCCCTCCATACCTCAACCGGTAAAGAACTTGCTGACCGAATCGATCAGCGGCGCCAGCGTCCCCTCTTCGGCCATCACGATCAGGACAGCCGTGATCAGGAAGTTGAGCACGGCGATGGGCAATAGCACCTTCCAACCAAAGCTCATCAGCTGGTCATAGCGGAAGCGGGGCAGCGTGGCCCGAATCCAGATCATCAGAAACAGGCCGGCAACGATCTTGATAAAAATGTAGATGAAGCCTAGCCAGGGGAGATCATCGACAAACGGCCCGCGAAAACCACCCAGGAAAAAGGTGGCGAAGATGGCGCTGACCGAGATCATCTTCATGTATTCGGCCATGAAGAACATGCCGAAACGCATGGAGCCATATTCAACGTTGAAGCCGGCCGATAGCTCTTGCTCCGCCTCCAGCAGGTCAAACGGCGAGCGTTGCAACTCAGCCATCCCGGCAATGAAGAACACAATAGCCGCCAGCGGCTGAAGGAAGATGTACCAGACATGGCGTTGCGCCTCAACGATCTGACCCATGTCCATCGTGTTCGCCATCATGATGGGCACGAGGACGATGATGCCCAACGATAACTCGTAGCTGATCATCTGCGCTGTGGCGCGGATGCCACCCAGTACGGCGTACTTGCTGTTCGAGGCCCAACCCGCCAGCACGATGCTGTAGACACCGATGGACGTGACCGCCAGGATGAACAACACGCCGACGTTGACGTTTGGCGCAATAGCGAAATAGGGCTGGAACTTGGCGGAGCCGATCCGGAAGGCGGGCGCCCAGGGAATCACGGCCAGGATAAGAATGGCCGGGATGACTGCCAGCATCGGAGCCAGATTATAGATGACCCGATTGACCTTGGCCGGCGTCGGGTCTTCCTTCAGAAACAGTTTAACCGCGTCGGCCGCGGGCTGCAGGATACCGCCCAGGAATCGTTTCTCGCCGCCGCGCCAGGGGATAGGGATATAACCCACCCGGTTTGGGCCGATACGCGCCTGAAGCCGGCCCAACAGCCTGCGCTCGAAAAGCGTGGTGTAGGCAAAGCCGGTGATGACAACCAGGCTAATGATAAAGCCGGTGATCAATGCGCGAACCACTATCTCGCCGGAACTCATAGGCCATACTCCATAATTAATTCACTTTCTTGATCAATCCGCCACGACCACGACCATTTCGGCCGGTGCGCGCACGCTGACGGTCGCGGGGATGACGCCCATCGGCCGCCGGCCGGGCACGCCGCGCAGCAATCCTACACCAGGCGTGGCCGATTCGCTGACGACAGCTCCAACCTCGAAGGTCTCGTCACCCGCCACCACATCCAGCTCATCACCATCGGCGACGGCCAAAGCCTCCGCGTCGGCCGGGCTTAAGAAAAGCGTCGGCGGGGCGATGCGCTCATCCAGCAGTTCAGTATGATCGATCAACATGCCATCGGTGTAGAGCGCGGGAATACGCATGACGCGGAATCCGCCGGTCTCCGCCGGCTCCAGTTCGACCGGAAGATCGTAGGGCGCGGGGACGCTGGTCTCGGCCGCCGATGCCCATTGCTGTCCTAACCCTTGCGAGTTGCGGTGGGCCGTGCCGCCATAGTAGTAATCGGGGCTGCCGATGACGGGCCATTGAGGCTCGACGCAGGCCAGGGTTTGGTAGGTCATGTCCTTGTAGGGAGTGACAGCCTTGGCCAGCTCCTTGAAGACCAACCCTTCGGCAAACGGGGGCTTGGCCAATCCAACGCGCTCGCCGATCTGGGCCAGGATTTGCCAGTCGGGGCGCGCCTCGCCCATAACAGGGATGGCCGGGAAGTAGCGCTGCACGCGCCGCTCGCCGCTGGTAAACGTACCCTCGCGCTCGGCCCAGCTCTGGGCGGGCAGAACGACATCGGCCAGCGCGGCCGTCTCGCTCATAAATAGCTCTTGTACGACCAGGAAAGCCAGTTTGCCGCGATCGACCATCAGACCGTCGCCCACCGGGTCCGCGCCTACGACGAACAATGCCTTAAGGCTGCCGTCGGCCGCTCCAGCGTAGATATCGGCCGCGCCCAGGCCCGGCTCGGCCAACACGCGGTACCCAGGACCGTAGGCCGGATGGATACCCAGGTCCCACGCGCCCTGCATGTTGCCGCTCGACCACACCGGGATCAAGCCGCTGTTAACACGCCCGGCATGGGCCACGGCGGCGTCGCCCTCGCCTTGCTTCAGCAACAGAAGATTGGCCAGCATGCGAGCCAGCGTGTCGGTTTCCTGATAGGTCAGCCCTTCGGCTCCGTAGAAGGCAACCAGATTTTCGGCGTTCATCAGCGCCGCCGCTGCCGTAGCCAGATCGTTCGCCGCGCCCGTATCCACACGCGCGTATGTCAGCAAGTCGGCCACAGCTTTCAGTCCCGTGCCCGGCTCATAGCGAATAACATGCGTAGCATGCTTGTCCAGGCGAGTCTCGACGGCGTTGAGTACGACCACCGTCGCGCCTCGCTCGGCCGCTTGCTTCACGCGTAACCACCAGACGGGAGCTTCCTCGTGCAGATTGGTCGCCGCCACCAGAACGGCGTCACCCTTCTTCAGATCGAGCAGGTTGCTGCCGCGGGTGATGCCCACCTGGGCCACCACATCGCCGCCGGCCAAACGCCGCTCCACCAGGTCGATATTCCCGCTGCCCAATCCTTCGCGGAACAGACGCTGGAACTCGAAATAATCCTCGTTGCTCAGACGGCCGCCGGCGATGCCTGCCACAGCGTCCTTATGTTGCTGCAACTTCTGCGCCACAAAGTCGAGAGCGTCGTCCCAGGAAACCGGCTCCAGCCGGCCATCACGACGCACCAGCGGTTGCGTCAGCCGGTCTGAGGCGTCGGCGTGATGGTGAACAAAACGCCCCTTGTCGCAGATCCAAATCTCGTTGACGGCCTCGTTCTGTCGCGGCGAGATGCGCTTGATGACCCGGCGTCCACCGGAAGCGGCCTCGCGTCGCGTGTCCATGGTGATGTTGCAGCCCACCGGACAATGCGTACAGATACTGGCCACAGGGTTCAACTCCCACGGCCGCGCGCCAAAGCGGAAGTCCGTCGTCGTCAGCGCGCCCACCGGACAAATATCGGTCGTGTTGCCGCTCCAGTAGCTATCGAAGCCGGGATCAGAGAAGGTTACGATCTCCAGGCGGCGGCCACGCATGTGGAACTGGATGACCGGGTCGTCGACGACCTCATCCTGGAAACGGATGCAGCGCGCGCACTGGATACAACGCTCTTTGTCCAGGACGATCAATTCGCCCAACGGAACGCGCTTGTCCAGCCGAATCTTGTCGCGGAAGTCCATGCGGCTCACGTCGTGGCCGTAGACCATCGTCAAATCTTGCAGCGGGCACTCGCCGCCCTTGTCGCAGACGGGGCAATCGAGCGGGTGACTCGTCAACAAGAACTCCAGCATGTCGGCGCGAGTCTTCTTGACGCCGTCGGTCAGCGTACGCACAACCATACCTTCGGTGGCGACGGTCGTGCAGCTGGTCACCTGGCCTTTGCCGAAGTTCAACTTGACAGAGCCATCGGCTTCCAGCACTTTCTCGCCAGTAGCGCGGTCGATGACCGGCAGGCCAATCTCGACCATGCACAGGCGGCACGCGCCGATGGATTCCAGCTTGGGATGATAGCAAAAGACCGGGATGTCGGTCTCGATCGATTTTGCGGCTTCGATAACCAACGTGCCCTTGGGCACGGAAACTTCCTTGCCGTCGATGGTTAGCGATATCATATCGCTTTTTTGGTCACTCATGCGGTTCCTCTACTATCTCACCGCTGCCGCGGCCGCGGGTTGCGCCACCTTGCCGCCCTTCGCCGCGGCCACCTTGGCCTTGTACTCGGGCAGAAAGTGAACGATGGACGATAGGATGGGGCTAATCGAGAACTCGCCCAGGGCGCAAAGGCATTTGCCCTTCATGCCGCCGGCGATGCTCTGCAGCAAGCGGATATCAGCTTCGGTGCCGCGTCCATCATAGATGCGCTGCACCACGCGGTCCAGCCAGAACGTGCCTTCGCGACAGGGCGTGCACTTGCCGCAAGACTCATGGCGGAAGAATTCGATGACCTTGAGCGTGGCCCAGACCATATCGGTGTCTTCATCCAGGAAGACCAGCGACGCCGAGCCCATCACCGAGTCGAAGGGGGTCAACCCCTCGTACGTCAACGGCGCGCCCAGCGCGTCATCGACCACGATTGGACCGGAGCCGCCACTGGGGAACAGCGCCTTGAATTTCTTGCCGCCCCGTATACCGCCGGCCATCTCCAACAATTCGCGGTAAGTGACGCCCATGTGCACCTCGTAGTTGCCGGGCCTTTCGACGTGGCCGCTAATGCAAACGATCTTGGGGCCAGGGCTCTGCGGCGTGCCCATGGACTTGTACCAGTCGGGGCCATTGATCAGGATCATAGGCACGTTGGCCAATGTCTCGGTGTTGTTGACGACGGTCGGTTTCTTGTACAGCCCCTCGATAGCCGGGAACGGCGGCTTCGACCACGGCTGGCCCAGGTTGCCGGCCAGCGACTCGATCAACGCCGTTTCCTCGCCGCAGATATAGGCGCCCGCGCCGAAATGGGTGTACATCTCGCACGAGAAGCCGCTGCCGAGGATGTTATCGCCGAGGATACCGGCCTCGCGGCACTCCTGGAGCGCCTCCTCGAAAGCATAGGCGGCATCCATGAATTCACCGCGCATGTAGTTGAAGACTTTGTGGCAGCCGATGGCATAGGCGGCGATAAGCGCGCCTTCGATGATTTGGTGCGGGTTGTTCTCCGTCAGCTCCCGATCCTTGAACGTGCCCATTTCCGACTCGTCGGTGTTGATGAGGACATAAGTCTCGGGCGCGTTCTTGGGAATAAAGCTCCATTTGACGCCAGTGCCGAAGCCCGCGCCGCCACGGCCGCGCAAATTCGACGCCTTCACAATCTCGATGACCTCGGCCGGAGTCATCGACAGCGCCTTTTTCAACCCCTCATAACCGCCATGCTCGCGATAGACTTCGAGCTTCTTCAGGTTCGGTATATCGCGATGTCGCAGCAGAACGTGTTCCATAATAACTAACCTCAAGACCGCATATTCAGCGTCGGGCTGGACATGCGGCATCCATCCAACTATTTCATATAGCTGAAGATGCGCTCGACGACGGACGGTTCGTCGTCACCCTGCTCCGCTTTCATTCGCAGCATGGCGATCATGTTATCGAACTTGGCCTCGTCCAGATTCTCGTAAAATTTCAGATTACACTGGAGCATCGGCGCGCGGTCGCAGGCCCCCAGGCACATAACCGTCTTGAGGGTGAACATCCCATCATTGGTCGTGCCGTCGACGGGGATGTCCAGCTTGCGCGACGCCATCTCGACGAACTCTTCGGAGCCGCGCAGGGCACAAGCCAGATCATTGCAAACCTCGAGCACATACTTGCCGACCGGCTCTTCATAATAGAGCGTGTAGAAGCCGGCCAACCCCAAGACATGAGTCGGATCTATCTCGCAGATTTCGGCCACTTCTCTTATGGCCTCGTCGCTCATGTGACCATACTCGTTCTGGGCCAGGTGCATCAGGTGTAAGACGGCCGACTTTTTCTCCGGGAACCGGGCCAGCAGGGCGTCGATCTCTTTACCGTATTTCTCTCTAAGCACGATGCTCTCCAGATATCTTATGTACCATAAATCAGACCGCGCGGGCGACGCGCTATCTGTCTATCTCACCCAACACAACGTCGATCGAGCCGATCATGGCCACCAGGTCGGCGATGTAGGCGCCCTTGCCCATCAACGGCAAGGAAGCCAGGTTCACGAAGGACGGCGTGCGGAAATGAACACGCGCCGGCTTGTTGCCCCCATCACCGCGCAAATAGCAGGCCATCTCGCCTCGCGGCGATTCGATGACCTGATAGACATAGCCGGGGCCGGCATGATAGCCTTCCGTCCACACCTTGAAATGGTGGATCACCGCCTCCATGCTCGTGCCCAGGTCGGCGCGCGGCGGCGGCACGACCTTGTAGTTGGCGATATTGACCGGGCCGGGCTTCAGCCGATCCAGACCTTGCCGGATGATGCGCAACGATTCGCGCATCTCTCTCATGCGAACGTTGTACCGCGCCCAGACGTCGCCCTCTTTCTCCAGCGGGACCTCGAAATCATATGTCTCGTAACCGCAGTAGGGTTGGTCGCGGCGGTTGTCCCAATCGACGCCGGAGCCACGCATGGACGGGCCGCTGACCCCCCAGGCGATGGCGTCGTCGTGGGAGATAACGCCGACGTCTTTGGTACGGGCCAGGAAAATGGGGTTCTGGCCCAGCAAGGCTTCGTAGTCGGCGAGCTTGGCCGGCATGATCTCGAGGAACTTGCGCACGGCCGGCACGAACTCCTCGGGCACGTCGCGCCACAGGCCGCCCGGCCGGAAGTAGCTGATCATCATGCGTTGCCCGGCGATCATCTCGAAGATATCCAGGATGATCTCGCGCTCGCGGAAGCAGTAGAGGAAGACCGACATGGCCGCCAGGTCGAGCGCCGACGTGCCCAGCCAGACAAGGTGGCTGGCGATGCGCGAGAGCTCGGACACGATGACGCGAATAGTCTGCGCCCGCTCCGGGATCTCGAGGCCCATCAGCTTCTCCACCGCCATGGCGTATACCAGATTATTGGTCGCCGGCGTCAGATAGTCCATCCGGTCAGTCATCACCAGCGCTTTCACAAAGCGCTTGTTCTCCATATTCTTTTCGATGCCGGTATGGAGAAAGCCGATGTCGGGCGCCAGGTTGACGACCGTCTCGCCGTCCAGTTCGACGAGCACGCGCAGCACGCCGTGGGTGCTGGGGTGTTGCGGCCCCATGCTGAGCAGCATATGCTCTTCGGGATCGACGATCTCCATCCCCGTGCCGACTTTGGCACGCAGCTCCTCTACGCTGAGTTCTTGAATGCTATCGCTGGCTTGCGGTATCAATAAACCCATAACGAACTCCAAAAACGATTCATCTATTGCTTGGCGCGCGGCTTTCGGGCGTCGATCTCCTGCCAATTGAAGGAGAACTGCACTTCTTCATAGCCCAGCGGGTAATCTTTCCGCAGCGGGTGGCCTTGCCAATCCTCGGGCATGAAGAGGCGACGCAAGCCCTTGTTGCCGACACAGCGCACGCCCATCAGATCCCACACTTCCGTCTCCAGCCACGTGGCAACAGGCCAGACCGCGGCGACCGTTTCCGGGCCTTCGTCGGGGTCCTCGACCTGGACGCGCAACCGGATCCGATGCTTGTTGGGCATGGACAGCAAGTGATAGCTGACGGCAAAGCGCGGATATTCGGGCAGCAGGTCGTCGGCCACGATATCGGACAAGTAGTTGTAGCGCAGGTCGGGGTCGTCGCGTAGCAGGCGACAGGCGTCGACGATCTTGTCCTTGCGAATGAAGATCGTGCGTTCGCCCTGGAAATCAGACACTTCTTCGATCGCCTCGGGCAGCGCTGCCCGCAGCTTATCTACCACCATGTCATCGCGTGTCATACAACCCTCAAGAAGAATTAGGAATTAGGAATTAGGGATTAGGGGTTAGGGGTTAGGAGCGCTTCCTGCATCCGTCATTCTCAACCCTTGATTCTCAATTCCTGATTCGTAATTATCTAGGCCCAATCCGACAGTTTATCCTGGCGAATTTTCTCGTGCAGCGTCATGATGCCGTCGATGAGCGCCTCGGGGCGAGGCGGGCAGCCGGCTACATAGACATCGACGGGAATGATCTCATCCACGCCCTGCACGATGGCATAGTTATTGAACACACCGCCACACGAGGCGCAATCGCCCATGGCGATGACCCACTTGGGATAGGGCATCTGATCGTAGAGGCGACGAATAACCGGCGCCATCTTGCGCGAGACGCGCCCGGCCACGATCATCAGATCGGACTGGCGCGGCGACGGCCGGTTTAGCTCCATACCGAAGCGGGATTGATCATAACTGGAAGCTTGCATCGACATCATCTCGATGGCACAGCAAGCCAAACCGAATAGTATGGGCCACATGGAGCCGGCGCGACTCCAATTAACGACGTCTTCCAGTCGATAGGTGACAACGCCCAGACTACCAGCTTTCTGTTCTATTCCCATTCAAGCACTCCTTTTCTCCACACCCATAAATCGCCGATAATGAACATGACCATGAAGATGAGCATGGCCGCCAGGCCGAAATAGCCGAGATTGCGGAAGGTGACCGCCCACGGCATAAGCAGAATAATGTCGATATCGAAGAGGATGAACAACACAGCGATGCGATAGAATTTGATCGGCAGACGGCGTTGGGCTTCGCCGACGGCCGTCATGCCCGACTCGTAGGGAGCCAGCGCGCGCTTGCCGAGTCTCTTCGGCCCGAGGCTGAGGGACAAAATGGGCAACAGCAAAGCAAAGAAGATTGAGATGCCGAATAGGACGGCGACGGGAAGAAAATCAGTAAATGTTTGTTCCATAATCGCGCTCTGTTGTTGCAGTTAAGGTTATATCGTCCACCATGAGCAAACCTGACAAATCATAGTCCTACCCGGCGAGTTACGCCAATAAAAAGCGGAATATTGTTTTGATTCGATCGCTCGTGGCACAACATTCGGCCTCTCCCGTTGGGTTCAAGACGTCGTCGGCCTGCTCTTCGCCATTGAATGCCCATAGGAAAGGCTGCGTTTTTTCCATGATGTGAATTCTATCACAATTGACAGGTGATCCAAACAAATAACAATTCACCATGGTTAAATTACAGATGTTCATTCCTTGAAATATCCAACGAAACGCTCAAACAAACGATGTTGGGCAAAACATAGAGGCCAGCGAGCCTCTGATGCGCTATAATCCCTGTTCCGACGCCGCACCGACAGACGATCCATCTCGCATGGCGGCGCGGCCTCGACGTCTGCGCGTTACGCGGTGTTACGATGACCGACACACAGGAGATTAAGAACCGGCTCGACCTCGTCGACGTAGTCACCGACTATGGCGTGCAACTGCGCAAGTCGGGGCGCAACTACACCGGCTTTTGTCCCTTCCATCCCAACACTCGCACACCGTCCTTCTACGTCTTCCCCGAAACCCAGACCTGGCGATGCTTCGGCGCCTGCGCCGAGGGTGGCGACGTCTTCTCCTTCGTCATGAAGAAGAACGGCTGGGAGTTCAAGGAGGCGCTGGTCGATCTGGCCAAGCGGGCCGGCGTGACGCTGGAAGACAGCCGGCCAAAAGACGCCGTGCACGAAGCAGCCGAGGCTCGCCAGATCGCCCTGCTCGACACAGCCGCGACCTATTATCAGCAGTTGCTGATCCATGCCCCGCAAGCCGAAGCCGCTCGTCGCTATGTAGCCGGGCGCGCGCTATCGGAGGAAACGGTGGACGCCTTCCGGCTCGGCTTCGCCCTCGATTCGTATGAGGCGACTCGCTCTCATTTTAATGCCCAGGGCTACAGCGATGACGAGTTGCTGGCCGTCGGGTTACTGTCGGAAAGCGAGGAACGCGGCACTCGTTACGACCGCTTCCGTAATCGCCTCATGATCCCTATCCGCGATCTGGACGGTCGCGTGGTTGGCTTCGGAGCACGCACGCTCGACCCCGAAGGCGTGCCCAAGTATCTCAACAGCCCCCAATCCATGCTCTTCGACAAGGGGCATCTTATCTTCGGCCTGGACATGGCCCGCCGCCACATCCGCGACAAACGCGAGGTCGTGCTGGTGGAAGGCTATCTGGACGTCATGACGGCCTGGCAGCACGGCTTTCGCAACGTCGTGGCGCAGATGGGCACGTCATTGACCGAGGCGCAGTTGCGCCTGCTACAAAAACAGACCAAACGCTTCATCCTGGCCCTTGATTCGGACGCGGCCGGAGCCAAGGCGACGTTGCGCAGCCTGCAGCTGGCGCGCGAGACGCTCGACCGCGACCTGGACGTGCGTTTCAACGCTCGCGGGCTGGTGCAACTGGAGGGGCGCCTCAACGCCGACATACGCATCGTCACCCTGCCGGAAGGCCAGGACCCCGACAGCCTCATCCGCGCCGAACCGGACGCCTGGCCCAGGCTATTGGCCGAGGCCCGTCCGGTCGTGGAGTATGTGATCCAGGTGGTAACCGCCGATCTGCCCCGGGACGACGCTAAAGCCAAATCGGCCGCCGCCGACCAGGTGCTGCCGCTGATCGATGACATCGCCGACCCGGTGGAACGAGACCATTACCTCAACAAGCTGGCCCGGGCGCTCGACATCGGTGACGTCAACTCGTTGCGGCTAGCGGCGACGCGACAGAAGAAGAGCCAGGCGCGCCGGCCAACCCACTCCCGGCCGGTCGAGCCTCGCCCCACCTCGCCGGACAGCTTCCCTTCGGACTTCGTCCCGCCCGAACCGGACGCGCCGCCGGATGAATTCGGCACGCCGGCGCGCAGCACGATCAACGGCGGCGGGGGCAAAATCGCCTCGCGTCGCCTGCGCCACTCCACCCGGCTGGAGGATAATTTCATCCGCCAATGCCTGGAGCACCCGGGCGCGTTCTCGACGGTCAACTATCTGCTGAGCCGCCACAAGCAACGGGAAGTGACGGCGATCGACTTTATTCGCGGCGAGGACAAGGCTTTACTGGCCATCATCGCCGAGCGGGCCACGCTGCCGGCGGTTGCCACGATCGATGAATTGTGCGATAGTCTGGATTCGGCGCTTGCGCAACGGGTGAGAACGCTATTTGCCAAGCCGTCGACACCAGGGATGAAACTGGATCGGTTACCCGATTCACTGGCGTTATCCGTGCTCGATTGGCGGCTAGAGAAGATCCGGGAGCACAATACGATTCTCAAACAACTCCTCCCTTCCGGCAGCCAGACAGAGTTTAGCGACGAATTGACCCGCTCTTACATTGAGCAGGTGCAGGAGATGAAGCATATTAATCGCGCTCGTGATGCTATGTCCGCTGCCGGCCGGCGACGCTCCAACGGAGGGCCAGACGGCCGAAAGCCTCGGTAATAGATCGCCGGTGACGCCTGACCCGTCAATGGTTTCTGCATGGAAACATATCCCGACCCAGACGAACTGATACCACACGAGATCGACAGCGACGACGCGGAAGAAACGCTGGCGGCCGAGCCGCTCGACGTCAACGCGCTGGTTCGCAAGGCCCGTCGCTCACGTCGTATTGCCGAGTCGGACGTGCAATCGATCCTGGCCTCGGTCAGCGAAGAGCAGGCCGAACAGCTATACGAACGCCTGCAGAAACTGCATATTCGCATCGTCTCTGCCGACGGCCGGCTCATCGACGATCCGGGCGAGATCGGCTTGCTTGACCAGCTGGACAACCTGGACGCGGATGACGACACACTGCACGCGAGCGACGTCGAGGACGATCCGGTCCATACCTACCTGAAGGAAATTGGACAGGTGCCGTTGCTGACGGCCCAGCAAGAGATATGGCTGGCCACGCAGATGGAGGCCAAGCGCGTACTCGACCGGCTGAATCAGGATGCCGGGCTGACACGCAACGTCAATAACGCCCGGCGCGGCCGCCAGCCCGTCGCCCCCGAGCCGCAGCCGGCCGCTTCCGCTCGCCCTGCTAACGAGAATGAGCTGCGGGCCCACGTGATGTTGCTGAACTATCGCAACATGCTGGAGTGCTGGCATTGCGTTCACGACAGCAGCGAGCACACCCACATCGCCATGCCGGATCTGTCAGCCCTGATGGGCGAGGCGCGCATGTTGCGTGAAGGTTGGCAGGAGTCGCGGACCTCCTATATATATCATTACCTGAACGACGGCACCTGGGGGCAGGACGAGGCCTGGACCGACCTGGCCGAATGCCTCTTCTCCGTCTTCACCGCCTTCTATCTGCTCCCGGACGAGCTGGCCAGGCAGGTCAGCGACCACATCCGCGATACCGGCGAGTTGCCGGCCTCGGCCGCTGTAGAGGATTGGCTCTTCCCGCCCGATTCATCGCTGAAGTACAACGATTTCATGATCGCCGACCTGGCCGAAGAAGCCAAAGGCCATCTGACGCGGGCTAATTTGCGGCTGGTGGTCAGCGTGGCCAAACGGTACATGGGTCGCGGCATCCAGCTCCTGGACCTGGTGCAGGAAGGCAATGTCGGCCTGCTGCGGGCCGTGGAGAAATTCGACCACACCAAGGGGTTCAAGTTCAGCACCTACGCCACGTGGTGGATTCGCCAGGCCGTCAGCCGGGCTATCGCCGACCAGGCGCGCACCATTCGCATCCCGGTGCATATGTACGAGACGATCAACCGCATCGTCCGGGTTCAGCGCGAACTGGTGCAGAAGCTGGGCCACGAGCCGACGGCCGAAGACCTGGCGCTGGTTCCCGAACTGGAGTACATGACGGCCGAAGAGGCGGCGGCCATCAAGGCTGCCCAGGCCGAAGGACGTCCGATCGACCCTGCGCTGGAGCGAAAGTGGCGCATGGCGGTGAGCAAGGTGCGCGATATCCAGCGCATCGCCATGGACCCGATGTCGCTGGAGACACCGGTGGGCAACAACGATGATGCCACAGAGCTGGGCGATTTCCTGGCCGACGAGAGTATCCTGGAGCCGGGCGACGCCGCTTCACGCGAATTGCTGCGCGAGCAGATCCGTACCGTGCTGGAAGCGCTGAACGACCGCGAGCGCGAAGTGCTGGAGATGCGCTTCGGGCTTAACGACGGCAAGGATCATACGCTGGAAGAGGTCGGCAAAAGCTTCGGCGTCACCCGCGAGCGCATCCGGCAGATCGAGGCCAAGGCGCTGCGCAAGCTGCGCCACCCCAGCCGCAGCCGGGCGCTGCGGGATTATCTGCATTA
>JACFOH010000050.1 GCA_019454405.1 Promineifilum sp.
TCGTAGCGCTGTATTCGGTGATGAGGGTGAAAACGACCGGCAGGACGAGGAAGCGAGGTGGTCGCGGGCCGGGCAACCGGGAGAATAGGCCGCGTGTTTTCCATCAACGTCAATCCCGGCGGCCCGACCCGTACCATTCATCATGTCAATGCCACTCCCTGTCGCTGTAAGGCGGCCGCTAACGCAAACGCCCGGCTTCCCACGCCTCGCGCTGGCGGGAGACGCAATGCTGATCGGAGTAGGAGCAGATGACGCAGCAGCTGCCGGGCAGGGGGCGGAGACGCGTGCCGCAGACCGGGCACGTGTAGCTGATGAGTCAGTAGTCGGGCGGGATGTCCACGCGCTCGACGTGCCCGCAGGCGGGGCAGGTCAGGTCGGCGACGAGAATCGGGGTGAAGTCAGCGCTGTCGTTCATGCCTTACCGCCCTTCTACAATCCCTATCTCCTCTTCCGTCAACCCGTACAGCTCATACAATTGCATGCCAATTTGTGAGAAAGGGCGCAGGGAGGGGAAAAGGAGATGGGGGAGTTGACGACCAATATCGATGAGAGAATCACCAGACAACGTTCAGTCCTGATCTCTGCAAGGCACGGTCGCGGCTTAACAGAGGCAGGTTGAGCGCTTTGGCGGTTGCAGCTATAACCCGATCGGGCAGATCAGGGACCAGATCGCGCGGGATAGTTTCCAACGCGGAGACGACGGCAGGCGTCAGATCCGCGGTTACGAAATTTGTCAGCCCTAACGCCAGGTGCTCATCAAGGGTCTTTTTTAACTCTCTTGGGATGCGGCCTTTTTCTTGCAAATAGATTAGTTCAATAAGGCACAGCGTGGGTATTACAATAGTCACTTCGCCACGGTCGCATGCCTCGAAAGCGATATCGGCCTCGCGACCCAGTTTATCACTATCCTGAAGATACCAGATCAGAGCGTGGGTATCGGTGACGTAATCGGTCATCACACATCTTCGCGGGGAAAGTTGGCCCACATCTCTCGGCGAACCGCGGCGATGTCCTCGGCTGACAGATCGACGTCTTTCCACAAGCCTCGCAGCGAACGACGCGGCCGATCGCCGGCGGCCTGAATCTCGCGTTCCAGTTGGGGGGCGACGCGTTCGATAAGCCGAACTTTGTCGAGAGTTGACAGCTGTTCGGCCAGCTTAAGGACGTGGTCAAGGGTTATCGCTTCGGTCATGAGCGGCCTCCGTAAACTTCATTATATCACGGCCGGGCAAACCTCAACTATGCCCCTCCACGATGGCGATCTCCTCCTCGCTCAACCCGTACAGCTCATACACCAGCCGGTCGATCTGCGCGTCCGTCGCCTCGATCTGCCGCTGCAGGACGGTCTTCACCTGCGGGTTCCGCTCGGCGGCCAGCTCCTTGTGCAGGTCGAGCATGTTCTGGACGAGGGCCACCATCCGGTCGTGGCGGGCGACGTCGGTTGGGTTGTCGAAGTCGATGGTGCGGATGGGTGCGCTTTCGATGTATTGCTTGGAGTACTTGATATAACCACCCCGCATTACGGTACTTTGAGCCTCAATGATGTAACCAAATAATCTTGAATTCAAAATGCCCATCAGGTAATGCAAACTCATACTTTGGTCTTTCAACCGAATACCATAGAAAGGGCCGCTTCCACCGCCGGTCATATATAAGGAGCGCTCATCGTGAATAATAGTAGGCTTTAGGGCCATAACTTGAATGATCAGCTTTTCTCCGTCCATCTGCGCCAAGTTTTGTGAACGGCCGAAAGCGTACCATCGGTCATGGTTCCATTGCCCATTGTCTCTTGCCCGTAATAAAGGTTCGTTTGATTTGAGATAGGCCCAAGCATTAGGATATTTTCGCTTCATCTCATTAGCAGGAATGAGATCTGCCTGATCATTTTCTACGTAGTATGGGAATAGAATCCAAGAATAGACTTGTGGAAAATCGTATGGTCTGAGCGCGTCGGTTTTAAGGAGTGGCCTGAGGAGATCGCTCTCAAGATCTTTAAAATCTCGCATCGTAAATACGCGATCAGCACTTGTCTGCAATCCCACAAATATAGTTGCAATCTCACCAAGGGTATGCGGCACTGCTCGGACACGCTCGATCAATTCAGTTCCCTTACCTATAGAGAAATTCCACTCCTTCTCATTAACAAGCTCTGATTGAATGTAACCATTCGATATATCGTTCCCACGCTGCCAGGCGCTCAGATCATGTGCTTTAGCAATATGAAACTGATCCTGCGGTGATTTAGAAAGGAATAGCAAACAAGTGTAGGTAGTCGCACTCGAAAAAACCTGTTCCGCTCCAAAGTGGATTATTTCATCCAAATGCCGCCCCTCGGCGATCACTCCGCGCAGCGGCTCGCCATACTTGGCATTGAAGAACTTGTGCGGCAGGATGAACCCCAACCGGCCGCGCGGGTTCAGCAGGCTCAACCCCTTCTCCACGAACACTACATAAATATCGTAGTTGCCCTTGCCCGCGGCCCGGTAAGCTTGCTTGTAATGCTCCACCTCAACCGGCGCCCACTCCTTCATCGTCTGGATGCGGATATACGGCGGGTTCCCAATCACCGCGTCGAAGCCGCCCACGCTCATCACGTCGCGGAACTCCGCCTGCCAGTCGAACGCGTTGATGCGCAGCTGCTCCTCCCGGTCGAACAACGCCAGTTGCCCCTGGGCGTAGAAATCCGGCCCGATGAGCGAGTTGCCGCACTTGATGTTGTTGTCCAGATCGGGCAGGACGCGCTCCGGCAGCAGGGCCAGCTGGCCGCTGAGGGCGTCGGGCGTCTCCTCCAGCGCCTTCAGCAGCAGCGACAGCTTGGTCACCTCCACCGCCTGCGGGTCGATGTCCACCCCGTACAGATTGTCCAGCAGGATGCGCTTGCGCTCGGCCAGTGTCAGGTGATACTCCCCGGCGGCCGTCCGGTGCAGCGTCTTGTTCCGCCCCTTCGACCATTTGCCCGCGTCGGTCAGGTAGCCGCGCAGATGCCAGTCGAGCAGATAGGCATACGCCCCCAGCAGGAAGGAGCCGCTGCCGCAGGCCGGGTCGAGCACGCGGACGCGCGACACCGGGCCGGTCGGGTCGGGCGTGTGCCCCTCCACCAGCTTGCCCACCGTCTGCCGCACGATATATTCCACGATGTAGGTGGGCGTGTAGTAGACGCCGCCCGCCTTGCGCACCTCCGGCTTCTCCTCCACTTTGGCGCTCTTGCCCGTCAGCCGGATCACCTTGCCCAGGAACTGCTCGTACACCTGCCCCAGGATGTCGGCCGGGAAGACGGAGAACTCATACGGGCTGGCCGGCGCGTACAGATTGCCGATGATCTCCTTCAGCGCCTTGTCGTCGATGTTGAGCCGCGGCGTCAGCAGGTCGGGATCGCCCCGGCCCCGCTCCGGCGCGAAGTGAAACAGGCCGGAGTTGTAACGGGCGTCGGCCTGATTGAAAAAGGCGAACAGGCGCGAATAGAGGTCGCCGCCCTTCAGCAGTCCCTGCAAGCGGCCATACGGCTCGATGCCGCGATCTTCGGCGATGCGCAGGAACAGCAGCCGGTCGATGGTCTGCTGCACGGCGAAATTGAGGCCGCGCTCGTCGAGGCCGGGATTGCGCAGGGCGATGTTGCGGGCCAGCAGCTCGCGCCAGCGTTCGATCTCGCGCAGAAACTCGGCGTCGACGGTGGCCACGCCCTTCTTGCCGCCCTGCTCGGCGGCGTATTGCTCCAGCGAGCCGGACAGGACGGCCTCGCGCGAGAAGACGGCGGCGATCTCGTCCCAGACGTCGGGGTATTCCTTATAGGTCCAGTAGCGCGTCCGGGCCACCTTCGGGTTATCGCCCGCGTGCGGCCGCACGCGCGTGTCATAGACGGCGAACTCCTGGAAGTCGGTCAGGATGCTGAGCGGCAGCTTGGCCGTCCAGCCGTAGCGCCGCAGCTGGTAGGCCGGGGCCACGTCCTGGTCGAGGTTGACCGCCGGCTTCTTGGCCTCCACGAAGAAACGGCGGCGATTGTCGAGGTAGAAGCCGTAGTCGGGCGCCTTGGCCTTGCCGCCGATGGTGACGGTGTCCTCGTGGCGCACCTCGCCCCGGCCGCGGATGTTGTCCACATCCCAGCCGAGAGCGCGGAAGAGCGGATTGATGTACTGGATGCGGGCCTCGGTCTCGTTATAGGTCGGCGAGCGTCGCTGTTCATCGTTGTAGAAGCGTTCGACAAGTTGTTCGATTGTGGGTTGGTCCGGCATGGGGAAAGAATAATGCAAACGGGGATGAATGACGAATTACGATTAGAGACAGGCGAGGCGCGTTGATATAGGCCGTTTTGAGTGGCGAGTTAAGATCATATTGACGTAACGAACCGTAGAGGTCAGGCCGCCGGGATTGACCTACCCTAAAACGCGCGGCCTATGCTCCCGGCGCCTGACCCTCTTCGTTGGCCGCGCCGCGGCCGTTGGGCCAGGCGCGCCGGCATGGAACGCGGATGGCGCGGATGAGCGCGGATTTTCACGGAATACGATTGATGTGAATGGGGCGCGGAGTCAGCGCTGGTCGCGGACGCAGGTGGATGAATCCACCTGCTATCATGCGAAACGTGTTGAAACACGTTTCCGGAAGCCGGTCCGCCGGTTCAACCGGTCCGCCGGTTCAACCGGTTTTAACCGGTTTGGCATCGCAGACGCGGGTTT
>JACFOH010000020.1:0-8914 GCA_019454405.1 Promineifilum sp.
CCCCGGCCCATCGACCACCCGTCCCGGCTTCGCGCCGGTGTGCTCTCCATCCAGCAGCACGGGCACGCCGTTGACCAGCACGTCGCGCACGCCGGTGGCGTATTGGTGCGGCTGGTCGAACGTGGCGTGATCCTGAATGGTCGCCGGGTCGAAGATGACCACGTCGGCGAAATGGCCGGGCAGCAAGCGGCCGCGCCGGTCGAGCTTCAGATTATCGGCCGGAAGGGCCGCCAGTCGCCGGATCGCTTCTTCCAGCGGGATAAGGCCTTCGTCCCGTACGTATCGTCCTAATAACCGGGCAAAGCTGCCGTAAGCTCTCGGATGGGGGTTGTGCAGCAGGAAGATCCCCTCGGGCGCTAACGAAGCCGAATCCGAGCAGAAGCTGACCCACGGCAGCCCAATTTGCCGCCGCACGTTGTCCTCGGACATCGTGAAGTAGACGCAATCCACCCGGCTGTCGTCTTCGATGACCAGGTCCATCGCCGTCTCGATGGGGTCAGCGCCGCGCATCCGGGCGATCTCGCCCAGCGATTTGCCCGTCAGCGGCTTGAGGGCGTCGTTCTTGAAGCCGATGCACAGCACCTTGTCGGCCGAACCTGCTTCGTGGTAGGAGTTCTCCCATTCGGCGCTGGGCAGGGCGATCTCGCGCTTCAGCCGCTCGCGCACGGCCGGATCGCGCAACCGCTCGACCCAGGCGCGATGGCCGCCTTCCTGCACCCAACCGGGCATCATCGCGTCCAGCCCGGTGGACGACGCGTTGTAGGTGTACATGTCGGCCGTCACCGGCAACCCGGCGGCGCGAACCTCCTCGACTCGGGTGATCACCCTCTCCAGCTTGGGCCAGTTGCGTTGCCCCGAGGCCTTCAGATGGTAGATCTCCCCGCGGATGCCCGACGTCTTCACGATGGTCAGGAACTCCTCCAGCCCCTCGAGAAACGTCTCACCTTCGCTGCGCAGGTGGGCGGTGAAGAGGCCGTCGTACTCGGCGGCGGCCGATGCCAGCGCGATCAGCTCCGCCGTGTCAGCGTAGCTATCGGGGGCGTAGATGAGCGCCGCCGAGAGGCCGACCGCGCCCTCGGCCATCGCCTGCCGGACGAGAGCCTGCATTTGCGCCAGCTCGTCGGGCGTCGGCCGCCGGTCGACAAAGCCGACTACGTTGGCCCGCACGCCGCCCGCGCCCACGAACGAGGCCACGTTGGGCGACACGCCACGCCGCACCAGAAACTCCAGATATTCCCGCAACGTCGACCATTCGATGTCATACTGGATGTCGCCCTGACGTTCCTTCATATAGGCCTTCAGGTCGTCGTTGACCGGCCCCATGGAGAAGCCCTCGCCCATGACTTCCAGCGTCACACCCTGGCGGATGTCGGATTGCGAGCGGCCGTCGTGGATGAGCGACTCGTTGGCCCAGCACATCATGTTGATGAAGCCGGGCGAGACGGCCAGACCGCCGGCGTCGATCGTCCGGCGCGCCTGGCCCTCGACACGGCCGATAGCGGTGATGGTGTCGCTGTCGATGGCCAGATCGCCGGAGTAGGGTGGGCGGCCGTTGCCGTCGTAGATCAGTCCGTTGCGGATAAGGAGATCGTGCATGGGTAAGCCTCTGATGATATTTTCGGCCGGGGGCGGCCGATAGTTGCGGGGATTATAGCGCAGGCGGGCGAGAATGAGGCAAGGGCGGCCAATTTCCATGCCGACCTCGCGGATATTAGACCAATATCCGGGGAATACGAATAGCTGATATAATTGAGGCTGAGATATCCGGCCGCCCCCCACACGCGGTCGATACTGTATGATCCTATGAACGTAGATTATCAATATGAGCAGGAGACAGCGTTGCCCAGCGCGCGTGACGCTGCCCAGTTGCTCACCCATCTGATCGAAGCGCGGCCAGGCAAGCGCGTTATTGTAGAGCCTGGCGAACTGTCGCCGGAGATTAAACTGCTGCGTGAATGGCAATCGGCGCGATTGGCCAAGACGCATCGCGACTTGCTGGAGCACCCCCGTTTCCGGGCCGCGACGGAGTTCTTTCTGAGCGATATCTATGCTCCGCGCGACTTTAGCCAACGCAATCAGGATATCGAAAAGGCCTATGACGCCATGCGCAAGGCTGTGCCGGAGCGCGTGATTCACACCCTGGCCGACACGATCAACCTGCATTATTTCACCGACGAGCTGGACGCCAGACTGGCGGATGCTCTGTTTGGCCAATTGGGCGTTGTGGATACGATTACGCCCGAATTGTACGCCGAGGCTTATCGCCTGTGTGACAACTACGATGATCGAGTGCGGCAAATCGAGGCGATCGTCGCCATCGGCCGCAGCGTCGACCGGGTTGTGCGGCTGCCGTTCATCGGTATCACGCTGAAGCTGGCGCACGCCCCGGCGATGCTGACCGGTTGGGGCGAACTGCAAGGCTTCCTGGAGCGAGGCTACGCCGCTTTCAAACGTATGAAGGGGGCCGAAGAATTTTTGACGACGATCGAAGGACGCGAGATCGCGATCCTGGATCGCATCTATGCCAATGCCCCGGACCCTTTTGGGCTTGGGCTGGAATAATGATGGTCGGTTGCCGGCCGTCAACCTGATACCATGCGATTTCTCGTCACCGGCGGGGCCGGGTTCCTGGGGAGGGCGCTGGCCGACCGGCTGGTGGCTGGCGGCCACGCGGTTCATGTTCTGGATGATCTGAGCAACGGCGACGCCGCGCGCCTCGACTCACGCGTCGTATTCACCCAGGGCGATGTCGATAATGTTCCGCTTCTGTGGTCGCTGCTCCAGGACGTGGACTGCGTTTATCACCTGGCCGCGCGCGTGTCCGTGCCGCAATCGGTCCTTTACCCGCGCGAATATGAGCGCGTCAACGTCGGCGGCACCGTCAGCCTGATGGAGGCCATGCGCGACACCGGCATCGGTCGGGTCATATTGACCTCTTCGGGCGCCATCTATGGCGCTCAGCCCCGCCAACCGGTGCGAGAGGCCGATGTCCCGCATCCCGACAGCCCCTACGCGGTCAGCAAATGGTCGGCCGAGCAATATATCCACACCATTGGCGCTCTTTGGGGGCTGGAGACGGTCGCCTTGCGTGTTTTCAACGCCTATGGGCCGGGGCAAAGCCTGCCTGTCTCTCACGCGCCAGTCGTGCCACGGTTCCTGCATCAAGCGCTGACCGGCGGCTCCATCATGATTTTCGGCGACGGCCGCCAGACGCGCGACTACGTCTTCGTCGATGATGTGGTCGATGCTTTGGTGCGGGCGGCCACCGCTACAGGGATCAATCGCGCCGTCATCAATATCGGCAGCGGCCAGGAGGCGAGCGTCGCCGACCTCGTTGAGTATGTGGCCAGGGCCACCGGCCGCCGGGTGAACGTCATCAGAAACCCCGAGAAGGGAGGCGGCGTGCCGCGGTTAGCCGCAGACGTCAGTTGTGCGGAGGATTTGCTCGGCTTTCGGCCGGCGATTGACCTGGCAGAGGGGTTGCGCCTGACGCTGGAGCGCGACCCGCGGTTTCGGGCACGCTAAGCGGCGGGTGTGGCCACAGCTAAAGGGTGACGCGCACTTCGGATTCGCGGTCGGCCGAGGCCAGGTGCAGGCGCACGAAGACCCAGGGCGCGAAGTAGGAGACCCACAACAGGAGCAACAGATAGCGCACGAACCGCAGCGGCAGGGCCAGCGCCAATGGCTCCGCCGGGAAGATGGCCCGCAACCCGGCCCAGATGCCGACAGCCACGACGATGCCGAGCAAGAAGCGGGCGACTCGTTGCCAGATCGGCCCGTCGGCCCGGAAGCGGACGCGGCTGCTTTCCAGGACCATACCGATGCCGAACCCGAGCAAGCTGGCCACCGCCGTGACGACCGATTCGTAGCCGTCGATTTCGGCCTCGGGGATGAATGATGCCCACGGTACGTCCATGTTCGGCGGCCCGACGATGAGCATCCCGCCGATGTAGACTGCGGCCAACAACAGGGGGATGAGCACGATCAATAACATTCGCCGGCCCAGGATCTGCCGATCGAACGGATTGTGCAGCTTGACTTGCCATACGGCGAAGGCCGCCAGGATGAGCACGCCGACAAAAAAGCCGACGACAACGTCATCGAGGAAATGAACCCCCAGATACAGGCGGCTCATGGCCATCAATAGAATGTATATGAAGACGACTACCCAGAACCAGGCACGCCGCACATGGGCGGCCGCCAGCAGAAAGACGACCGTCGCGTGTTGTACGTGGCCGCTGGGCACGCCATAGCCCCCGACCTCGCCCAATTTGATGCCTGGGTCAAGCCAATATGGCCGCGGCCCGCGAAGAATGGCTTTTAGATTACTGTTGATCAGCACCGAGAGCAGGAAGAAATAGCCCAATTGGCGACCTACACGCTTGTCGACGGCCCAGTATATCGCCGGCAAGGCGACGAGAAAGAATTGTTCTTCGCCCATCGCCGATATTGCCGACATGAAGCCATGTAATTGAGGGTATGTTTGCTGCATCCAGGTCGTCAGAGCGATGCTCAACTGATATAGTACGTCCATTCCTCTTCCCGTCTACTGCTGATGATTTCGGTCAAGCGATTGATTGGCGGGGATTGTAGCCCACGCGTTTGTTATCAACAATGTTAGAAAACTCATATCAGTTGCAATAAGTTGCGATCCCGTTGTTGTCAGAGATGCGTCGAAGGTTATATATTATAATGTAGGTTTATGAGAGAAAGTACGCTGGAGGTACAGCTTATGTCGTCAACAATACTGGTCGTCGAGGACGAGGAACGGATTCGTCAGTTCTTGCAGCGAGGCCTGGGTTTCGAGGGCTATCGCGTTCAGGCGGCCGCCGACGGCCCAACGGCGCTGGAACTCGCCCGTGAGAACCCGCCCGACCTGGTTTTGCTGGACTTGATGTTGCCGGGTATGGATGGCCTGGAAGTCTGCCGCCGGTTGCGTGCCGTCAGCGACGTGCCCATCCTGATGCTGACGGCCAAGGAAGCGATTGACGATCGGGTGGCCGGGCTGGATGCGGGCGCCGATGATTACCTGGTCAAGCCGTTCGCCTTTGATGAGTTGATGGCTCGCGTGCGGGCCTTGTTGCGACGCGCCCAGCCGGCTCAGCCACAAATCTTCCGCTTTGCCGATCTGGAACTGGACACCGGCACGCGGCAGGGACGCCGCGATGGCGTCACTTTTGATCTAACGGCCAAGGAGTATGAGCTGCTGGAGCTATTCATGCGCCACCCGCGCCAGGTCCTGACCCGCGACGTCATCTTCGACCATGTCTGGAATTACGACTTTGGGGGTGAGAGCAATATCATCGAGGTCTATGTGCGCTATCTGCGCCAGAAGACCGAGCAGGGGGACATGTCACGATTGATCCATACCGTGCGAGGAATCGGATACGTCCTTCGCGAGGAGCAATAGCCTCTCTTTGTCCATTCAAAACCGGCTGCTGTTAGTTTACGCGCTGATTTTCAGCTTCGTCTACTTCCTGTCATCGCTGGTTGTATACATCCTGCCGCGCAACCAAATGATAGCGCAGATCGACGGCGATCTCTATTCGCTTGCGTCTGAGCTGATGACCAGCAATATCGAAGTGGGAGCCGGAGGCATCATCCGCATGCCTCTGCCTGACGATCTGGCGACGTTGAAAACCGCCTCCACCTTTCTGGTTATTGCCAACAAGGATGGCGAGAGCGTCGTGCGATCCGGCAATCTGGCGGGGTACGATGCGATGCTGGACCCGGATGGTTTGCGCGGCACGACCGAAGTCTATCGGCTTGTGCCACATGAGGATACCTTGTTGCGCGTGCTGACCGTTCCGGTATTCGACGGGCAACAGCAGCTTATCGGCTATATCCAGGTGGCACGGCTGCTGGATAACTTTGAGATATTCAGCCGGGTACTCAGTCGGGCGCTGCTCATCAGCCTCGGTACGGCCTTCGCTTCGCTCATCGTGCTGGCTATGTTGACATCTACGCTGTTCCAGCCCCTGGAGGAGATCGCCACGGCGGCACGCCAGATCACCCGCGCGGACGATCTGAGCCGGCGCGTACCCCATAGCAGCCGTACCGACGAGATCGGCGAATTGGCGCGGGCCTTCAACCAGACGCTTGAGCGACTGGATCGCCTCTTTCGCAGCCAGCAGCGCTTCCTGGCCGACGTGTCTCATGAATTGCGCACACCGTTGACCAGTGTGCGCGGCAACCTCGACCTCATGAGCCGGTTTGGCAGTTATGATGAAGAGTCGATGGCGGTTATTCAGGATGAGATCAGGCGTATGAGCCGCTTGCTGGACGATCTGTTGCTGCTGGCGCGGGCGGATACCGGCGGCTTGCCGCTGCATCACGAGCCGGTCGAGCTGGACAACGTCTTGATCGAGGTCTATCGCCAGGTCAGCCGGATAGAGAAGCCGGTCACTGTGGAATTGACCGACGTCGATCAGGTCATGATCGTCGGGGACGAAGATCGGCTGAAGCAGCTGATACTGAACCTGGTCGATAACGGTATCAAGTACTCGCAGCCGGGCGGCACGGTGAAGCTGAGTCTGGCCAAAGACGATAGTATGGCTTATCTGACGGTAAGCGACACCGGCATAGGTATCCCGCCCGAGGATTTGCCGCATATATTCGACCGTTTCTATCGGGTGGATAAGGCCCGCAGCCGTGGACAAGGCGGGTCCGGCCTGGGGTTGGCTATCGTTAAGTGGGTTGTCCAGGCCCATGGCGGGGACATCAAGGTCAATAGCGTCGTGGGAGAAGGGACCGAATTTCGTATAACCTTACCGTTATATCAACCGGTCAGGAACCTGGGCAATATGAATGGCAATCCGGGGAGCGCGGAGGTGAAGACGCGCCCAGGTCTTCGCGGTCGTGGACTATCGGGGCCGCGAAGGCGCAACCCTCCGAGTCACCTAAAGGAAAATGAATAAACGAACGGCCGGCCCGGATCACCTGATCCGGGCCGGCCGTTTGTCCTCGACGAAACAAGATTTAGCGGGCGCGCTTGAAGAGATAGTATAAGCCCGCGGCGATCAGAAACAGCGGCCATATATAGCCGGGCACCCCGCCGATTTGGCCGAGCAGGAAGAATATTCCGAACAAGATCAGAAACACCCCGAAAGTTCCCGCCGAGCTAAATCGTGTCTTATAGGCAGACGGATCATCACCCATATCGGGGTTAATTCGTATCTCAGGTTCAACGCGCGATGCTGTGGGCATGACGATCCACAGGATGACGTATAGCCCCAAACCGACGCCACTGGCCAGGAGCAGAATGACGAATGCCAGGCGCACCAGAACCGGATCGACGCCCAGATAGGCGGCTAATCCGCCACATACTCCGGCGATCATTTTGTCTGTTTCGCTGCGCATCAGCCTTGTTTGCTGCATGGCGTTTACCTCCACAACTAATCTTTGAACACCTATACGCCGGTTTCCCGGCAAAGTTGCAGCGATCTTTATGCTAAATGGGACTTCTGACGCATATGAGAGGCGGATAACTGGGTAAATAACACATGTAGGATCAGGCGGGGTTTTTGTTATACTGTTGAATTGAAATAACGATGAATGAGGTTCGCGGCCGGCTGGCGGCGACGATAAGACTGATCTGTGAATGCGCAATTAACCGAACCCTGGAAGGTGGGGCTTTCCCGTCTTATGCGCCGGCGCCCCTTCGATTGGCTGATGGCGCTGGCGATTCGATTGGTCATCCCGCGGCAGCGGATGGGTGTCGCCCTGGTCACGTTTAACCCAAACGAGGAAGTATTGCTGTTTCGTCATGTTTTCCGCTCCGCCAATCCCTGGGGGTTGCCCGGCGGCTGGCTGGGTCGTAATGAGGCGCCGGCCGATTGCCTGGCGCGCGAACTGTGCGAGGAGGTCAGCCTTGAAATTGACCTTGGGCCGCCGATCCTGGTGGAACAGCAGGGGCCGCCGCCGCACGTGGTCATCGCCTACCTGGGCTGGCTTCGACCCGGCCGGATGCGGTTTAGCGGAGAGATCCTGGAAGCGCGATGGTTCCCGTTGGACCACCTGCCGGAACCTCTTTGGCCTTTCACTCATCGGGCCATCGCCGCTGGGCTGGACGCTTTTCGTTCGGCATCGCGCCCGACGGCCGTTTCTCTGGATGAGGAACAGCAACCGGTATGAACCGTAACACGTCTCCTGGGCTGGGGCAGTGGGTCACCGTTTCCCTGATGGTGGCGGTGTCGCTGTTTCTGCTCTATAAACTCTATCAATATTCCGGGACGCGCACCGATTTCCCCACAGGCCTCATGATTGGCGGGGTGAATGTGGGGCGGATGACCCCCGAAGAAGCCACGGCCGCGCTGACTGCGGCCTATATAGACGCGCCGGTGACGATCTATCACGGCGAAGATTCCTTTGAGTTGTTGCCCTCGCAGGCCGAGTTCAAGCTGGATTTCGATACCATGCTTTCGAGTGCCGACAACGAGCGTACCCGTCAGGACTTCTGGTCGGGTTTCTGGGGCTTTTTGTGGGGCCGGCCGGTCGAGGTTAACCCCGTTCCCCTGGTGGCAACTCACAAGCGCGAGTCGTTGCGCAACGTTCTGGAAGGGATCAAGAGCCTTGTCGATCTGCCGGCGCAGCCGCCGCAGCCCGTGCCGGGCAGCATGAGTTTCCAATATGGCACGCCGGGCACGGAGACAAACATCGAAGCGAGTTTCGCCGACATCGAAGCGGCGCTTTATCGCCCCAATATGCGCGAGGCCAGGCTTATTATCGAGCCGAAGGCCCCCGAACGGCCGAATATCAATCTGCTCTCCCGCTTGCTGGTTAATCGACTACAGGTTTTCGAGCAGGATACGGGGGGCATGGCCAGCATCTTCATCATGGATCTCTCGACCGGCAACGAGATCAATATCAATAGCGACGTGCCGGTGACGGCGATCGACCTGATGAAGGTGCCCAT
>JACFOH010000020.1:9014-22166 GCA_019454405.1 Promineifilum sp.
TGGCAGCGCAAATGCCTCGATATCCTTGATTACATGGAGCGCAACAAGATCGGCAGCTTGATCGAAGAAGGCGTTCCGAGCAACGTCGCTATCGTGCATCGCCATGGCTGGACCGGCGACACGCATGTCGATGCCGGGATCGTCTTCAGCCCCGGCGGTGATTACGTCATCGTGGAAATTATGTATAAGCCCAATTGGCTGGAATGGGAGTTGAGCGCGCCGCTCATCGCCGACGTCTCCCGCGCGGCCTATAACTACTTCAATTTCGACGCGCCTTTCCTGGGTGAATCCAGCGCGGCCAATAACTAGCCCGACCTATGCTAAAGGTTCTTCGCCGAATTTTACTGATCGCTCTGTTGGTCGTGGGGAGCGCTTTCCTGCTTTATCAGGGGTTTCTCTTCTGGCGCGCCATGGACAAGCTGCCGCCTACGACCGTCATCGCCGGCGTGCCGGTGGGCGGGATGACGCTGGATGCGGCCCGCGATGCGATCAACGAGCATTACCTGTCGCCGATCACCGTCTATAATGGCGAGTCGCGCGTGGCGGAGTTGATGCCGAAGGACGCCGGATTCTCCATCGATACTGAGGAGATGATCGCCGACGCGCGGGCTGAATGGCAGGCGCAGGAACTATGGTGGCGTTATGCGGAGTTCGTGATTGGCCGTTCACCGCAGCCGATCGTCGTGGCTATCCAGGCCACGTACGATGACAACGCCCTGACCGATCAGCTCAATCTGGTCGCTGATTTCATCGATAAACCGGCTCGGGGGCCGCAACTGTTGGTCGACAACGACACGATCCAGCCGGGACAGCCCGGCCTTATTGTTGACCGCGCGGCCAGTCTGGACCAACTGCGGTCGGCGCTCTATAGCCCCGATGATCGCGTGGTGGATCTGACGCTCATCAACGAACCCGCGCCTGAGTGGGATATCAAGATCTTGCAAGAGGCTATCGAGAAGAAAGTCGCTTCGTTCGATGGCTTCGCCAGCGTGTTCATTCTCGATTTGCAAACCGGCGAGGAAGTGCGGATTAATTCTGATGTGGCCGTGTCCGCCCTCAGCATTATGAAAATCGCTATCTTTACCGAGGCTTATCGTGCGCTGGATAACCCGCCCACCGATTTTGAGAAGGAGTTGTTCCTGAGCACGGCCACGGCGTCGAGCAATCATAGCGCCAATCTGCTGTTGCATGTGATCGCCGGGCAGGATAATACCTACGAGGGAGCGGCGCTTCTGACCCAGGGAATGCATGAGATGGGGATGTCCAACAGCTTCATGGCGATCCCTTATGACGCGGTTGTGGTCCCCAACCGCCCCGCCACCTATGCCACCCCGGCCAACACGAACCCGACGATCGACACGCACCCCGATCCAACGATGCAGACGACGGCCGAGGATATCGGCGGACTGTTGGCGATGCTCTACTATTGCGCCAAGGGGGAGGGCGGCTTGCTGGCCATCTATCCGGGCGAGATCACTCAGGATGAATGTCAGGCCATCGTCGATTTGATGGTGCTGAACGTCGAGGGCAACCTGATCCGCTTCGGCGTGCCCGACGGCACCCGCGTCTCGCACAAGCACGGCTGGAGCTTCAATGAGCACGGCGACGCGGGCATCGTCTTCACGCCCGGCGGCGATTACGTCATTTATGAGTTCCTGGCCCAGCCGGATAGCGACTGGCTCTCGTCGGAATACAGCTTTCCTTTCCTGTGGGAGATCTCTCGCGCCGCCTACAATTACTTTAATCCCGAGACTCCGTTCGAAGGCCATTCTGTTGAAGTGTTGGAGCAGCGAGAAGCGCTCCGCACCAACGGGAATTAAGTTGTTTGTTGCGAATGGGCCGGCCGAAGAGCCTCGGGCCAACTAATATAACCAACAGAGGGAGTGAATCATGGAATATCGTCGCCTCGGCCGCACCGGCCTGAAGGTAAGTAACATCTGTATGGGGACGATGCAATTCGGCTGGTCGACCGACGAGCCGACAGCCCACGCCGTCATGAGTCGGGCCGTCGAATTGGGCATCAATTTCTTTGATACGGCCGACGTCTACACGCGCTGGATCGAGGGTAACCCCGGCGGCGTCTCCGAGAGCTATTTGGGCAACTGGCTGGCCAGCGGCGTCGTCCGGCGGGATGAGGTGGTCATCGCTACCAAGGTGCGCGGGCGAATGGGAGATGGCCCTAATGACCACGGCTTGTCGCGCTATCATATCATGAACGCCGTCGAAGCCAGCCTCCGTCGCCTGAAGACGGATTACATCGATCTCTACCAGACCCACTCCCCCGACCACGAGACGCCGCTGGATGAGACCTTGCGGGCGATGGATGACCTCGTGCGGTCCGGCAAGGTGCGTTATGTCGGTTGCTCCAACTATCCGGCATGGCTGCTGGCCAAAGCCTTATGGGTCAGTGACGCCCACAACCTGGCGCGCTACGACAGCCTGCAGCCGCATTATAACTACGTCCATCGCGCTGAGTTCGAGCGCGAGTTGCAGCCGCTTTGCCTCGATCAGGGCGTGGGAGTGATCGCCTACAGCCCGCTGGGGGCCGGCTTTCTAACCGGCAAATATCGGCGGGATACGCCCCTGCCCGGCTCGGCGCGGGCCGATGTCGTGCGCAAGCGCTATATGAACGAGTATGGGTTCGATGCCGTGGACAAGCTGGAGGAGGTCGGGCGCGCCCACGATGCGACGATCGCCCAGACAGCCATCGCCTGGTGCCTGGCTAACCCGGCCGTCACGTCGGCCATCATCGGCGCGACCTCTGTCGCCCAACTGGAAGATACGATTCGGGGCGCGGATGTGAGACTGTCAGCCGAGGGTAAGGCGACGCTCGACACGGTGACGGCCTGGACCTGATCGTCCGTTCAGCCTTCGGGGTGGAGCACCAGAATATCGGTCGGCGCGTTCATTTCGATGCCGCGCTCGGAGAATAGCTCCCAGATGCGCAGCCGCACGTCGCTGCTGATATACGGCTCGCGGATTGGATTATTGATCCAGAACTCCAGATCGTACTGATTCGTCTCCCCTTCGAATGCGGTGATGAGGGCGGTCGGGCGTGGATCGGTCAGGACTTCGGGGTGTTGGCAGGCTTCCAGCAGGGCTGCCTGAACATCGCGTGGATTAGCCTCGGCGTCTACTGGGACGTTGATGTGGACGCGCATCTCGGGTAAATAATGAATTTACCTAATTGATATGCTGATCCCGGCGTGTTATGATGAGGATGAGCATGAGCATGAGTCTGCCGCGTACTTCTTGTTAATTCCTCTTCACTGCTTTCTTCGATGCGCCGACGAGTTGAACCGACCCCACAGTGGCCCCGCCGACGACTCCACTGACGGAGAAGCCAGGATAGGGACGCTTTAGGTTTCAAATAAATGAAAAGGCCTGACGACATTGACGACTCGATTTTTGATTTCTATAATGAAGAGGATCATAAACGGGTTGGATTTCCATGAGAAAAACAAAAAAGATATTAGCTCTAGTAGTGGCTACGGCCATCATATTATCGACTCTTAATTTCGCCCTTGCTGCTGGAAGGGCTTTGGGGTTCGGTTATTGGGATCAAAACAATTTAAGAGGCCAAAGAGTTCATGTTTTGACAAGTAACCCACCAGACGGTTTGATGTGGACCGCTTCACCGGTAGCTATTTGTCGGGATCATAATTGCGATACATTCTTTGAAACAGGATGGATAAAGGGGACTGCTTACGGGTTAAATAATCAGTTGAAACAGTATGTGAGTTATAAAGACACCGATGGAACTACTCAGCAGGTATTTGGGGTTGGAAGTAACCTTAACACTAATACGTGGTATCAATTCAGGGTAATGTACAGCCAGTCTGCCAATCGCTGGGAAGCTTGGCGATTTGACAGCGTTGTATGGTATGCTCCTCACGATTTAGGTTGGACATCAGGCGTTACATTGGCAGCAGGAGGTGAGACTAATACCGACGGTGACTGGATAAATGTGTGGGGGTGGCATCCAGAACGACGAGTATGGGGTGGGGCTTGGACCTTGTACAACCCTACAGTCCATGGAACTGTAGGCCAGGCTCACTTTTCGCCTGCTTATGACTATGGCTACCACGTGTGGGGGCCATAAACGTGTTTGCTAGCCGTAGCTAGTAGAGATGTTACAATGAAGCAAAAAGAACTTAAACCTAAAAACATCTTAGTTTTGTTACTCTTATGCTTACTACTGTTTTTCATTATTTCTCTTGCTAACAATCAGGCGGGCGCTGTTACGGCTTCGAGTGAAGAGGTGGCCCCTTTGCCGCCTACGCCCGGCTCGCCGCCAACATCTGAACCTTATAAGCCGGAGGGCAGGGAATTCGTAGACAACGCGGATGAAGCAATACGCTTGGCGTTGCTCGTCGATTCCGACTGGGCCATTCGCGAGAAGCCGTTGACGGCCGACATGGTGACCGCGAACGACAACGTTACCGTGGAATATTATCCGTCCCGTCAGGAAGCCGAGGCCGTATATTTGGGTGGTGGATCACCGTTAGAGGATGTCGCCTCTGAGCCGGTCTGGGTCGTGCGCATTCGAGGGGATGTCCTCGTTCGGGTGGTGGGCGGCCCGCGGCGTGATGGAACTGACCCGGAACCAACGCCGGCTAACGGGGTAACCTATATCATTCTGCAACAGACGGGGGAACTAGCAGCGGTCAGCGCCAGCGCGCAAACGCGGGCGGAAAGATTGGGCGTGGAACCGTAGTCCCGGTTGGTTTCCTAACCAGTTGCCCGACCGTCGGTCTAAGAAAGGCGCGACGCCTACGCCCGCGTCAGCTTGCGATAGGTGATCCGGTGCGGTCGCTCGGCCGCCGCGCCCAGACGCTTCTTCTTGTCCTCTTCGTACTCGCTATAGTTGCCGGGGAACCAATAGACCTGACTATCGCCCTCGAAGGCCAGGATGTGGTTGGCGACGCGGTCGAGGAACCAGCGATCATGGCTGATGACGACGGCCGATCCGGCGAAGCTCAGCAACGCCTCTTCCAGCGCCCGCAGCGTGTTCACATCGAGATCGTTGGTCGGCTCGTCCAGCAGCAACACATTGGCGCCGCTCTTCAGCACCTTCGCCAGATGCACCCGGTTGCGCTCGCCACCGGAGAGCGTGCCGACCAGTTTTTGTTGATCAGACCCGGCGAAGTTGAAGCGCGAGACGTAGGCGCGTGAGTTGACCTTGCGCTTGCCCAGCTCGAGCGTTTCCTCGCCGCCGCTGATCTCTTGCCAGACGGTCTTCTCGCTGTCCAGCGTGTCGCGGCTCTGGTCGACGTAAGCCAGCTTCACCGACTGGCCGACGGTGAGCCGGCCATCGTCGGGCTGCTCCTGGCCGACGATCATGCGGAAGAGCGTGGTCTTGCCCGCGCCGTTCGGCCCGATGACGCCGACGATGGCTCCGGGCGGGACGTCGAAGGTCATGTCTTCGACCAGCAACCGATCGCCGAAGCCCTTGTCGACCTTCTCGGCCCGGATGACGATGTCGCCCAGGCGCGGGCCCGGCGGAATGTAGATCTCCAGCTCTTCACGAGCTTTCTCGCCGCTGGCTTCCAGCAACTGATTGTACTGATTGATACGCGCCTTGCTTTTGGTCGTGCGGCCGCGCGGCGACATGTGAATCCACTCCAGCTCGCGCTCCAGCGTCTTCATGCGCTGGGCCTCGGAGCGCTCTTCCTTGGCCAATCGTTGTTGTTTCTGCTCTAGCCAGGAGGAGTAGTTGCCCTTCCAGGGGATGCCGTGGCCGCGATCCAGTTCCAGAATCCATCCGGCGACGTTGTCGAGGAAGTAACGATCGTGGGTGACGGCGATGACCGTGCCCGGATATTGTTGCAGGTGCTTCTCCAGCCAGGCCACGGACTCGGCGTCGAGATGGTTGGTCGGCTCGTCAAGCAGCAGGATGTCGGGCTGCTTCAACAGCAGTCGCGCCAGGGCGACGCGTCGCCGCTCGCCGCCGGAGAGGATCGACACCGGTGTTTCGGCCGGCGGGCAACGCAGGGCGTCCATCGCCAGATCGAGCCGGCTGTCGAGGTTCCAGGCGTCCATGTGGTCGAGTTTGTCCTGGAGCTTGCCCTGGTCCTCGATGAGCTTGTCCATCTCATCGGCCGACAGGTCCTCGCCAAAGCGGGCATTTAGCTCGTCGAAAGCGCGCAGAGCGTCGACGACCTCCTGCACTCCTTCCTCGACGACCTCACGCACGGTGCGCGTCTCGTCGATGAGCGGCTCCTGCTCCAGATAACCGATTGTGTAACCGGGGGAGAGGATCGTTTCGCCCAGGTGGTCCTTATCCACGCCGGCCATGATTCGGAGCAAGGTGCTCTTGCCGGAGCCGTTGAGGCCCAGCACGCCGATCTTTGCCCCGTAGAAATAGGACAGGTAGATGTCGCGCAGGATGGTGCGGTTGGGCGGAATGATCTTGCCCACGCCGACCATAGAGTAGATTACTTTGTTGTCGGTCATACGGTCCTTGTTATCAGGCGGGCCGGCGCAGGCCGATTGAATCGCTTGCGGCGGCCGTTACGTGCCCACGACGGGCTTGGGCCCCAGTCGGGCTAATTCTTGTTCCGCCAATTCGGGTTCCAGTTTCTTGAAGAGCGCTCGCGGCTTAGGCAATTGGCGGCCGGCTGGTATCGCCGACCTCGCCCAGTGGCCAACGGCGTCCGCGCCCGCGTAGGTCAGGCCCAGATGGCTGCGGGTCGCCTCGTCGTAGCGCTCAATGCGTTGTTCACCGAAGAGTGTGCCCGCTTCGCCAAGAATCTCGTGGAGCGTTTGGGAAGTGAAGGGCAACACCGGCGCCCACAGGATCTTCAGCCCGTTAATGGCCTGGGTAGCGACATAGAGCGCGCGACCGGTGGCGGCCGGGTCGGTCTTGAAGACCGTCCAGGGGCTGGTCTCCTCCAGGTACTGATTGACCAGGCTCGACAGGCGCAGCGTTTCCTGCACGGCGGCGCGAAACTTGCAGGCGTCGTAAAGCGCGCCCACAGTATCGAGGCCCTCATCGATGGCCGCCAGCAGCGCGATATCGACCGGGGTCAGTTCGCCCGGCTCTTGCACAACGCCGCCAAAATAACGCTGCGTCATGTTTAGCACGCGGTTGACGAGGTTGCCCCAGTTGGCTACCAGCTCGTTGTTATTGCGTTCGATGAAACCGGACCAACTCCAGTCGCTGTCGCGCGTTTCGGGCATGTTGGTGGTCAGATAGTAGCGCAATGGGTCGGGATCGTAACGATCGAGGGCGTCAAGCATCCAGACGCCCCAATTACGGCTGCCGCTGATCTTCTGCCCCTCCATGTTCATGAATTCGTTGGCGGGCACGTCATAGGGCAGATTCAGCACAGCCTGTGGATCGTCGCTATAAAGGCCGTGTGATCCCAGGAGTTGGGCGGGCCAAAAGACGGCGTGGAAGGGAACGTTGTCTTTGCCGATGAAGTACAGCGTGCGCGCGCCGGGGTTATACCACCAGTTGCGCCAGGCTTCGGGGTCGCCCTGGTTGTGCGCCCATTCGATCGTGGCTGACAGATAGCCGATGACCGCCTCGAACCAGACGTACAGGACTTTGCCGTCGAAGCCGTCTTCGACCGGCACGGGGATACCCCAGTCCATGTCGCGGGTGACGGCGCGGCCGATAAGGCCCTGATCGACGAAATTGCGAGCGAAGTTGATGACCTGCGGCCGCCAATGCTCCTTGTCGTCGTGGATCCAGGCCGACAGAGCGTCTTCGGCGATGGCCGGCAGATCGAGGAAGAAATGCTCGGTATCGCGCAGTTCCAGCAAACTGTTGTCCCGCTTGCTGCGCGGGTTGATCAGCTCGGCGGCGCTTTCGAAGAGCGTATTGCAGTTATCGCACTGGTCGCCGCGCGCGCCGGGATAGCCGCAATTGGGGCAAGTGCCTTCGACATAGCGATCCGGCAGGAATTTGCCCGCTTCCGGGGAATACATCTGCGGCGTTACTTTGCGATAGAGATAGCCATTCTTCAGCAATTGGCTGAACATGTCCTGCGACACCTTGAAATGATTCTCGGTGTGGGTGCTGGTGAACAGGTCGTAGCTGATGCCCAGGCGCCGGAACAGTTCCAGAAAGCGACTGTGGTAATGTTCATATACGGCCAGATTGCTCATACCCATCTCTTCGGCCTTGACCGTCACTGGCGTGCCGTGACTGTCGGAGCCGGAGACCATCACGACGTGGTTGCCGCGCAGGCGGTGATAGCGAGCATAGATATCGCCGGGCAGATGGGAGCCGGTGACATTTCCCTGATGGATGTCGGAATTGGCGTAGGGCCAGGCGATGCTGACCAGCACGTACTGAGCCATGATCTTATTCGACTTCGTCCTCTTCGTATTCTTCGTACTCTTCGACTTCTTCGTCCTCGTCTTCGGTTATTTCCGTGAGGGCTTCGGCCAATAGCTCGAAGTCATCCTCGCTGATTCGGAAGAAGGTTTCAGGATCGATGTGGAGCTTGCCGAAATCCGGATAGCTCTCCAGATCGATTGAATCGATATTGACCCCGTGGTCCAGATCGGGCGCGGCCGCGTCGACGTCTGTAGGAAAGAAGGCCGCCTTCTCCAGATCGGTGGTGTAGGTATGTTGTTTTGGATCGGCCTCGAACATTTCGCCGGTGATGGTGACGACGGCGAAGAAGGTCTGGGCCTCGATAGCATAATAGATGAAGCGGTCGCCGGGTTTGATTCGCTGGGCCAACTCGGCCGTGGGCACCATGACGACGCGCTCCTGCCAGCCGGGGAAGACCAACTCTTCGCCGGGCGGAATGCTCACGGCCTTGATGTAATGGGTCGTGTCCTTGCTGGACTGACGCATGTGGCGGCTGCTGGCGGCACGCGCCTCCTGCTCCGCCACGATATTTTCCCAGATTCGGGCCTGGATGTTGATATTCAGTTCGGCTTCTGTGCCGTCGTTATAGCGCACGGTCATGCGCTGGCCGTCAACAGACAGCACAGTGTATTCACCAATGCGGTTTCGATAGACGCCATTGACTTCGAACATCGCTAACAATATCACTCCTGTGAAAATTTCGGCAGCATGGTATCTGTTTACCCGCTCGCACGCAAGTACATGCGCCGGCTCCGGCGCTCTCTCTTGATGAGGGATACAGGAATTGACAGGCGAGATGGCTCTTGCCGGAAAAGATCGCCGGCTTGTCCTATCCTTGCCCGCTCATTTCTTCGTCGCAGACTGATCGATCCAATCCTGAGGGTCGGCCATGGCTGTCGCTTTTGTGACCTCGCGCAGATAGTCCGGCGAAGCGGCCGCCAGGTCGGCGAAAGTCGTGATGCCAGCCGCGACCAATCGCTTGGCGTAGGTTGGGCCGATGCCCTTAATCTCAGTCAGATCGTCCGCACCGGTCTTGGCCGGCTTCTTGGCGGAGGACGCAGGCATGACGGCCGGTTTGGGGGGAGAGGTTGGTTCCACGCCCGGCTTGAGTTCTATCCATGACTGGGTCGCGCTTGCTGGTGCATGGGGCCGCTCGGGTGTATCGAATGACCGATAGGCGGGCGGCGCGGATTCGGCTTCCAGCTGTTGCTTTTTCACCCATCGCCGCAGGCTATCGATCGCTAACGCAGCCGCGCCGATCCCCACCAGGTACCATATTTTGGGATTCAAGGCTCTGGACATAATGAGTTCCTCGCGGTAAACAGGGGAAATAAACCCCCAGATTGTCCGACTGTGACGCAACGCATTATAGCAAATTTTGAACGTCGCGGACATTTTCCTCACTCCGCTCATCGAAATTGACAGTTTGCGACCCATCACGATATAATTAGTGCTTGATTGCCCTGGTGGCGGAATAGGTATACGCGGTAGGTTGAGGGCCTATGTCCTTTGGACGTGGAGGTTCGAGTCCTCTCCAGGGCACCACGAGAAAGAGCGCCGGTAGTGACTGAACGACCGGCGCTCTTCGCTTTCATCGAGCCGACGAAGCCTTTGTGATCCTATTGACAAGCCGGCCGGCCGGCCTATAATTCAACCCAATTTGATAAACGAAACGCATTGACCGGGACGAGTAATCGCGGAACCTGCATCAGAGAGGCGAGGGCCATGGGCTGGAAGCCCCGCCGGTAGAGATTGCGATGAAAACCCCCCGGGAGTGGTTCCCTGAACGACCAGTCGGACTATTAAGGGGATCCGGATGGCTCCGTTAGCGGCTGCAAGAGCGCGTGATCCGTATGATTGCGCGAAAATTGGGTGGAACCGCGACGCCATCGCCCCATGTGGACGATGGCGTTTTAGATTTATAGACGCTCTACGCTGTGCCTACCGCGGGTTGCAGAAGAAATGAGCGAGGAGATGTATGATGAGTAGAATACCCGTTGGAGTTCTGGGCGCGACGGGAACGGTGGGCCAGCGCTTTGTGCAATTGCTGGCTGACCATCCGTGGTTTGAAGTCGTGGCCGTTACAGGGTCCGATCGGACCGTCGGCCGTCCGTATGGCGAAGGGGTGAACTGGTTGATGCCGGGCAATGTGCCGCCGCAAACGGCCGGGTTGATCGTCCAGCCGACCAGGCCGGACTTGAACATCCCCGGAGATCCGCCTGTCGTTTTTTCGGCCTTGCCAACGGCCGAAGCCCGAGAGTGGGAGCCTCAATTCGCCGCCGCGGGTTATGCCGTGGTGACCAACACATCGGTCTTCCGCATGAACCCCACTGTGCCGCTGCTGATCCCGGAGGTAAACCCCGATCATACCGGCCTGATCCCCGCCCAGCGACAAGCCAATAACTGGCCCGGCTTCATCGTCGCCGGACCTAATTGCTCGACCACGAGCGCCATCCTGCCGCTGAAAATATTCCAGGAGGCGTTTGGCGTCGAATCGGCGATCATCACCACCCTGCAGGCGATTTCCGGCGCGGGCTACCCCGGCGTGTCATCGCTCGATATCTATGACAATGTTGTCCCCTATATCGGCGGGGAAGATGACAAGCTGCAAAACGAGCCGACCAAGCTGTTAGGCGCTGTTCGTGACGGGCAAATGGTTCCGGCGGCCGTGTCCATCAGCGCGCAGGCGAATCGCGTGCCCGTCGTCGATGGCCATCTGGCGAGTGTATCGGTGCGGCTCGGGCGACGCGCGTCGGCTGAAGAAGCGATCCAGGCGTTGCGCGACTGGCAGCCACCGGCCATCAGCCGGCAGTTGCCCTCGTCACCGCGGGAGTTCCTCATCTATCGCGAGGAACCCGATCGGCCGCAGCCTCGCCGCGACCGGGACGCCGGGAACGGGTTGGCGTGGACGGTGGGCAAGGTGCGGGAATGTCCGGTGCTGGATGTGCGCTATGTATCGCTGACCCATAACACCTTGCGCGGGGCGGCCAGCGGCTCTCTACTGAATGCCGAACTACTGGCCGTACAAGGCTATATCGGCAACAGCAAGATAGGCTGAGAGACGATCAAAAACGGCAGGCCGGCATCCACAACCCTGTGTGCCGGCCTGCCGGATTTTCTCGACAAGCAAAAGAGCGATATGGACGGCTAAGCCGCTATGGCGTGACCGCTAGCGGGTTCGGCAAGTAATTGGGCATCAGCTGGACCCAGCTATGGCCGATCTGTAGCGGGAACGGATTGCCATCGGCGTCGGTGAAGGTCAGCTGGTCGTTACGCCCCTCGCGGTGCCAGGTCACGTTATATTGCTGCCCATCGCGGAAAACGAGCGCCGGGCCTGATCCCCATAACTGGATTTCGATGGACAACGCGGCGCAGACTCCGTTGTTGATCTGCTCGCAAATCGTCGGGTCGTTGACGTGATAGGGCGTCAGATAGATGACGTTGGCGACGGCGACTTGCTCCTCGGTATTGGCGTCGACGTGTTCCTTGAAGTCCATCCAGCGGCGATATTTGCCGATCTCCGGATCCCAGCGCCACTCTACCTTTTCCGTCTTGTAGTCGATTTCGATCACACTGGCAGGGGTGCCGCCCTCGGGGGGGATCTCGCTGAAGGCGTTATAGGTGCCGAAGTTCGGTGGCGTGTTTAACCCCTTGTCTGCCACGGCTTGCCAGAGTTGTTCCATTCGGATGTAGAGTGTGTGCTCGAATGGCTTGGTCTCGTCGCCGGTGCGATAGAAACCCGGGTCGCCGGAGCGCAAGAGACGGTCGCTGAAATCGGAGTCGTTGAGCCGGTGGTTCACACCGACGCTCGCGCCGGAAAAGGCCAGCATGGCATCGTACATGGCCGGTAACTCCACATCGATCAGCCGGGCGCTACGTACCGGACCGACGTTGGGCGGCACAGTGTCATAGAAGATGGCCGTGAATCGCGTCACCGATCCTTCAGTCCAATGCTCGTAGATGATATCGGCATCGTTCAGACCGGCTTGCGGTCGCGTGTAATCGGCCGGCGCGTTGGCCAATTTGACGGCGATTGGCCGGCGCTGCAAGTCGGCCGGATCAACAACTTCCTCGCCGGTCAGCGGGTTGCGGCCGATGAAGGCGTCTTTCTCAGGCGCCAGCACGACGGTATCCGGGGTGGGCGTTACCTCGGGCGTCGGCGGACCATCGGTGGCGGTTGGTATCACCACCGGCGGCGGCGGCAAGGTGGCGGCGGTAGTCGGCGACGGCACAGGAGAGATAGTCGCGGCAACCTCAGCTTCGGCCGTGGCCATGGCTGAGGTTGGCGGCGGCGGGATTTCACCCGGTCGGGCGTTGCCGCCTCCACAGGCCGCCAACATCAAAACGACGACGATGAACGGTAATAACAGACGTTTCCAGAACATAGCTATGATACTCGAACGATAGGCTCGCCTATAGAGTGCAGGCATGAAAGACTGCCCCCAATGGACGGTTAAGGTATTTTAGAAAATTTCCGGTAGAAGGCGTAACGAATGGCTGACTTGTTCCCTACGGAAGCCTGACATCCTGCCGGCTGTGGCGCACGAATGGGCGAACGGTCGATGGCCGGCAAAAGATCAGTGACCTCCGGCCGGTCTACCGATCTGCTCAAGCAGGAAATACTCCTCCAGAGGTTCGTGAAAATGGCGCGGATGATATTCGCCGGTTGGCACATCGAGCATGTAATCGCCCTGATAATCGCCGCGGGCGATGCGTTGCAGCATCTCGACCAGGCGATCCACGTCGCTGATGTCGCTGTAGCAACCGAAACTGGCGCGCACCATGCCCGGCATTTCCGATTTATCGCCGGCGAGCATCTGGTT
>JACFOH010000020.1:22266-24720 GCA_019454405.1 Promineifilum sp.
GCTCTTCATGCGCGGCAACCTCATCCATGCCGACCTCCATCAGCACGCGGGCGGCCACGGCCATCGCCACGGCGCCGACGACGTTGGGGCTGCCCGCCTCTTCACGATCGGGGACGCCTGCCCAGTAAACTTCGTCCAGTGTGACGATATCGACTGTGCCGCCTCCCCGATATTCGGGCGCGTCGTTGAGGAAAATCTCTTTCGGCCCGATGAGCGCGCCCGTCCCATAGGGGGCGTACATCTTGTGCGCTGACAGCGTGACAAAATCCAGATGCTCGGGATCATCGTCCGGCCGCATATCGACGCGACGGTGAGGGGCCAGTTGCGCGGCGTCGACCAGGATACGCGCTCCGGCGGCATGAGCCTTGCGCGCCATGCGGTGAATTGGCTGCAGATAGCCGCTGACGTTCGACGCACCGGTGACGGCGACCAGGGCCACGCGCCCGGCATACTCCTTCAGAAGCCGGTCGAAGTCGGCCTCATCCATGCGGCCGTCAGGGAGCGCCCGCACGTGGACGACGTGCGCGTGCGGCCGCCAGGGTAAATCGTTGGAATGATGTTCCAGTTGGGTTGTGATGACTACAGAGTCCGGCCGCAATGGGAACCGGTAAGCCAACTTGTTGATGGCCTCGGTCGTGTTCTTGCCAAAGATGACCGTGTTCGTGTCCAGATCCGCGCCGACGAAGCGGCCGATGATCTCGTGCGCCTGGTCGTAAGCAACTGTGCTGAGTCGAGACTTGAAGCCCGTTCCCCGATGGACGCTGGAGTAATAGGGCATGAACTCTTCGATGGCGCGCACCACGTCGAGGAGCGGCGGCGTGCTGGCGGCGTTATCCAGGTTTACATAAGTAACGCGACGGCCGTCGAGCAACGGGATCTCTCGATCCAGACCCAGAATACGCGAGCGCATGTCGATTGGTGCGGGAGTGGCGATCATCAGGCTATTCTCCGTGGGATAATATCGATTCTACAGACTATCAGACGCCCGGCCGGAATGGCCGGAGCGCCTGCCGATCGCTAGACGTTTTGACGGCCTTCGAAGGCGCGGCCGAGCGTGATTTCGTCGGTATACTCCAGATCGCCGCCGACGGGCAGGCCGCGCGCCAGTCGTGTCAACCGGACGTCGCGATCGGCCAGGCGACGTTGCAAATAGAGAGCGGTCGATTCGCCTTCGAGCGTCGGGTTGGTGGCCAGGATGATCTCCTGGAAGTTGCCTCCGGCGACGCGCGCCACCAGTTCATTGATGCGTAGATCCTCCGGCCCGATGCCTTCGACGGGCGAGATGGCTCCATGCAGGACGTGGTAGCGGCCGTTGTAGGCTCGTGATCGCTCGATGGCCAATACGTCGAGCGGCTCCTCGACGATGCATAAAAGCCGCGCGTCACGGTTGTCATCTGAGCAGATGGGGCAGGGATCCTCTTCCGTAATGTTGAAGCATACTGAGCAGAGACGCGTGCGCTCCTTTAGTTCTTGCAACGCTGTCGCCAGTTCACCGGGTTGGTTATCGGCCGCACGCAACAAGTAGAACGTCAGGCGCGACGCCGACTTTGGGCCGATGCCCGGCAGCCGGGCGAACTCGTCGATGAGGCGCTGTACCGAGCGCGGTAGCACGGATTGGGCCACGGCCTAACCTAATCCCAGGCCGCCGAGCAGTCCGTCCATCCCGCCGATGCCGCCGGTGATATCTTCCATTTTCTCCGCGGCCAGGGTTTGCGATTGCTCGATGGCGGCGTTGACTCCCGCGACGAGCATATCCTGCAGGAGTTCGGCCTCCTCGGCGACGAGCAGTTCGGGATCGATGGTGATGGAGCGCAGGCGTTGGTGGCCGGTGATGACGATGGAAATGGCTCCGCCGCCTGCGGTGACGGTGACGGTTTCATTTTCCAGCGAAGCCTGGGCTGCGGCCATTTCCTGCTGCATCTTCTGTACCTGGCCCAACATGTCGCCGGGCGAAGCAGGTTTTTTCTTTGGTTTCCCGTGGAATGAACGTTTGGTCATGATTCCTCTCTGAATAGGCCGCGGCTGATTTAGAGTCGCGGCTTGGATTTTCTGTGGTTATGCCCGGCTACTCGTCCCTGACCACGCCGCCTAATTCGGCCGCCAGGGCTTGGAACTCCTCGCGGGCGATGGGCATGGGATATTCAGAAGTCGTCACCGTGCGTACGATGCAATCTGTTCCGCTAAGCTCGCGAAGGGTATCGGTTACCAGTTCGAGCGCGCCGGCCGTCTTGTCGAACTTCTCTCGTATCAGCGGATAATCGAACCCGATGATGATAGTGTTGCCCTCAACGACCAGCGGTTTGCACATTACCAGCAACGCCGGCAGGTTCTTCATGCGACGGCCGGCTCTGTTGGACATCTCCTGCCATATTCCGGCTACAGAGGCTATTGTCAAAGCGGCCGGCCGGGCGGGGGACGCTGCGGGCTGTGGCGCGTGCGCAGGCGTGGTTGCCG
>JACFOH010000020.1:24820-29316 GCA_019454405.1 Promineifilum sp.
GCCGGCGCTCCGGACGGCTTGTCCGGGGTTGGCCCGGCAGGCCTCGCCTTTTCCGCAGTCACCTGTTGAGCATCGAAGGCTGCCCTGCTGTCACTGACGACAGGCTCCTCACTTGTTGTGTGTACTTCGTAATGCGTGATTCCCGCCATCGGGCTGTCCGGCACCAGTTCGATGAAAGCCAGTTCCAGCGGTAACTGTGGCTGCCAGCTGCCGGCCGGTTGCAGCGCAGCCTCGTGGAAGCGCCGCACCGCGTCGATCAATGCCCGGCGTGGAGCGCGTTTTGCCTGGGCCAGCATTCCGGCCTTGCGCTCCACCGGTCCCTCGACTTCCATGGTCTCGTGGCCCGCTTGTAGAAGCAGCAGCTGGCGCAGATAGGCGACCATCTGCCGGCAGAATTGGCGAGCGTCGGCGCCGGATCCGAGCGCGTTATGGATGATGTTCAGGCCGCGCGCGCTGTCACCGTCGAGCCAGGCGTCGGTCACGGCTACGACGGCCGCGTCGGGGGCTGTGCCCAGCACGGTCTGCGCCCGTTCCAGGGTGATACGCTCGTCGGGCGAGGTGACGAGCTGGTCGAGCAAGCTCTCGGCGTCGCGCACGCTGCCGGCTCCTTGCTGAGCCAACAACTCGACCGCCGCCGGTTCGATGTTTAGCCCTTCCCGTGCCGCCAGCCAGTTGAGTCGGGAAATAATCTCCGGTGTCGTCAGGAGGCGGAAGTTAAACTGTTGACAGCGGGATTTGATCGTCAGCGGGACCTTGTGCTCTTCGGTCGTGGCCAGGACGAAGATCGTGTGGGCGGGCGGTTCCTCCAGCGTCTTCAACAAAGCGTTGAAGGCGGCCGTGGAGAGCATGTGGACCTCGTCGATGATGTAGACTTTGTAGGTTCCCTGGCTGGGGGCGAAGTTAACCTTGTCGCGCAGGTTGCGGATGTCGTCGACGCCGGTATTGGAGGCGGCGTCGATCTCGATGAGATCGAGGAAGCGCGCCTCGTCGACGGCCCGGCAGATGGGACAACTTCCGTCAGGGCGATCGGCGGGATCTTCGGCCGTGCAGTTAACGGCCTTGGCCAGCAGCCGGGCCATCGTCGTCTTGCCCGTGCCGCGCGGGCCGCAAAACAGGTAGGCATGACCCACGCGCCCGGCAGCGATGCCGGCTTGCAGCGTGTGAGTGACGTGTTCCTGGCCGATGACCTGGTCGAACCGGGCCGGCCGCCATTTGCGATAGAGTGCTTGCGACATGAGATCGAGTTACGAACGGTGGGTGACGGATGAAGAGGATCGCGCCAAACTGACCCGTGCTAGACTTGCCGCTCACCGTTCGGACTGCGCTCTGAGTTTAGCACCGATGGGGGGGCTGAACAAGACGGTTAAGGATTCGCGCCCCTCAGGATTTTTCGATGGAAAACAGTCGCGTGAAGTATAACGGGAGGACGTTATCTTCGGGCGAGAGGTTATAGCGATAGCGGAGCCACTCCCGTGTGGGGAACAGCAGCCGGAAGAGGAACTTGATTTTTTCGGGGCGCCGGCTCATCACCAGCAAGTTGGTGAGGGTGGAGTCAAAGAGAGGCATGCTCTTGAAAGAGAGCGGTGGATAATCGTCGCTGGTTAATTGGAGCGTTCTCTCTTGCGGGATGAGGCGCTCATGCCACCAGCGACGGAATCGGTCCGGCCGGAGAGCTTCCATGACCCCGTCGGGGAACTCTTGTCCGAACAAGGCATTTAGCAGGCTGAACGCATAATAGACGGGCACCTGGGCAGATTCGGTTTCCACTGTGCGCAGGAAGAGGGGCCAGTCGAACGATTCGTCATACGTGCGCAGCAGCAAGAGTAAATCGGATAACCAGAAGAGCAGGCTGAATCGATGCTGGTGGGCGTGAGCACAGAGGTGAAGGCAGTGGTCTTCCGGCGCAGGCGTCCGAACCGTCACGCCCTCGATATCGACCGGGATGGCTCGACGCCAGATCGCGTCCAGATCGCGCGGCATCAAGTCGTCCAGCAGAAAATTATCGTAGTGGATTTCGACGAGCAGCGGGCTTTGTGGCTTGACATACTGCGCATGCCGCATAGGCAATACGCCCGGCACAAGCGGAGGCAGGTAACCGAACCCCCCTTCGGCCACGTGATAGCCGAGACTTTCCAGAGTCGCATGCGTGGCTTCGCGGTCGCTCCCGCGGATGATGATGTCGGTATCGCGGATGTAACGTATGGCCGCGTTCGGGTAGATCGTGTGGGCCAGAACGGGCCCTTTCACGATCAGGAAATCGACGCCATTATCCAACAATCGTCCGGCGACGGCCTTGAAGTCGCGATATTGGGCTATGGCGAGGCGAGACTGCTGGTAATGCACCAGGTTGATCGACCGGCGAAAGCTCTCCGGCGGATAATCCCCTTCATGGCGAGCCAGAAAATAGTAGGTTCGCCCGGCGATCCGGTGACGCCGGACGGCCGTCAGAACCTCATCCCAGTCAGCGTCCACCCGCGGCAAGGGCTTGTCCCACTCTCCCAAGGCGAAATGGATCAGCAGGCGGCGGGTCGCGGGGCTAAACTCGGGCATGGGGCGCGACCTTCCACAGCACGAAGGTGATCAGCCGAATGGGCAGCCTCGACATCAGGAGCATGACCTGATGTAACCTGCCGAGGCCCTCCGCCGGTCGGTTGGGGAAAAGACGCCGGCGTCCTGCGCTCACCCAACCCTCAAGTGTGGCAGTCATACGGCCGAGAAAGGCGATGAGCCAGCCCGCTCCGACCCATAGCGGCGAATCGACGTGATAAACCTGATTGCCACGCTGGATGGCGACGACCCGACCCACCCAGCGCTCCTGATGAAGTGGGGGATCGGGGCGGGCATTGTTGTCGCCGCGCAGAAGCATCACCGGCTCCCCGTGCAGTGTGAACGCCCTCAGCAAGCGGTGTACGGCCAGGCCATCCCCATGCCGGTAGACGATCAGCGTGCCGGGGCGATGGCTGTAGTCGCCGTGGACGACCGTCACCTGATCGCCTTCGCGCAGGAACGGCCACATGCTGCGCCCGGCCATGGGGAAGGTGGAGCGACGCCCGACCGCAGCCCAGTGGGTCAAAGCGGCGTCGATCACCGGCGGCGACACGGATGATTTGGGTAAGAAGTTGTCAGGCATCACGCGGTGGAAGAGGAATGGCGTCGATTAGATCGGCCATCTGGCCCAGTGGCCCGACGCTGAGTGTGTAGCAGGCTGCGTCGCCGATCAGCCCTGCCAGCTCGGCGAACAGTTGCGTCGGCTTGCCGCCCGACATGGTTTGCAGCAGGGCCTCACGATCCCCCCGGAGACGTTGCAGCATGTATATCGCCGCCTGACTGGTTGGGATAGGCGTCAGGGTGGAGGGGTTGCTGAAGCTGGGAAAATGGCCCATGTCAGTCGATACGCCCAGCAGGCGGATGTCATGCCGGGCGCATAGCGCGCGAATACGATCCGCCGCGCTGTCCTTGTCGCCGGCGCTCAGGGTGATATACACATGATCTTCCCGGTAGCGAGTGACCAGATTGGTTGTGCCTTCGAGGCGACGCAGATCGCCCAGGAAGCCGGGCGAGGGGTTCTCAACCCAAAAATGAACGAGGCGACTCGAAGAGACGCCTGGCGCCTGGGGCATCGTCTCGATATCGCTCAGGATGCAGACGGCACCGATGGGCACGGCGGCGCCCATTTGACCGGGGAAAAGTTCTTCGATATCGAATATATGGTTGCTGTATATTTTGCCGGGTTCGTCCGGCAGGGTCAGATCCAGATGATCTGCTGAGGATGGACGGATATTCGGGGAACGGGGAGAAGGGTATACCCGGCCATCCGTTCGATTGATGGCCACCATATCGTCGGTCAGGAAGCCATAACCGCGCTGGGTTAATTCCAGGGTGAGGGTGGATTTGCCGTAGAACGCGTCACCGACTAGCAACACACCCATGCCGGCGCGACTGACCGCGCCGGCATGGATGAGAAAATGATTCGTCAGATGCTGCTGAAGGTGGTCCAGGACACGGATGCGAATTGCATCCGCCGGCGGCGCCGGGCCCCATAACTGGTGCACTTCGTCCCCGGCGACAAACACAGGCACCTCAAACGGGCTATGGCGCCTCGTCCATATCTGAAAAATGATTGTTTTCTCAGGCCCTGGCGCGTCGATAATGACTCGAGAGTAGAGACGCGAGAAGAAGCCTAGATAATTGGGATCATCGCTCTGAATGACGACGCACCAATCGAGGAAGGCAAAAGCGATCTCTCCTGCCTGCGCCAACTGACCTCCTGATACAAGGAAAATTGATTTTGGCGGACCAAAGCAAACAAATCAATATAATAGCCGCCAGATTTATTGTCTGATGACTAGGCGCCTTCCGATTGGATCCCGGATTGTTCAACCCCGCCTTGCATATTTCCTAATTCAGCCAATATTTCCTCGTTGCTGAAGCTGGTGATCCGCGGCGCCACATATTCTTTCTTGTCCATCGATTTGCCTCCTCACTGGATGATGGAT
>JACFOH010000020.1:29416-33339 GCA_019454405.1 Promineifilum sp.
CGGCGCCACATATTCTTTCTTGTCCATCGATTTGCCTCCTCACTGGATGATGGATAGTCGTGACTGGACCTAGAGCCCAATGACCGATCCCAATGACACTAAACAATTATATAGGACATTTTCACTAACACGCAAGCGATTTCCCGGATTTCACAATTTTTTGATATTTGGCAATGAATTATAGGCTCCCTGCAAGGCAACCGCATACTCCGATGATGCAGGTTGAAACGCCGCGTTTGCCAAACAAAACCCGTTGGAAACGGGTTACAGAGGGGACGCGGAACATGTTATCAGCATTCCGACCATACCGTTAACGGCTCTTCAAACCGGTCTTCAGCCGGTTTTACTTGTCAGATGTGGGTTTGAATCCGCACTGATGGGTCGTCTACCTCACTGCCGAATGTTTTCCCTTCAATCACGCTATTCAGGAATTGGCCGGATCGATTTCTTCGATCAACCGGCTGAGTTCTCCTCTCCGTTCGGCCAGGTGGCGCAAAGGAGGCGGGAGGTGGGCGAACACGTAGTCGATATAATCGTCGGGATCACCTATCCGAGGCTCATACAGCGAGAATGTTGCCAATTCCTTGAACAGAAAATGTGCTCTTTTACCGGCCAGCTCCGGGTCTCGTATGAGCGCCTGTAGTAGAAAATGTTGGGCTGAGACCGGAGCTTCATAGTAATAGGCAAGCCAGGCATATAATAAATCGTGATGGATTAACACTTCTCGTTGCTGAGCTTCAATACCTGGCTGTAGGGTTCCTGATTGAAAGAATCCCCCCAGGAGTTGCCGGCCCGCGCGATATACCTCCAGGAGAATGGACCAGGATCGATCATGAATTGCGCGATAGTCGCTCAGCACCTCTCTGAGCCATATGAAACGGGCGCCGGCGAGAAAGAGACGTATGAAGAAATCGGCATCTTCGCGCAGATCTAGGGACGGATCAAACCAGCGCCCCATCCGTTCGATAGCCTGGCGGCGAACCAGTACGGAGCAAGTAATTAACGGAACGCCGAATAAACAATTATCTTCGCTTATTTCCGGTTTTTTTAACCAGGGCCTATAGGTACTGATTACTTTGCCTGTCTTGCCGGTTATTCGATAGCCCGAACCGACGATATCGGCGTAGGGGTTTGATTGGAAACAGGCTATTTCAAGTTCCAGCTTATTCGGATGGTACAAGTCGTCATCATCGAGGAATGCGATGTACTCCCCGCGAGCCAGTTCCAGGCCCTGGTTGCGAGCCGCGCTGCGCCCGACGTGAGATAGCTGTACATAGCGCAAGCGAGGATCGCCGAACATGTCAACCGTAGATTGGGCGCTCGGCTCTGAACCGTCATCGATGATCAGCATCTCCCAATCGTTGAAAGTCTGGGCCTGGACGGACTGGATCGCCTCGCTGAGCAGGTCCGGGCGATTATAGGTTGGCGTGATGATGCTAACTGCAGGCATGGTTCTCTCGCGTGGCAAGTTGTCCGAGCCGCTGTCCCTGTTCCGATAAGTGCTCCAGCGGAGAGGGGAGATGCGCCAGGACGCGTTCGATGAACGAATGTGGGTCGTTGACAAAGGTCTTGTTTCGGGAAAAAGCGGCCAGGCTTTCAAGTATCAGATCGGCCTGGTCGCCGGCCAGACGTGGTTCCCGGATCAGGGCTTGCAATAAAAAGCGCCGGCCGGTTTGTATCGCACCCGCCGCGTAGGCCATCCAGGCGTAGTGTAATTCAACTTTGTTGAGTACGTCCTGCTTTTGGGCGGCGATCTCCGGCGGCAGGCCCGGCGTTCGAAATACCTTGTCAAAGATCTGGTGGTAGGCGCGCCAGGAATTCATCAAGACGGTTCTATCACGCTTGTCGAGACGGCGGTAGTCGCTTAGGATTTCCTTGACCCAGCCAAAACGCGCTCCGGCCAGAAAAAGCCGGGTGAAAAAATCGGTATCGTCGCCCACCCCGCAGTCGAAGATAGGATCGAACCAATACTCGAGCCGGGTGATAGCCCGGCGCGCGACGAGCACGGAGCAGGGCAGCAGCGGGACACCAAAAAGAATATTACGCTCATTTAAATCCGGCTTTGTCAGCCATGGTTCGCGCACCTGGATGATCTGGCCATCCTTGCCCGTGATGCGGTATCCCGATCCAACGATGTCGATATCCGGATTGGCTTTCAGGAACGCGACTTCCGAAGCTAATTTGTCGGGATGATACAGATCGTCATCATCGAGGAAGCCGATGTGGGTTCCACGGGCAAGTTCCAGCCCCTTGTTACGGGCTGTGGGGAGGCCGCCGTGTTCCAGTGAAATGTAGCGTAAACGCGGATCGGCGAAAGAATCGACGATCGGTTCCGCGCTCGGCTCAGAGCCGTCATCAAGTACCAACATCTCCCAATCGTCGTAAGTTTGCGCCCGCAACGAGGCGATGGCCTCAGGCAGCAACGCATGACGGTTGTAGGTAGCTGTGAGGATGCTTACTGTTGGCATGTGTTAGCCCGGGCCGCCATCGCTGATTCCAACAGCTATGGCGCTTCAAGAAGGCGCTTCACTCGTAGTTCTTCGACCGTTTGCGTGATATCGGCCCGTAGATCGTTCTCCTCAGGGACGGAATATTCCTGGCGCAGCGCCGCTTCGATGTCGGCCAGCGAATGCTGCCCGTCACACAGGTGCCAAATAAAGGCTGCTGTTTCGTTTAGCACGTGGATATCATCGCCGTCGATCAACAGCGTCTCGCCGCCGATCTCTTTCGCTTCGATGCCGGCCCTGGCCATAGGTATGGAATCAAACATAGTTGTCCTCACCGATATATGCTTACTCTTCTGAATTGATAACGCTCGGTACGATAGCGTTATCGATTGTATGTGTAATCAATCATGCTGGCATGATCGAGATAATAATGCTATGACGCCCTGGAAAACGTCGCGTGTGCGCTGGATATGCTATCAAGCCCATGATACTGTGTCGACGTCTCCCTTGTCAACAGAAAGCGCGGCGTTCCGGTTCAGCTCTGCGTGGTGCAGAAAATGCGACAGCATTATTCTCTCTCGCCCTCCCGCCAGGTCGATCGGGCCTTGATGAGTCCGTACTTTGGGATGCTGGCGGATTCATCGTAGCCCAACTCGCTGATCTCGAACTGCAATAGCTGGTGGATGATGTCGGCGGCGTATTGGCCGGTTTCAACGAAGGGTGTGATGGAATAATTACCTGGCAGCAGTTCCAGTTGGTCGACGTCGATGGAGACCTTTAATGGTCGGTCCGGCCCGATTGAGAACGGACAGTGTTGATCCTTGTTCCAGACTAGAGCGACCATCACGCCCGTATGGGTATAGATATAGAACCCCAGGCCGATCATGTCGAACTGTCGGGTCGACGTCGCCTCCATATAAACCGTGAACGGCTCGCCGAACTTGAAGCGGGCAGAGGGCCGGCCCTCAGAGTTGTACAAGGCGCATCGTTGCAGGCGCAATTCGCCGCGTGTGGTGCGCTGCCAGTGGGGGAACTCCGCGGTAGACAGGTCGACGGCGTCGGTTGGGCCGCCGTCCTTGGCCGACAGGTAGGTGTCCACCACCTGGCGCACGTCGCCGTCGGCAACCAGATGACCGCGGTCGATGAGGATGCCGCGCGAGCACAGCTCCATGATGGCGTGCAGGTTGTGGCTGACGAACAGGATGGTGCGGCCGCTGTGGGAGATCTCGCCCATCTTGCCCAGGCACTTCTGCTGGAAGACGGTGTCGCCGACGGCCAGCACCTCATCCACCAACAGGATCTCCGGCTCCAGGTGGGCGGCGACGGAGAACGCCAGCCGCAGATACATGCCGGAGGAATAGCGTTTGAGCGGCGTATCGAGGAACCGCTCGGTCTCGGCGAAGTCGACGATCTCATCGAATCTGGCGGCGATCTCATTCCGGCTCATGCCCAGGATGGCGCCGTTGAGGAAGATGT
>JACFOH010000020.1:33439-40689 GCA_019454405.1 Promineifilum sp.
CTGGCGGCGATCTCATTCCGGCTCATGCCCAGGATGGCGCCGTTGAGGAAGATGTTCTCGCGGCCGGTGAGCTCGGGGTGGAAACCAGTGCCGACCTCCAGCAGAGAGCTGAGACGCCCGTAGATGGCCGCCTGGCCACGGGTAGGTTTGGTGATGCGCGAGAGGATCTTCAGCAGGGTGCTCTTGCCTGCCCCGTTGCGGCCGATGATGCCCACGGCCTCGCCCGGCCGGACGTCGAACGAGACATCCTCCAGCGCCCAGAACGGTTCGTTCCGCGCCGGCTCCGAGCGTCGGGCGATCCGGCGGAACGGTGCGCCGGCCGCCCGAACAAGCGACTCGCGCAGGGAGCCGTATGCCTTACGCTCCCCCAGGCGGTATTGCTTGGAAAGACCCTCGACACGAATGGCGATATTGCTCATCGGGGGCGTGCTCCTATAGCCGGTCGGCGAAGACATCTTCCATCTTGCGGAAGTAGGCCAGTCCGCCGGCGAACAGCCCCGCCATGACGACAGGGGATATGATGAAATAGGGCGCCGAGAAGTAGCTCGTACCCAGCAACGCCCAGCGGAACCCCTCGACGACGCCGGCCATCGGGTTGAGGCTGTAGAGCCATAGCCATTCCCTGGGGATGATCGCCGACGAATAGGCGATGGGCGTGGCCAGCATCCAGAATTGCGTCAGAAACGGCAGCGTGTAACGCACGTCGCGATACTCGACATTGATGGCCGAGAGCCAGATGCCCACCGCCAAAGCGGTGAGGATCGCCAGGAAGATGAACGCCGGCAGATACAACACATTCCAGGTTAGAGGTACTCGATAGAAGAGCATCAGGATCCCCAGGACGAACAGAGCGATGGCAAAGTCGATTAGTCCGGAGAGAATCGTCCCGATGGGGATGATGAGCCTGGGGAAGTAGACCTTGGTGACAAGCTGCTGGTTGTAGATCAGGCTGTTGCTCGATTCGTTGAGGGCGCGGGCGAAAAGTTGCCACGGCAACAGGGCGGTGAAAGTGAAGATTGGATAGGGGATGCCCTCGCTGGGCAACTTGGCGACCGTGCCAAAGATGAAGCTGAAGACGACCATCGTCATGACGGGCTGCAGGACGGCCCAGGCCGCGCCCAGCACCGTCTGCTTGTAGCGCACCTTGATGTCGCGCCAGGCCAGGATCATGAGCAGTTCGCGGTAGCGCCACAACTCCGCCAATTCCAGCGAGGGCCAGGCGCGCGGCGGCGCGATCAAAATCAGAGGATCGCCCGGCAGTTCGTTATTTAGTGCGTGATCAGTGGCGATCTGCGCGCCAGGTTTTACAGATTTAATAAACACGATGAACTCGACATAACATGGCAATAATGAATCGACTGACACCCTCCCGGCTTCAGACCTCGCCGATTTCTCGGGCGAGGCAAGCTATTGTACCTTTGCCTTGTTTGGGCGGCGACCGCCGCTTCGCTGGGCGCTCATCTTGCCGTCTTTATTTTTGGCGTAGGCCATTATTCGCCGGATTAGTCATGGCCGGTTGATTCCCCGAGCAACATCTGATAATAGAACTCCAGGAGCGTTCGAGGGGACGCCCCCTCGGTCAGCGCCCGGCGTTGGACGGCGGCCGCCTGGTCAACTGCTCCTAGCCGGCGCTCGTATACCAGCGACACCAGCGCGTGCAGGTCGGCTCGCTCCGGGAATCGGGCTTGCCATTGCTGGTAGATCTTCAGCAGGAGCTGTCCATTGTCCGGCACTTCTTGCCCTAAGGATTCGCGCTGCCAAGTGAGGAATGGCGCATAGCGCAAGGGTTCCCGGCTATCCAGGTCCACGCGCTGGGCGAGCGCCTGTATCGCCGCCGCCGGCTGTTCGTTCCAGGCCAACAGCGTGCCGTAGATGCCGTAAAGTTCAGGGTTATCAGGCTCTTGCTGGATGGCCCCGGGAAGCAATTCGAGGGCTTGTGTGGAAGAGGCTTCAGGCAACCGGCCGGTTTGCCGGGCCGCATAGATGGCCTGATGGGCGGGAATGAGCGCCCAATTGGTATTCACCTTGGCGGGCCAGACGGCGACGCTGAGCACGAAGATCAGGATCAGGACCGCCGGCATCGCCAGCCCGACGAACCGGGATGCCTGGCGATTGCGCGGGCTGCCTTCTTCGGCGGGCTGGTCGGCTTCCGCCGTCAACCAGCGCAGGGCGCCGACAAGCCCGATGAATAGTGAAAGCGCGGCCACCGGCTTGGCTCCCAGGGTCATGACGTCCAGCGCGCCTCCGGCGATATAGGCTGTGACGCCGGCCACAGCGCCGATCACCAGGGCGGTCAGCGCACGGTCTTCCAGTCTGGCCGCCACGCGCCAGGCCGTCATGTAGAAGGCGGCGGACAACCAGAACAGGGCGATTAGCCCAGGGAAGCCCAGATCGACGGCCGTCTGTAATAGCAAGTTATGGGCGTGGGGTTCGGCGCCGAGAAGATGGCCGATATAGAAATGGGTCTGGATCAGAGGAAAGGTGTTAAGCCCAATGCCGGTATAAGGCATATCGGCGATCATCGCCAGTGCGCGACTCCACATGTCCAGTCGCAAGACGGCGGCGATACCGTAGGGGTTGTCGACTGATAACATTAATGACAGCCAGTTATCGGGTGCTATGGCCCAGGCCAGCCCCAGGACGGCGAGACCCGCCAGGATAACAGGTACGATCATCCATCGCCGCCACCAAACGGCGATGATCGCCCAACCCACCAGCAGGCCGAAGAGTCCCATCAGCGCTTGCGACAGGATAAGCACGAAGCCACCCAATAATAAAGTCAGGCCGGAAGCCAGGCGGAGCCACCTGGAGCGTGCGAACAGGAGCAATGTCGTGATGAAGGGCAGTAGCATGCCCATCGCCGCGCCGACTTCGCGCGGGTGAAATAGATCTTGAGCCGGTGAAAGGCCGCTGTCAGGCAGTCCTCGGATCAGTTGGGGAAGACGGTCGTATATTCCTGGAAACGAAGCCAGCCGGACGATGTCCCACTGGGTGCCGACCAGGCTGGCCAACGCCGTGCCGGCCGTCAGGGCGACGATTCCCCAGGTCAGCCAGTCGATGTCGCGGCGATTATGCAACCCGTTGAGCACGGAGAAGAACAGGACGGCTTGCAGGAATATCCCCCATAGCTTCGGTTCGCTCAGTTGCCGATCGATCGAGATGAAATAGCCGATGAGAGCCATAGCTATGAGGAGGAGTTCCGGCGCGTTCATCGCGCTGGGACGCGTCAGACGCTTGTAGGCGACCCAACGAGCCAGCCATACCAGGGCGACAACGACGAGGCCGGCGATCGACGCGCGATTGGGAAACAACATGAGCGGCGCGATGGCCAGAACGATGATCAACTCGTAGCGAACGACGTGGGCGATTATCCCTTCAGGTTCTTCTTCCGCTCGCATCATGCCCCTCCAAAACCGCCATAGGCAACCGCAAACTCAAACGATAGTTAATAATTGAGAGCCGGATGGATTGCCAGCTATTGTAGATAGGTTCAGACTAGTGGTCAATTGGCCCGCGTTGCCGCAAATCACTCCGGCCGGCCCCAGCCAACTCGATCCATTTTGCCCTGATTTTGCCCTCGTATCTCTAGCTCATCTGTGCTACACTGTTGCCCCATGACCCTGGAACTCGACAAGCTGACGACCGATCTCGAACAGATGGCCACCGCCGCGGCGGCTAACTACCAGGCCCAGTCGCGGCGGGCAGACCAGCTGCGTCACCTGCTGGCCGAGCACGCCACCGATTGGGCCGGCATCCGCGCCGGGCTGCAAAAGGCGACGGAGAAAGCCGATGAGAAGTACTTCCGCGCCGCAGCACCGCTATCGGAAGATGAGCCGCTGGACGCGCCCGTCCCGCCTCCCGCGCCGCCGGGCCGGGCGACGATCATCGCCACCGACGGCTCGCAGATCATGCCCGACCGTCACGCGGCCTATCTTTATTATCTGATCAACATCGGCGTCATCGTCTATCATCACGGGGAAGGCCGCGCTCCCGACACTTATACCGCTCCGCGCCTCTTCTACCCGCAAATCGAGGGCGATGTGACCGAGGATGATCCCGGCTTCGACAAAAGCCAGGTGACTATTGAGCGCGACAAGGGCGAGATCGAGACGCTGGCGAACTTTGCCGCTGCCTATCGCGGCGCGTCCGGCCATGTGCTGGCCTTGCTCGACCAGCGGCTGCTCTACTGGCCGATGGTTGGCGAGCGAGGAGCATCGGAGCCGGCGGTCACGAACTGGGCGCGGGCCATGCGTCGTATTCACGATACCGGCGCGCTACTGGCTGGCTACATCGACCGGCCGGGCAAGCGCTCGGTGGTCACGATGTTGCAGACGCTGCTGGATGAACCTGATTTTGATTGGCAAACCCTGGGCAAGCGACCCGTGGGCAACGAACTAACCGACATCGGCCTCTATGCCACACTGCTCGGCCCCGGAGAGCGCAGCCCGATCTTTGTTGACATCTCGCCCGCCAACCGGCGTTTCGCCGAGGAAGATCCGAATATCGAAGTGTGCTTCTTCTATCTCAATGCCGGGGCGTCCAACAGACCGCTGGAAACCGATTCGGGTTCGCGCGGCGAGGCGCGCGCCATCGCCCGGGTCGATATCCCGCGCTGGGTGGCTGAGGACAAGGCGGTGGTGGGGGTTGTGCATAGTCTGATATATGACCAATGTTGCATCCTGAGGAATTATCCCTACGCCCTGACGCGAGCCGACGAGCTGGCTGTGGTCGGCCGCGACGACGAGGACAACCTCGGCGTCATGATCGACCTGGCCATGCAGCGGGCCGGCGTCCCGGGCGCTGAATCGGCCAAGCAGATCGGCAAAGATGCCGCTCGCGGCAGCCGGACCCGACATACGATGAGATGAGCGGCCGTTCCCGGCCATGCCATAGGGAGGAGATTTTATGACCGACATAGACGACCATTGGAGGGACGGGGAGAAACCGATCGGCCGCGTTCTGCGCGCCGCCACGCCCGGCTTTGTCATCGGATGCCAGGTGGGGCAATTGTCGGAGCCGTCGTTCGGTTGCCTCGTCAAGGCGCAGCCGGTGGGCGGGCGCGAGGCGATTTTCGGTCTCATCTATAACATGGATGTGGCCGACGATCCATTGGTGCGGCGGCTCATCCTGGCCGAAAGCCCGCGCGAGGAGGTGATCAACGACCAGCGCCAGAATCGCCTGCTGCCGATCGAGATGAGCGTCCTGGCGGTGGGTTATTGCGCCAACGATCGCTTCTATCACGGCCTGCCGCCGCGGCCGCCGTTGAACCTCGACCCGGTTTACCTGTGTCACGACACGACTGAACTCGCCCGCTTCACCGGTCGGCTGGGCTACTTGCGGCTCATCCTGCGCGCGGCCGACATGGGGGTGCCGGTCGACCAGTTGCTTGTGGCCCATGTGCAGGATGTCTACCGTCTGCGCGGCTATGATGTCGATTGGGCGATGGCCGTCATCAACGAGGTCATCGAACTCTTGCGCAGCGATTACGAGGCGCTGGTGCCGGTGCTGGAGGCGCTGGGCGAGGCGTTGCCCGGTCTGGACAGCATGCCCGATGCCATGGGGGGCTTTTAAATGTTCGACTTGCCACAGGAAACTCAGGAAACAGCCGGCCCATTGGGCTATATCGTCGGCGGCGGTCTGAAGAGCGGCCTGCGCGTGCGCCTCACTGTCCCGGCCGATACGGTGCAGGAAGGCAGCTTTGTCGTCTGCGAGGGCGGCCGCTATCGGTACTACGGTCTCGTGACGGACTTGCAGTTGGGTTCCACTGACCCGCGTTTTGCTGACGAAAAATCCGACCGGCTGCCGGCGGCTATTCAGGGCGCACTCTACGGCAGGACGCTCTACACGACACTGGAGATGTATTCCACGCTGCTGCTTGACCGCGGCCCCGATCTGATGGATCCGGCGCGGGCCGAGTGGGAAGCGCGAGTAACCGCAGGCGAGGAGAACCCCGGCCCCAAGCCGGTGAAGACGGTGCCCGCCCATCACGCGCTTGTGCGCCCGGCCGACGCGGCCGACGTGGCCGCCATCTTCGGCGAGGAGGGCGGGGCCAACTTCGTCATCGGTCATACGATCGAGCAGGGCTACCCGGTTTGCCTCGACCTGGAGCGTTTCGTCAAGCGTAGCAGCGGCATCTTCGGCGCGACAGGCACGGGCAAGAGTTTCCTGACGCGCATGGTGCTGGCCGGGTTGATGAAGACCGACGTGGCCTCGGCGCTGGTGTTCGATATGCATAACGAGTACGGCTTTGATGATCGGGACAGCGACCGCAGCATAACCGTCTCCGGTCTGAAGTCGCTGTTTGGGCAGAAGGTGCAGATTGCGGCCTTGGGCAAGGGGGCGCTGGTACGCGGCAATACGCCCGACTTCACGCTGGAGCTGGCTCTGTCCGATTTCAGCGCGGCCGACATCCTGTTGTTGTCAGAGACGCTCGATCTCAACGAGACGGCCGCAGTGGTGCTCAGCGCGCTGGAACGAGCCTATCCGGGGAAATGGTTTAGCGAATTCATGAAGTTGCAGCCGGGCGCGACCGTTGAGGATGAGAAAGGCAAATCCGTGCCCGCCCCCGACTCCGTGGCCTACTGGGCGTATGGTCATAACGTTCATCCGGCGTCGGCCGAATCGCTTCACCGTAAACTGCAACGAATCTTTCACAAGCCTTACGTCGTCGAGCAACCGGCGGCCGATGCGGTGGCGGCCATCGCCGACCAGCTGGAGCATGGCCGGCATATTGTCTTGAGCTTCGGCGAACACGATGCGGAACTGGACTACATCGTCGTCTCCAACATCCTCACTCGCCGCATCCGCCAGGAATGGGTGAAGAAGACTGAGCGCAGCAAATCGTTTGGCGAGCCGGCCCCACGGCCGCTGGTCATCGCTATCGAGGAGGCCCACAAGCTGCTCAATCCACAGGTGGCCGGCCAGACAGCCTTCGGCACGATCGCCCGCGAATTGCGTAAGTACAATGTGACGCTGCTTATCGTGGATCAGCGGCCATCGGGCATCGACGACGAAGTGATGTCGCAGCTCGGCACGCGTGTCACCGGCTGGCTGGGCGACGAGGACGACATCCGCGCTGTGCTCAGCGGTCTGGCCGGGCGCGACCAGTTACGCGGGATGTTGGCTCGCCTGCAGGAAAAGGAAGAAGTGCTGCTGTTGGGTTGGGGCGTCAAGATGCCCATCCCCGTCCGCTCGCGGCGATACGACAAACGGTTCTACGACGAGATGCGCGGGCGAGCGACGCCAGCCGG
>JACFOH010000051.1 GCA_019454405.1 Promineifilum sp.
CGACGGCGATGGCCTTGGCTTCGCGCAGGATTTTTTCGATGGGTTGGGGGGTGTCCATAATATTCTCCAGGTATTCCTTCAGGGCCTGACCGGCGGTCTTTCACTCGTCAGGTCCGGTTGCCGGGGCCGGCTAATTCTTTCCCTCGACGATGGCGATCTCCTCGTCGGTCAGGCCGTACAGCTTGTAGACGATCTGGTCGATGAGCCAATCGGTGCGGGTGATGCGTTCGGTCAGCTCGCGGTAGCGCGGGGCGTAATCATGCCACACCTTCACCAGCCGGCTCAGCCCGTCCACCCGCCCGGCCAGTTCGCGGACGAACGCCTTGAACGCCGCCTCGTCCCAGGCCAGGGATTCGTCGAGGGTGCGCGCGCTCTTGCTCTCGGGGTTGACGAACGGGGCCAGCGCCGGGTCTTTGGCCAGCCCGTCTTCCTGCTTGCCCTTGTTGCGCAACTTATCGAAAACGGCCGGGGCCGTCGCCCCCTCCAGGTCGGTCCAGAAGTCGGTCGTCAGGGCCTGCCTCTCCTTGTGCATGGCGATCATTTGCTCGGCGAGGTAGATAAGGATCGATTTAGCTGATAGATCTAAGTTCGGCCACTCGGTCTCGGCTATAAGTCCAGATAAATTAGACAGTCTAATTGTTTGCCAATCCTTTGGTATAGGGAATAAAGAAAGGCGTTCAGGTTGCACTTCATAATATCCGTTAGCCTTTACTGCAAAAACATTTCGACAATAGAAATAGGAAAGTCGCGAATTTAATATCGCTAAAAGGAATTTTCCAATTGCCATATCCTTTATCGGCAAAACGTAAGACGTATTCGATGCAAATAAAGTATCTTCGCTAATCGAGAAAGAGGGATGGAGAGAAACTTTCGTTGAGTGGATCCGTGGGAATTTAAAGGCTTGGAAATAATCAACTGAGTCTTGAATTTCAAACCATTGATAGTTGCCCGGTTTACGTCCTAGCCAAGGCATATCATTGTTCCAATCAATCGGCCTCGACTCAAGCTTTTCGCGGAACCCTTCCAGATAGGTTCGAATTGCTGGATAGTTATCCAGATTTGTTCCTCGTCGTGTAAAAATTAGGAATAATTGTGGATCGTCTTGATACCACCGATGTAAATCCTCCCCTCGGACATAGGGCATAATCAGTTCAAGAGATTTTGGATCTAGAGCCATAATCCGGTGAAAGGTATCGCTATCTATCACGAATGCGTCATTAAAACCCGTTGTAACTCCCCGAAAAATCGAATCACCAAGTATTTGCAACAAAGGATAATATTTATCTGAACTCAATATTATTTCCCGCAATGTTCCGGTAACGAATATCCATTGTTCTCCAGGCTGTGGTAACGGAATTTGTCTTACAACCGAAACGTTCAGATCAACTGCCTCAGAATCACTTGCGTTGAGGTAGGTCAATATATCTTGAGAGGTGGCCGCTCTATTTTCGGCTATCAAAATAATTGGATAAGTAGTTGCATCTTCGAAAACCTGCCGTGTTCCAAAATCGACAATAATCCGTAGCACACTGTTTTTGACCAGATAATCGCGTATAGGTAGGCCATATGCCAGCTTCCGAAACTGGCTAGAACAAATACAACCGAACCTACCGTCTAACCGAAGCTGATCAATTCCAAAAGCAAGGAAGTAGACATAGATATCAGCTACTCCATGATAAACTTCGCTAAACTTTGATTGATAAAATGATTTAATGGTTTTGCCTAAAGCTTCTTGCCTCACATACGGGGGATTTGCCACTATCGCATCAAACCCGGCCGCATCCCCCTTCGGTCGGCCGTACTCGTCGAAGAACACCTCCGGGAACTCCAGTTCCCAATGAAAATAATCGTTGGTCACGACCGCGGGATGCTCGAGGAAGGCGGCGGCCTGCTCGTCGCTCATGAGGCCGCCGGGCACGCCCTGGATGCGCCGGGCCAGGTCGCGGTACTCCGCCGCGCTCATGGCGTTGCCGAACCAGGCGCTGACCCACAGGTCGGCCAGCCGTCGCCAGCGGCCGAGGTGGGTGTCGCGAATCTCGGCCCAGATGCGTTCCTTGGCGTGCACGTCGTCGAGGTCGTCGGTCAGCATCCCTTCGATGGTCATCGCCCCGGCCACGGCCAGTCCCGCGCCGGTCGTGAAGGCGGATTCATCGAAGAGCGACTCCTGCTCCGCGTCGCCCTTGTCCTTCGGCCGTTTTTTCTCCGGTCGCGCCGGCGTTGGCGGCCCGGCCAGGTCGGCCAGGCGCGCGCCGATCAGGCTGTCGCCGTGGCGCAAATGGTGGTCGAGGAAGCTCAGCGGCTTGTCGGCGGCCACCGTCTCCAGCCACAGGCTCAGCTTGGCCAGCTCCACGGCCAGCTCGTTTTTGTCCACGCCGTAGATACATGCCTCCACGACGCGGCGCTTCCAGTAGGTGAGGTCGGATTCGGCGGGATCAGAAACGCTTTGGGAACCGGCCAGCTCGGAAGTGGCCAGCGCTCGCGCCAGATAGTTGGTCGCATCCACCAGGAAATGGCCCGATCCCATGGCCGGATCGAGTACGTTGAGCGACAGGATCGCCCGTTCGAATTGACCGGCCGGGTCGCGACCCTCCTCCGCCTTGGTCTTCGCCGCCTCGACCAGCGGCCCCAGCGTCTGCTCGACGATGTATTTGACGATGTAGTCGGGCGTGTAGTAGGAGCCGGTGGCCTTGCGCTCGCCCTTGTCGGTGGACAGATAGAGTTCGCCCGGCTTTTTCCTCTCGATGACGTTGCCCTTGGGTCGTTCGCGGGCGGGCAACCAGACCTCCTTGCTCTTGCTGCGCACCGACACCATCTCTTCCTTGGCCACGCTAACCTTGTACTCCAGCAGCCCTTCGTAGATGGAACCCAACTGGCGGACGCCGAGCGTGCGATAGTCGACGCGCTCGCGCCCGGCGTATTGGCCGTCGCGGGAGACGCGCCTCCGGGCCAGATAGTCGATGGCCCGCACCAGATAAGCGTCGCCGACGAAATGATCCTCCAGGAACGGGTGGCGCGACGGGTCGAACAAGCCGCCGTTGTAGCGCGGCACATCCAGCCATTCGTTGAGCGCGGCGTCGCCGCCGTTGATGATGCGAAACAGTTCCCGCAACCTGCCCCAATATTCGCGGGTCATCGGTGGGTGTTCGCGGCTATTTTCGACATCGAGCGACATTGCGTTGGCCAGGGCCGTCACGCTGCGCCGACGGTATTCGTCGTTGCCCATGGGCAGCAGGCCGCGGCTCTCGCCATAGAACAGGAACAACAGCCGGTAAAGGAGCAGCAAGCTATTGCGATAGACGGCGGCGCGGTCAGCCTCGTCGTTGGGGTCCAGACGGTTGGCGGCCGGGGTGAAGAAGCCCAGGATAATCTGCTCCAGCGCCTTGTAGGCGTTGTCGCGCAGGTCGTTCTCCAGGGCTACGGCATAGGTGGCGCTGCCGGAGAGCACGTCATTGAGCAGAACGCGGCCGGTCGCGTCGCGCTCGAACGCCGCCCGCCGGAAGAACAGCGTGAAGTAAGCCAGCACGGCCTGCGCCTGGACCTCATCGGCCGTGTCCAGAGCCGCTTGCAGATCGATCTCGAAGTAGCGGTCGAGGCGATAGCTGCTGTCCTTATGCACCAGTCGCCAGAGGCGGCCGTTGGTGACGATGCCCCAGGGCAACTCGCTCGCTCTGAGATAGTAGTCGATCTGGAACATCGGGTTGTTGTTGTCGAAGACGGGCGCGCCGGCGGCCTTGCGGCTCAGGTTGACCGTCCACGCCTTGGCTTCGCCCACGGCCAGGGCGCTCCTGGCGTATTCCTCGCTGCGCTGGGCGTCCACGGCCGCCTTGCGCGTCGCCTCGTCGGGAAAGAAGGCGTAGTCGGGCTTCTTGATGTTGCCGTCCAGCCCCGGGATCACCGGCTGCGTCTCCCACACGTGCCCCAGGCGGCCTAGGATGGGGCGAATCCAGTTGTCCTCCAGTTGGGATTCGTTATAGGCTTCCAGTTGATCGCGTTCGGCGGCGTACAGGTCTCGCAGCCAGGGCAGGAATTCGGCCGAGGCGGCCATGGCGACCTTCCAGACGGGTTGGCGCCGCAGGATCTCTTCCAGGTAGTGGTCGGAGAAGAGATAATGATTGCGATGCGGCTTATCGAGATCGAGGGAGAGTTGGCGCGCATTGGTCATGGGGCATATTGTAGCCCGGCCCGGCGCCGATGGAAAATAGACACGGGATTAGGAATCAGGGATCACGAATCAGGAAGGGAAACCCCAGAGGGCGAGGCGCGGCCGTTCTGCATGACGATGGGGTTCCCGCCGCGGCCTCGCCCCTACATCTTGACATAAGGCGACGTGGATCAAATCCGTGTTAATCCGTGTCATCCGCGTTCCATTCCGAACTCTTAACTCGTCGCTCGTCGCTCGTAACTCGT
>JACFOH010000052.1 GCA_019454405.1 Promineifilum sp.
GGAAAAGCGGCTCCGGTTTGGGGTACGATTTAGCAGTGAGCGGGAGGAAACATGAGCACGGCGAAAACAAAGGCGGTGAAAAACGAAGCCGTCCCGATTGACGTTAGCGGCGACACACTGGTCAAGCTGGCGACGTTGGGGCGGCTGTTTGACGAAGGCGATCCGGGCGCGGCCATTGATACGCTTGTGGCCATGCTCTACGCCGACTGGATTGAGCGCAAGGGGCGACTGCCGGAGGGCTGGGCCTTTCGCGGCGACATCAACCGGCGACACATTCTGGCCTATTACGACGAATACGACGCGGACAAGTGGGAAATCCACGGCATGTGGCATGAATTCGACCGGACGGTTCAATCGGCGATTCGCGCGGGGTGGTTCGCTACTCCCGACATCGAAACGGCCGCGGCGGAGTTTGACGTCATATCGCCACGCGCTATGAGGGCGTTGGCGGCGGCCGTCAACGAACGATATATCGAACTGACATCGCCTGACCCAAACTCGTGGGGGCCGTCGCCAACTATGTAGACAGCGATGGCCCCTTGCCGCAACCATTGGCCGATGCGTTCAGGATTGAACAATACGGCCCACCATTTGCCGGGGGATGGATGGAATGGCCGTTAAAATGGCTACACCCGGTTGAAACGGCGCATAACGTTTATCGAGTGCTGAGCGACTATACCGACGCAATGAACCGGTACGAAGACGACGCATTACAGGACTGGCGCAAGCGCAACGCAAGGCTTGAGAAAGCCGCACTGGCTATTATCCGCATGAGAGACGAACTGGAAGGGGACGACGGCGATGGCGGCGACCAGCTTTGACTTAGTCATTAACGCAGCCTACAAAGGCAAGGGCGCGTTTAAGCAAGCGCAGGCCGACGTTCAAAACCTCGAGCGGGACGCCCAGAAGGGCGCGTCCGCGATGAAGTTGTCAGCGTCTACCATCGCCGCCGGAATTGGCGTGGCGACGGCGGCTATCGGCGCGGCGGCGCTGGCGACGAAAGCGGCGTGGACGGAGCTAAACCGGGGCGCGGCCTTAATCCAGACCAAGAACCAATTCGACAATCTGGCCGCCAGCATCGGCGCAACGGCTGACGTTATGCTGGGCAAGATGCGCGAGGCCACGTCGGGCATGATGAGCGACGCGGAGCTTATTGCGTCGGCTACCGACATCATATCGCTGGGTCTTGCTGACACAGAAGATCAGGCCGTCCGGTTGGCGGCCGTGGTCGGGCAGCTTGGTTGGGATATGAATCAGGTCATCCTAACCTTCGCCAACAATTCGACCATGCGTCTTGACGCGCTGGGCCTATCCGTTGAAAGCGTCACCAAACGGGCTAAGGAACTCGAGGCGGCTGGCATGTCGATGGACAAAGCGTTCGACATGGCCGTTATCGAGGCCGGTGAAGCCAAAGTGGGGCTGCTGGGTAGCGCGGCAGAGACAACGGCGGGCAAGATTAAGAAACTTGAGGCGGCAATGGCTAACGCCAAAGACGCCTTTTCAGTAGCGTTTGCAGAGGGGCTAGCTGACAGCGTTGGTGAGCTTGCAGGCGGGGCTGAGGCGTTGGGCGACAATTTGGCCTATGCCGCGCAAGGGGCCGCGTCATTGGCGGCCGCGCTGGCCGGGGGCGGTATCGGCTCACTGGCCATAGCGGGCCGTGCGGCACAGCTTGGCGAATTGATGGAACAGTTCGCGGCTCTGGGCGGTGACACTCGGGCGTTTAATGCCCGTTTCGGCGCAAATCGTGGCGACATTGCCCAGATGCAAGTTGACAAGATCAAGGCGTTGACGGATGAGATTGAGCGATTGCAGAAGATACCGATCAACGCTCGTTCCGAGTGGGAAGATTGGGGCAAGGACGTTGCAACCGGCGCAGAGACAGGCGCGGCTGGATTGCGCGAGTGGACAGACGAAGCCAAGAAAGCCGCGCTGGAGACCGCCAAGCTTGCCGATTTTAACTTGAGCGGTAACTGGGTCGGGGCGACGGCCAGCGGCATCATGGCCGTTGCCAGCGCGAGCATCGACAAGACGATCAAGGAAACGCAGGCGGCGATAGACCAGTTGCGCTCTGACCGGATCGACGAACTGGCGGCGGCCTTTCAGAACATGGCGCGGTCGGCATCAAACGCCTTCGACACGGCGATTAAGGCCATTGGCGAGGGCGGCGACGTCACATTCTCTCCTGAGGGCGCGGCCAATATCGACCTAATCCGCAGTAGCGTTTACGAGATGGGCGTTGCGTCCGGCGCAACGGCGGGGCAGCTTGCCGACCTTGGCGTGGCGTTGGGGCAGTTCGGCCCGGAAGCGGCCGAGGCAGCCGTTAAGGCGGCGATATTCACCGAGGCGATGAAACTGCTAACGCAGGACTGGAAGCTGGGCAAAATCAGCACCGGCGATCTCGTCACGTCAATCAATGACATGGTCGAACTGCTAAAAAACACACCCCCGGCGGAGTTACCGGTTGTGCTCAAGCAGCGAGAGGAAGATCGACAGGACTTGGTTATCCCCGGCAAGGTCGAAATCGACATGTCCAGCGGCGATCCGATTATCACCCACGGGCAGTCGGTTACCATACCGGCCAAGCCGGACATCGCCGGGGAAGCCGTTGGCGCGGCGATGGAGGCGGCTTTATCCGGCGTGCCCGAAAGCGCACGGACTATTGAATTGTTGGGGCATTTTGCCGGGGCGGAGGATGCGGGGATACAGGCGGTCAAGCAAGCGATAGACGGCCTCGACAAGACGATCCCGTTCATCGCCCAGATGGATGCGGTGAACACGGCCCTGTCAGATTTGTCCGGCAAGCGGGTGTCGGTCTACGTTGATTTTATTCCCGGCGGGTCACCTACGCCGCCCGGCCGCGCGGCCGGTGGGCCGGTCAGTTCCGGCCGCCCTTATATCGTTGGCGAGCGAGGCCCGGAGCTGTTTGTGCCGCGTTCATCAGGCGCGATTATCCCCAACGGCCGGATGAATGGCGGCGGGATGAATGTCAACATGACGGTTAATTTTAGCGGCCCGGTCACTGACCCGACGAAGGTCAAGGACGCAATCAGCGACGGGCTGGCCGAATTCTTCCAGCAAGTTAATGCGGCGGGGGTGTCGTACTGATGTACCTGGAGATCACAAAATTCAACACAACGAACCTGTCCGGCGCGAGCGGCGTGACGATGATCGACATGGTCGACGCCGACGAGGTCGTGTCTCGCATTTACAACCTAAGCAACGGCGCGATATTCGACGCCGACGGCAGTACCGATGCTGACATCGCACTGGGCCAGGTCGTCGCCACCTTTCGGCTGGTTACGGCGACCGGCGGGCTGGCAACGTTGAACACGGCCGTCACCAACTTCAAGGGGCTGGAGGGCAAGAGCGCAGTGTTGCAGGGCATCTTGCGCGGCGCGTCTGACACGACATACCAGTGTACCGCGCGATGTATCGGCGTTGAACCGATGAAGATGGAGTATACCGATGTGCGCGGCAAGGCCGGATCGGTGGTCGCCAGAATCACCATGACGTGGCAAAAGAAATCGCAATGGGCGGCGGTGTAGCGATATGAGTGGCTGGGGAAATCCAATCGCCAGATTCTACGGGCCGACGAATCTGTCCAGCCCTGTAGACGTAAGTGGGACAACTCACACGGCGCTATCATGCGGCGGGACTGAAAACGTTTTCTCCAGTGGCGAGGGATGGGCGACGTTCGTCTATGAGGCCAAGTTCGACACGCTGGCCGCCCGGGGCAATGTCGTGTGGATCACGCAAGTCAGCGACGTGCGCGGCGGGGCGTTTACTGTTATCCAGCCATTTACCGTCACTGACACAGAATACGACGCAAACGCCGATTTAATCACCGTGCGCGGGCCATTTCTGGCTGATGAATTGCGGCGATATATGATCGCCCGGCCGCTGGGACACGAGACGACCATATCGACGAAACTCGCGGCGGCCGCGGCGGGGCCGGTCACCGGCCGCAGCATGGACGTCGGCAGCCCGGCGGGGAATGACACGTTCAAGGTCACGTCACCGTCTAACGCAGACAACGGCAAGGAACTCCGCGTCAAGATGGATGATGATAACTGGTTCGTCTCCGAGATCGTTGAGATACGCGACTGGGCAGGCGCTAAGTACCTCATCACACGCGACCGAAATCCTGTTGATGCCGGCGCGGGAAAGCCCGTAGAACTGCGCACCTTGCAGGTCAAACTTGACAGCATGAGTGGCGTGGCCGCCGGGCAAGAGATAACCATCACGATGGATAGCGGCAGCCATGCGACGCTGATCGACCGTATCGTGCCCGGCGAAGACGGCGGTATGGTCGTCTTGCGCGATGGCA
>JACFOH010000053.1 GCA_019454405.1 Promineifilum sp.
AGATACGCTTAAGAGACAACTAGATGACGCCAATAAGAAATATAGAGAGCATGGTCGCAAAACCATTATTTTGATTGATGGATTAGACCATATCTCCAGAGAAGAAAATCCGCACGAAAGCTTCGTAAAAGAATTGCCCTCTGTAAACTCTATTCCTGAAGGCGTTATATTTCTTCTCGGAACGCAGCGGTTCGATCTTCCTGACTTGCACTTAACCATTATACAGCAAGTACAAGAAAACGGTAGAAGTGTAGAGATTAGCCCATTATCCAAGGCCGCCATATATAAGATGGCAGCCTCGGGAGATCTTCCGCCTTATGTTGATCGTGAGACGCTCTATCAGGCTTGCAAAGGCCATCCACTGACGGGGCGTTATTTTGTAGAAGCTCTAAAAACAGTAAGAAACGAAGATGACGCTAAGAAAATCCTTTCGCTGGAAGACGGTCTCGGCCAAAACCTTGAGCAAATATACCAACGCGTATGGGATAAGCTTGAGGGACTAGATGAAACAAAATACGTATTGGGTCTTTTAGCTCGGATTGAAGGCAATATATCACCCGAACAATTGGCGTCGGCCTCATCTGATCACGCCGTCGAAAGAGTGCTTAAGCATTTGAAAGCGGTCTTCCGGGATCTTATCGAGGTAAAGACGGGCTGTATTGTAGGTCGTGATAACGGCGCCGACATCTTCAGGATCAGCCGTTATTAAATCCTTGCCAGTAACGACCTGGGCGGGAATATCAAATTTATCTGTTAACTCCGCCTTCCACTGAGGGCCCAATAGTTTGGGGCAAACAATAAGAATTTTTGAAAGGCGAGACCGCGCAATCAACTCACTGATGATCAGCCCGGCACTGACTGTTTTACCAAGACCCACGTCATCCGCGAGCAGAGTTACCGGCAGCCGGCGACAGAACGTAATGAGGTTGGTGACCTGATGGTGGAAAGGTGTCAATTTATCTTTCCATCGGCGCGTTGATTTGAAATCATCCGCACTTTCGATGACGATAGGGTCAGTGAGATCCCACTCCAGAGCAGCCTTATATATCTCGTACTCTTCTGGCGTCGTTCTCTGTCGAAAAATCTTTGATTGAAAATTGGGCTTTCCTGTCATGGGCCTATGAAACTCATAATTTTTCTGAGAAAGGTTAGCAGTCAGGCGGGGCCGGCCGCAAGGTTTTCATATATTTATTATTTAAGGCGCGTATAAGTGGGCTACACCTGCGCATGTTAAGCATTCTGCGGCCTTCCCTGACCTGAGCCACTACATACATTGGCAGTCAGATATGGGCATAGACATTGTTGGCAATGAGCTTTTTTCTCATCTTCGGTAAAGGATGGCGTAGACATGGTTGAGGATCAGGATTTCGACCTCACCTTTAGTCTGCTCCTTCTCCCAAAAGCGGTCGTGCTCGGCAAGACGTGACTTGATGGGCGTGGGTAGAGCTTTACTTGCCTGTTTGACTCGCTTACGGGCAGCTTTGTCAATTCCGCCGCCATGGGCTTTCAGGACAAGATCGAAAAGTGCGGGCTCCTCCTTACCTATACATTATGCGAATTTAGCTGTTAGCAACAACCAGCAGTCCGGCAGCCAGCATATCGTTCGCGTTGCCTAGACCCGTGACACCCTCGATGTTGGCAATCTGTGTCCAGCCGTGAAGGCTGCCCGTGCCGTCACGGTCAATGCTAATATGAGTATTGCTGCCGCTTTGGGAGACTTGGACAAAACTTAGCAGATTGTCCATGTTCCCGCTGTAAAGCCCGTCAAGGACGTCGCTGATGTCTATGCGGTCTCCATCCGAGATGCTGAAATCCTTGATGACATCGACGCCGGAATAGGCCGTCGCAGCTTCGAAGCCGAAAATATCAGCCCCAGCTCCACCATAAAGGTTGTCTGTACCAGCTCCACCGAAGATAATGTCATCACCGAAACCGCCGAAGATGACGTCGTTTCCAGCATCGCCATAGATGTAATCATTACCGTCACCACCACTCAACGTATTAGCGCCGGTATTTCCGATAAGCGTGTTATCGTACGCATTGCCCGTACCGTGGATATTGGATGTACCCGTGAGCGTCAAATGCTCCAGATGATCGCCCAGCGTATAGGTAACGCTCGAATAAACAGTATCAATGCCCTCATCCGCGTTCTCGATCACAATATCGCCAGCAGCATTGGCGACATAAATATCGTCGCCCGTGCCGCCAATCATCGTATCAGAACCGGCCCCACCGTTTAGGAAGTCGTTACCGGCTCCGCCATCAAGCGTGTCATTTCCGGAGCCCCCATCGAGAATATCATTCCCATCCCCGCCAATCAGGATATTCGCTCCTGTATTTCCCGCAATAATGTTATCGAGCGCGTTGCCCGTAGCATTAATGGCGGAGCTGCCAGTCAGATTAAGGTTCTCGATATGGTCTCCCAAGGTATAGCTTACGCTGGACTGAATCGTATCTATTCCTTCATCTTCACTCTCGACAACCACATCACCGATGTTATCGACAATATAGACATCGTCACCAAGACCGCCGATCAACGTATCCGCGCCAGCCAATCCATTTAATGTGTTGTCGAGGTCGTTTCCAGTAAGGATATTGTCAACTGCGTTGCCCGTACCTGAAACTGCCGCCCCCATCAAAAACAGGTTTTCTACGTTGTTATGCAGCGTCCAGCTGACATCGGCATACACCGTGTCGATACCATTGCCGGAGCTTTCGGAAACAACGTCACCTGTGCTGACGTAGTACACGTCATTACCCGCACCGCCGCTCAAAGTATTTATTGCGCTGTTACCAATGAAGATATTATCGAGCGCATTACCTGTGCCGTTAATGGCTGTTTCTCCCGTTAAAACGAGAATTTCGAGATTGGCGGCCAGCGTATAGGTCACACTTGAATAAACGGTATCAGTGCCCTCATCTGCGTTCTCGATAATAACGTCCACACCATCGAGAATATAAACATCGTCGCCAGCTCCACCGACGAGCGTATCTGTGCTGCTACCGCCATAAAGAGTATCATTGCCCTCTCCGCCGTATATCCGGTCAACGCCAGCGCCACCGTCAAATGTATCCTCTCCCGCACCACCGATGAGAGTATTGGCGCCCGAGTTTCCGATGATAATGTTATTAAGCTCATTGCCGGTTGCGTGTATACCTGATGTGCCCGTCAGAGTGATATTTTCAACATGATCCGACAGCGTATAGGTCACGCTGGAAAGTACTGCGTCTATACCTTCGTCCTCATACTCGACAACCACATCGTCGGTATTGTTCACAACATAAACATCGTTGCCGAGCCCGCCATAAAGTGTATTCAAACCGCTGTTGCCGGTCAGCGTATTGTCAAGCTCGTTGCCAGTGGCATCGATATTGGCCGTGCCCGTCAACGTAATGTTCTCAACATGATCTGACAGAGCATAGCTTACGGAAGCTTGAACGATGTCAATGCCCGATGATTCGTTTTCGTAAACAAGGTCATCTGCATTGTCTATAATATATACATCGTCGCCAAGACCGCCGAACATCGTATCAGCACCGGCCATACCGTTCAGCGTATTGTTATGCTCATTCCCAATCAGAATGTTATCGAGGGTATTGCCTGTACCGGAGACCGCAGCACCTGTCAAAATTAGATTCTCGACGTTGCTATGCAGCGTCCAGTCCAGTTCTGCCAGGACAGTATCAATCCCTTCATCTACGTTCTCAATAACAACATCGGTGGCGGTCTGAACTATGTAAACGTCATTACCCAGGCCGCCGCTCAAGGTGTTGCGCGCGCTGTTACCAGTAAGCGTATTATCGAGTGCGTTGCCTGTTCCGTTAATGGCTGTCGCACCGGCAAGAACAAGATTCTCAACGTGATCCGACAACGTGTAGGTGATTGTAGATTGAATTGTATCGATGCCTTCATCCGCATTTTCCACGACAACATCCGTGGAGTTCTGGATGATATAATAGTCGTTCCCAAGGCCTCCCGTCAGGGTATTACGGCCACTATTTCCCGTCAGCGTGTTGTCGAGATCATTGCCATTTCCATCAATATTGCTAGAGCCTGTCAGCTGAAGATTTTCGACATGCGCCGCCAATGTATAGCCGTTTAGCGCCGTTTGAACAGTGTCTATACCTTCGTTATCATTCTCAACGACAAGATCACCGACATTATCTACGACATAGAGATCGTCGCCGATACCACCAATCATGGTATCCGCCCCAGCCATGCCGTTCAGAGTATTGTTACCATCCGTGCCCGTCAGGATATTCGCAAGAGCATTACCGGTAC
>JACFOH010000054.1 GCA_019454405.1 Promineifilum sp.
ACGAGTTACGAGCGACGAGCGACGAGTTAAGAGTTCGGAATGGAACGCGGATGACGTGGATGGGCGCGGATTGTGATTTACGCGGATGTCATGCCAAACGTGTTGAAACACGTTTCCGGCAACCGGTTTCAACCGGTTTGGTGTGGTAGACGCGGGTTTGAACCCGTGGCGTCGTCGCTGAGCCTCGCCCGACGGCCAAACCTAATTATGAATTAGGAAGGATGAATTATGAACGGCGTCGGCCGCGCCTCTTTTCATAATTCATCCCTCATCCTTCATAATTGTAGGGCCAGGCGCTCGTAGTAGAGACGCCCCAGCGGCGCGTCTCTACTTAAACACCGCCCCCACAAACGCGTGATGATTCAACACCGGCGCGCCGGCGTAGCGCCGCACATAGATGTTGAGCTCGCCTCCGAGCTGAGGATCGGACGTAGGCTCTTGCCAGGCGACGACCGGCACGTTGTCCGGGCCGACAGCCACCGCCGGCGAAGTCGACATCCTGTCGGTCTGGCTGATGCCGCCGCCGGAGGCCGAGCCGGGGCCGATCTCCTCCCAGGCCGAGCCGCTCCACCGCCGGACGTAGATCTCTTGAGGGGCTGGATTGCTCACCTTATTAATCCAGGCCACGACGGGCAACCCGTTGGGGCCGATGGCCACCGAGGCGTCCCACGCTTGGAACGTCGTGTCGCTGATGCCGCCGAGCATGGCCGAGGTCTGGCCCAGCGGCTGCCAGGTTGTGCCGTCCCAGCGCCGCACGTAGATGTTTTGCTTGCCGTTGGACCTATCCATCCAGGCGACGACCGGCATATTATCGGGGCCGATAGCTATCGAGGGCAGGGCCGCCTTGCCGGTCCGGCTGATACCGCCGCCCGAGGCCGAGCCGACGCCCATCTCTTCCCAATTCCCGCCGCTGAAATACCGCACGTAGATGTCGACGAGACCGGCGTAGGCGTCCTGGTCCCAATGGTAGGCCTCGAAGGCGACGACCGGAGTGCCGTCCGGCCCGATGGCGATGGACGGGGCGTCAGCGTGGCCAAAGTCGTCAATGGCCTTGCTGATCCCCGTGCCGTGGGCGGAACCCTGGCCGATCTCGTCCCAGGTCGCGCCGCCCCACTTCTTGCCGTAGACCTGGTGGGGATCCCCGGTGTAGTGTCTGAAGCCCCAGGTGACGACCGGTTTGTTGTCGGGTCCGATGGCTATGGAGGGGGGCCCCGAAGCCCCGACTCCGGCGTCCCCGGGGAACCAGCTGACGCCGCCCCCGCTGGCGGAACTGGGGCCAAGCTCCTTCCAGGCCGAGCCGTCCCAGCTCCGGACGTAGGTCTGCCACCCCATGCCGGTGTTCGCCCAGGCCACCGCCGGCTTGCCGTCCGGGCCGGTGGTCAGGGAGGGCGTCATCGCATCCTGTTGGACGTTGTTACTGATGCCCATGCCGGAAGCCGAATGAAGGCCCATCTCCACCCAGCCCGAGCCGTTCCACCGTTTGACGTAGATCTGTCTCGTGGAGTCGCCGGTATAGTCTACCCAGGCGACGACGGGCCGCCCGTCGGCGCCGACGGTCACAGACGGATCTGTCGAGCGGCGTATGTTTCCAGGGGCGCCCTTTCCGCTGACGCCGCCGCCCGACGCGGAACCGGCGCCGATCTCCACCCAGCCGGCATTGGCCATGGGGGCCATGGGGGCCACCGGGGCCGCCGGTTCGTCCGGCCCGGCCGACGCGCCGCGGGCGCCGCCCAGGCCGAGCAGTAGAACGAGCAATGCCAGCCCCAACCCTAATGCCGATGCGATGCGATGTGTGGTTTTCATGTCATCCTCCTCGTTACGTTGCGCCGGCTTCGCTGCGCCGGCCTGTGCCGATGAATACCGCGCGACCTGGAAATATTATGCCCCGGATATGAGGGCTAACGGTTGGGATTGGGGCCTGGTGTTCAGGCCGGAGATGGCGGGGGAGGGGAGATGGGCGCGCAGCCGATAACGAGCCGTCCTGCGGTGGGGCGGCGGCGCGTTGGTGTCGTGGGTCAGCTAAGCCGGCTATAACGCGCTCGTGCGATCAGCGGTCGTGGGCGGTCGGGACTATGTCCGCGGTGCCTCGACTGGGATGACACCTCGATCTATCGCCGGCCAAACGCGGCCGGCTCATCCTTTGGGGTATGGGCGTGATGCCCGTCCACAGGCCTGTCGCGATTTTTAGTGTAAATGGGGCGGGGGAGGCTGTCAATACCCCAAAAGAGCTTTGCCGTGCTCCAGCCCGACGGCCGGGCAGGGACGGGGTGGCATCTGCGCTGGTCAGACGCCCAATGGCCACGCTATGGTAGGGGCCGTGCAACAGCGCAAATATCTATGCCACGCAGAACGGCCTATGCCGTCGCGCCTCACCCTCTTCCCTACCGTATTTTGTCTTTGCGCGCGTAGGGGCCGACCTCGTTTCACTACCGCCTGGCCGATAACGGCCCTTTGGGCTATGGGCTTGGCAAGATAAGTTCAAGCTCTGGAAGGGTCTGATAGTAATTTGATGAAATATCGATACATATATATCCAGCATCAGTAACACCAGGGTTGGATATGAAGACCGTGAGAATCCAAGGCATTGACAGGTGTTTTTTCGTGTTCCTTGCAGATTGCAAGAATGTCGATAGCGCCGAGTTGTGCATATATTGTGGACTTTCTCTCACTCGTCTTTTTAGTTCTGTTTCCGGCTTATGTGTTGATTGCACAAAATCATATATTGATTCCTGTAGAGGTAAGACTCCTGAAAATAGAGCCAAACGATTTTCTACAAAGGTTATGCCGGTGGTTAGCTTATGATTATGTGGTATTTCGTAATTTCGACCTGTCCCTACTCCTGTTGCCGTAATAATTAGCCTACTTGTGTTCATACTGGCTCTCAAAGCTTCCTCTAGGGCTGTAAAGTTTCTCATCCCATCAGGAAGTCCATCATCTATATAGAAGTAGATTGTGTCAAAAGTAATATTGCTTTCAAATTGTGTTCTGGGTGAGTTAAAATCTACATAGTAGTTACTTTTCCCAACAGGCATCCCCTTGTCAGGTACTCCCTCAGGAGCTTTCGGTAGCTGATAGCCGTTGCTTCTTAATTCAGCAATTACCCTTTCTGTGTCCGTGGTACCAAAAACAGCTTGGAAGTATTCCGGTGTCCTGACAATCATTGTTTCCAGAACATATCGCCAAACATAATTAGCTGCCTCGGCATTGAGTGTGTAACCCTCAGGCATATTAATAGCAGTTACAGACTCGATATTGGGAGCGGGTAGGATTTCCTTGATATTAAACTCATTAGCAGCTTGCCACTCCCCTCCTGGAAGTTTGATAGCCCTAAGCGTTCCGGGCTGGTCGTAGTCAAATCCATAGTTAGCATCTCTGATTGTCAAGACTGGACCGAGTCTAGTATCTTCTTGGTTTACCTTATCTTGAAGTCTAACTCTTTCGTATGTTTGTGAGTACAATCTCTCAAACGCATCGTAAGGAAAACTCTCATCCGGTACGAGCTCTAGCTGGTTGTTTTCTGTGACGATATATTTGTAGACGATGCCATCTTTGACCTCGTAAGGGATTTCGGGCAGGGTCGGCGTGGGCATCGGCGTCGGGGTTTCAGTCGGCGTAGGCGTGTCAGTTGGCGTGGGCGTCGGTGAATTCGTCGCCGTCGGGGCGGGGGTATCGGTTGGCGCGGCCGTGGGCGCCTCGGCGATAGACGGCGGCGTGGCGACGGGCGCGGCAGCGCCACTCCCGCAGGCGGCCGCGAAAACCACTACCAGGCAGATTCCCATTAATAGCGCGAGATTGCGAACGACGACACGATTCATATCCAGACCTCCTGGCGGCATCTGAGCGCCCCTAATATAGCGGCGAGGAGGCGGATTGGGCAACAATATGCGCGGAGAGGAAGAGCGCCCGGCCGCCGCGCCTCGCCCTTCGTTATTGCGCGCTCCCCCGTAGAACCTCTCTGCGCGCCGGGCCGATCCGCGCTATAATCTCCCTAAACCAACCGAGGATAACCCATGACCGACACCCCCCAACCCATCGAAAAAATCCTGCGCGAAGCCAAGGCCATCGCCGTCG